>NZ_JBSHAF010000012.1:20130-116209 GCF_053611365.1 Streptomyces sp. NPDC054813 | reverse complement strand
CGTGGGGGGGGGTCCCGCCCCCCCCTTCCCTCACCCCCCGTGGTTCCTCCGCTTTTGGGTGCCGGGGGTCTCCGCCCCCCCCCCCCGGCGGGGGCCCCAAGCCGGGTTATTCCGGCTGGTGTTCCGGGCCTCCGAAGTCCGGGCTGGTGTAGTCCGGGCTGGTGAAGCTCGGCCGGGAGGCGGGTGTGGTGCCGTCATCGGTGCTGAAACCGGGGCGGTCGTAGCCCAGGCGCGGCATCCGGCCCCCCGGACCCGACGGGGTCGCACGGCGCAGTCCGGCCGTGCCGGGCTCGGTGGCCAGCGCTTCCCGCAGGAAGGGCAGGATGCCGCGCTCCAGCAGGGCGTCCCGCCAGGCGTCCCGGGCCTTGGCCACCTCCCCGCCGGGTTCGCCGTAGGCTCCGGACTCCAGTGAGGGGCTGTTGCGCAGTGCGGTGAGCAGCAGCCCCGTGCCGGCCATGAGGATGGCGGCCGCGGTCACGACGCCGAAGACCCAGCCGGCGGTGAGCATGGTCTGGGCGAACGCCGGGGCCGGGTCCAGCATCTTCAGGACGTAGCCGACGAGCAGGAAGATCGCGGCGGCGGTACCGGCGAGCACGGGGGCCAGGACCAGGGCGAGGGCGAAGCCGCCGGCACCCGTGGTCTCGGCGGCCTCGCCGAGGGTGGTGGCGAGCCCCATCGCACCGCCCGTGGCCGACTCCGCGGAGTCGGACTCGTGGACAGTGGCCGGGGTGGACCGCGCCGGGTTGCGCAGTTCCTCGCGGACCTTCACATAGTGCTGGTACTCGGTCGCCGCGGCCGCCGTTATCAGTGCGGTGGCGTTGAGCGCCATGGTGCGCAGCTGTTCGGTGTTCAAATGCCGGCCGGTACCGGCCAGTTCGGGACGGTAAGGGGCGGAGCGCAGCGCCTCATCGAGGATCCGCTCGTATTCCTGGCGGTCCTCGCTGTGCAGGTGCTGCGGAACGCTGTTCATGTGCATCCCCCGATGCTCCGTAGGGCTTGGGGCTCGCACGCCGGCGAGCCGTCGGGCAGAAACGGAGGGGAGCCTGCTACGGATAAACCGATGGTAGAGCCGTTAAGGCACGCGGTGACAGGGGGTTGCCGGAAATTGGGGGTGGCCCGCGTGTGACATCGGGGTACAGAACAGCGCGCCGAACGTTCAGCTGTCCAGCGGAAGTTGCCTGACCAGCAGCTTTCCGGCCATGGTCACTCCGCCGTCCATGGCGATGGCCAGCCCGTCCGCGTAGACGTGCGGTCCCTCCACCAGGGGGCCGGTGGTCTCCTCGCCGTCCTCGGAGCCGACTTCCCCCAGCAGATAGGGAATCGGGCTGTGCCCGTGAACGATGCGGGTGCCGCCGTACGTATCGAGAAGGGAACGGACGGCGTCTGCACCTCCCTCGTCGCGGAAGGAGAACCGCTTGGTGAACTTACGGAACAGGTCCCAAACCTCGTCCGCGTCATTACGGGTGATGGTCTCGCGGACCGTGTCGTTGACCGCCTCGATCGAGTCGCCGTAGTCGAGGTAGGCGGTGGTGTCGGAGTGGACCAGCAGATAGCCGTCGACCTCCTCGACCGCGTCCAGGCGGGCCATCCACTGGAGGTGGTGGTCCTGGAGCCGGTCCATGTCGGTCTTCTGACCGCCGTTGAGCAGCCAGGCCGCCTGGAAGGTGGCGGTGCCCGCGCCGGAGTTGACGGGCGTGTCGCCGAACCGCTTGGCGCCGAGCAGCAGCAGCTCGTGGTTGCCCATGAGCGCCTTGCAGTAGCCGCCGGCCGCGGCCGCCTCGGCGGACAGCCGCATCACCAGGTCGATGACGCCGATGCCGTCCGGACCCCGATCGGTGAAGTCGCCGAGGAACCACAGCCGGGCGGTGCCCGCGCACCAGTGCCCGTCCGTGTCGATCAGTCCCTGCTCCCGCAGCGCGTCGATCAGCTCGTCGAAGTAACCGTGCACGTCCCCGACGACGTACAGCGGGCCTGGACCGGCCGCCGTCTGAGCGGCCGGATCGGCGGCCGGGTCGACCGGCAGCCGGAGCGTGTCGCCACGGTTGATGACGGGCAGGTCGCGCTGGGTCGGCGTGTACCCCTCGGGATATCCGTCGGGATACGGCTCGTCGAGCGCCGGGGCCACGTCGCCGGGGTGGGTGCTCTGGACGTACGGACCGGTCTCGTTGACGTACGCGGGCACCCGGAAGTCGCGCAACGTCGCCGTCCGTTCCGCCTCGGGTCCCTGACCGGCCCCCTGAGTCATCAGACCCCTCCACCATCGCGCCGCATCTGCACCGCTTCGGACTGCCTGGTCGCAGCGGCCCGCGGTGTCGTGGGCCCATCATAGGAATGCCCGTCGCGCCGTGTGATGACCCAGGGGTGGTGAATCGGAGCAGGACTCCAGTTCCGTGCGGCTTTCGCCCCGGTTGGGCAGGGTTTCGACCACCCGCCGCTCACCTGCCGGCCGTCTTTCGACGACGTCCGGCAGGCGCGTCGGCCGCCTCCGTGTGCGTACGGACCGGCCGGGCGGGCGTAGGGAGCGCCCGCGTGTGGGTGCGGGACGTCCGTGCGTGGGTGTGGGACGTCCGTACTACTCCTCCTCCGGTGCCCGCGGCGGGCTGACCGTGGTGCGCTGCGCGCGTCGCTGGGAGGAGGTACGCACGATCAGTTCGGTCGGTATCACCTGCTCGACCGGCTGGTCCGACTCCACTCCCTCGATCGCGTCGATGAGCAGCTGCACCACCGCCGTGCCGATGCGGCGCGGCTTCAGGGAGAGCGTGGTGATGGGCGGCTCGGTGTTGGCGTACACGGTCGACTCGCTGCAGCACACCAGCAGCAGGTCGTCGGGGACGCGCAGCCCGTAACGGCGGGCGGCGGCGAGCAGGTCGGTGCCGTTGGGGTCGAAGAGGCCGTAGACGGCGTCGGGGCGGTCCGGGCGGGCGAGCAGCCGGTCGGCGGCGACGGCGCCCGCGCACGGGTCGTGCGCCGGGTAGGCCTCGTAGACCGGGTCCTGGCCCACGCGCTCGCACCAGCGCAGGTAGGCGGTGGTCGACAGGTGGGTGTAGGTGTCCGTCGTGGTGCCGGTGAGCAGGCCGATCCGGCGGGCGCCCGCGTCGGCGAGATGGTCGAGGATGCCGAGTACGGCGGCCTCGTGGTCGTTGTCCACCCAGGCGGTGACCGGGAGCGAGCCGGCCGGGCGGCCGTCGGAGACCACCGGCAGCCCCTGCCGGACCAGCTCGCTGACCACCGGGTCCTGGTCGGACGGGTCGATGACGACCGTGCCGTCCAGAGCGACGTTCGACCACACGTCGTGGCGTGAGGTCGCCGGCAGGATCACCAGGGCGTAGCCGCGGGCGAGCGCGGCCGAGGTGGCGGCCCGCGCCATCTCGGCGAAGTACGCGAACTCGGTGAAGGTGAAAGGTTCATCCCCGTACGTCGTCACGGTCAGGCCGATCAGTCCCGACTTGCCGGTACGGAGGGTACGGGCGGCGGCCGAGGGGCGGTACCCCAGCCGGTCGGCGACCTCGCGGACGTGGCGCCGGGTGGCATCCGGGAGCCGGCCCTTGCCGTTCAGGGCGTCGGAGACGGTCGTGATGGAGACTCCGGCGGCGGCGGCTACGTCTCTGATGCCCGCCCGGCCCGGCCGGCTGCCTCGCCGAGAGGTTTCCGCGCGGCTCACCTGGTGCTTCCCTGCTGCTGTCATGGCGAGCCGATAGTAGGGCTCATGCGGTGGGGTAGTGCGGACGCATATGCACGCGTTGACAGGCACGTTTCTGCAAGGTCAAAGGGGGTCAACTACCTTAGAAAGAAAGTCAGTTGAACGATCCAATGGCGAGACGTGACTTGTCGGCACGCATGGGCCTGCCAAGTGCCCGATGTCTCGAAGAGGTCTCAACTCACCTTCACGGGTGATGCGCGCCACGGCGTGAGCCACCGGCGCGTAGATATATGTAGGGCGCGCCCCCGAAAAATGCGCCTTCGTATGGTGATGCCCGTGATGCCAGTGGGACGGATGAGGTCAGGCCCCCGCCTACCGGGTCGCTCCGCTGCTGTACGCAGCGGCACCGAATCCTCATAAGGTGAGGAGTATTGGATGCCGGCGGCGCGGACGGTCCGCCGGTGGTCGCGAGGAGGACTGCGGTGAGCGAGACGAGCCCCAAGCTGCGCGCCGAGCTGGAGAGTATCCCCACCTACAAGCCGGGCAAGCCTGCCGCGGCCGACGGCCCGGTCGCCTACAAGCTCTCCTCCAACGAGAACCCGTATCCTCCGCTGCCCGGCGTGCTGGAGTCCGTGACCGCGGCCGTTGCCGCCTTCAACCGCTACCCGGACATGGCGTGCACGGCACTGATGAACGAGCTCTCGGACCGCTTCGGCGTCCCGCTCGGCCATCTGGCCACCGGCACCGGCTCGGTCGGCGTCGCCCAGCAGCTGATCCAGGCCACCAGCGGCCCCGGCGACGAGGTGATCTACGCCTGGCGGTCCTTCGAGGCCTACCCGATCATCACGCAGATCAGCGGCGCCCGCTCGGTCCAGGTGCCGCTCACGCCCGGGGAGGTGCACGACCTGGACGCGATGGCGGACGCGATCACCGAACGCACCCGCCTGATCTTCGTCTGCAACCCCAACAACCCGACCGGCACGGTCGTGAAGCGAGCCGAACTGGAGCGCTTCCTGGACCGGGTGCCGAGTGACGTGCTGGTGGTCCTTGACGAGGCCTACCGGGAGTTCATCCGCGACCCCGAGGTGCCCGACGGCGTCGAGATCTACCGCGAACGACCGAACGTCTGTGTCCTGCGGACCTTCTCCAAGGCGTACGGCCTCGCCGGGCTGCGCGTCGGCTTCGCGATCGCCCATGAGCCGGTGGCGGCGGCGCTGCGCAAGACGGCGGTGCCGTTCGGCGTGAGCCAGCTCGCCCAGGAAGCGGCGATCGCCTCGCTGCGGGCCGAGGACGAACTGCTCGGCCGGGTCGGATCGCTGGTGTGCGAGCGGCAGCGGGTGGTCGGGGCGCTCCGTGCCCAGGGGTGGACGGTTCCGGAGACCCAGGCCAACTTCGTGTGGCTGCGGCTGGGGGAGCGTACGACGGCCTTCGCGCAGCTCTGTGAGGAGCACGGCGCGGTCATCCGGCCGTTCCCGGGCGAGGGCGCCCGGGTGACGATCGGGGAGACCGAGGCGAACGACATCTTCCTGAAGGCGGCGGAGAACTTCCGCAAGGAGCTCTAGCCGCAAGGCGCCTTGGCCGTCGGCCAGTTCCACACGTACGGGGTCGCCGTGAGGCGGCCCCGTTGCGTATGGGTTTCACGTGGAACCGCGGGCCGCGGGGTGACGTGACGGAGAAGACAGGCCCCCCATGGCTGCGTCGAAAATCAGTACGTCATAATGGCTTGTGAATGTGAATGCATTCACAAGCTCGTCCTCTTTGGTCCGTGATGTACGTGACAAAAGGGGCAAAGTGCCGCTGTACCCGGCGACGTAAGGAGACTGACGACGTGGACCTGGCTCTGGCGCCGGAGACACTGGCGCGTTGGCAGTTCGGCATCACCACCGTCTACCACTTCCTGTTCGTCCCGCTGACGATCTCTCTGGCCGCCCTCACGGCGGGCCTGCAGACCGCATGGGTGCGCACGGAGAAGGAGAAGTACCTCAGGGCGACCAAGTTCTGGGGCAAGCTCTTCCTGATCAACATCGCGATGGGCGTGGTCACCGGCATCGTGCAGGAGTTCCAGTTCGGGATGAACTGGTCGGACTACTCGCGGTTCGTCGGTGACATCTTCGGCGCCCCGCTCGCCTTCGAGGCGCTGATCGCGTTCTTCTTCGAGTCCACCTTCATCGGGCTGTGGATCTTCGGCTGGGACAAGCTGCCCAAGAAGATCCATCTGGCCTGCATCTGGATGGTCTCCATCGGCACGATCCTGTCCGCGTACTTCATCCTCGCGGCCAACTCGTGGATGCAGCACCCCGTCGGCTACAAGATCGACAAGGTGAAGGGGCGCGCCGAACTGACCGACTTCTGGGCCGTCCTGACCCAGAACACCGCGCTGGCCCAGGCCTTCCACACGCTGACCGCGTCCTTCCTGACCGGTGGCGCGTTCATGGTCGGCATCGCCGCCTTCCACCTGTTCCGCAAGAAGCACATCACCGTGATGAAGACCTCGCTGCGGCTGGGCCTGGTCACCGTCGTCGTCGCCGGCCTGCTCACCGCGATCAGCGGCGACACCCTCGGCAAGGTCATGTTCAAGCAGCAGCCGATGAAGATGGCCGCCGCCGAGGCCCTGTGGGACGGCCAGAAATCGGCACCGTTCTCGGTCTTCGCCTACGGCGACGTGAGCAAGGGTCACAACACCGTCGAACTGTCGGTCCCCGGCATACTGTCGTTCCTCGCCGACGACGACTTCAACTCGTACGTACCCGGCATCAACGACACCAACAAGGCCGAGCAGCAGAAGTACGGTCCGGGCGACTACCGCCCGATCATCCCCGTCACCTTCTGGGCGTTCCGCTGGATGATCGGCTTCGGTATGGCGTCCTTCGCCATCGGCCTGGTCGGACTCTGGCTGACCCGTAAGAAGTTCATGCTGGCCCAGCATCTGCGGGTCGGTGAGGACGAGGTGCCGCATCTGGTCCTCTTCAAGAACAAGGCCCTCAGCCCGAAGCTCGGCAGGCTGTACTGGCTGGTGGCGATCTGGACGCTGGGCTTCCCGCTGATCGCCAACTCCTGGGGCTGGATCTTCACCGAGATGGGTCGTCAGCCCTGGGTCGTCTACGGCGTTCTGCAGACCCGTGACGCCGTCTCCCCCGGTGTCTCCCAGGCCGAGATCCTCATCTCGATGATCACCTTCACCGCGCTGTACGCCATCCTCGCCGTCATCGAGGTCAAGTTGCTCGTGAAGTACATCAAGGCCGGCCCGCCCGAGCTCACCGAGGACGACCTCAACCCGCCCACGAAGATCGGTGGCGAGGCGCGTGACGCCGACAAGCCGATGGCCTTCTCGTACTAGGCCGAGGGAGACGCAGTCATGGAACTTCACGACGTCTGGTTCGTTCTGATCGCCGTCCTGTGGACCGGCTACTTCTTCCTGGAGGGCTTCGACTTCGGGGTCGGCATCCTCACCAAGCTGCTCGCCCGTGACCGGCCGGAGAAGCGGGTGCTGATCAACACGATCGGCCCGGTCTGGGACGGCAACGAGGTGTGGCTGCTCACCGCGGGCGGTGCGACCTTCGCCGCCTTCCCTGAGTGGTACGCCACGCTCTTCTCCGGCTTCTATCTGCCCCTGCTGGTCATCCTGGTCTGCCTGATCGTCCGGGGTGTCGCCTTCGAGTACCGGGCGAAGCGGCCCGAGGAGAAGTGGCAGCGCAACTGGGAGACCGCGATCTTCTGGACCTCGCTGATCCCGGCGTTCCTGTGGGGGGTGGCCTTCGCCAACATCGTGCGGGGCGTGAAGATCGACCAGCACTTCGAGTACGTCGGCAGCGTCTGGGACCTGCTCAACCCGCACGCCCTGCTCGGCGGACTGGTGACGCTGACCCTGTTCACCTTCCACGGAACGGTGTTCACCGCCCTCAAGACTGTCGGTGACATACGGGTACGGGCGCGGAAGCTGGCGACCAAGGTCGGTCTGCTCGCCGCCGTGCTGGCGCTGGCCTTCCTGGTGTGGACGCAGGCCGACAGCGGGGACGGCAAGAGCCTGGTGGCCCTGGTCGTGGCGGTCGCCGCGCTGGTCGCCGCCCTGGGGGCAAATCTGCGGGGCCGTGAGGGATGGGCGTTCGCCCTGTCCGGCGTCACCGTCGTGGCCGCCGTGGCGATGCTCTTCCTGTCGCTCTTCCCGAACGTCATGCCGTCGTCGCTCAACGCGGACTGGAACCTCACGGTCACCAACGCCTCGTCGAGCCCCTACACCCTGAAGATCATGACGTGGTTGGCGGCGATCGCCACGCCGCTCGTCATGCTCTACCAGGGGTGGACGTACTGGGTGTTCCGCAAGCGGATCGGCACGCAGCACATCGCAGCCGAAGCCGCCCACTGAGTCGGCGTCGAGTCGGCACTGAGTCTGTACTGACGGACTGAGTACGGACTGACTCCGCACTGAGTCTGCATGAGTCCAAGGAGTGGGTGTTTCACGTGAAACACCCACTCCGGGCCGAAGGGCATGTTTCACGTGAAACCAATCGATCCGCGTCTGCTGCGCTACGCCCGAGCCACTCGTCTCTTCTTGATCGCGGTCGTAGGCCTCGGTGTGGTCGGGGCCGGGCTGGTCATCGCCCAGGCGATGCTCATCGCCGAAGTGGTGGTCGGCGCCTTCCAGCACGGCCACTCGGTATCCGAACTCCGCACTCCTCTGCTGTTGTTGGTGGCCGTTGCCATCGGCCGGGCGCTGGTCTCCTGGCTGACCGAGCTTGCCGCGCACCGGGCGAGCGCGGCGGTAAAGTCCGAACTGCGGGGGCGGCTTCTCGACCGGGCCGTGGCGCTCGGTCCCGGCTGGCTGAGCGGTCAGCGGACCGGGTCGCTGGTCACCCTCGCCACGCGCGGCGTCGACGCCCTCGACGACTACTTCTCGCGCTACCTGCCCCAGTTGGGGCTCGCGGTGGTCGTACCGGTCGCGGTGCTCGCCCGGATCGTCACCGAGGACTGGGTGTCCGCGGCGATCATCGTCGGCACTCTGCCGCTCATCCCGCTCTTCATGGTGTTGATCGGCTGGGCCACCCAGTCCCGTACGGACCGTCAGTGGCGGCTGCTGTCCCGGCTGTCCGGCCACTTCCTGGATGTGGTCGCAGGGCTGCCCACGCTGAAGGTGTTCGGGCGCGCCAAGGCGCAGGCCGAGTCCATCCGCCGGATCACCGGCGAGTACCGGCAGGCGACGATGCGGACCCTGCGGATCGCCTTTCTCTCGTCCTTCGCTCTGGAACTGCTCGCCACACTGTCGGTGGCGCTGGTCGCCGTGACCATCGGTATGCGGCTGGTGCACGGCGACATGGACCTGTACATCGGGCTGGTCATCCTGGTGCTGGCGCCCGAGGCGTACCTCCCGCTGCGGCAGGTGGGTGCCCAGTTCCACGCGGCGGCGGAGGGGCTCGCGGCGGCGGAGGAGATCTTCGCGGTGTTGGAGACGCCGGTGCCGGTGTCCGGTGCGGGCGAGGTCCCCTCTGAGGCCTCCCTGGCATTCGAAGGAGTGACAGTCCGGTACCCGGGCCGCTCGGCGGACGCGGTGACCGAGGTGTCGTTCACCGTGGAACCCGGCGAGACCGTCGCACTGGTCGGCCCGAGTGGAGTGGGCAAGTCGACGCTGCTGAACGTGCTGCTGGGGTTCGTGCGGCCGGTGGCGGGCCGGGTGCGGATCGGGGGAGCCGAGCTCGGCGAGGTGGACCTGGAGACGTGGCGGTCGCGGATCGCGTGGGTGCCGCAGCGGCCGCATCTGTACGCCGGGACGATCGCCGAGAACGTACGGCTCGCGCGTCCCGACGCGGACGACGAGGCGGTACGGCGGGCGTTGCGGGACGCGGGGGCGCTGGAGTTCGTGGAGGCGTTGCCGGAGGGCGCCGGGACGGTGCTCGGCGAGGACGGGGCCGGACTGTCCGCCGGGCAGCGGCAGCGGCTGGCGCTGGCGCGGGCGTTCCTGGCGGACCGGCCTGTGCTGTTGCTGGATGAGCCGACGGCTGCGCTGGACGGGGCGACCGAAGCGGAGGTTGTGGCGGCGGTACGACGGCTTGCCGCGGGGCGGACGGTGTTGCTGGTGGTGCACCGGCCGGCGCTGCTCTCGGCGGCGGACCGGGTGGTGCGGCTCTCCGGCAGCGAGGTCCCCAGGGGGCTCCGCCCCCTGGACCCCCAACCCCTTCGCCCACCCACCACCCGACTCGGTCGATGGGAAGGCGAGGCGATCGAACAGCTCGGTCGAGTGGAAAGTGGTCCGGCGGAGTTGCTCGGGCAGATCGAAGCGCCCGGTCGGTCGGGAAGCGGCTCGGTGGAGTCGGTGGCTGGGGCTCGGCAGGGCGTTCTGAGGCGGGTTCGGGGGGATTCCGGAGCTCGGCGGGGGCGGTTGTTGCTCGCTCTTCTGCTGGGGGCTCTCGCGCTCGGCAGTGCCGTGGGGTTGATGGCGACCTCCGGGTGGCTGATCTCGCGGGCCTCGCAGCAGCCGCCGGTGCTGTATCTGATGGTCGCCGTGACGGCAACGCGGGCTTTCGGGATCGGGCGGGCCGTGTTCCGGTACAGCGAGCGGCTCGTGTCGCACGACGCCGTGCTGCGGATGCTGGCCGACACCCGGGTCGCCGTTTACCGGCGCCTTGAACGGCTCGCACCTGCCGGGCTGCGGGCGACCCGGCGCGGGGATCTGCTCAGCCGGCTGGTCGCCGACGTGGACACCCTGCAGGACTACTGGCTGCGGTGGCTGCTGCCTGCCGGGGCCGCGGTGGCCGTGTCCGCCGGGGCTGTGGGGTTCACCGCCTGGCTGCTGCCCGAGGCGGGCGCCGCCCTGGCCGTGGGGCTGCTGGCGGCCGGCGTCGGTGTCCCGCTGGTGACCTCCGCCGTGGCCCGTCGCGCCGAGCAGCGGCTGGCGCCCGCCCGTGGCCTGCTCGCGACCCGGGTCACCGACCTGCTCACCGGCACCGCCGAACTGACCGTCGCCGGCGCGCTGCCCGCCCGTACCGACGAGGCCCGGCAAGCCGACCGCACGCTCACCCGGATCGCCTCGCGGGCTGCCACCGCCACCGCGCTCGGTGACGGACTGACCGCTCTGCTGACGGGCCTGACCGTCGCCGCCACGGCACTCCTGGGCGCCCAGGGGGTCGCCGACGGCCGGCTGAGCGGGGTGGCGATGGCCGTGGTCGTGCTCACTCCGCTGGCCGCCTTCGAGCCCGTACTGGGGCTCCCGCTCGCCGTGCGGCACCGGCAGCGGGTGCGCAAGAGCGCCGAGCGCATCTACGAGGTGCTGGACGCGCCCGAACCCGTACGGGAGTCCGAGCGGCCGCGCCAGGCGCCCGCCACGCCCTTCCCCGTCGTACTCAAGGGCCTGTCCGCCCGTCACGAGGGCCAGCGTCGGGACGCGCTCGCGGGGCTCGACCTCACCCTCCACGAGGGGCGCCGGATCGCCGTGGTCGGCCCCTCCGGCTCCGGCAAGACGACCCTCGCCCAGGTCCTGCTGCGGTTCCTCGACCCGGACGCGGGCTCCTACACCCTGGCCCGCGTGGACGCGCACGGCATGGACGGCGACGACGTACGCCGGCTCGTCGGGCTGTGCGCCCAGGACGCGCACCTCTTCGACAGTTCCGTACGCGAGAACCTGCTGCTCGCCCGCAAGGACGCCACCGAGGAGGACCTGCGGGACGTCCTGGGCCGGGCCCGGCTGCTGGAGTGGGTGGACGGGCTGCCCGACGGGCTCGACACCCTCGTCGGCGAGCACGGGGCCCGGCTGTCCGGCGGGCAGCGGCAGCGGCTGGCGCTCGCCCGGGCACTGCTCGCCGACTTCCCGGTGCTCGTCCTGGACGAGCCCGCCGAGCACCTCGACCTGCCCACGGCGGACGCGCTCACCGCGGATCTGCTGGCCGCCACAGAGGGCCGTACGACCGTGCTCATCACCCACCGGCTGGCGGGACTGGAGGCCGTGGACGAGGTGGTCGTGCTCGACGAGGGCCGGGTGGTGCAGCGCGGACCGTACGCCGAGCTGGCCGCCGTGGCCGGGCCGCTGCGGGGGATGGCGGAGCGGGAGGCGGCGACGGAGTCGCTGGCGGAAGCGCCTGGGGGCCTGGTGGGAGCGCCTTAGGACCTAGTGGGAGTGCCCAAGGGCCGCTAGGGCCGCAGCCCTTCACCTGGCCCCCAGGTCTCCCGACTTTGATGGGCGCAAGGTCCCGGCGCCGGCCCTGACGGGGCGGCACGACGGTGATGAGGCAGGCGCGATACCGAACCGGAGCCGGCGGCCCGTGCCGTACCGAACCGGAGCCGGCAGGCCGTGCTCCAGCACGTGCCGTATCGAACCGAGCCGGCGGTCCGTGCTCCAGCACGTGCCGTATCGAACCGAGCCGGCCGCCGTGCCGTAGCGCGTGCTGTGGCGGGAACCGAGGCGAGCGCCGGGCCGAAGCCGGCAGCTTCAGATGCGGGCGGCCAGCAGCTGTTCGATCACGACTGCGACACCGTCCTCGTTGTTGGCGACCGTACGGCCGGAGGCGGCGGCGATCACGTCGGGGTGGGCGTTGCCCATCGCGTACGACTGTCCGGCCCAGGTCAGCATCTCGACGTCGTTGGGCATGTCGCCGAAGGCCACGACCTCCTCGTGCGAGATGCCGCGCTCGGCGCACTCCAGGGCCAGCGTGCTGGCCTTGGAGACCCCCGGGCCGCTGATCTCCAGCAGGGCGCTGGGGCTGGACCGGGTGACGTTGGCACGGTCGCCGACGGCGAGGCGGGCGAGGGTGAGAAACGCGTCGGGGTCGAGGTCGGGGTGGTAGGCGAGGATCTTGAGCACGGGCTCGCCGGCGCCCAGACCGTCGGCCGCGAGGATCTCCTCGGCGGGCAGCAGATGGTCCGGCGTCTCCAGGTGCAGCTTGGGATAGGCAGGCTCCTGGTGGAAGCCGTACGTCTGCTCGACCGCGTACACCGTGCCGGGCGCGGCGTCGCGCAGCAGCTGTACCGCGTCCAGCGCGTTCTCCCTGGCCAGTTCGCGCACCTTCACGAAGCGGTGGGCGCCGGGGCCGCCATGCAGATCGACCACGGCGGCGCCGTTGCCGCAGATCGCCAGGCCGTGACCGTGGACGTGGTCGCTGACGACGTCCATCCAGCGGGCCGGGCGGCCGGTGACGAAGAAGACCTCGACGCCCGCTTCCTCGGCGGCGGCCAGCGCGGCGACCGTCCTCGGGGAGACCGACTTGTCGTCGCGCAGCAGGGTGCCGTCGAGATCGGTGGCGATCAGCCGGGGCGGGGTGGCGAAGGCGGGGGTCTCGGGCTGTCGGGTCGCTGAGGTCACCGCGCCATTCTCGCGCATATGCCCGCACGCCAGT
This sequence comes from Streptomyces sp. NPDC054813, assembly GCF_053611365.1. Classification (NCBI taxonomy): domain Bacteria; kingdom Bacillati; phylum Actinomycetota; class Actinomycetes; order Kitasatosporales; family Streptomycetaceae; genus Streptomyces; species Streptomyces sp. NPDC054813. The sequence goes on along the minus strand of NZ_JBSHAF010000012.1, from coordinate 103,252 downwards.
GCGGTGCTCCGCACAGATGAGACACAGATGACTCCCCGAGCGTGCTCCGGGCTCGGCCCGGTGACCCTCGACCCCTGTTCGGCGGCCCCGCCCGTCGGCCTCAGGCCAGCTGGGCCGGGGCCTCCATGGCGATCTGCTCGAAGACCTTCTCGTCGGCCGCGAAGTCCGAGTCCGCGATGGGCCAGTGGATCACCAGCTCGGTGAAGCCCAGTTCCTGGTGGCGGCCGGCGAAGTCCACGAAGGCGTCCAGGGATGCCAGCGGACGGGCCCGGTCCGGGGTGAACCCGGTGAGCAGGATCTTGTCCACCTCCGACGCGTCCCGGCCGATCGCCGCGCAGGCCTCGCCGAGCTTCGCCGTCTGACCGCGCAGCGCCTCGACGGACTGCTCGGGCGTGCCGTTCTCGTACAGCTTCGGATCGCCGGTGGTCACCCACGCCTGTCCGTGCCGCGCGGCCAGCTTCAGCCCGCGCGGGCCGGTGGCAGCGACCGCGAAAGGCAGCCGGGGCCGCTGCACGCAGCCCGGGATGTCTCGCGCCTCGTGAGCCGAGTAGAACTCGCCGTCCTGTGTCACGGAGTCCTCGGTGAGCAGCCGGTCGAGCAGCGGCACGAACTCGGCGAACCGGTCGGCGCGCTCGCGCGCGGTCCACGGCTCCTGGCCCAGCGCGGTGGCGTCGAAGCCGGTGCCCCCGGCGCCGATGCCGAGCGTCACCCGGCCGCCGGAGATGTCGTCGAGGGAGATCAGCTCCTTGGCGAGCGCCACCGGGTGCCGGAAGTTCGGTGAGGTGACGAGCGTGCCCAGACGCAGCCGGTCGGTGACGGACGCGGCGGCGGTCAGCGTCGGAATCGCACCGAACCACGGGCCGTCCCGGAAACTGCGCCAGGACAGGTGGTCGTAGGTGTACGCGGTGTGGAAGCCCAGTTCCTCGGCCCGCGTCCAGGCGGTACGGCCGCCCTCGCTCCAGCGGCGGTACGGCAGGATCACGGTGCTCAGACGCAGACTCATGCGTCCGAGACTAAGGGGCCGCACCGAGGAGGGACGAAACGGTCACCGTATGCGGCCGCTCAGCCACGGCGTGAGGAGGTTCGCGGCCAGGTACTCCTTGTACGTACGGTCCCCGGGCAGCGGTACGACCAGCCAGGCCACTGGCGGGAAGCGGCGGGAGCGGACATGGGCCAGCCCACCGAAGACGGAGCGGAGAAACGCGGGTACGTCGTCGCGCGGGAGGTCGTGGAACGCGACGCCCTCCACCGTGATCAGCGCGTCGTCGTCCGGGTAGAGCCGCACGCTCACCCGGGGCAGCCCGCCGAACTCGGCGTATGCCTCGTGCGGCAGCGAACCGTCCGGGTCCGCGGTGACCCCGAAGCCCGCCGCGCTGCGCCGGGAGGTCTGGTCCGCGCCGATGTCGTGGGTCACCTCGATCTCGCGGTCGCACTCGGCGGCGATCGCGCGAAGAGCGGTCACGGCCGCCTCGGTCGTGGGGAGGTGGTACCTGCGGTCACTCTGGTCCATACCAGTCATCATGCAGGGGTCAGTGCGGGTCGGGGAAGCGCAGGTATTCCGGCGGTACGGCCTTCGTCAGCCACACCCCGTTCGCGCTGACGTGGAAGACATGGCCGGCCCGGTGCATCGCGCCCGCGTCCACCGACAGCACGACCGGGCGCCCGCGCCGGGCACCTACCCGGGTCGCGGTCTCGCGGTCGGCCGACAGATGCACGTCGTGCCTGCTCATCGGGCGGAGACCCGCAGTCCGGATCGCGTCCAGGTACCGGGCCACGGTCCCGTGGTAGAGGTACGGCGGCGGGGTCGCCGGAGGCAGTGCGAGCTCGACGTCGACGCTGTGGCCCTGGCTGGCGCGGATCCGGGCGCCTTCGATCGCGAAGCGCTGCTTGTCGTTGGCGGCGACGACGTGCTCGAGTTCCTCGCGGGTGACCGGGAAGCCGTGCGCCGCTGCCGCCGCGAGCAGCGTGTCGATCTCCACCCAGCCGGCCTCGTCGAGCGTGAGGCCGATGCGCTCGGGCTGGTGGCGCAGGTGTTTCGAGAGGTACTTCGACACCTTCACGGTGCGCCGCTCGTCCCACGTCCTGTCGTTCTGTCTGATGTTCGGCTTTTCATTATTTTTGTCGTGTGGCCTGTGGCTCTTCTTGTCGTTCACACCATCAGCGTGCCGGGAGAGACGCGGATCACGCAGCTATTTTTCGCCGGAGGTTTGATCCACAACCAAGTGTGGTTATCCACAGGGGAATTGGCCGTTCTGTGGACAACCGCTGGGCGGTTCAGGGTGTTTCGTCAAGATCGTTAACAGGTCTGTGATCTGCGGCGAGCGCGTCCAAGTGGCGCGCCCGGGCCTCCCGTTCGGTGGCCAGGGCGATGAACTCGGCGATGTGGTCCGGGCCAACGAGACGTCGTACAGCCTGAATCGTGTCGGCAGGGAGGGACACGGTACGTGTCTCCTCCCGGGTCTTCGGCTGCTCCCCCGCGCCAAGTCGCCGGCGCACCTCGCGGGTCGCGAACAGGCGCATGGCCCGGGCCAGTTCGGCGTCCACGGTCTGCTGGGCGAGCGGGCGCAGGCGCCGTACCAGGGAGGCCGCCTCTGCCGCCTTCGCGTCGGTGCGGTGGTGCGGGTCGTCGAGGTAGCGGGCGAAGACGTGCTCGGTGGTGAACTCCAGGAAACGGGTGGCTATGTGCTCGACCTGGAACCGCAACTCCCGCAGATGGTCCGAGATCGCGGTGAGCGGTACCCCGGCCGCGTGCAACTCGGCCGCCACCGCCAGCTCTTGGGGGCTCGGGACGAGGAAGGAGTCGGGGTCGTCCGGCACCGGTTCCAGCACGCCGAGTGCCACGGCCTCGGCCACGGCGGTGTCGTCGGGGGTGCCGCCGAAGCGGGCGTCCAGGTCGGCGCGGGACAGGCGGGCCGGCTCCTCGTCGGTCCAGGGCCCCTCGGCCTCGGTGACGAGGCCCAGGACGCCGGCCAGGCCCCGCCCGGTGTCCCAGGCGTCCAGGAGCTCCTTGATGGAGGCCAGGGTGTAGCCGCGGGCGAGGAGGTCGGCGATCTGGTGGAGGCGGGTGAGGTGGACGTCGGAGTAGAGGTTGGCCCGGCCCTGGCGTTCCGGGCGCGGGAGGAGGCCCTTGTCCTGGTAGGCGCGGATGGTTCGGACGGTGGTCCGGGACAGGTGGGCCAAGTCCTCGATGCGGTAGGTCTTGTGGGGCGGGGGATCGGCCGTCACAGCTTCGGCTCCATCCTCGCGATCCTCCGCAGCACCCCCGGCGCCAGCCGCGACAGCAACCGCGCCCCACGTGCCTCCGGGGTCACCGGTACCACCGCCCGGTTGTGCTCCACCGCCTCCAGAATCGCCGAAGCGACCTTCTCCGGCGGGTAGTTGCGTATCCCGTACAGGCGGGCCGAGCGCTGCTGCCTGCGCCGTTGCTCCGCTTCGTCGACCCCGGTGAAGCGGGCTGTCGAGGTGATGTTGGTGTTGACGATGCCGGGGCAGATCGCGGTCACGCCGATGCGCTGAGCGGCGAGTTCGGCGCGCAGGCACTCGGACAGCATCAGGACCGCCGCCTTGGAGGTGCTGTAGGCCGGCAGTGCCCGCGAGGGCTGGAAGGCGGCCGCCGAGGCGACGTTCACGATGTGTCCGCCCTGGCCGCGGTCCGCCATCCGGGCGCCGAACAGGCGGCAGCCGTGGATCACGCCCCAGAGGTTGACGTCCAGGACCTTGCGCCATTCCTCCGTGGTCGTCGTGAGGAACGAGCCGGAGAGGCCGATGCCAGCGTTGTTGACCAGTACGTCCAGGACCCCGTACTCGCGGTGGACCCGCTCGGCGAGCTTCTCCATGGCCTGTTCGTCGGAGACGTCGGCCGTCTCGGGCCACGCGTCCGCCGCTCCGATCAGCCGGGACAGCTCGGCGGTACGGGCGGCGGCCTCCGCGTCCCGGTCCACGGCCACCACGCGCGCGCCCGCCTCCGCGAACGCGAACGCCGTGGCCCGGCCGATGCCGCTGCCCGCGCCGGTGACCAGCACCAGCTGGCCGCCGAACCGCTGGGCATGGCGGTCCGCGCGCTTCGGCTCGGTGCCCCGGCCGTCCTCGACGGAGATCACGAACTCCCCGATCCAGGCCGCCACCTGGTCCGGCCGGGTGCGCGGGATCCAGTGCTTGTCGGGCAGGGTGCGGCGGGTCAGCTGCGGTGCCCAGTGCTCCAGGTCGTCGTAAAGCCGCTCGGAGAGGAAGGCGTCGCCCAGGGGCGTGATGAGCTGCACGGGCGCGTGCGCGTACGCGTCCTCGCGCGGGCGGCGCAGCCGGGGCCGTACGTTGTCGCGGTACAGCCAGGCACCGTGCGCCGCGTCGGAGCGGAGGGAGCCGGTCGGGTAGTCGCCGGCGGGGAGCTTCTCGGCCCGTCGGAGGATGCCCGGCCAGGCCCTGCCGAGCGGTCCGCGCCAGGCCAGTTCGGGGACGACGGGGGTGTGCAGCAGATACACGTACCAGGACTTGGCGCCCTGGCCGAGAAGCTGTCCCACCCGGCGGGGCGTGGGGCGCTTCACGCGCCCGTTGATCCAGTGTCCGAAGTGGTCGAGGGACGGCCCGGACATCGAGGTGAAGGAGGCGATGCGGCCCTCCGTGCGCCCTACGGTGACGAACTCCCAGGACTGCACCGAGCCCCAGTCGTGGCCGACCAGGTGCACCGGGCGGTCCGGGCTCACCGCGTCGATCACCGCCAGGAAGTCGTCGGTCAGCTTGGCCAGCGTGAAGCCGCCACGCAGCGGTTGCGGTGCGGTCGAGCGGCCGTGACCCCGGACGTCGTACAGCACCACGTGGAAGCGCTCGGCCAGGCGGGGCGCGACCTCGGACCAGACCTCTTTGCTGTCCGGGTAGCCGTGGACGAGGACGACCGTCGGCTGTGCCGGGTCGCCCAGTTCCGCCACGCACAGTTCGATGCCACCGGTGCGTACCCGGCGCTCGCGTGCGCCCTTCAGTGCCGTCACTTGTCCTCCGCCCAGCGCCGCACGTGCGGCAGATCGTCGTCCAGCCAGAAGGCGCTCTGCTCGGGGTCCCGGGAGTCGGTGACCACGAGGATCTCCTCGAACTTGGCTCCGGTGCCCCGGAAGCCGAGGTGTGGTTCGACCGCCCACAGGCCCGGCCGGGGCGGGTGGTCGGAGAAGCGGTACGGCGACCACAGGGGCGACCAGCCCTCGCGGTGGCCGTGCAGGGCGTCGGCGGCGAGGCCCTTCAGGGACTGGGTGCCGAACCCGAAGAGGTGAGGTGACCAGCGGCGCTGCTTCACCCGGTCCACCTTGTGGGCGATGACGCCGAACGGGTACGCGCGGTGCCGGTTGGCGTAGCCCTGGCGGACCATCAGGCGGTCCACGTCCTCGTAGATCTCGCGCAGCGGGCGCCGTGCGCGCACCTCGCGCAGGATCAGCTCCCGGTGTGCCTCCAGGTCGGCCATCAGCCGGTCCTGCACGGGGTTGATCCCGAGGGAGCCCGAGTAGCCGATGTCGGCCGTGAAGCCGTCGTAGACCGGGGCCAGGTCCAGGATGAACGGCATCCCGGGGGCCAGCCGGCGGTCGGTCGGGAAGAACTGCAGCGGTATGCGGAAGTCCGTGAACGCGGTGCGGTCGCCGAACCAGGCGAAGGGGAGGTGGAACCAGTCCCGTACGCCACGGGCGCGCAGCCACTCGCGCTGCATCCGGGCCGCCTCGCGCTCGGTGATCCCGGGCTCCAGCCGGGCCGCGACCGCCTCCGCGCATTCGTACGCGAGTCGCTGCACCCGCCGGAAACCCTTCAGCTCCGTGGCGCGTTCGGAGAGTACGTCCTGCACTGTCGTCGTCATCCGCCCCGTCCCCATCGACTGCGGTACGCGTCCGTAACTTGACACTGGTGAATGTGACAGTTGTTAGAGGCGACGTCAATAGGAGTTGCAAGGCCTGTGGATAACTCTGCGTAGCTCTCAGGCAGGGGATCCCCTAGGGTCCCGTAATACTCGAGAGTGATGCGAAGACGGCTCTCGGGTCTGACGACCTCCGTGGTCCACGTCACTACCTTCGATGGCGTGACTGTGATCGCGACCGAAAGCCTGAGCAAGCGGTTCCCCCGGGTGACCGCGCTCGACCGGCTGTCCGTGGACATCGGACCCGGTGTGACCGGACTCGTCGGAGCCAACGGCGCCGGCAAGTCCACCCTGATCAAGATCCTGCTGGGTCTGTCCCCCGCCAGCGAGGGCCGAGCCGAGGTGCTCGGCCTCGACGTGGCGACCAAGGGTGCCGCCATCCGCGAGCGGGTGGGCTACATGCCGGAGCACGACTGCCTGCCGCCCGACGTCTCGGCCACCGAGTTCGTCGTGCACATGGCCCGCATGTCCGGCCTGCCGCCCGCCGCCGCGCGCGAGCGCACCGCCGACACCCTGCGCCATGTCGGGCTATACGAGGAGCGGTACCGCCCCATCGGCGGCTACTCGACCGGCATGAAGCAGCGCGTGAAGCTCGCCCAGGCGCTGGTGCACGACCCGCAGCTGGTCTTCCTGGACGAGCCGACCAACGGCCTCGACCCGGTCGGCCGCGACGAGATGCTCGGCCTGATCCGCCGTATCCACACGGACTTCGGCATCTCGGTCCTGGTCACCTCGCACCTGCTCGGTGAACTGGAGCGGACCTGCGACCACGTGGTCGTCGTCGACGGCGGCAAGCTGCTGCGCTCCAGCTCCACCACCGACTTCACCCAGTCCACCACCACCCTCGCGATCGAGGTCACCGACAGCGACGAGCACCCCGACGGCACCCGCGCGGTGCGCGACGCGCTGCACGCGCGCGGGGTGGAGACGGACCACGAGGGCGGTGGCCTGCCCGGCGCCGGCCACATCCTGCTGCTCACCGCCCAGGGCGAGGAGACGTACGACCTGGTGCGGGACGTCGTCGCCGACCTCGGGCTCGGCCTGGTGCGCATGGAGCAGCGCAGACACCACATCTCCGAGGTCTTCACCAGCAGCGACGAGCAGCGGAAGGAGGCGGCCGTCCATGGCGGTTGAGCAGCCCCTGGCCACCCCCGCGGGTGACCAGTCCCGTATCCACGACATCGGCTACCGCGGCTACGACGGCCCGCGCCTGGGCCGCGCCTACGCCCGCGTGTCCCTCTACTCGCAGACCCTGCGCGGCTCCTACGGCCTCGGCCGCTCGGTGAAGTCCAAGGTGCTGCCGATGCTGCTGTTCGCGGTGATGTGCGTGCCGGCGGCCATCATGGTGGCCGTCGCCGTCGCCACCAAGGCGCACGAACTCCCGGTGTCGTACACGCGGTACGCGATCATCATGCAGGCCGTCATCAGCCTGTACGTCGCCTCGCAGGCACCCCAGGCGGTCTCCCGCGACCTGCGCTTCAAGACCATCCCGCTGTACTTCTCACGGCCCATCGAGACCGCCGACTACGTCCGGGCCAAGTTCGCGGCCCTGGCCTCGGCGCTGTTCATCCTCACCGGCGCCCCGCTGGTCGTGCTGTACGTGGGCGCCCTGCTGTCCAAGATGGACTTCGCCCACCAGAGCAAGGGGTTCGGCCAGGGACTGGTCTCGGTGGCGCTGCTGTCCCTGCTGTTCGCCGGCATCGGCCTGGTCATCGCCTCGATCACCCCCCGCCGCGGCTTCGGCATCGCCGCCGTGATCGCCGTACTGACCATCTCCTACGGCGCGGTCTCCACCCTCCAGGCCATCGCGGACTCCCAGGGCAGCACCGGCGCCATCCCGTGGATCGGCCTGTTCTCGCCCGTCACCCTGATCGGCGGCCTGAGCACCGCCCTCCTCGGTGGCACCAACACCTTCCCGGGCGGCGACGGACCTTCCCACGCCCAGGGCGCGGTGTACGTGCTTGTCGTCCTCGGCATCATCGCCGCGAGCTATGGCCTGCTGCTGCGCCGTTACAAGAAGGTGGGACTGTGACCACGCTCTCCATCGACCACGTCTCCCGCTGGTTCGGCAACGTGGTCGCCGTCAACGACATCACCATGACCATCGGCCCCGGAGTCACCGGCCTGCTCGGCCCCAACGGCGCCGGGAAGTCGACCCTCATCAACATGATGGGCGGCTTCCTCGCCCCGTCAACCGGCACGGTCACCCTCGATGGACAGCCGACCTGGCGTAACGAGGCCATCTACAAGCACATCGGCATCGTCCCCGAGCGCGAGGCGATGTACGACTTCCTCACCGGCCGCGAATTCGTCGTCGCAAACGCCGAGTTGTACGGCCTCGGCGCCAAGGCCGCCCAGAAGGCGCTGGCCACGGTGGAGATGGAGTACGCGCAGGACCGCAAGATCTCGACGTACTCCAAGGGCATGCGCCAGCGCGTGAAGATGGCGTCCGCCCTGGTCCACGACCCCTCGCTGCTCCTGCTCGACGAGCCCTTCAACGGCATGGACCCGCGCCAGCGCATGCAGCTGATGGACCTGCTGCGGAAGATGGGCGACGAGGGCCGTACGGTGCTGTTCTCCTCGCACATCCTCGAAGAGGTCGAGCAACTCGCCTGGCACATCGAGGTGGTGGTCGCCGGCCGGCACGCGGCCAGCGGCGACTTCCGCAAGATCCGCCGTCTGATGACCGACCGCCCGCACCGTTACCTGGTCCGCTCGAGCGACGACCGCACCCTCGCGGCCGCGCTGATCGCCGACCCGTCGACCTCGGGCATCGAAGTCGACCTCACCGAGGGCGCGTTGCGTATCCAGGCCGTCGACTTCGGCCGCTTCACCGCCCTGCTGCCGAGGGTCGCCCGCGACCACGGCATCCGGCTGCTCACGGTCTCGCCGTCCGACGAGTCCCTCGAATCCGTGTTCTCTTATCTGGTCGCGGCGTAGGAGGCCGAAGATGTACGACCCCACAGTCGCCCGGCTCACCTATCGAGCCCTGCTCGGCCGTCGCCGGGCCCTCATCCTGGGGGCGCTGCCCCTGCTGCTCATCGCGATCTCGGTCGTCGTCCGCGGCCTCGCCGGCGCCGACGACCAGACCGCCTCCGACCTGCTCGGCGGCCTCGCGCTGGCGACCATGGTGCCGATCATCGGCGTCATCGCCGGCACGGGGGCGATCGGCCCGGAGATCGACGACGGCTCGGTGGTGTACCTGCTGTCCAAGCCGATCAAACGGCCGACGATCATCCTCACCAAGCTGATCGTGGCGATCGCCGTGACGATGGTGTTCTCGGCCCTGCCGACGCTGATCGCGGGCTTCATCCTCAACGGCAACGGCCAGCAGATCGCCGTCGCCTACACGGTCGCCGCGCTGGTCGCGTCGATCGCCTACGCGGCGCTCTTCCTGCTGCTGGGCACGGTGTCCCGGCACGCGGTCGTCTTCGGGCTCGTCTACGCGCTGGTCTGGGAGGCGCTGTTCGGCTCCCTCGTCCCGGGGGCGCGCACGCTGAGCGTACAGCAGTGGTCCCTGGCGGTCGCCCACAAGGTGACGGGCGGCGAACTGGTCACGTCCGACGTGTCCCTGGTGACGGCCACGGTGCTGCTGATCGCGGTGACGGTGCTGGCCACCTGGTACGCCGGCCAGAAGCTGCGCTCGCTGACGCTGGCGGGCGAGGAGTAGACGCCCGCTTTATTGACGGGGGCTTCATCTCTGTCCGGGCACACTGGACAAAGCGGGTGCACTGCGTAGGAGGCGCGGGATGGCTGAGGGGTTCGGAGACGGGGACTGGGACGGGGTTGTCCTGGACGAGGACTTCATACGGTCCGCGGGGACTTCGGAGCCGTCCGCGCGGGCGCGGATGCTGGCCGCGAGGTGGAAGGCCGAGGGGCCGGAGCCGCAGCCGTGGCGGTCGGACGAGCCGCCGGCGGGCTGGTTCTTCAGCAAGGGGCGGCGTAGGTGGTGGCGCCGGTGAGGTTGTGGGGTGGCTGCGGGCCGGGTGAGGGCTGGTCGCGCAGTTCACCGCACCCCTGAAGGGGCGCGTGCAGCGGGCGCCTCTCAGAAAATCAGTAGCGCCCATCTCGGCTCAAAGGCACAGTTGTTGTGTCACCCCACCATCTGGGAGAGGAGCCGGACGATGTCCATGCACGACAGTACGTCCCGCTCCCGTCAGGGCAGTCCGCGGCGGATCGCCATGTAGCTGCCCGGGGCGGCCGCTTCGAGCACGCGATGGTCGCTCTCGCGTGGGCCGCCCACCCGGAGGATTGGCCGAGTGGTAAGGCACTGGCTTGCTAAGCCTTGGTCGGGCCTGGAAAGCCCGCGCACGTTCGATCCGTGCATCCTCCGCAGAACTTGTCGGCGTGCGTGAACGGGTCCCACCCCAGGGGCGCAGTCGACCGACAACCTCAGCCGAGCAGACGCTCCAGCACCACCGCAATGCCGTCCTCCTCGTTGGAAGACGTCACCTCGTCCGCCACAGCCTTCAGCTCCTCATGAGCGTTGGCCATAGCCACGCCCCGAGCCGCCCAGGCGAACATCGGGATGTCGTTCGGCATGTCGCCGAAGGCGATCGTGTCCGCGGACTTGAAGCCCAGCCGGCGCGCGGCCAGGGACAGGCCCGTCGCCTTCGAGAGACCGAGGGGGAGCAGCTCCACGATTCCCTCGCCCGCCATGGCCACCGTGACAAAGCCCCCGGCCGCCTGCCGTGCGGCTTCCGCCAGTTCGTCGTCGGACAGCTCCGGGTGCTGTATGTAGATCTTGTTCAGCGGGGCCGACCAGAGGTCGGCCGCGTCGGTGAAGGGGACCGACGGGAGATGGCCCGTCACCGCGTACCCCGGCCCCACCAGCACGTCGCCGTCGAGGCCGTCGCGGCTCGCGGCGAGGTACAGCGGGCCGACCTCCGCCTCGATCTTCGCCAGGGCGACCCCGGCCAGCTGACGGTCCAGCGTCACGGACGTCAGCAGGCGGTGCGACCCGGCGTCGTACACCTGCGCCCCCTGGGCGCAGACGGCGAGGCCGTCGTAGCCGAGGTCGTCGAGGATGTGCCGGGTCCAGGGGGCCCCGCGGCCGGTGACGACGATGTGCGCGGCGCCCGCCGCGGTGGCCGCGGCGAGCGCGTCACGGGTGCGCTGCGAGATCGACTCGTCGGGGCCGAGGAGCGTTCCGTCGAGGTCGGTGGCGATGAGCCCGTAGGGGAAGCTCACCGGGACACCGGCTCCAGGACCTCCCGGCCGCCCAGGTACGGGCGCAGCACCTCGGGGACCCGGACCGATCCGTCGGCCAGCTGGTGGTTCTCCAGGATGGCCACGATCGTGCGCGGTACGGCGCACAGCGTGCCGTTCAGCGTGGCCAGCGGCTTGACCTGCTTGCCGTCACGGACCCGGATCGACAGCCGGCGGGACTGGAACTCGGTGCAGTCCGACGTCGACGTCAGCTCGCGGTACTTGCCCTGCGTCGGGATCCACGCCTCGCAGTCGAACTTGCGGGCCGCGGAGGAGCCGAGGTCACCGGTGGCGACGTCGATCACGCGGAACGGCAGCTCCAGCGAGGTCAGCCACTGCTTCTCCCAGGCCAGCAGACGCTGGTGCTCCGCCTCCGAGTCCTCGGGGGCGACGTAGGAGAACATCTCGACCTTGTCGAACTGGTGGACGCGGAAGATGCCCTTGGTGTCCTTGCCGTGCGAACCGGCCTCGCGGCGGAAGCAGGGAGAGAAGCCGGCGTAGCGCAGCGGGAGCCGCTCGGCGTCGATGATCTCGTCCATGTGGTACGCGGCGAGGGCCACCTCGGACGTGCCGACCAGGTAGAGGTCGTCCTTGTCCAGGTGGTAGACGTCCTGGGCCGCCTGGCCGAGGAAGCCGGTGCCCGCCATGGACTGCGGCCGGACCAGCGCCGGGGTCAGCATCGGCGTGAAGCCGGCCTCGGTGGCCTGCGCGATCGCCGCGTTGACCAGCGCCAGCTCCAGGAGGGCGCCGACACCGGTCAGGAAGTAGAAGCGGGAGCCGGAGACCTTGGCGCCGCGCTCGACGTCGATCGCGCCGAGCAGCTGGCCCAGCTCCAGGTGGTCCTTGGGCTCGAAGCCCTCGGCACCGAAGTCACGGATCGTGCCGTGCTCCTCGAGGGTGACGAAGTCCTCCTCGCCGCCGACGGGCACGTCGGGGTGGACGAGGTTGCCGAGCCTGAGCAGCAGCTCCTGGGTCTCGGCGTCGGCCGCGTCGCGCTCGGCGTCGGCGGTCTTGACGTCGGCGGCGAGCTGGCCGGCCTTCTTCAGCAGTTCCGCCTTCTCGTCCCCGGAGGCCTTGGGGATGAGCTTGCCGAGCTGCTTCTGTTCGTTGCGCAGCTCGTCGAAGCGGACGCCGGAGGACCTGCGCCGCTCGTCGGCGGAGAGGAGGGCGTCGACGAGCGCGACGTCCTCTCCACGGGCGCGCTGGGACGCGCGCACACGGTCGGGGTCCTCACGGAGCAGGCGTAGGTCAATCACAGAGCCAAGGCTACCGGTGTGGGGTTGCCCCCCACTAATCACTATTGACCCGTGTTCCGAATCGCGGCTTACGTTCCGTTATGGGGGAATTGCCGAGCGTGTCAATATAAAGTGTCTCACTCCCCGAGACGGGGCAAGCGCGCGGCCCGCGGTTGACTCGATTTCCTTGTGCGGAGCGGGACTTGGGGGTGGAGTTGTCCACAGGAATCCACACCCTCGCGAGAGTTATCCACAGGCTGTGTGGACGAGGTGTGGACTTCGGAATCGATCACTCCGGCCTCGGCGTGCGAAGAGAGGAATTCCCCGCTCAAACCGGGGCAACACCCACTTTCGAGTGGAAAGACGTCGCTCCAAAAGATGAACCATGGGAAACGAGTGGACGAAGGGTGATGTGAGTGATCGCCGGCCCGCCTGTGGGTTGTAGGCCGATTTGTCGACAGAGTCAGGTGTTGCTGTCGACTTGTCCCCAGGTCGAGTTGGGGACCTGTGGATAACCCCTGTGGATAACGTAGATATGAAGGTATGGCCGGTTAGAAACGGCCGTCCTGGCAGCGCGCCACCCAGTCCGAGGCCGCCATGAACTCCTCGTCCGACGTCCCCGGCCGAGTCGGCCCCATGGTCTCGCCCGGCTTGATGTCCGCTCGCGGGTACGAGCCGAGGAACCGGACCTGCCGGCAGATCCGCTTGAGCCCCATCAGGGCCTCCGCCACCCGGCGGTCGGAGATATGTCCCTCGGCGTCGATGCAGAAGCAGTAGTTGCCGATGCCGGCGCCGGTGGGCCGGGACTGCAGCAGCATCAGGTTGATGCCCCGGGTGGCGAACTCGCCGAGCAGGTCGCGCAGCCCGCCGGGGTGGTCGTCGTTCTGCCAGAGCACGACCGAGGTCTTGTCCGCGCCGGTCGGGGCCGCGGGCCGGGCCGGACGGCCGACCAGGACGAACCGGGTCTGCGCGTTCTTCGCGTCGTGGATCTCGGTCTCCAGGGCCTCCAGGCCGTACCGCTCGGCCGCGAACTCACCGGCGAACGCGGCGTCGTAGCGGCCCTCCTGCACCAGCCGGGCGCCGTCCGCGTTCGAGGCGGCGGACTCCCAGAGGGCGTTGGGGAGGTGGGCCCGCAACCAGTTGCGGACCTGCGGCTGGGCGACCGGGTGCGCGGTCACCGTCTTGATCTCGGAGAGTTTGGTGCCCGGGCGGACCAGCAGCGCGAAAGTGATCGACAGCAGCACCTCGCGGTAGATCGTCAGCGGCTCGCCCGCGACCAGCTCGTCGAGGGTCGTGGTGACCCCGCCCTCGACGGAGTTCTCGATCGGCACGAAGGCGGCCTCGGCCTCGCCGCCCCGCACCGCGTCCAGCGCTGACTGCACGGAGACGTATGGGATCAGCTCCCGGGTGGCCGCCTCCGGAAGAGTGCGCAGGGCGACTTCGGTGAAGGTGCCTTCGGGACCGAGATACGCATAGCTCGCTGGCATGTCCCTCACCCTAATGGGCGCAGGGGGGCGCGGCTCACTTGTCCCATCGGATCCACTCGACCGGGTGGTTTGAAACCCGGAAGCGCAACTGTCCGGCCTCAGCCCTCCAGCAGCCGCTGCCCCACGTACTCCCCGTCGGCCGCCCCGCCCGGCACGGCGAACAGGCCGCTCGCCTCGTGCCGGATGTACTGCGAGAGCGCGTCCCCGCGGTCCAGCTTCCGCTGCACCGGCACGAACCCGCGCAGCGGATCCGCCTGCCAGCAGACGAAGAGCAACCCCGCGTCCGGCGTTCCGTCGGCGTCGATGCCGTCGTGGTACGAGAACGGACGCCGCAGGATGGCCGCGCCCCCGTTCTGGTCGGGCCGGGTGATCCGGGCATGGGCGTTGATCGGGACGACGTACTCGCCGTCGGCCCTGGCCTTCTCCAGGTCCATCGCCGTCGTCTCGGAGCCCCCGGACAGTGGTGCCCCGTTCGACTTCTTGCGCCCGATGACGTTCTCCTGGGCCGTGAGCGACAGCTTCTCCCAGTCGTCGAGGAGCATGCGGATCCGGCGTACGACGGCGTAGGAGCCGTTCGCCATCCAGGCCGGGTCGTTCGAACCGGAGGCCGGTACGAAGATCCGTTTGTCGAAGTCGGAGTCCGTCGGCTTCGGATTGCGCGTGCCGTCCAGCTGGCCCATGAGGTTGCGGGCCGTCATGGGGTGGGTGGTGGCGCCCGGGGTGCGGTTGAAGCCGTTCATCTGCCAGCGGACCCTGGCCGCGCTGCCCGCGTCCTTCTGGACGGCACGCAGCGCGTGGAAGGCGACCAGGGCGTCGTCGGCGCCGATCTGCACCCACAGGTCGCCGTTGCTGCGCGACCTGTCGAGGTGGTCGGAGGAGAAGTCGGGCAGCGGGTCAAGGGCGGAGGGGCGCTGCTTCTCCAGGCCGGTGCGGGTGAAGAAGCTGTTGCCGAAGCCGAAGGTGACGGTCAGCGACGAGGGACCGGCGTCACGGGCCACGTCCGTGTCGTCCTGGGTCATCGCCTCGCCCGCCATCAGCCGCTCGGCCGTCGTCGACCAGCGACGCAGCAGCGCGGCCGCCTCCTTCCGCCCCGCGCCCGCCGCCAGGTCGAAGGCGATGAGATGGCCGCGCGCCTGGAGGCCCTCGGTGATGCCGGGCTGATGTTTCCCGTGAAACATCGCCCGGTCGGAGCCCACCGTGCTGAGCGGGGTGGCCTGTGCGGGCGCGGCCGCGTAGCCGACGCCCGCGCCTGCCGCGCCGAGCACGAGTCCGGTGGCCCCGGCGGTACCGAGCAGTGCGCGCCGGCTGACGCCTTGGGCCGGGGGAGCCGACGGGCTCTCCTCGGTGACCGACGGACGGAGGGACTGGGACGGTTCAGCCATGGTGCGGTTCAGCCGATCTGCGCGTTCTTGGAGACGGTCACCTGGTCGATGTCGGAGGTCCGCACGGTCACGGAGATCTGCCAATCGCCGGCCATGGGGATCTGCACTCCGTTGGCGGCCCAGTGGCCGGTGGTGACGTGGTCGGGGGCGACGGGAAGCGGCCCGATCTTCTTGGCGGCGAGCGTGAAGGCGACCTTCACCTCGGGGATGTCGAAGGCCCGGCCGTTGGGGCGCTGGACGTAGACGTGCATCTCGTTGCTGCCCACGGCCGCGGGGTCGAGGTCGACGCGGACGACGCCCTTGCCGTCCTTGCCGCCGGTGTCGAAGGACATGTCGAGGGTCAGCGCGCCCGAGGACGAGTTCGATGCGGAGGACGAGGAGGAGGACACCGCCGCGGCGGTGGCCTTGGCATCCTGCTCGGTGCGGCCCGGTTCGGTCTGCGTCAGCACGGTCGTGACCGCGAGCAGGGCGACGGCGACCCCTGCCTCGGCGAGCACCGAGCGGCGCAGGCCGAAGCGGTTGGGGTCGGCGTCGCGGACGCGCTTCTGCCGGGCGGCGTCCTTGGCGGCCTGCTGCCTGGCCAGTTGGGCTGCGCGGTCGGGGTCCGCGGAGTCGTCACCAGCGGAGCCGCCCTTGCCGGAGACCTTGGTGCCGGACGTGCCGGACGTGCCGGACGTGCCGGACGTGCCGGACGTGCCGGAAGCGGCGGCAACGGCGGAAGCGGCGGACGCACCGGAGGTGCCAGAAGTGGCGGACGCGGCAGAAGCGCTGGACGCGCTGGACTTGACCGACGCCTCCTTCGTGGCCGCGGACGCCTTGACGGTCTCCTTCGCTTCCTCCGCATCGGTGACTTCCCCGACCGAGTCCTCCGTCACCGTCTCCGTCTCCGTCACCGCCGTCTCCGCGAGCCGTCCCGTCCACCGCCGCGAGATGGACGCGATGCCGACCAGCAGCGCCACCAGCGCGATCTTGACCAGCAGCAGCTGTCCGTAGGCCGTGTCGGTGAACGCCGACCAGGAGCCGAGCTGGCGCCAGGACTGGTAGATGCCGGTGGCGACCAGTGCCACCACGCTTCCGAAGGCCACCCGGGAGAAGCGGTGTACGGCGGTGGACTCGACCGGGATGTCGGCCGGCGCCCGGTAGAGGGCGAACAGCAGGGCGGTCAGGCCGCCCAGCCAGGTGGCGACGGCGAGCAGATGGATGACGTCGACGGGCATCGCGATGCCCGGCTGGAGCCCGGTGGAGGCGTGCTCGGCCATGGCCCAGCTCGCCGCGAGCCCGGCGGCCACGACGGTGCCGCCGATGGCGAGCCCGAAGGTCAGGTCCCGCTTCTCCGCGCCCTCCTCACGCTTGTCGTAGGCCCCGAAGAGGACGGCGATGAACAGCGCGGCGGCCGCGAGCAGCAGCAGCCGGGAGATCAGGGCGGCGCCGGGCTTGGTCTGGAGGACCTGGCCGAGCAGGTTCAGGTCGAAGATGTCGCCGAAGCTGCCGGAGGTGGTGTAGGAGCCGCGCAGGAGCAGCAGCCAGAGGGTGGCCGCGGTGAGGGTCAGCCAGCCGCCGACGACCAGCCGCTGCAAGGCCTGTACGCCGGCGCCGCGCTGCCAGCAGGCGAGCACGAAGGCGGCGCCGCCGACGAGCACGATGTATCCGGCGTACGACATGTACCGCCCGAAGCCGTAGAGCCAGCCGACGACCCCGCCGCCCGCGTCCTGGTCCCCGACCGAGGCGACAGTCTTGGAAGGCGCGCCGACGGAGAAGGTGTAGGCGCCGGCGACGGGGTGGCTGTCCGCCGAGACGACCTGCCAGGCGACGGTGTACGTGCCCTTGCCCAGCCCGCTCTTGAGCTGGACGCCGTAGGTCGTCCCGGTCAGGTTGTTCGGCTTGGCCACGTCGACCCGTTTGCCCCCGGGGTCGAGGACCCGGATCGAGTTGCTGTTCAGCGACACGTTCTCGGAGAACGTGAGCGAGACCTGGTCGGGTGCCTTCGGGACCACCACCCCCTGGGCGGGGTCGCTGCCGGTCAGCGCGGCGTGCGCGGCGGCCGGCCCGGCGCCGGCCAGCAGCGCGCCGGTGACGGCGAGGAACAGCAGCACCAGCGTGCGCAGGCGGGGGGTGATGGTCCGCGTCAAGGTCGGTCCCTCCCTCAGTGTCCGGTCGACGGGTTGTACGTGGCGGACCTCACCGGCATCTCGACGGTGAGCGGACCGGATTCGGCGAACTTCAGCTTCAGGGTGATCGTGTCGCCCTGCTTCGGGCGGCGCTTCAGCTTCTCGAACATCAGATGGTTGCCACCGCTTTTGAACACGAGTTGACCGTGGGCGGGCACCTCGAAGGAGCTGACCTCCTGCATCGCCCCGCCGTTGGTCTCGTGCATGGTGACCTGGCCGGCGGAGTCGCTGGTGACGGACGTCAGCTCGTCGTTGGTGGCGCCCTTGTTGGTGATCGTCAGGAATCCGGCGGCCATGTCGGCGGAGACCGGCTGGGGCATGTAAGAGGCGCCGACGGAGAGTCCGGTTCCCGAGGAGCCAGAAGAATCCGAGCCGCCGCAGCCCGCCAGGACCAGCGCGCCGGCCAGGGCTATGCCGGTCGTGGCCACGCCGGTCAGGGCGAGCCGCCGCCCGGTCAGCGCCGGGCGGGGCAGTGCCCGGAGGTTCAGGGCCGGACGCCTCACGGGTTCTCCCCCTTGATCAGCTTGGGGAGGTCCTTGGTGTAGTCGTCGACGGTGGCGTTCTCGCCGTAGAGGACGTAACCGCCGTTGGTCTTCGGTGAGAACGCCATGACCTGAGTGCCGTGCACCGAGACGGTCTTGCCGGTCTTCTTGTCCTTGTGGGTCGGCTCGATGGAGATGCCGATGGTGCGGGCGCCGGCCTGGATGGTGGAGAAGTCGCCGGTCAGGCCGATGAACTGGGAGTCGATGCCCTTGAGCCACTTGCCGAGCTCGGCCGGGGTGTCGCGGGCGGGGTCGGTGGTGACGAACACGACCCGCAGCTTGGCCTGGTCGGCCTTGGGCAGCGCCTTCTTGGCGACCGCGAGGTTGTTCATGGTCAGCGGGCAGACGTCGGGGCAGTGCGTGTAGCCGAAGTAGATGAGCGTCGGCCTGCCCTTGGTCTCGGCGCGCAGGTCGTACTTCTTGCCGTGGGTGTCGGTGAGCACCAGATCAGGCTTCTCGAACGGCTGGTCCAGGATGGTCGCGGCCTTGTTCGAGGTGTCCCCGGCGACCACGGTCACGGGTGACTTGCTGTCGTCGCCGCTGCCGCAGGCGGAGAGGGTCAGGGTGGCGGCGGCGAGCAGCGCGGCCGCGGCGAACGTCTTCTTGCGCATAGGAAAATGTCCCAGATGTGAGAGATCCGGCGCGCACCGGGGGCGTACGAGAGCTACCGGGGCGTACGAGAGCTGTCGGAGCCTCGACAGCCTCGCACGGCCCCCTGTGCGCGCTAAGGACGTGGAGCTCAGGCCTCGGAGCCGGTGGACCGGCGGCGGCCGGCGAGGACGCCGTAGGCGACCCCGGCCGCGCCGACCACGATGCCGACGACGCCGAGGACACGGGCGGTGGTGTCACCGCCGCCCGAGGAGCCGGAGTCGTCGGAGGCCGTGGTCTCGGTCTTGGCCGCGGTGTCCTCGGCGGTGGTGGTCCCGTGGTGGTCGTCGGTGGCGGCGGACAGCGCGAGGGCCGGGGCCGGGTTCTCGGGCTCCTCCTGGCCCTTCTGCTGGACCTCGATCCAGCGGACGACCTCCTTGTCGGAGTACGTCTGGATCGCCTTGAAGACCAGTTCGTCGGTGTCCTCGGGCAGGGCGCCAACGGAGAGCGGGAACTTCTGGAAGTAGCCGGGCTCGACCCCCTTGTCCTCGGCGGTCCAGGTGACCTTGGTGACCGCCTCGGAGATCGTCTCGCCGTGCATCTCCATCGGCTTGGCCAGTTTGGACTTGGTGACCTCGACCTTCCAGCCGGCCATCGGCTGCGGCATCACGGAGGCCAGCGGGTGGTCGGCGGGGAAGTTGACCTCGAGCTTGGTGGTCGAGGCGTTGTCCCGCTCGTTGGGGACCTTGAAGTCGATGACCGCGTAACCGCCCTTGGCGGCGGTGCCCTCGGGCTGCACGCTGACGTGTGCGAACGCGGGCGAGGAGACGGCCAGGACGGCCGTGCCCGCGACGGCGGTGACGGCGGCGATACGAGAAGCCTTCATGGCACGGAAAGCCTTCATGGCAGGGAGCACTCCACTCTGAGTGAGTTCTGTCGTTGAGGGGGCGCACGGGCAGCGGGAAGCGCACGCGCGCGTGCCGCGCGACGGCGGCAGACCCCTCCGGATCCGGACAGATCCCGGGAAGTGTTCTGGTCGCGTCGCGTCAGGCGGCGAGAACGAGTACGGCGGCGGCCATGGGCGGCCCACGCCGGATCACGGAGTGCTGGAGTGCGACGGTGTGCGGCGCGGGCGGCTCGTCCCAGGTGTTGCGACGGCTGTGCGCGGGCGCCTCGGGTATGGCCACGAGCCCGGCGCGCAGAGCGCACGCCAGCGCGAGCGCCCCGCGCAGGGAACGGACGAGCGCCCCCTCGGCGACCCCGTGCGCCGACAGCTCGAGCAGCCGCAGCAACGCCAGGTCGCCCCGGCGCAGCAGCCATCCGGCGACGACGGCCGCGAGGAGGTGTCCGAGGAGCATGGGCACGGAGGGCAGCAGCGAGCCGGAGGCACCGGTGGCGTCCCCCGCATGGGTCGTCCCGCTCAGGCCCGCGGCCGAGCCGGAGGTGGAGGTGCTGAGATGGGCGTCGGAGAGGATCTTGTACGCGTGGGCGGGGCTGAGCTGCGCCGCCCCGGCCCCGCACACCAGCCGCGCGGCCCGCTCGACCAGCGAGGCGTCACTCGCCGACAGGGAAGTCAGGGAAGCCGTCGACGACATGCCCGGCATCGACGACATGGAGGTCGACATCGACATCGAGCCGGCCGACATCGCCGCGCCGCCGTGCTGACCGAGCCCGAACAGCGTGTGCAGGGTGGTCTGCATGACCGCGAGGAGTGCCACGATCCCCGGCAGCGTGCGGGCCCGCCCGGTGAGCGGGGCGACGAGTGCCAGGGTGCCCAGGAAGCCCGCGCCGAGCGTCCACAGCGGAACGGTCGCGCAGGATGCCAGTGTGTGCCCCGCCGCGGCCAGCACGACACAGAGCGCGGCGAACACCGCGGCCCGCAGGAGCCGCAGTCCGCTTCCGGTGCGCGACGCGCGCGGGTGGGGGGCGTTCATGGCGGGCTCATCATCGCACTGGGCCCGCACCCGCCATACGGCAGGTCCAACAGATTCGGTTACCGGTGAAAGGAGTGAAAGAACCGGAAGATCGTCCTTGCTGCGAACCGCCCACTCATACACCGAAACCTCCCAAGGCGCATCCCCCGGATGGGCGTTCTCACATGAACGGAGTGCTTACACCCGTGCACGGGTGGCAATAGGTATCGGTATGTCGAGCCGCGGCCAGGAGGCTG
Source organism: Streptomyces sp. NPDC054813 (assembly GCF_053611365.1). Classification (NCBI taxonomy): domain Bacteria; kingdom Bacillati; phylum Actinomycetota; class Actinomycetes; order Kitasatosporales; family Streptomycetaceae; genus Streptomyces; species Streptomyces sp. NPDC054813. The sequence continues at coordinate 82,585 of NZ_JBSHAF010000012.1, read as the reverse complement.
GAGCATGAGCATCTGGTGGTCACTCCATCTGCGGCGTGAGGCCGCGAGCGTCCCGCTCGCCCGGCGACTGCTGATCGGCACGATGGAGACGGCGGGCGTCGATCCCGAGATCTCCTACGACCTCTCCGTCGCCCTCAGTGAGGCCTGCGCGAACGCCGTGGAGCACGGCGGGGCGGGCCGCCCTTCGGAGGCGTACCGGGTCACCGCCTACCTGGACGGCGAGAAGTGCCGTATCGAAGTGGCCGATTCCGGCCCGGGGTTGGGTCCGGGGTTCGCCCGCACCCAGGAGATCAGGCCCGCGCGCCCCGACGCCGAGCACGGCAGAGGGCTCTGTCTGATCAGAGAACTCGCCGATCACGTCCACATCGGCAACAAGCCGGGTCGTGGTGGCACGGTGGTCAGCTTCGACAAGATCCTCAAGTGGACCAAAGATCCTTCCCTGCTTTCGGCATGACTCTCCCTCCTGCATAAGCCGCGCGCTAGGGTGCGCGCATGATTCTCGGAAAGATTAAAGAAAACGCAATCCGGCCCGGCGTGATATTGCGTCCCATTGCCGTAGGCGACGCGAAACCGCTGTCCGCCGCGTACGTCGGCAACCGAAAGCATCTCGAACCCTGGGAACCGCTCAGACCCGAGTCCTTCTTCACCGTCGAGGGTCAGACCGAACGCATCGATGGCCTGCTGCGACAGGCCGCCGACGGGATCATGGTCCCCTGGGTCATGGAGGCGGCCGAGGACCGCCGGATCGTCGGCGCGATCACCCTTTCCGGAATTTCCCTGGGTCCTTTCTGTAGTTCGTACGTCGGCTATTGGGTGGCCGGTGATCAGCAGGGCCGCGGTCTGGCCAGCGCCGCCCTGGAGCGGGTCTGCGAGATCGCCCGGGATGTCCTGGGACTCCACCGGATCGAGGCGTCCACCCTGATCGACAACACGACGTCGCAACGCGTGCTGAAGAAATGCGGATTCGAGACGATCGGAGATGCGCCGCAGTATCTCCACATCAATGGAGAATGGCGGGACAGCCGGCTGTTCCAGCGGGTTCTGCACGACCGCGACCCGGCCCTGTGATGACGTCGCCCCACCTCTGTGACCAGTGTTTTTCCGCCGGGTTCAGCTTCCTGGGCGTTCACAGCCGGTTGCCAGCCCCTGCCCATGCCCCTGACACCCGGCCTTCCTAGCTTCGTCGGCCATGACGGGAAACCACAAAGACACGTCGATCACCCGCCGCCGCGCCCTCGTGGTGTCCGGCGGCACGGTGGCGGCCGGCGGCCTCGCGGTCGCCGGCTTCCAGTCGGCCTTCGCCGATGCGACCGACACCGGCACCGACGCGGACGCCACGGCCTCCGCCAGTTCCACCAGCAGTGAGTGCATGACGCTGATGAGCAGCGTCACGGAGGGCCCGTACTACCTCGATGGTGCCTTGGTGCGCAAGGACATCACCGAGGGCAAGGCCGGCGTCCCGCTCACCCTTCGCCTGACCGTCGTGGACGCCACCGACGGCTGCACCCCGGTCAAGGGTGCCGCGGTCGAGATCTGGCACTGCGACGCCTGGGGCTACTACTCCGGTTACACCACCGCCAACCCGGGCGGCTCCGCCCCCGCGGAGAGCGAGGAGGGCGACTCCGCCGACGACAACACCTATCTGCGCGGCTACCAGATCGCCAACGCCAACGGGGTCGTCAAGTTCGAGACGATCTTCCCCGGCTGGTACACCCCGCGTACCTGTCACATCCACGTGAAGGTGCACACGGGCGGCGAGAAGGAGGACGGCACCTACGAGGGCGGCATCGTCAACTACACCGGCCAGCTGTTCTTCGCCGACGACATCGCCGAGGAGATCTTCACCCTCGACCCCTACGCGAAGCACACCGGCAGCTACACCGTCCTCGCCGACGACATGGTCTACGACGGCGGGGGTGCCTCCAGCGGTCTGCTGACCCTGAAGGCCGTGCACAAGAAGGACCCTTCGAAGGGTTACAAGGGTTCCCTGACCCTGGGCATCGACCCGGACGCCGAGAACACGGGCGCCGGCAGCGGCGGCGGAGGCACCCCGCCCAGCGGCGCTCCGACGGGCACTCCGCCGAGCGACAGCGCCTCCCCTTCGGCCTCCGCCTCCTCATAAGGTAAGGGACATGACAAGCCGCGAGGACGACGCGCTGGCGCAGGCCGCCGTGGCCGCGCTCACCGGTCAGCTGGCGCTGGCCCCGAAACCGGGGCTGCCCGACCCGCGTGACCTGGACGCCCGCAGCAGGCGCCGGGAGCACGACAGTCTGCGCTGGTCGGCCAGGGCGCTGGCGCCCGGCCTCGCGGCGATGGCCGCCTCCGCCCGCCGTACCGGTGAGGCCTCGCCGGTGCTGCGGGCGGAGCTGGGCGCGATCGGCCGGTCCACCGAGCACTCGGTCGGACTGGCCGGCGGCGGCCACAAGGGCGCCCTGTGGGCCCTCGGCCTCCTGGTCGCCGCGGCCGCCCTGGACCCCCGGGCGAAGGCTCGTGAGATCGCCGCCACGGCCCGCAGGATCGCCGCCTTCAACGACAAGGGCGCCCCCAAGCGCCCCTCCCGGGGTTCGTCGATCTCCGCCAAGTACGGTGCGGCCGGCGCCCGGGGCGAGGCAAGGGCCGGATTCCCGCACGTACGACGGGCGTTGGACGCACTGGCGACGGCCCGCACGGCGGGCGCCACCGAGAACCAGGCACGTCTGGACGCCCTGCTCACCGTGATGTCCACCCTCCAGGACACCGAACTCCTCTACACCGCGGGGCCCCTGGGCCTGCGCCACGTCCAGGCGGGCGCCCGCGGCGTCCTGGAGGCGGGCGGTACGGCGACGGAGGCCGGCACCGGGGCACTGACGGCCCTGGACGCCGACCTGTACGAGCGCGGCTGGAGCCCGCGGGGCAGCGCGGGCCTGCTTGCCGGTGCCCTGTTCCTGGACGCCCTCCCGACGCGGTGAGTCAGTCGTCGAGCACCTTGGCGAGCACCTCCAGGGCCTCCGGATAGAGCCGCTCCCGGGGCGTCCCGTACCCGACGACCAGGCCCTGCGGCCGCCCCGCACCGCCACCGGTGTGCCAGTGCTCCCCGAGGCCGCCCACCGCAAGCCCCGCGGCCGCCGCGCGGGCCAGCGTCTCCTGCTCGTCGGCCACCGAGACGAGCGCGTGCAGCCCGGCGGCGATCCCCCGCACGTCCCGGCCGGCGCCCAGCCGCCCCAGCAACTGGTCCCGGCGCCGTCGGTAGCGCAGCCGGCACGCGCGCACGTGCCGTTCGTAGGCGTGGCTCTCGATCAGCTCGGCGAGCGCCAGCTGTCCGATGGACTCGGTGTGATGGTCGCTGTGCAGCTTGGCGTCGGCGACGGCGTCGACGAGATGCGGCGGCAGCACCATCCACCCGAGCCGCAGCGCGGGCCCCAGCGTCTTGGAAGCGGTCCCCAGATACACGACCTGCCTCGGCGCCACCCCCTGCAGGGCACCCACGGGCTGCCGGTCGTAGCGGAACTCCCCGTCGTAGTCGTCCTCGACGATCACCCCGCCACGCGCGCGTGCCCAGTCCACCACGGCCCGCCGCCGCTCCGGATGCAGCGTGACCCCGGTCGGATACTGATGGGCCGGGGTGAGGACGACCGCCGCCGCGTCCCCCAGCTCCGCCGCCCGCGCCCCCCGTTCGTCCACCCGCACCGGCACCACGATCCCCCCGTTCCTCCGCACCACCTCCCGGTGGAACGGCATCCCGGGGTCCTCCATGGCCACGGCGGCGGCCCCGCCCAGCACCCGCGTGAGCAGTGCGAGCCCCTGCACGTACCCGGAGGTGACCACGATCCGTTCCGGCGGCGCCACCACCCCACGGGCCCGCACCAGATACCCCGACAGCGCGGTCCGCAGCTCGATCCGCCCGCGCGGATCGCCGTAGTCGTACGCCAGGGAGGGCGCGCCGGCGACGGCCCGCCGCAGCGCCCGCAACCAGGCGGCCGCCGGGAACGCCCCGACGTCCGGCCCACCGGGCCGCAGATCGAAAAGCGGCGCACGCGCGCGTGCGGCGGCTTCGGGAGCGTCGGAGGCGGCGGAGGGAAGGATGGCGACACGGGTCCCGGACCCCTGCCGAGCGGTCAGATACCCCTCGGCGACCAACTGGTCGTAGGCGGCCTTGGCGGTACCCCGGGAGATCCCCAACTCGGCGGCGAGCCGCCGGGTGGCGGGCAGCCGGGCTCCGGGCACCAGGCGCCCGACGCGCACGGCGTCCCGCAGGGCGCGCTCCAGCCCGACCCGTCGTCCGTCGCCGGTATCGCCTTCCAGACGCAGTTCGATACCACTCCAGAAGTCGTCCACTTGTAACCCCCGTTGACTGGACCTACCCAGGGCGCGGGGCTGTGCCGATGTGCGGCTACCGCCGCGCAGGCGCGACCAGCCCCCCACGAACCCGCAGAACACAACAATGGCCGGGCACCCACCCAGGTACCCGGCCATTCACACCACACGTCAGCTCTTGAGCGAACTCATCCACGCCTCGACCTCGTCCGACCGCCGGGGCAGCCCCGCGGAGAGGTTCCGGTTCCCGTCGGCCGTCACGAGGATGTCGTCCTCGATCCGCACCCCGATCCCCCGGTACCCCTCGGGAACGGTCAGGTCGTCGGCCTGGAAGTACAGCCCCGGCTCGACGGTCAGCACCATCCCCGGCTCGAGGACGCCCTCCACGTACGTCTCGGTCCGCGCGGCAGCGCAGTCGTGGACGTCGAGGCCGAGCATGTGCCCCGTCCCGTGCAGCGTCCACCGGCGCTGCAGCCCGAGCTCCAGCACCCGCTCCACCGGCCCCTCGACAAGCCCCCATTCGACGAGCCGCTCGGCCAGCACCCGCTGCGCGGCATCGTGGAAGTCGCGGTACTTGGCGCCCGGCTGCACCGCCGCGATGCCGGCCTCCTGGGCGTCGTACACCGCGTCGTAGACCTTCTTCTGCAGCTCGCTGTACGTGCCGTTGATCGGCAGCGTGCGCGTGACGTCGGCGGTGTAGAGGCTGTGCGTCTCCACGCCGGCGTCGAGGAGGAGCAGGTCGCCCGAGCGCACCGGACCGTCGTTGCGGACCCAGTGCAGCGTGCAGGCGTGCGGGCCGGCGGCGCAGATCGAGCCGTAGCCGATGTCGTTGCCCTCCACGCGCGCGCGGAGGAAGAACGTGCCCTCGATGTAGCGCTCGGACGTGGCCTCGGCCTTGTCGAGGACCTTCACCACGTCCTCGAAGCCGCGGACCGTGGAGTCGACGGCCTTCTGCAGCTCGCCGACCTCCCACTCGTCCTTGACCAGCCGCGCCTCGGAGAGGAAGACGCGCAGCTGCTCGTCGCGCTCGGCGGTGACCTTGTCGGTCAGCGCGGCCTCGATGCCGGCGTCGTACCCGCGCACGACCCGCACCGGGCCGGTGGCCTCGCGCAGCTTGTCGGCGAGTTCGCGGACGTCGGCGGCGGGGATGCCGTAGAGCGCCTCGGACTCGGTCAGGGAGTGGCGGCGGCCCACCCACAGCTCGCCCTGCCCGGAGAGCCAGAACTCGCCGTTCTCGCGGTCGGAGCGGGGCAGCAGGTAGACGGTGGCCACATGGCCGTCGTCCTTCGGCTCCAGGACGAGTACGCCGTCCTCCGTCTGGTCGCCGGTGAGATAGACGTATTCGACCGACGCCCGGAACGGGTAGTCCGTGTCGTTCGATCGGGTCTTCAGGTTGCCGGCCGGGATCACCAGGCGGTCGCCCGGGAAACGGGCGGACAGCTCGGCGCGGCGGCGGGCGGTGTGCTCGGCCTGCTCGACGGGGGTCAGGTCGCGCAGCTCCGTGTCGGCCCAGCCGGACTTCATGTTCTCGGCGAGCTCGTCGGACACGCCCGGGTACAGGCCGTTCTTACGCTGCTTGATCGGCTCTTCCGACTCGGTCTCCGGGGTCTCCGGAGTTTCCGGGTTGAGCTCGTCGGCCACGGTCATCCTCCTAGACACTGCACTGGATCCCGTCCATCGTACGGTCGTACCGAACGGCGACCCAGGGCCGGACGACTCTTGACCGGGTGACCTGCCGTTTTGACTGACCGATCAGTCGAAACGGGCCGCGAGCAGCACCACGTCCTCTTCACTGCCGGCCGAGTCCAGCCCGTCGGGCAGCACCGTGCGCAGCACATGGTCGGCGATCGCCCCGGGGTCGTGGCGCAGCGCGCGCGGGATGCTCGCGGCCGCCGTGTGCAGCCGGGCGAAGGCGCGGTCCATGGGGTCGCCGGTGCGGTGCAGCAGCCCGTCGGTGTAGAAGAGCACGGTTTCCCCGGCCTCGGCCTCGATCTCCACGCTGGGCGCCTCCCAGCAGGCCAGCATCCCGAGCGGCGCGGAGACCGACGTCTCGGCGAACTCGGTGCGGCGCTCCCCGATCAGCAGCGGCGGGCTGTGTCCGGCCCCGGCCAGGGTGACCTTGCGCAGCGCGGGCTCGCAGTAGGCGAACAGGGCGGTGGCGGAGCGAGCCGGTTCGGTCAGCCGCAGCAGCAGTTCGAGGTCGGAGAGGACCGCGACCGGGTCCTCGCCCTCCATCACGGCGTACGCCCGCAGGGAGGCCCGCAGCCGGCCCATGGCGGCCACCGCGCTGGGCCCGGAACCGGTGACCGAGCCGACCGCGAGGCCGAGGGCGGCGTCGGGCAGCGGCAGTGCGTCGTACCAGTCGCCGCCGCCGCGCGGGCCGGTGCGGTGCCGGGCGGCGAGCTGGACGCCGGCCACCCGGGGCAGCCGGGAGGGGAGCAGCTCCTCGGCGATGGTCGCCATGCACGCGCGCGTGCGCTCGACTTCCAGCAGCCGGGCCAGATGCTCGGCGGCGAAGCGGACGTACAGGCCGATGAGGTGGCGCTGGCGCTCGTTCGGCTCGGCCGGCCCGTCGTACAGCCACAGGACCGCGCCGAGGCGGGCTGCGGCGTCGGTGGTCAGGGGGAGCGCGTAGCTGGCGGCGTAGCCGAGGCGGGCGGCGACCTCGCGGTGCCGGGGGTCGAGGCCGTCCTCGGCGAACAGGTCGGGGTGGACGATCTCGGTGCCGGTGCCGTACGGCAGCGCGCAGGCCGGGATCGTCTCCAGGTGGCCGAGGTCCGCGCGGCCGAGTCCGAGGCCGAGCGTGGTGTGCGGGCCGAGACCGTCGGCGGGCTCCAGTGCCACGAGTCCGCGCCGGGCGCCCACGAGGGCGGCACCGGCGCGCAGCAGTTCCTGAAGGGCGGCCTCCAGTCCGCCGGTGCGGGTGAGCCGTTCGGTCAGTTCATGGAGGGTGGTGAGGTCGGAGACCCAGCCGGCCAGCCGGTCCTGGAGGACGGTGCCGGGCGCCGGTGCGGCGGGGACCTTCGGGACGTGAGGTGCGCCCGGGGCGGGGGGAACCGACGCGACAGTCTGTGCGGGCGTGGGGACCGTTGAATCGATTCCAGCCACTTTCGGAGGGTGCGGGGCGCTCATCGTGTCCGGCTTTCAGACCTGTGCGTATTGCTCAAAAGCATCGCAAACCCCCATGTCTTTCTGCGCCGCTAGCAGTGTCTCCACATGTACACGCACTCGTGAGGGGATGTCCAGCATTGTCCTGCCGGGATTCCTGGTGTCCATGGGGCTTCCGGCGACTTCTCCCGGACGGCTTGCACAAAAGCAAAGTTGGCTTAAAACTGACTCGGGTAACGGTTCGTTGCGGTCGACTGGCCTTGCTCCACGGAGCGTCACAGCGGTTGTGATGGGTACGTACTCGGAGAAGGCCAGGGGTGGTTGGGGATCACCCGGAACCTGGCGACGGACCCGGGCGTCTTAACCACCGACGACCGTGCCCCATCCTCCCGTGGCGGCGGCGGAGAGAAACACTCGGAACGGCAAAACGCCAGACTTCGCCACCCCCACGCCGTGGCCGTGCTTTTGATAGACGCAGTATTGGATGCGGGCGCGGCCCCCGCTCGACTCTTGGGGTTCCCCTTGCCAGTGCAGGGGTGTGATGCGCCAACAGGTACGCACAGTGAAGTGATCGACACATGATGTGATGTGGTCCTCGGTGTTGCCAGCGGTGCAACGGAAAGGAACGAGCGCTCATGCGCGAGATCCTCGGAAGGCGACGCAGGCTCCTGTCCAGGCGGAAAGACAAGGGGCCTGAGTTTCTCGGCGCGGCCCTGACCTTCGCGACGGAATGGCAGTGGCCCGTACTCCCGGGCGTGGCTCCGGACCCACAGGGCCGGGCCCGCTGTGCCTGTCCCGACCCGGAGTGCACGGTGCCGGGTGCGCACCCCTTCGACCCCGGTCTGCTCGCTGCCACCACCGACGAGCGCATGGTGCGCTGGTGGTGGGGCAACCGGCCGACCGCGCCGATCATCCTGGCCACCGGGGTCGCCGGCGGCACGGCACCCTGCGCGGTCAGTCTGCCCGCCCTCGCCGCCTCCCATGCCCTCACTCTTCTCGACCGCCGCGGCATGCGCCTCGGGCCGGTGGTCGCGGCGCCCACCCGCTGGGCGCTGCTCGTCAAGCCGTACTCCATGGAGCAGCTGGGCGAGCTGCTGTACGCCAAGGACTTCGTCCCGGGCTCGCTCCGCTTCCACGGGGAGGGCGGCTATCTCGCACTGCCCCCCTCGGAGACCGGCCAGGGCGCCATCCGCTGGGAGCGCGCCCCGCTGCCCGGTTCGGCCAAGCCCTGGGTGCCCGATGTGGAGGCCGTGGTGGACGCCGTGGTCGACGCGCTCACCCGTACGGGTGTGAGTGCACCCGAGTTGTAAGGGTGTCGGGCGCGAGAACACGGCTTCTCGTGCCTCGCTGGTTATCTTCCGCACATGAACGTACGTCTGCTCGCCCTCGCGGGCGTCATGGTGTGCGCGGTCGCGCTGCCGTTGACCGTGGCGTCCGCGGGACAGGTGGGCGACGCCGCCGGTCACCCCGCCGGGAGCGACGACGAGAAGCTGCCGGCGCCCGTCCGGTCCCCCATGGTGCTCGGCCTGGGCCTGGCCACGGCCGCCCGCTGCGGTCCCGAACTCACCTCCCCCGGCGGAGTGGAGGCGCAGACCTGCGTGATGGTCCAGGGCGCGGACACCTGGGCGCGCACCTACTACCGCAACGCCACCGGAGCGGACCTGGAGTCCGTGCTGAGCCTGATGGGCCCGCACGGCCGCACCGTGCAGACGCACTGTGTCGCGGACGCCGACGACGAGCCCGCCACCTGTGAGACGCCCCGGGAGCACACGCGGGGCGCGCTGGACGCGTACACGGCCGTCTCGGAGTTCGCGGCACGCGACGACGACGGACCGCTGCTGCTGCGCAGCGCCAGCAACTCCGCGAGCGACTCTGCGGGCGACTCCGGAAACGGCTCCGGGAGCGATGCCGGGGGTGACTTCGGGAGCCGCTCCGGGGGTGACGCCGGGCGGGAGGCCGCGGGCTCGTCCGGCAGCAACTTTGGTGTGTCAAACGGCAGTTGACGTATCGCTACGGTCCGTACACCGGACGCCGGCATGAGCGCAGGCATGAAAAGGCCCGGTTGCTGGCGACGGGGGATGCACCAGCAACCGGGCTACTGAGACCGTAACAAGAGATCGGCGGTTCGCAAATTCGATCTCGGCTATTCGGACACGTATTTGCTTGCCACGTAGGGAAGTTGTGACAGGAGTCACCCGAGTCAACGGGTCCGGAGCGGCTGTCCGGTCGGTCAGCCGCGTCCCTCCGCCGCCCTTGATCGTCAGCTGAGCGTGACCTGCCGGTTGGTCAGCCCGCCACGGGCCCGGCGCTCGTCCGCCGTGAGCGGTGCCTCCGAGGCCAGAGCGGTCGCGAGCCGCTCCGCGAACTCGGCGGCCGGCTTCTCCACGTCCTCGGCGCCGACCCCGCTCGGCAGGTCCCAGACCGGCACGGTGAGACCGTGGGCGCGGAAGGAACCGACCAGCCGGGTCCCCTCGCCGAGGCTGGACCGGCCCGCCGCGTGCAGCCGGGCGAGAGCGTCCAGAAGCTGCTCCTCGGGATACGGCATGACCCACCGCAGATGGTTCTTCTCCGGCGTCTCGCACCAGTAGGCGGAGTCGACGCCGGTCAGCTTCACCGTCGGGATGGCGGCCGCGTTGGCCCGCTCCAGGGAGGCGGTCACCTCGGCGGCGGCGTTCTCCGCGTCCTGCACCCAGAACTCGAAGCCCTCGTGCACGACCGGCGCGAACGGGCCCTCGGGGTCGAGCAGATCCTGCAGCCGGGGGCTGTCGGCGGGGGCGCGGCGGCCCTGCACCGGGGTGCCCGGTTCGGCGGCGAGGGCGCGCTGGAGGGTGTCGGCGAGGTCGCGGCTGATGTCGCCCGACGCCGTGTCGTTCTGCAGGCCGAGGAGGACGGTGCCGTCCTCGCGGCGCAGCGCCGGCCAGGCCATCGGCAGCACCGTCGCGAGCGTGACCGAGGGGACGCCCTCGGGCAGGCCGTCCTTCAGGGTCAGCTCCACCGTGGCGGCGGGGACCAGCTCGCGCAGTGCCACCCAGTCGCCCTCGCCGGCCAGCCCCTCGAACGGGCGGTGCACCAGCTCGGTCGCGGCGTGTGCGGCGGCCCGGCCGTGGCACGCCTTGTAGCGCCGGCCGCTGCCGCAGGGGCAGGGTTCCCGGGCACCGACAACCGGAAAGTCTCCATCAGCGCTTCCGGCCCGGGCCGCATCGCTGAGCTGCGGCCGCGTGGCCTTTGTCTGGGGTCGCTTCTTGGCCATCTGGGTGTCTCCCGGTTACGGCTCGTCTCGTACTGGCGGGAGCCTAGCCGTTCATACCCTGAGCCACGGGTACCTGTGGACAGAGCCGCGGCACCGGGCGCCGCCGGACGGGTCAGTACGGCTCGCCGTCGGCCGGACGGGTCGGACGCGGCGCGTCCAGATCGGTACTGGTCGGGCCGGATTGGTACCGGTCGTTCCGGGGCGGTATCAGTCCGTCCGGGCGGTACCGGGCGGTACCGGGCAGTACCGGTCGGTCCAGGTTGGTATCGGACGGCTTAGGCCGGTCCAGGTCGGTACGGTCAGTCCAGGTCTTCGAATGCGTCGGCGAAGTCCAGACCGGCCGTCTCCGGGGCGGCGGGCGCCATGACGCGCGTAGCGAAGGCGTCCCGGCGGACCCTGCCGTCCGGATCACCGACGTCCTTGTGGACCACGACCCAGACCGTCACCTCGCCCCGGGCGTCGTCCCGGACCCCCCAGTCGTCCGCCAGGGCCGTGATGATGTTCAGTCCGCGGCCGCCGTGCGCCGTGACCGACGGGGTCATGGGAGCCGGGCGGGTCGGTCCGCCGCCGTCCGTCACCTCGACGATCAGCCGGCCGCGCGGGTCCACCCGCCAGGCGGCCCGGACGTCCCCGTCCCCGGCCAGCGCGTCCCCCAAGGGGCGGCCGTGCTTGCACGCATTGCTCAAAAGTTCGGAAAGGATAAGTACGGCATCGTCGATGATCGATTCCGATACGCCACCGGTGCGCAACTGATCGCGCATGCGGTGCCTCGCCTTCCCCACGCCCGCAGGGCCATGGGGTACGGCCATGCTCGACGACGTGGGCACCTCCTGTGCCACCACCAACGCCACCCCCGAGACCTCCTTTGCCCCACGCCACGGTGTGGATGCCCCATCGGCCTGAACCGGAAACCGGCCAATGAATGTCCGGTGACGCACTCGCAACGAACGAATACGGACCGAACGCGCCGGAGCACACCCTGTGACGGGTTCGTCGCCATACCCCCCGGATATGGCTTCGTGTGGCTTGATTTCGATGGTGTGGCCGATACGTGAGGATGGTGTGAGTGGGCTGTGGGGTCAAGGGGTGCGGCGATTCCTTACGCGACTCTTTATCTGAGCCTCGATCAGCGCCTCGATCGGCCCATGGATCAGCAGGACGGGATCCGGTTCATCGGGCTCATCGCCCGAGCCGCCGCAGCACCGCCCCCGGCCGGTTGGTGATGATCGCGTCGATACCGAGCTCCAGGCACAGATCCACGTCCTCCGGCTCGTTCACCGTCCAGACGTGCACCTGGTGGCCGTTCCGTTTCAGCCGCTCGATGTAGGTGGGGTGGTTGCGCACGATCCGGATCGAGGGTCCCGCGATCCGCACCCCGGCCGGCAGCCGGCCGTCGCGCAGCCGGGGCGAGAGGAACTGCAGCAGATAGACCGTCGGCAGCGTCGGCGAGGCCGCCCGCACCCGGTGCAGCGACCGCGCGGAGAAGCTCATGACCCGCACCTGCGACTCGGCGGCCGTGGCCGGGGCGTCCAGGCCGAACCGCTTCAGCAGGTGCATCAGCCGCTCCTCGACCTGCCCCGCCCACCGCGTGGGGTGCTTGGTCTCGATCGCCAGCTCCACCCGCCGCCCGGCGTCCGCGACCAGCTCCAGCAACCGCTCCAGCGTGAGTACGGCGGTGTCCGCGCGGTCCTCCGGCCGGAACTCCCATTCGGGCTCCTCGTCCCGCCCCCGCCAGGCCGGGCCCTTCCTCCAGGAACCGAAGTCCAGGGCGGCCAGATCCGCGAGCTCCAGGGCCGACACCGCTCCGCGCCCGTTGGACGTACGGTTGACGCGGCGGTCGTGGACGCAGACCAGATGGCCGTCCGCGGTCAGCCGTACGTCGCACTCCAAGGCGTCGGCGCCGTCCTCGATGGCCTTTTTGTAGGCGGCAAGGGTGTGCTCGGGGGCGTCCTCGGAGGCCCCGCGGTGGGCGACGACCTGGATGCGATGCTGTGGTGCGTGGGTCACCGCGACATGGTGCCACCGTGCGGGCGTACGTGGGGGCATCCCCGATGCCAGCTAAGGGAACTTTTGTCGGACAAGCCCTATATAAAGGTTGTCGGTGTACCCACAGCCACCGCTTATGGTGCTCTGACGGCCTGTGGGAAAAGCTGACGGCATACAAAAGCACGTGCACAGCTGAATCGCGCCGGACCGACAGCAAGCGTGAAAGAGCGTGACCGAGTGCGACCGAGAAGAAAAGCCGTGGACCGAGGAGAGAAGCTGTGAGCACCGAGAACGAGGGCAACCCGGTACCTCCGGCCCCGTCCGCACCTCCCGTGCCGCCGACGTCTCCCGCTGCTTCGCCGCAGGCAGCCGCGTCCGACGGCGGGGAAGCACCGACCACCCCGATCCCGCCGGCGCCCCAGGGCGCGCCCGCGGGTGACCCTTACGCCGCACCGCAGGCCCCCGAGGGCTCCTGGCCGCCCCCGCCCCCCGCGACCCCTTCCTACGCGGACGCCGGCGCGGGTGCGGCTTCCGGGTCGGCCGCCGGCGTCGGCTGGGGCTCTCCGTACGACCAGCAGCACCAGCAGTACCAGCAACACCAGCCGTTCCAGCAGCCGCAGCACGCGCCGAAGAAGGGCAGCGGGCGCGGCGGCCTGATCGCCGCCGTCCTGGTGGCCGCGCTGGTCGCGGGCGGCCTCGGCGGCGGCCTCGGCTACACACTGGCCAAGAACAACGACGACATGGGCTCCACGACCGTCTCCGCCTCCTCGGACGGCGGCGCCACCCAGGTCAAGCGCGCCGCCGGCACCATCGCGGCGGTCGCCGGCAAGGCGCTGCCCAGCACGGTCACCATCGAGGCCGAGTCGACCAGCGGCGAGGGCGGCACCGGCACCGGGTTCGTCTTCGACACCCAGGGCCACATCATCACCAACAACCACGTGGTCGCGGACGCCCTCGACGGCGGCAAGCTGACCGCGACCTTCCCGGACGGCAAGAAGTACGACGCCGAGGTCGTCGGCCACGCGCAGGGCTACGACGTCGCGGTCATCAAGCTCAAGAACCCGCCGTCCGACCTCAAGCCGCTCGCCCTGGGCAACTCGGACAACGTGGCGGTCGGCGACGAGACGATCGCGATCGGTGCCCCCTTCGGCCTGTCCAACACGGTCACCACGGGCATCATCAGCGCCAAGAACCGCCCGGTTGCCTCCAGCGACGGCAGCTCCACCAGCAAGGCGTCCTACATGAGCGCCCTGCAGACCGACGCCTCCATCAACCCGGGCAACTCCGGCGGCCCGCTGATGGACGCCTCCGGCGCGGTGATCGGCATCAACTCCGCGATCCAGTCCGCCTCCAGCGGCGGCCTGGGCAGCACCGGGCAGTCGGGCTCGATCGGCCTGGGCTTCGCCATCCCGATCAACCAGGCCAAGTACGTGGCCCAGCAGCTGATCAAGACCGGCAAGCCGGTCTACGCGAAGATCGGCGCGTCGGTGTCCCTGGAGGACAGCAGCAACGGCGCGCAGATCACCGACTCCGGCTCGGGCGGCTCGGCCGCGGTCGAGTCGGGCGGTCCCGCCGACAAGGCCGGCCTCAAGCCCGGCGACGTCATCACCAAGCTCGACGACTCGGTGATCGACAGCGGCCCCACCCTGATCGGCGAGATCTGGACCCACACGCCCGGCGACAAGGTCCAGGTCACCTACAAGCGGGGCGGTTCGGAACACACGGTCGAAATGACCCTGGGCTCCCGCGTGGGCGACAACTGACCCGCACACGCGCGTGCCGACCGGTTACTCTGTTCCCCGCGCCGATCTCGGTCGACGCGGGGTGGGTTGCCCGAGCGGCCTAAGGGAACGGTCTTGAAAACCGTCGTGGCAGCAATGTCACCGTGGGTTCAAATCCCACACCCACCGCAGCTGCGTAAGGGGTGCTCCTGTGTGAGGGGGCGCCCCTTACGTGTGAGGGGTGCTCCGGTGAAGGGGCGCCCCTTACGCGTGAGGTCTGGACGTGTGCCTCTGGGATGGGAAAGCTTCGGGGATGCGCTCAGCTGACTGGTACTTGACCGAAGACGTCGACGACTTCCTGGCCCGGGCCGGGGACTTCCTGCGCTTCCGGCCCGGCCCGCACGTCATGCAGCTGACCTGGGCCGAGAGGGTGCGAACTGGCCGGGCCGGCGGGTTCGGCGGCGAAGCCCCCGTCTTCGGTGTGCTGGAGCGGGCGGGCGAGGTCCACGCCACCTTCTACCGCCTCCCGCCCCGCGGCTTCGGCCTTTCCCCGCTCACGCTCGAGCAGGCCGACTCCCTCGCCGCCCGCCTGGCCGCCCTTGGCCATGCCGTCCCCTCCGCCAGCGCGGACCACGGCACGGCCACCGCTTTCGCCGAAGCCTGGCAGCGGCACACCGGCGCGACCCCGAAACTCCGCGACACGCGGCTGCGTCTGTACCGCCTTGGCGCGCTCACCCCACCGGAGCCGCTGCCGGCGGGCCGAGGCCGCGTCCTGGGCGAGCAGGACCTCGAGCAAGCCATGTTCTGGTGCGGCGAGTTCGCCAAGGCCGTCGGGGAGGACGTCTCACTCGACGTCGGCACCTGGGCCGACACCCGCTTCGCCGACAAGCGCTACACGCTCTGGGAAACCCCGGACGGCACTCCGGTCTCCGTCGCGGGCCTGAACCCGCAGATCGGCGGCCAGATCCAGGTGGACATCGTCTACACCCCGGCCCACCTGCGTGGCCGCGGCTACGCGGGCGCCGTGACGGCGGAGGTGAGCCGGGCCGCGCTGGCCGCGGGCGCCGTGACGGCGGAGGTGAGCCGGGCCGCGCTGGCCGCGGGCGCCAGGGACGTCGTCCTGTTCGCGGATCTGTCCAACCCCACCAGCAACGCCCTCTACCAGCGCCTCGGCTACCGCAGGCTCACCGACTGGGCCGTGTACGACTTCTCGTACGCCGCTCCGGAAGCCGGCTAGGGCCTCGGCAGGGCCTGCGGGTCAGCCGTTGCGCCAGTCGTTGATGCGCTGCTCCCACTCCCTGTCGTCCGTCGTCTCCATGATCTCGCGGCGGTTGATGAGCAGGTAGATCTCGTCGGCCGACGGGGACGCGGTGGTGAGGATGAGGGGCTTGCCGGCGTTGAGGAGGCCGCCGAGGAAACGGCCGGAGAGGTCGGTGAAGCGGGTTTCGGCCGCGGAGATGTCCGCTCGGGTGAGGACGAGGGAGCCGGCCTCGGACCAGTCAGTGAGGACGAGTTCGTCGGGGTGCAGGACGATACGCCCGCGCCGCTGGAAGAGGGCTTTCTGGCTGATGATCGCCGCGGCCTTGTCGGCTGTCAGAGTTCCCCGAGTTCTCCGCGCTCCGGCCGCCACCGACCGCGCTCCGGATGCCGGCTGCGCCCCCAGAGCTGAGGCCGCGCCGGTCGCCCCGGTCGGCAACGGCAGCGGCGGCAGCGGCGGCGCCCATCAGCGCACGCCGGGAAATCTTCGCCCGATCCATACCGCCAGCATGCCGAGCGAGCTCCGCCCGGTTCAGCTCCCGGAGAGTTCGAAGTCCTGTGCCAGCTTCTCCCAGGCCACCTCCCGCAGCCCCTGGTCCGCGTCGTGGCCCGACGGCGGTTGAGGGATGGTCTGGAACCAGACGATCGTGAGGGACGAGCGGTGCAGGACCGGGTCGTGGTCGGGGCTGACGGGGTCGGACTCGAACAAGCCGATGCAGCCCACCGGCGGGAGGATCTCCACCGGGCCGAAGGGGCCGCGGCGGTGGTCCTCCCGGTGTTCGCGCGGCCGCGGGACCAGATGGGTCGGGGAGTGGGGGAAGACCGCCGCGGCCGAGGACAGCAGGCCGTTGACGTGGCGGTCGCTGACGGCCTGGTACGGGTAGCCCTCCAGCAGCCCGTCGTACGTCGCCGAGAGCCGCAGGTGGGAGAGACCGATCGAGCGGCCGGAGGCGAGGACGACACGGGTCAGGGGCATGAGCGGCAGGCCAGAGGGGCGGCGGTTGTCGGTGTTCGATTTTCATGGGCGGTGGCCGGTCATGCGGGCAGCCGACGCGATCGTCGCGCGGGCCTCGTTCTCCGTCAGGCCGGTGTGGACCGCCGCGTCGATCAGCGGGGCTCGCAGGGCGCGGCCGATCCCGTTCTCGTAGGCGCGGCAGGCCGCCCAGAACAGGCGGGTGTTGCGCTGGCCCTCGTGGGCGGCGAGGACGAACTGGACCAGGCCCTGGCCACGGTCGCCGACCGAGGGGTGGGTCGCGGGGTGGGGTGCCCGTGGGGGCGGGAGCAGGAGGCGGAGCAGGGACGGCGGGCAGGGGGCCGGTACCAGGTGTTCGGTGCCGGGGGCGGTGGCGTAGACGCCGTGGTCGGTGCGGGAGCCGGGGCCGACCAGGTAGCCGCCCGCGCCTCGGATGTCGATGCCGGGGGCGAGCCGGCCGGCCGAGTTGGGGATCACGGCGTCCGGCGGTCCGGTCAGCCAGAGGTGGCGGCCGCCGCTGGGCGTGAGCACGACGACGGTGGGCGGGATCGTGAACAGGTGCCGCAGCGCCAGTTCGCGCAGGGATCCGGTGGCGTCCGTACCGGACTTCACGTCGAGGTCGACGCCGATGAGGCGGTACGGGGGCAGCCCGCAGGCGATGCCGTAGCCGGTCGCCCAGGGCGCCGCGGCGAACAGCTCGCGGATGCGGGCCGGGTCGGTGGTGGCGTCGTACACCCCGTGGCCGGGGCGGCCGCACTCGCCGTGGCAGGGCGGCAGCGGCGGTTCCGGCTCGCCGGGGTCCAGGAAACGTTCCGGAGATCGGTCCGGGGACAGAGGCCGGTCCGGGGATCGGTCCAGGGACAGGGACCGGTGCGGGGAGCGCAGGGCCGGGAGTTTGGTGCGGGACAGGGGGATGACGGCCAGGCCGCGCTCGGCGGCTGACAGGGCGTGTGCGAGGGCCAGTGTGGTGGCCTGCCGGTCGGTGGTGGCCATGCCTCCATGTTCGTACTCATGTTCGAAAAAGGGAAGAAGGGTCCGGTGTGACACGCCGGGGGTGGCGGCTTGGCCGGAAAAGGTGCCGGATCGGTTCTCCCCTTGGGGTGCTTGAAGGGTCAATGTCCGGACTGGTCATGACTGGGGCTGGAGTCGACCAAAGATGGCGAAAGGGGTTTATCGACTTGTCATCACGCTTGAGGGCGAATGATCCCTTCAGGGCTGGTTCGCCGGGGATTCGGTGGGCAATTCTGATCTCGCGACGTCGACGACAACCACCGAGGCGGTCGGCCAACTGCCCCGGAAACAGCCTTACTTGACGTAGTTTCCGGCAAAGCCGGGCTCTGAGAGGAAACAACATGGCAAGCATCCGTACCGCCCGCGTTCTCGCCGCCGTCTCCGCCCTCCCGCTCGCCGCCGCTCTCTTCGCCGGTGTCGCCGCCGCGGGCAACGGTGCGATCGCGGACAACGGATCGAGCGCCAACGCCGGGGTGGCGGGCATCATCGGCAGCGGTGTGGGCCACGACAACAACGGCAACTCCTCCACCACGCAGCAGAACGCGGTGGGCAACGGTGCCTCGAACCAGAGCAACACCGCGCAGGTCAAGGGCTCCGTGTGGACGGCCATCCAGCAGGGCAACGACAACGTTGCCGTCCACTTCACCAAGCTGTGGTAGTCCCCGACTGAGCCCTGGTGGGGTGTGCTCTGTGGGGATGCGGCACGCCTGCGCGGCGGTACTCCGGTACCGCCGCGCAGGCGTTTTTCCGGCCCATGGCTGCTCGGCGACTCTCCGCCTTCCGGCGCTGCGCGGGGCCTGTTCGACCTTGACAGGGAGTCCAATCTGACGGACAGTCAGAAACCATGCATCTGGCCCCCACCGAACGCCAGCAGCGGCTGCGCGCCGAACTCCGCGCCTACTTCCGGTCCTTGATCCCCTCTCCCGCCCCCGAGGCGCCCGAGGAACGCCGTGCGCTGCTGCGCCGCATCGGCGCGGACGGCCTGCTCGGCCTCGGCTGGCCCGTCGAGTACGGCGGTCAAGGGCGGGGCGCCGACGAGCAGTTCGTCTTCTTCGACGAGGCGTACCGGGCCGGCGCCCCCGTCTCGATGGTCACGCTCAACACGGTCGGGCCCACGCTCATGAAGTACGGCAGCGACCAGCAGAAGGCCGGCTTCCTGCCCGGCATCCTCAGCGGCGACCTGGTCTTCGCCATCGGCTACAGCGAACCCGCCGCCGGGACCGACCTCGCCTCGCTGCGCACCCGGGCGGTGCGGGACGGCGACGGCTGGCGGATCGACGGACAGAAGATCTTCACCTCGGGCGCCCAGCACGCCGACTGGATCTGGCTGGCCTGCCGTACCGACCCCGAGGCACCCAGGCACCGAGGCATCTCGATCCTCCTGGTCCCCACCGACGCCCCCGGGTTCTCCTGGACCCCGATCGAGACGGTGGGCGGCCAGATCACCACGGCGACCTACTACGACGGCGTCCGCGTCCCGGCCGGCCACCTGGTCGGCGCCGAGCACGACGGCTGGTCGCTCATCACCAACCAGCTCAACCACGAGCGGGTCGCCCTCGCCACGACCGCCATGCAGGCCGAGGACTTCTACGACGCCGCGCTCATCGCCGCCCGCACCCCCGATCCGGTGACGGGCCGACGTCGTGTTGACGAGCCCTGGGTGCGTTTTCGGCTGGCCGAAGCGCACGCCCGGCTGGCGGCGAACCGCCTGCTCAGCTGGCGTCTGGTGGGGGACGCGGGGGCGGGCCGGGTGGCCCCCGCGGAGGCCAGCGGCGTGAAGTTCGCGGGAACGGAATCGGCAGTCGCGACGTATCGCATGTGTCAGGAGATCGTCGGCGAGACGGCATTGGTCCGGTCCGGATCGCCGGGGGCGTTCGGGGACGGCGAGCTGGAGCGGCTCAACAGGGCGGCGCAGATCAACACGTTCGGGGGCGGGGTGAGCGAGGTGCAGCGGGAGATCGTCGCGACGATGCGGCTCGGGATGAGGAGGGGTGGCCGTGGCCGGGGGGACTGACGAACTGGGCGTGCGGCTCAAGGCGTACGAGGGGCTGCCGGCCTCCCGTGCGGGCACCGGCAAGGACCCGGTCAACCTGCCCATGATCCGGCACTGGTGTGAGGCGATGGGCGACACGAATCCGGCGTACCGGGGAGCCGATGCCGTCGCCCCGCCCACCATGCTCCAGGCATGGACGATGGGCGGCCTCTCCGGGAACATGGCACGCACCGGCGCGTACGACGAGCTGTCCGCCCTGCTCGACGAGGCGGGCTGTGTCTCGATCGTCGCCACCGACTGCGAGCAGGAGTATCTGCGGCCGCTGCGGCCGGGCGACGAGCTGGTCTTCGACACGGTGATCGAGTCGGTGTCCGGCCGGAAGACGACGAAGCTGGGCACGGGCTACTTCGTCACCACGCGCACGGACATCCGTGTCGGCGAGGAACTGGCGGGTGTCCACCGCCTCCGCGTCCTCAAGTACGCGCCCGCGGGGAAGCCGCTCAAGGCTCCGCCGCGGCCCCGCCCTGTGATCAACCGGGACAACGCCGGCTTCTGGGAGGGCGTGGCCGAGGGCCGCCTCCTCATCCAGCGCTGCGCCGGCTGCGGCACCCTGCGCCACCCCTGGCTGCCGGGTTGCAACGCCTGCGGCTGCTCCGACTGGGACACGGTCGAGTCGGCCGGTGCGGGCACGGTCTATTCGTACGTCGTGATGCACCACCCGCCCTTCCCGGCCTTCACGGAATCCGAGGACGCCGCCGACGCGGCGGGTCCGTACGCGGTGGGCCTGATCGAACTCGCCGAGGGCGTGCGGATGGTGAGCAACGTGGTGGGGGTGCCGTACGACAAGGTGCGGATCGGGCTGCCGGTACGGGTGGAGTTCCGCCGGTACGAGGACGAGGAGGGGGCGCTGACCCTGCCCGTCTTCCGGAGCGTCGACACCCTTGCCGGTCTCGGTGGGGAGGTCTGACATGGACTTCACGCCCACCGAGGCGCAGGCCGACGCCCGTGACCTGGCCGCCGGGATCTTTGCGGACCTCGCCACCCCGGAGCGGCTGCGGGCCGCCGGCACCGGCAGTGACCCGGAGCTGTGGAAGGCCCTCACCGCGGCCGGGCTGGTGGCCGCGGTGGAGGAGCTGGGTCTGCTGGGGCTGGTGCTGCTCCTGGAGGAACAGGGGCGCACCACGGCCCAGGTGCCGTACGCGGCGACCTGCGTGTACGGGCAGCTGGCGATCGCGGCCCGCGGCACGAGTGAACAGCGGGAGCGGCTGCTGCCGGGGATCGGAGACGGGTCGGTGGTCGTCGCCGGGGCGTTTCCGGCCCAGCAGGGGGTACGACCCGCCGCGCGGGGCGGGTTGAGCGGCACCGTGCCCGTCGTCCCGTGGCTGCGCGACGCCACGCACGTGCTGGTCGCGGACGCCGGCCGGCGGCTCTGGCTGGTGCCGCTCGGGGAGGGCACCGGCATCGAGGAGACCGAGCTCACCGCGCCCTGGTCGGCGGGCCGGCTCACCCTCCACGAGGCCCCCGCCGAGCCACTCGGCACCGAAACCGGCCCTGGGCCCGACCTCGACCTCAGCCCCGGCCCCGGAGGCACCGGCCCCGGCGCCCTCGCCCCCGACTCCGGCGTCCTCGCTCCCGGCGCCTATGCCCCCGCCCCCGCCCCCACCTCCGACGCCACCGCCTACGCCGACGTCCTGGCCGCCGCCCGTACCGCCTTCGCCGGGCTCCAGGCCGGTGTCTGTGCGGGCTCCCTGGCCCGGGCCGTCGCGCACACCAACACCCGCGAGCAGTTCGGGCGCCCGCTCGCCACCCGGCAGGGGGTGCAACTCCGGGCCGCCGACGCCCATATGGACACCGAGGCGATACGGGTGACGGCGTACGAGGCGGCCTGGCGGCGGGACGCCGGGCTGCCGTACGCCACGCACGCGCTGACCGCCGCCTGGTGGGCGTCCGAGGCGGGGCAGCGGGTCGTGCACACGGGCCAGCATCTGCACGGCGGCGCGGGCGCCGACGTCGAGCATCCGGTGCACCGGCACTTCCTGTGGGGGCGTCAGCTGGACGCGTATCTGGGCAGCGGGAGCGAAGTGCTCCAGGAACTGGGGGAGTTGATCGCGAGTGGGAGTTGAGACGAAACGACCGGGGGTGGGCACCGTGCTGCCGCCGCTGGAGATCCCGATCACGCGGACGCTGATCGTGGCCGGCGCGATCGCGTCCCGGGACTACCAGGACGTGCACCACGACGCCGAACTGGCCAGGCTGAAGGGCTCCCCCGACATCTTCATGAACATCCTGACGACCAACGGCCTGGTCGGCCGGTACATCACCGACTACTTCGGTCCGACGGCGGAGCTCCGCAAGGTCGCCATCCGGCTGGGCGCGCCCAACTACCCGGGGGACACGATGGTGTTGACCGGCCGCATCGAGGAGCTGGACGAGGTGACGGGGACGGCGACGATCCGGGTGGTCGGCGCCAACGGCATCGGCAACCACGTGACCGGCACGGTGACCGTCGAACTCACCGGGGGCCTGGTGACCGTCACCCTCACCGACGAGGGGGACTCATGAGCGTGCGGGGCCGGGACTCGCTCGGCGGGCGGGCGGCGATCGTGGGGATCGGGGCCACCGAGTTCTCCAAGGACTCGGGGCGCAGCGAGCTGCGGCTGGCGGCGGAGGCGGTGCGGGCCGCGCTGGCCGACGCGGGGCTGACCCCGGCGGACGTGGACGGGATGGTGACGTTCACGATGGACACCAGCCCGGAGATCACCGTGGCCCAGACCTGCGGGATCGGTGAGCTGTCCTTCTTCTCCCGCGTTCACTACGGCGGCGGCGCGGCCTGTGCGACGGTCCAGCAGGCGGCGCTGGCGGTGGCGACGGGGGTGGCCGAGGTCGTCGTCTGCTACCGGGCGTTCAACGAGCGGTCGGGGCGCCGGTTCGGCTCGGGCGTGCTGCACCGGGAGCCGTCGGCGGAGGGCGCGGCGCTCGGCTGGGCGCTGCCGTTCGGGCTGCTCACCCCGGCGTCCTGGGTGGCGATGGCGGCGCAGCGCTACCTGCACACGTACGGGCTGACCCCGGAGGCGTTCGGGCAGGTGGCGGTGGTGGACCGGAGATATGCGGCGACCAATCCCGCCGCCTACTTCCACGGCCGTCCGATCACCCTCGCCGACCACGCGGCATCCCGCTGGATCGTCGAACCGCTCCGACTCCTCGACTGCTGCCAGGAGACGGATGGCGGACAGGCGCTCGTTGTCACCTCGGTGGAGCGGGCGCGTGATCTGCCGCGTCCGCCGGCCGTGATCACGGCGGCCGCGCAGGGCGCCGGCCGGGCCCAGGAACAGATGACCAGCTTCTACCGGGACGACCTGACCGGGCTCCCGGAGATGGGCGTGGTGGCCCGGCAGCTGTGGCGCACCTCCGGGCTCGCCCCGGCCGACATCGACGTGGGGATCCTGTACGACCACTTCACCCCGTTCGTGCTGATGCAGCTGGAGGAGTTCGGGTTCTGCGGACGCGGGGAGGCGGCGGACTTCGTGGCCGAGGAGCGGCTGCCGCTGAACACACACGGAGGACAGCTCGGGGAGGCGTACCTCCATGGGATGAACGGGATCGCGGAAGGGGTACGCCAGTTGCGGGGCACAGGCGTGAACCAGATACCGGGCGCGGGCCGGGTCCTGGTGACCGCCGGCACCGGGGTACCGACGTCAGGGCTGGTCCTGACCTCGGACGGGTGAACCGGCGGCCTGCCGGGGCGCGGCGCGCCGCCTCGGCCGTACTACCCCCTCAGGGGTAAACCCGCAGGAGTACTGCCCCCGTACTCCACCTTCAGGAGGTGTAGCCAGCCCTACCCCTACAACCTGAGGCGGAGTCCCCTTCGGGACCTGCGGCCGATCCGCCGTCACGCTGTTCGCTCATAGCGTGGAGCCATGACCACACCCGTCTGCACCAGCGCTTCGGACGCCGCTGTCTCGGCGAGGCAGACCCGGCCGTACCCGTCCTTCGCGTCGTACGTCATGGCTCGCCAGCCGGTCCTGCTGCGCACCGCCCGGTCGTTGACCGCGAACCCGAGCGACGCGGAGGACCTGCTCCAGACCGCGCTCACCAAGACGTACGTGGCCTGGGAGCGGATCGAGGACCATCGGGCGCTCGACGGCTATGTGCGCCGGGCCCTGCTGAACACCCGGACCTCACAGTGGCGCAAGCGCCGCGTCGACGAGTTCGTCTGCGACGAACTGCCCGAGCCGGAGCCGGTGGGCGGCGGGGACGACCCGGCCGAACGGCAGGCGCTTCGCGACGCGATGTGGCGGGCGATCACGAAGCTGCCCGCGCGGCAGCGGGCGATGGTCGTGCTGCGGTACTACGAGGACCTCAGCGAGGTGCAGACGGCCGAGGTGCTCGGGGTGTCGGTGGGCACGGTGAAGTCCGCCGTGTCGCGTGCGCTCGGCAAGCTGCGCGAGGACCCTGAGCTGGACGTCGCCCGATAACGGGACGGACCGCCGCCGACGGTGTTAGTTGGCTCTCCCCTAGTGACATACCGACCGGTATGTGAGCAGAATCAGCGCAGCCCCTTTACCGCCGAGTAGGCAATGTCGCCCCCGGGAGGACGCCGTGCTGAGCACCATGCAGGACGTACCGCTGCTGATCTCCACGATCCTGACGCATGGTTCGCGGGTTCACGGCGAGTCACAGGTGACCACCTGGACGGGCGAAGCCGAGCCGCACCGCCGCAGCTTCGCCGATGTCGGCGCCCGCGCCGCCCAGTTGGCCCACGCCCTGCGTGACGACCTGGGTGTCCAGGACGACGACCGCGTGGCCACTCTCATGTGGAACAACGCGGAACACACCGAGGCGTACTTCGCGATTCCCTCCATGGGCGCGGTCCTGCACACGCTCAACCTGCGGCTGCCCGCCGAACAGCTGGTCTGGATCGTGAACCACGCGGCCGACCGGGTCGTGATCGTCAACGGTTCGCTGCTGCCGCTGCTCGCCCCGCTGCTGCCGCACCTCAAGCCGCTTCGGCACATCGTGGTCTCCGGCCCCGGCGACCGTTCCCTGCTGGACGGCGCGACCGTGGCCGTCCACGAGTACGAGGACCTGATCGCCGGCAAGCCGACCGCGTACGACTGGCCGGAGCTGGACGAACGCCAGGCCGCCGCCATGTGCTACACCTCGGGCACCACGGGCGACCCCAAGGGCGTGGTGTACAGCCACCGTTCGATCTACCTGCACTCCATGCAGGTCAACATGACCCAGTCGATGGGCCTGACCGACCAGGACACCTCCCTGGTCGTCGTGCCCCAGTTCCACGTCAACGCCTGGGGCCTGCCGCACGCCACCTTCATGACCGGCGTCAACCTGCTCATGCCGGACCGTTTCCTGCAGCCCGCCCCGCTCGCCGAGATGATCGAAACCGAGCGGCCCACGCACGCGGCCGCGGTCCCCACCATCTGGCAGGGCCTGCTCGGCGAACTCACCGCCCGGCCCCGGGACGTCGCCTCGCTCACCCAGGTCACCATCGGCGGCTCGGCCTGCCCGCCTTCCCTCATGGCCGCGTTCGACAAGCTGGGCATGCGGGTCTGCCACGCCTGGGGCATGACCGAGACCTCCCCGCTCGGCACGGTCTCCCGCCCGCCGGCGCATGCGGTCGGCACCGAGCAGGAGTTCGCCTACCGGCTCACCCAGGGCCGTTTCCCGGCCGGTGTCGAGGCCCGGCTCAGCGGCCCCGGCGGCGAACGCCTCCCCTGGGACGGCGAGTCGGCCGGCGAGCTGGAGGTGCGCGGCCCCTGGATCGCGGGCGCCTACTACAACGGCCCCGACGCCGGCCCGCTGCGTCCCGCCGACAAGTTCAGCGAGGACGGCTGGCTGAAGACCGGTGACGTCGGCACCATCTCGCCCGACGGCTTCCTCACCCTCACCGACCGTGCGAAGGACGTCATCAAGTCCGGCGGCGAGTGGATCTCCTCGGTCGAACTCGAGAACGCGCTGATGTCCCACCCGGACGTCGCAGAGGCCGCCGTGGTCGCCGTACCCGACGACAAGTGGGGCGAGCGCCCGCTGGCGACGGTCGTGCTGCGGGAGGGCGCCAACGCGACCTTCGAGACTCTGCGCACCTTCCTCGCCGAGGAGGGCAAGATCGCGAAGTGGCAGCTCCCGGAGCGCTGGACGGTGGTGGAGGCGGTACCGAAGACGAGCGTCGGCAAGTTCGACAAGAAGGTGCTGCGGAGGCGCTACGCGGAGGGCGAACTGGACGTCACCAGCCTCTGAAGACACCCTGCACGGGAGCGCCCCGCACTGGAGCGCTCCGAAGGGGCGCGGGGCTGTATTCGCTATGCGGCTACCGCCGCGTGGGCGCGATCAGCCACGGTCAACGCGCGGCCGACGACGACAGTTCCCCGAACGGCGCTTCCTCAGTTCGTCCCGATCCGTGCGAGCAGATCCACGATCCGGTCCTGCACCTCGGAACTCGTCGACCGCTCCGCCAGGAACAGCACCGTCTCACCGGACGCCAACCGAGGCAGGTCCGCCTGGTCGACGGCCGCCGTGTAGACGACCAACGGCGTCCGGTTGAGCTGCCCGTTGGTGCGGAGCCAGTCGATGATGCCGGCCTGGCCGCGGTGCACCTGCATCAGGTCCATCACCACCAGGTTCGGCCGCAACTGCCCGGCCAGCGTCACCGCGTCCGCGTCGCTCGCGGCCCGCGCGACCTGCATCCCGCGCCGCTCCAGCGTCGCGGTCAGGGCGAGGGCGATCTCCGCGTGCTCCTCGATGAGCAGCACCCGCGGCGGATGCTGCTCGGTGTCCCGGGGCGCGAGCGCCTTCAGCAGTACGGCGGGATCGGCGCCGTACGCCGCCTCGCGCGTCGCCTGTCCCAGTCCGGCCGTGACCATCACCGGCACCTCGGCCGCCACCGCCGCCTGCCGCAGCGACTGCAGGGCGGTCCGCGTGATCGGCCCGGTCAGCGGGTCCACGAACAGCGCCGCCGGGAACGCGGCGATCTGCGCGTCGACCTCCTCACGGGAGTGCACGATCACCGGCCGGTAGCCGCGGTCGCTCAGCGCCTGCTGGGTGGTGACGTCCGGCGCGGGCCACACCAGCAGCCGGCGCGGGTTGTCCAGCGGCTCCGGGGGCAGCTCGTCGTCCATCGGCTGCGGGCGCGGCGGATCCGCGACCTCGACCGCCCCGCCCGGACCGTCCAGCGGTTCCGGGCCCTCGGCGGCGTTCACGTCCGGTGCGCCTATCGCGTACGACCGTCCGGCGCCCTCGGTGGCACCCGCGAGCCGGGACTGCCCGGCCAGCGACGGCTGGGGCAGCGGCTGGGCCGCCGGCTGCTCGGCCGACGGATGCGGCCGGGCGGCGTGCTCGGGCTGCTGCTGCTCGTTGCGCGTGCCCAGCTTGCGGCGCCGTCCGTTGCCGCCCGGCTGGTGCGGGGGCGGGGTCGCCGTCGGCTGCTGCACCTGTGCGGCCTGCCGTGAGAACGGCACTCCCTGCCCCAGCGTCCGCACGCTGAACGCCCGGCCCTGCGTGGAGTCCGGGTCGGGCGGCGCGGGCGTCGCCGCCGCCTCGGCGGGCAACGGCTGCGCGGCACGCGCGGGTTGAGCGGCGGCCGCGGGCGCTGCGTCGGCGCCGCCCGGCCACTGCTGCGGTACGGGGGCCACGGGCGCGGCCTCCGCCGGCAGCGGCTGGGCGCCGGCCGGGGCGGGCTGCGCGGGCACCGGCTGCCCCGGGGCCACCGGAGCGGGGCTCTGTGGCTGCTGTGCCTGCGCCGGCACGGCGGCCGCGCCCGGCAGCGCCTGCGGAACCGGCTGGCCTGGCTGACCGGCCGGCACGGGCTGCTGACCGGCGGCCGCCGGGGTGACGGGGATGCCGGACGGCGCGGCGACCTGGGCCGCGGGCCCGGCCTGGGCCGGGATGCCCTGCCCGGGCTGCCCGGGCGGAAGCTGCCCCGGCGGTACCGACTGACCGGGCTGGTTGGGCTGGCCGGGCGCGCTCGCCTGTGCGGGCACCGTCGGCACAACGGCCGGCGCGGCCTCCTCGGGCTGGCCCACGGCCCGTCGACGGCGGCCCGTCGGCGCGTTGGTGGGGTGCGGCTGCGGCGGGGTGTGGTCCTCGGCCTGGTCGTGCGCCACGGCGTCGTGCCGCCCCTCCTCGCCCGCCACCGCGACCGGCTCGGGGGCGCGGTCGGCCTCGGCGGGCGGCAGCGCGAAGACCGGGCGGGGGCCCGCCTGCTGCTGCTCGGCCTGCTCCGCCCGCTCGGCCGCAGCCGCCAGCGCCCGGCGCCGGCGCCCGCTCGGCTGTGCCTCGTCGTCCTGCGTGGCCGCGGCAGCGGGTGCGGCCGCGGGCAGCGCCGGCGGCAGCGCCTGCCGCTCGTCGGGCTCACGCCGGGCGCGTCGCCCCGCCGCCGGCGCGGGCACGCCCTGCGGCGGAACGGTGCCCCCGAGCCCCGTACCCGCGGCGGCCGTACCGGCGCCCTGCTCGGCCGCCGTCACCACGGCACCCTCGGAGACACCGGCGATCCCGGCGACCGCCGCGTCCTCGCCGCCGCCCACGTCGGCCGGGCGCCCGCGCCGCCGCCCGGTACCACCGGACGCCGACTCCGCGCTCTCGATGCTCGCGGCGCTCTCGATCGCGGCGGGCCCGCTCTCCAGGGCCGCCGCCTCGGCGGCACGCCGGCGCCGCCGCCCGGTCGGCGCCACGGCCGGGGCCTCGCCGTCGGCGGCCTCGCCGCCGGGCGCGTCGCTCTCCAGGAAGGCGTCCACGGAGGACCGCCGGGCCCGCCGCCGCCCACCGGCACCGCTGTCGTCGGCGGCCGGGATCATGGCCACCGCCGTACCGGGCGGCGGGGGCACGGCCCCGGCGCCGCCCCCGATCGGCACCTCCAGGACGAACGCGCTTCCGCTCATGCCGGGCACCTCGTGCGTCTGCAGCACACCGCCGTGCGCGCGCACGATCCCGCGCACGATCGGCTCGTGCACCGGGTCGCCCCCGGGGTACGGCCCGCGCACCTCGATACGGACGACCTCACCGCGCTGCGCCGCCGCGACCACCACGGTGTTGTCCATGTAGCCGCCGGCGGAGACGGGCGCGTTGCCGGTCGCGTCGACACCCGCCACGTCCGCGACGAGATGCGCGAGGGCGACGGCGAGCCGCTGCGGATCCACCTCGGCCTCGATGGGCGGCGCGTGCACGGCGAACTGGACCCGGCCGGGCCCGATCAGCTCCACCGCCCCGTCCACACCGGCGGCGACGACGGCGTCCAGCATCACTTTCGTGCGGTTGATGTCCTCGGTCCCGGCGTCCAGTGCCTGGTAGCCGAGCACGTTGTCGATGAGCTGGGTGATGCGCGAGTAACCGGCCGAGAGGTGGTGGAGCACCTGGTTGGCCTCGGGCCACAGCTGCCCGGCGTCGTCGGCGGCGAGCGCGGCCAGTTCCCGGCGCAGCTCGTCGAGCGGGCCGCGCAGCGACTGCGCGAGCAGGGTCAGCAGCTGCTCGTGGCGACCGTGGAGGGCCTCGTACCGGTCCTTCTCGCGCTCGCCGAGGGCGGCGTACCGCTCCTCGCCGGACGCCAGCTCCTCGGCGTGCCGCTCGCGCAGCTCCTCGACCTCGGTGACGTGCTTCTGGCGCAGCGCGGTCAGGTCGGAGGCGTGCTCCTCGGAGAGCCGCTCCAGCTCTTCGGTGTGTGCCTTCTCCTGGGTGTCCTTCTCCTCGGCCAGGGAGTCGTACGGCCGCCGGTCGGTGAAGGTCATCACGGCGCCGACGAGCTGGTCGCCGTCGCGTACCGGTGCGGTCGTCAGATCGACCGGCACCTTCTTGTCGCCCTTGGCCCACAGCACCTGGCCGCGCACCCGGTGCTTGCGTCCGGAGCGCAGGGTGTCGGCGAGCGGCGACTCGGCGTACGGGAAGGGCGAGCCGTCCGCGCGCGCGTGCAGCACCAGGTTGTGCAGCTCCTTGCCGCCCAGCTCACCGGCCCGGTATCCCAGTATCTGAGCGGCGGCCGGATTGACGAGCACGATCCGCCCGTCGGTGTCCGTCCCCACGACGCCCTCGCTGGCGGCCCGCAGGATCATCTCGGTCTGCCGCTGCGAGCGGGCCAGCTCGGCCTCGGTGTCCACGGTGCCGGTCAGGTCGCGCACGACGAGCATCAGCAGCTCGTCGGCGCCGTAGCCGTAACCGTCGTACGCCTGCTGCCCGTTCTCCAGGTTGGCGCTGGTGACCTCGACCGGGAACTCCGAGCCGTCGGTCCGCCGCGCCACCATCCGGGTCGGCTTGGTCCGCCCGCGCGGATCCATGTGATCGGGCCGCCGCATGGACCCCGGGATGAGCCGGGAGTCGAACTGCGGCAGCAGATCCAGCAGCCCTCGCCCGACCAGCGCGGTACCCGGTGCCTCGAACGCCTCCAGAGCGATCGTGTTCGCGTTGACGACGGTCCCGTTGGCGTTGACCAGCACCAACGCGTCCGGCAGCGCATCGAGTATGGCTGCGAGGCGAGCAGCGCCTCGGGATGGCCTGCTGCTCACGAGACGCTTCCTCCCTGTTACCGCACCTTGCCGACCGCTCGGGCCATCTTGCCAACCGGCCCGCGGCGTGTCACGCGAGGGAGTCTAAAGGCACCGATTGCGCTCACGACGCCGGATGAGAGGGAGGTCGCACGACGAAGTGACGGCGAACATGTGCCCGACACACCTCACCTCCGCCGTACCTCCGCGGGACTTTTACGGGATCGGGGCCTCCACCACGAAACGGCTGTGCCTTCCTGATGGCCGAATCGCCTCACGGGCGGGCGGGCCGCTGTGCCCGGGTTCCGGGAACTCGACGAGCCCGGCGCTCATGAACCCAGGTCGGGCAGCAGCGGCACCATCCGGTTCCAGCGGCCGATCTCGCAGCCGTTGCTGCGGTCGTAGGTCGCGTCGACCGGGCGGCCGGCCCAGGTGCCGGTGACATGGGCGGTGGCCGGGCCGCCGTAGAGCATGGTGCAGGCGGTGCCGGGGGCGACCGGGGCGAAGGTGTCGCGTCCCCAGCGGGTGTTCCGGTCGAGCGCCTCGCAGGCCCCGTCCACGTCCGGGTGACTGCCGGCGCCGGGATGACAGGACAGCTCGTACGTCCCGTCCCGCCTGTCCCCGGCGTGCAGGACGGTGACGGTGAGGTGGTCGCCCTGGTCGGCGGTGGCGGCGGAGGCGTGCAGGGCGGGGAGGGATCCGAGAACGGCGGCGACGGCCCCGAGGGCGCCGCGCACGGCGAAGTGAGACATGCCCTGCCCAACGCGCCGGCGGCCCGGACGTTGCGCCGCGCCCCCGACGGCCGGAAGGGCTTTGCCCTGCGGCCCGGCTGCCTAGTACCGTGGGAGCCGATTGGTGACAGCACGCTCGACTGTGTCATCATCTGCACGCACCACTCGCGCTCGCGCGGGCGGCTGTGCGGGAGGCGTCGCCTAGTCCGGTCTATGGCGCCGCACTGCTAATGCGGTTTGGGACTTCAATCCCATCGAGGGTTCAAATCCCTCCGCCTCCGCACCTGACTCAGGGAGCCCGACCATTTTCGGTCTGGGCTCCCTGAGTTGTTTGGTGATCACCGCCGCTCCCGTCGGGCCTCGGTGGCCCGGAGCGTCGGGCGCGCCGCCGCGACGGCCGGTCAGCCGGTGCGTGCAGGACCCCCGATATTTGACGTTTCCGCAGGTCACAAGGGGTGCACCTAACGGATTTCACATGGCGGCGGCAGTCATGTAATGTTCTTCCTGTCGCCGCGGGCGGGCCGGAAGGGCCGGAAGCGAAGACGAAAAAGCAAGAGAACAAGCACTCGTAGCTTAACGGATAGAGCATCTGACTACGGATCAGAAGGTTGCAGGTTCGAATCCTGCCGAGTGCACACAGGCAAGAGGCCCCGGAGAGATCCGGGGCCTCTTGCGTTTTTGTGGTCGGGAAGCAGGTCCTGAGTGCCCTCGCTTCCCCAGATTTCTCTGACTACTGTCAGAGAATGGAGCGAGAGCAGATCGATGTGGTGCGCAGGTTCAACCGTGCGGTCACGCAGCGGGTCGGTGCACTGAACGACGAATACCTGTCGCGGGACCGTTCACTCGGCCTGTCGCGGCTCCTGTGGGAGATCGAACCCGACGGATCCGAGGTGCGCGTTCTCCGGTCCCGGCTGGGCCTTGACTCCGGGTACCTGAGCCGGCAACTGCGGCGGCTGGAGTCGGACGGCCTGGTGACCACGGACCCGGACCCGGACGACGGGCGGGTGCGGAAGGTACGTCTCACCCGGACCGGCGTTACGGAGCGGGCGGTGCTGGACCGCGCGTCGGACGGACTTGCGGAGTCGATCCTCGACCCACTGACCGACAGCCAGCGGGGGCGCCTGGCGGCGGCGATGACGGAGGTCGAGCGGCTGCTGCTGGCCTCACAGGTGCGGATCGAGATCACGGACCCACGCGACTCCGATGCCCGGTACTGCCTGCGCTCCTACTTCGAGGAGCTGGGACGACGGTTCGACACCGGCTTCGACCCCGCCCACAGCCTCTCCGCGAGCGACGAGGAGATGACGCTGCCGGACGGACTGCTTCTGGTGGCGAGCGCGCAGGGCACTCCGCTGGGGTGCGGGGCGCTCAAGCTTCACCCCACGACGCGGATCGCGGAGGTGAAGCGGATGTGGGCGTCCCCGGACGTTCGCGGCCTCGGCCTGGGCCGCCGCATCCTCGAGCGTCTCGCGGACGAAGCGATCACCCGCGGGATGGAGGCGCTACGACTGGAGACGAACCGTACGCTCGCGGAGGCCAGACGCCTCTACGAGACCGCGGGATTCGTGGAGGTCGAGGCATTCAACACGGAGCGGTACGCGCACCACTGGTTCGAGCGGAACCTCGCACGCTGACATGAGCCGACGGCTGTACCGGAACGTCCCCTTTGTCCGGACAGAGGTTCGTGCGTCGGCCGTGCCAGATACAGACGCCTGATTTAAGCGGGAAACACCAGGTCAGTGGCATGATGCGATTGTTCACGTCTGGATCTGTGCCGACGGCCACAGCGAAACGGGCTCCGCGTGGGCTCATACTGAGCCATGACTAAGCCTGCGGCGCCGAAGCGTCATCTGCCTACCAGCCCCTTCAAGGCCCCGGTCACACCGGCTCCCAAGCACTTCGCCATGGGCGATCAGGTCACCCATGACGTGTACGGACTCGGCCGGGTCATCGGCATCGAAGAGGGAACCGCAGCGCTCGTGGACTTCGGTTCGGCGCAAATGCGGATCCTGAGCCCGTACGCCAAGATGACCAAACTGTAGGACCGTCGTGCCCGGTCACGGCACGCCGGGTCCCGTCAGGGACCTGTAACGAAAGGCAGACCTCTCATCGACTCGACGTCGCTGTTCTCCGCCGTGGAAGGGCAACCCCGCCGCTCCACCGCCGTTTCGCCGCCTCCGACGACCATGCCCTTCCAGGCTCCGGACTTCGGAGAAGACGAGATCTCCTGGTCCGAGGATGCGCAGGAGCCCGCCCCGGGCACGCCCGCGGCGCGGCCCAAGGCTGCCTAGCGGTCGGGTTCGACGGCCACCTCGCGAGCGGCCACGCCGGCAACCGACAGCAAAGGCCCCGGGTTCGTCCGGGGCCTTTGGCGTTGGGGCGGGGCGGGGCAGCCGCGAGGTTCGGGCTTACGAGGGGCTGCCGGGGCGGACCGTGAGGTAGGTCCACCCGGTCCAGACGCTGCTGGTCTGGGCGCCCTTGGCTGGTGGCGTGTAGTGGGCGCGGATGCGGTAGTGGTCGTTGCTCGTGAAGAGCTTGAGGGCCCGGGCGTAGCCGTACCAGCCGTCGGAGTACAGGGGGACGCAGCTCTTCGAGGTCGCCTGGTGCCAGGACCCCGAGTAGTAGTGCTCGATGTACACCGAGGCGCAGCCGCTGGCCTGACTGGGCCTGACCTGGACGTCGAAGCCCATGTTGACTTCGGACTTGTAGAAGACCTGGTAGGTCGTGGAGCCGATGCGGGTGGTCTTCCACGGGTACTGCAGCTCCGTGCGGACCGTGGGTGTGAGGGTCGTGCCGGTGGTGACCGTGCGAGGTGCGTAGCGGTAGTCACCCGCGAAGGCGGCGCTGAAGACGGTGTTGCGGGTGACCTTGTACGCCGTGACGAGGTTCCCGTGCGCGTCGACCTTGCCGCTCTTGAGCTGTGCCCGAGGCTTGCCCGCAGGCTGGTCGTACAGCGTCACGGTGCGGGAGTTGTACGTGGTCCCCAGGTGCGCGGTGACCTTGACGGTCGCGCCGGAGTGGTACGACTTCGCGTCGGTCGTCACGGTCAGGGCGGGTGTGGCCCGGGAGACCTGTACCTTCGCCGAAGCGGTGACCGGGAGGTAGGACGTGCCGCCGTCGTAGGTGAAGGCGTAGGTGTTCGTGCCGCCGGCCTGCGGGGTGTCGTGGAAGGCGAAGGTGCCGTCGGCGGCGACGGAGACGGTGCCCGCCGAGTAGCCGGAGGGGTGCGCCAGGTCGGTCTTGACGACGTGCACCGCGCCCGTCTTCACATGCGCGTGCGGCCAGGTGAGGTGACCGGTGACGGTCAGTGGTGCGGCACGGCCGGAGGAGGAGGGAGCGGTCAGCGCCATGGCGGGCGCGTACTTCGCGACGGGGACGGTGAAGGTCTGGGCGGCCGGGCCGTAGTGGCCGCTTCCCGAGTAGTCGACGTGGAAGCTCAGCGGGCCGGTGAGGGGAGCGGTGCCGGCGACGTAGTAGGAGCCGAAGAAGTCGGCGACGCTCGCCGGGGTGGTCGTCGGGTCCGGGACGAGCACGCCGTCCGGGTCGGCATCGTCGTAGCGGGTGATCCGTACGGTGCCCGGCAGCAGGGTCTGGCCGGCGCTCAGCGAGAGGTACGAATCGAAGTACGTCTGGAACGAGTAGACCTCGCCGGGGGCGAGCGGGGTGGTGGTCGGTCTGCCGCCGAGCCTGACCCACGCGGTCTCCGGGTTACTGGCTGTCCGCAGTGTCGGTGTTCCACCGGAGGCGTCCACGGCCACGCCGTAGAGCCGGCTGCCGTCCGGGGCCCAGGCGAGGCCGTGCGGGGCCAGGTGCAGCGGAGCGTTGATCTCGTAGAGGTTGTAGACGCCTGTGCCGGTTTCCGGGAAGGCCTCGAACCCGTAGTTGCAGCCGCAGCCGGCCAGGGTGCCGTCCGGGGCCACGGCGACGGCCTTGCCTGCCAGTGCCTCGGGGAAGCGCCCGTCCACCGCCAGGTCCGAGGTGCGGTACCGGTTGGCGGTCGCGCCCAGCCAGGACGACACCGCCACGTGCTGTCCGTCCGCCGTGACCGCGAGGTCGCTCAGGTCGGGGACCGGCAGTTCCTTCGCGGCCTGGCGGGTCAGGGCCCCGTCCTCGGCCTGGTACGTCACGAGGGCGGAGGTGTCGCCCGTCTGCACGGCGGCCGCGAGTACGCCGGAGGGCATCGGGGTCGTCGCCAGCATGGGCGCTGCTGACCAAGTGCCGGAATCCTGCCGCAAAGTGACCGTACCGGCTCCGTCGACGGAGCCGATTCCGCCGGCGCCCGCCGTGCCGTAGCCGAACCAGAGGGTGCCCCCGGCGACGGCCAGCGAGTCCGGACGGGTGCCCGCGCCCGTGGCGTAACGAGCCGACTCGGTCAGCTGCTCCGTGCTGATCACCGATATCGCGTCCTGGCCCGGGAGAGCCGCGTACAGAGCGGACCCGTCGGCGGAGACGGCGAGGCCGGTGGCGCCCGGCTCGTCGCCGATCAGCGTCGGGTTCCCGCCGTCGAGGTCGGTGACGAGAATGCCGTCGGTGCCGGCGCCGCCGCTGATGAACAGGTGCCCGTGCGGGGCGTCCACGACCAGGTGCGCGAAGTGCGCGATGGGCAGCGGTGTGTCCGACGACGCCGCGTACGAGCCGACCGCGCCGGGACCTATGACGGTCGTCAGTCCCAGGAGCAGTGCTGCGGCGGTTGGCACCGAGATTCGTGCCGACTTCATGAAAGCCCCCCACATAACCCTCACGATCAAGGGGCGCAACCTAACACAGGGATTTGACAGCGGGCGGGGCAGGTCGGACGGCCCGCGGGGGGAGGTTGGGCGCGGCTCACGCCGTGGTGAGGACGCGGGTGCGCTCGCGGCCGCGGAGGGCCTGGCCGCGTACGACGATGATGCCCAACCGGATGACGACCTCGCTGACGGCCATGAGGACCAGGGCGGCGACCCACGCCTGTCCGCTGGTGATGTCGTGGGTGGCGGAGAAGTGGGCTATGCGGGTCTCGCCGGAGGGGTGGGAGGTCCAGATCGCGAAGCCCAGGCGGAAGCCCATGCTGAGTACCCACAGGGCCGCCGCGCCCAGGGTCGCCTTGACCCGGACGTGCCCGTCCGCGAAGCGGACCCGGGTGAGCAGGCCGCCGGCCACGCCGCAGGCGATGCCGATCCCGGCGAACGCCGCTGTGAGGGAGAGGTCGTTGCCCGCGGTCGGGATGTCGTGCAGGTAGCTGGTCGCCACCCAGGTGATCAGGCCCAGTGGCAGCAGCAGCCTGAAGGCCGTCAGCCTCTCCTCCCGCATCTGCCTGATGACCACGAGGATGAGCGCCACATCGATGATCCAGTCGGAAATCGTCATGCCTCGACTATCCGGTTCCGGACCAGTCCGGCACTTGGACCCATGGGTGGAAGCAGGGTGGAAAACGGGTGGATGCGGCTGCTCTACCCGGGGGAGGACTCAGCACGGCCCCGCGGAGCCGCCGGACGCCTCGGACTCGTTGTGGTTCAGCCGTTCCAGGTATTCGTGGGCCAGATTCGTCGCGCGGGTGAACCAGTCGGTGAGGGTGGCCAGTTCGTCGGGGGTGTAGTCGGCGAACAGGTCCGTGAGGCGTCTGTAGTGGCCGGCGTACACCGCTTCGACGCGGCTGACCGCGTCCGGGACCGCGGCCACCCTGACCCGGCGGCGGTCGTCGGGATCGGGGCGCCGGGTCACGTAACCCGCGCGTTCCAGGCGGTTGAGGATGCCCGTCACCGCGCCCGTCGTCACATGGGCACGGGCGGCCAGGTCGCCCGCCGTCAGCAGGTCCTCGCCCGCCTCCAGGACGAAGCCGAAGCAGGTGAGGTCCGTGACGTTGACCCCGAGCCGCCGGGCCAGCTCCTGCTGGCCGATCACATGGGCCGCGATGAGGTGGTCCATCGCGGCCAGGGCGCGGGCGGGGTCCGCGGGCGGTCGCGGCTTGCCGTGCATGGTCGTTCCCGATTCGTTGGGGGGTCGCGGATCCCTGGAGGTCCGTCGATTCTCGGAGATTCGCCGATTCCCTTAGCGCATGAGAGATGTAGAGGGTAAATTTCTTAGACAGTGAGGGATTCTAGTCGTCCTCGCGTCGGACGTCGGGTCTCTGCTGCCATTGAAGTTCCGCTGCCTACGAAGGGGAGGCGGGTACGTGAGTCTGCACGACGAAGGTCACACGGTCGCCGGGTGGACGGGTACCGCGATCGCGACCGTCGGAAGCGGTCTGCTGGGGTGGGGGGTGTGTGCCGTCTCGGTCCCCGCCCTGGTCGCAGGGGGCGCGGTGGGTGCCGCGAGCATCCTGGTCACCTGGTATCTGCACCTCGCCGGCTGGGGCAAGCCGCCCGGCCCCCGATCCCGGGCGCAGTGGGCCCTCGGAGTACGGGACACCGGCGCACGCGACGGCCACTCCGGATGCGTGGGGTGCCGGCTCGCGGGCCGGGGACGACGTACCGGGTCCGTGCTGGAGCCGGTGACCACCACCGGGGAGGCCGAGCCGGCCACCGCCCGGACCGGCGGCTGACCAGGAGCCGGCACCCACCGCCGAGGCCCCGGCTCCGCCCCGTTGTCAGTGCCGCCCTCTACGCTCGCGAGTGATGGCACAGGTGTGGAAATGCTCGGGGCTGCGGTGGTCGGACGACGGGCCCGTGCTGGTGTGGAGCGGCGGGCGGCGCAGTGTGCTCGGGCCGGGCAGGCGCGTCGCCTTCCGGGCGGCCGACGGAGGTGGGCGGGAGTGCGTGGGGGCGCGTGGGCACCCCTGCGCGGTACACGCCTCTGTCTCCGGGCGGAGCACCGGCGCCCGCTGCGAGGAGTGCGGCCGGCTGGACCGGGCGCACTCCGTGGCGGCCGACGGCATCGCCGATGATCCTCGGCCGTACCACGTGTATCTGGCGTGGTTCGGGCCCGGGATGGTCAAGGTCGGGATCACCGGCGTCGAGCGCGGGTCGGCGCGACTGCTGGAGCAGGGGGCCGTGTGCTTCAGCTGGCTGGGTGCCGGGCCGCTGATGGCCGCGCGGCGGGCCGAGGAACTGTTGCGGGCCGCGCTCAGGGTGCCCGACCGGATCCCCTACGGCGACAAGCGCGTCGTACGGGCCGCCCTGCCGGGCAGCGACACCGAGCGGGCCGCCGAGGTCGTCGTGCTCCATGCGCGGGCCCTGGCGCTCGGGGCGTGGCCCGAGGCGCTCGTTCCCGAGCCCTGCCAAGTCGTCGACCACGTGCGGGTGTTCGGCCTTGACGGAGCGCCCGCCGCCGTCGGAGAGGTGGTCGAGCTGGTCCCGGGCGGCGTGGTGAGCGGCGAGCTCGTCGCGGCCGCCGGGCCGGACCTGCATCTCGCCACCCGGCGCGGGGTCGTCGTCCTCGACACGCGCTTGCTGCCCGGGTGGGAACTGACCGCCGTCGGTGCGGGGGGCGAGGGTGAACTCGGCGTACCCGTGCGGGAGTTCACCGCACCCCAGGAGGGTCTGTTCTGACCCGTGCGGAACACCCGAGAAGGCCCCCCGGGGGGACCTGCCGAGGTCCGCACGAATCCACCCGACAGGCGCCCTGCCGGCCGCCCCGGTACGCTCTCATCAGCGGTTCATCGGGCTTTCATCGACGGGCCGGGTCGCACACCGGACGTACATGATCCGCACAGCCCGCAGGCGGGCGCGGTCACGAGTTCGTGCGTACGTGAGGGGATTCCCAGGTGTTCCCTGAGAGGCGCCTGTGTGTTTCTTAGGGAAATCACAGATTAGTGAAAGCGTGTTCTCAGAGGACCCCGACAAGGTGTCCACCATGACCACGACCTCGCCCCAGGGGCGCACCGAACTGCTGAGGCCGGACGGGAGCCCCGTCCGAGTGCTTGTGGTGGACGACGAGCTGTCGATCACCGAACTCCTGTCCATGGCCCTGCGTTACGAGGGCTGGCAGATCCGGAGTGCGGGTGACGGCACGGGTGCCATCCAGACCGCCCGGGAGTTCCGGCCCGACGCCGTCGTCCTCGACATGATGCTGCCCGACATGGACGGCCTCACCGTCCTCGGTCGCCTGCGGCGCGAGCTGCCCGACGTGCCGGTGCTGTTCCTCACCGCGAAGGACGCGGTCGAGGACCGGATCGCCGGTCTCACCGCGGGCGGCGACGACTACGTCACCAAACCCTTCAGCCTCGAAGAGGTCGTGGCCCGGCTGCGCGGGCTGATCCGCCGCTCCGGCGCCGCCGACCGGCGGTCGGACTCGGTGCTCGTCGTCGGCGACCTCACCCTGGACGAGGACAGCCACGAGGTCTCGCGGGCCGGGGACTCGATCCACCTCACCGCCACCGAGTTCGAGCTGCTGCGCTTCCTGATGCGCAACCCGCGGCGCGTGCTCAGCAAGGCCCAGATCCTGGACCGTGTGTGGTCCTACGACTTCGGCGGGCAGGCCAACGTGGTCGAGCTCTACATCTCGTACCTGCGCAGGAAGATAGACGCCGGCCGGGAGCCGATGATCCACACCCGGCGTGGGGCCGGTTACCTGATCAAGCCCGCCGCGTCATGAGCGGGCGACGACGGCCGCGTGCGCAGAAGCGACGAGCGGGACAGCCGCGCACCCTGCGGACCCGGCTCGTCGTCGTGTCCGTGACCCTGATCGCCGTGGTCTGCGCGGTGATCGGGACCGTCACCACCCTCGTGCTCCGCGACCACCTGTACGGGCAGCTGAACAGCAACCTGCGCGAGGTGGCACTGCGTGCGGCCGGCGGGCCCGTGGGCGGCTTCGACGGCAAGGGCAGCCCGCCGGCGGCCGGCAACGCCAACAAGCTCAAGCCGAACCAGCCGAAGACCCTCGGCGACTTCGTCACCCAGGGGCCGCAGCCGCAGAAGACCATCGCGGCCCAGGTCGAGAACGGGTCGATCACCAGCGGCAAGGTCGGCACCAAGGAGAACAACTCCGCCGGCTACACCCAGATGACCCCCGAGAGCCTCACCGAGGCCCAGATCAAGGCGCTCGGTTCCGTCGCTCAGGACCAGCGGCCGCACACGGTCGACATCCCGGGCCTCGGCACGT
The DNA here is from genome assembly GCF_053611365.1 of Streptomyces sp. NPDC054813. NCBI lineage: Bacteria > Bacillati > Actinomycetota > Actinomycetes > Kitasatosporales > Streptomycetaceae > Streptomyces > Streptomyces sp. NPDC054813. Next base: position 42,760 of record NZ_JBSHAF010000012.1, on the reverse strand, counting down.
ACCAGGCCCAGTACGTCAAGGGCAACAACGGCACCTTCTACGTCGGCATCCCGACCTCCGACGTGGACGGCACGATCAACACCCTGATCATCGTCGAGATCAGCCTCACCCTCTCCGGCCTGATCGCCGCCTCCCTCGCCGGCACCGTCATGGTCGGCGTGGCCACCCGCCCGCTGCGCAGGGTCGCCAACACCGCCACCCGCGTCTCCGAACTCCCCCTGCACACCGGGGAGGTCAACCTCAGCGAGCGGGTCCCGGAGGCGGAGTGCGACCCGCACACCGAGGTCGGCCAGGTCGGCGCCGCGCTCAACCGCATGCTCAACCACGTGCACGGCGCGCTGCACGCCCGCCAGCAGAGCGAGATGCGGGTACGGCAGTTCGTCGCCGACGCCAGCCATGAGCTGCGCACCCCGCTCGCCTCCATCCGCGGTTACGCCGAACTGACCCGGCGCGGCCGGGAGGAGGTCGGGCCCGACACCCGGCACGCCCTCGGCCGTATCGAGTCCGAGGCGGGGCGGATGACCCTCCTCGTCGAGGACCTGCTGCTGCTCGCCCGGCTGGACGCGGGCCGTCCGCTGCAGTTCGAGCACACCGACCTCATCCCGCTCGTCGTCGACACCATCAGCGACTCGCGCGCGGCCGGCATGGACCACAACTGGCGGCTTGACCTGCCCGACGAGCCGGCCCTGGTGGCCGCCGACGCGGCCCGTATCCAGCAGGTGCTGGTCAACCTGCTCGGCAACGCCCGCAAGCACACCCCGCCGGGGACCACCGTCACCGCCCGTATCCAGCGGCGCGGCCCGTGGATGTGCGTGGACGTCGAGGACAACGGGCAGGGCATTCCGCCGGACCTGCTGCCGCACGTCTTCGAGCGCTTCGCGCGCGGCGACTCCGCGCGGTCGCGGTCCACCGGCTCCACCGGCCTGGGGCTCGCCATCGTGCAGGCCGTCGCCTCCGCGCACGGCGGTGCCGTCACCGTGGACAGCGTTCCCGGCTGCACGGTGTTCACCCTCTATCTCCCCGCGCTTGCCCCGGCGGCTCCCCAGCCGGCCCCCGAAACGAACTGGCAATCGCACTCACAGGCACAGCACAGTGCCACCACATGGGTGCAACAGGGCGCTTGACCAGAGTCGTTCCCATGCGAACCGACTCTTCTCCCGGCACCCTGCCGGCGCGGGAGCACCTCCCGGCCGGAGACGCCGGTACGCCTGTCCTGGACGTAGTGATCCCCGTCTACAACGAGGAGAAGGACCTCGGCCCATGCGTCGTCAGACTGCATGACCACCTCAAGCGCACCTTCCCGTACGCGTTCCGCATCACCATCGCGGACAACGCGTCCACGGACACCACCCCCCAGGTGGCGAAGCGGCTCGAGGCGGAGCTGGCCGAGGTCAAGTCGTTCCGGCTGGAGCAGAAGGGCCGCGGCCGTGCGCTGCGGACCGTCTGGTCGGCCTCGGACGCGCCGATCCTCGCGTACATGGACGTGGACCTGTCGACCGACCTGAACGCGCTGCTGCCGCTGGTGGCGCCGCTCATCTCCGGCCACTCCGACCTGGCGATCGGTTCCCGGCTGGCCCGCTCGTCGCGCGTGGTGCGCGGCGCCAAGCGGGAGTTCATCAGCCGCTCGTACAACCTGATCCTGCGCGGCTCGCTGCAGGCCCGCTTCTCGGACGCGCAGTGCGGCTTCAAGGCGATCCGGCGCGATGTCGCGCAGGTGCTGCTGCCGATGGTCGAGGACACCGGCTGGTTCTTCGACACCGAGATGCTGGTGATCGCCGAGCGTGCGGGCCTGCGCATCCACGAGGTGCCGGTGGACTGGGTCGACGACCCGAACTCGACCGTGCACATCGTGAAGACGGCCACCGACGACCTCAAGGGCGTGTGGCGGGTCGGCAAGGCGCTGGCCACCGGGTCGCTGCCGCTGGACCGGGTCGCCCGCCCGTTCGGCGACGACCCGCGCGACCGCGACATCCAGGACGTGCCGAAGGGCCTGGCCCGCCAACTCGTCGGCTTCTGCGTGGTCGGCGCCCTGTCGACCCTCTTCTACCTGGTCCTGTACAGCCTCTTCCGGCAGTTCTCCGGCTCGCAGATCGCCAACGCGCTGGCGCTGCTGGTGTCGGCCGTGGCCAACACGGCCGCCAACCGGCGCCTGACCTTCGGGGTGCGCGGCCGGGGCGGGGCGGTCCGGCACCAGGCGCAGGGCCTGGTCGTCTTCGGTATCGGCCTGGCGCTGACCAGCGGTTCGCTCGCCGCCCTGAACGCGGCGAGCAGCGACCCCGCGCACTCCACCGAGCTGGCGGTGCTGGTCGCCGCCAACCTCGCCGCGACCGTCCTGCGCTTCCTGCTCTTCCGCGCCTGGGTCTTCCCGGACCGCGACGGCAGCCGGCAGGACTCCTCCACGGTGGTGGCCACGCACAACCCGTCGTCGCCGACGTACACCACGGCCTCCGGCGGACACCAGCCGCAGGGCCCGCTCCCGCAGCGCCCGACGCACCAGCCCTACGCCCAGGGCGCCACCACGACCACCCGACTCCGCGCCGGCGAAGCCGCGGACGGCACCTGGAGGGACGCCACCATGCAGTTGCAGCCGGTGCGCCCCCATGACACCGATCCGGGGGATCCCCGATGAGCAGCACCCACACCGACCGTCCGGCCCAGTGGGGTCCGGCCTCCGAGGCTCCCCCGGCGCCCCGGCAGGCGCCGAACGGCCAGGATGTCCAGGACGTCCCGGCCACGCCGGTGCCGCAGGCGGGCTCGGGCGAGCCCAAGCAGCCCTTCGCCCGCAGACTCTGGCGCGGCCGCCCCGAGGACCCCCGCTGGGCGCGCCCGGCCTTCCTCGGCCTGCTGCTCGTCACCGCGGTGCTCTACTTCTACAACCTGAGCGTCAACGGCTACTCCAACTCCTTCTACTCGGCCGCCGTCCAGGCGGGCACCAAGAGCTGGAAGGCGATGTTCTTCGGCTCGCTGGACGCGGGCAACGCGATCACCGTCGACAAGCCCTCGGCGTTCCTGTGGCCGATGGAGATCGCGGCCCGGATCTTCGGCCTGAACTCCTGGACGATCCTCGGCCCCGAGGTCCTCATGGGCGTCGGCACGGTCGCGGTCGTCCACGCCTCCGTGCGCCGCCGGTTCAGCCCCGCGGCCGGCCTGATCGCGGGCGCCGTGCTGGCGCTCACCCCCGTCGCGGCGCTGATGTTCCGGTTCAACAACCCGGACGCGATGCTGGCCCTGCTGATGGCGCTGGCCTGCTACTTCGTCGTCCGGGCCGTCGAGGACGGCAAGACGAAGTGGCTGGTGTGGGCGGGCGTGGCGATCGGCTTCGCCTTCCTCGCCAAGACCCTGCAGGCCTTCCTGATCCTGCCGGCGCTGGCCTTCGTGTACGCGGCCGTCGGCCCGCACACGCTGAAGAAGCGGATCGGCCAGCTGGCCCTGGCGACCGGCGCGCTGATCGTCTCGGCGGGCTGGTGGGTGGCGATCGTCGAGCTGTGGCCGGCCTCCTCCCGCCCCTACATCGGCGGTTCGCAGGACAACAGCTTCCTGTCGCTGACCTTCGGCTACAACGGCCTCGGCCGTCTCAGCGGCGACGAGACCGGCAGCGTCGGCGGCGGTGGCGGCGGCACCGGCTCCGGGCAGTGGGGTGCCACCGGCTGGGACCGGATGTTCAACTCGGAGATCGGCAGCCAGATCTCCTGGCTGCTCCCGGCCGCGCTGATCCTGCTGGTCGCGGGCCTGGTGGCGACGCGCAAGCTGAAGCGGACCTCGGTGACCCGGGCCTCGTTCCTGGTCTGGGGCGGCTCGCTGCTGATCACCATGGTGGTCTTCAGCTACATGGCCGGCATCTTCCACCAGTACTACACGATCGCCCTCGCCCCCTACATCGCCGCGGTGGTCGGCATGGGCGCGGGGCTGCTGTGGGAGAAGCGCGCCGAGCTGTGGGCGTCGATCACCCTCGCCGCCGCCGTGGTCTCGGCCGCGGTCTGGGGCTACGTCCTTCTCAACCGCACCTCCACGTACCTGCCCTGGCTGAAGTGGCTGGTCCTGATCGGCGGTCTGGCCGCCGCGCTCGGCCTGATCTTCGCGGGCCGGATCAGCCGTCAACTCGCCCTCGGGGCGGCCGCGGTGGGCCTGGTGGCCGCGCTGGCGGGCCCGACGGCCTACACCCTCAGCACGGTGGACTCCGCGCACACCGGCTCCATCCCGACGGCGGGCCCGGCGGGCGCGAGCATGATGGGCTTCGGCGGCGGTCCCGGCGGGGGCGGCGGCCGGGGCGGCATGGGCGGAGGCGGTGGCTTCGGCCAGAACCAGCAGGGCCAGAACGGCAACGGCAACACCCAGAACCAGCAGGGCCAGAACGGCACGGGCGGCTTCCCGGGTGGCGGCACCGGCGGCACCGGCGGCTTCGGCGGTGGCACCGGCGGCGGCATGCCGGGCCAGAACCAGCAGGGTCAGGGCCAGAACGGGAACGGAAGCACGCAGAACGGCAACGGCTTCCCCGGCGGCGGTCAGCTGGGCGAAGGCGGCGGCATGGGCGGCGGCGGTGGCGTCGGCGGCCTGCTGAACGGCGCGACCGTCACCTCCGAGGCCAAGAAGCTGCTGGAGCAGGACGCCTCGAAGTACACCTGGGCCGCGGCGGCCATCGGTGCCCAGAACGCGGCGAGCTACCAGCTGGCCACCGACGACTCGGTGATGGCGATCGGCGGCTTCAACGGCACCGACCCGTCCCCGACGCTGGCCCAGTTCAAGGAATACGTGGCGGACGGCAGGATCCACTACTTCATCTCGTCCGGCACCGGCGGCGGCATGGGCGGCAGCAGCAGCGGCACGTCCTCGCAGATCACCTCGTGGGTGGAGAAGAACTTCAAGAAGGTGACGGTCGGTTCGTCCACCTTCTACGACCTGACGCAGAAGGCGAGCAGCAGCTGACGGTTGCCTGATCGGCGAGAGGGCGGTGGTTTCGGCCACCGCCCTCTCGCGTGCGCCGGGGAAAACTGCGTTCTACACCGTATGGGAATCCCCTTACGGTGTAGAACATGACTTCTCAGGGCCACCCCCAGCGCTGGCTGATCCTCGGTGTGATCTGCCTCGCGCAGCTCACCGTGCTGCTCGACAACACCGTTCTGAACGTGGCCATCCCCTCCCTCACCCGGGAGCTGCACGCGGCCACCGCGGACATCCAGTGGATGATCAACGCGTACTCGCTCGTCCAGTCCGGCCTGCTGCTCACCGCCGGCAGCGCGGCCGACCTCCCCCACTGCCCGAAGGGCGTGGGGGGACCCCCATCGGCCGCAAGAAGATGCTGATCACGGGACTCGTCCTGTTCGGCGCGGGTTCGCTGGCCGCGGGCCTGGCCGGCTCCACCGCCCAGCTGATCGCCGCGCGGGCCGGGATGGGCGTGGGCGGCGCCCTGCTGCTCACCACCACCCTCGCCGTGGTGATGCAGATCTTCACCCCCGACGAACACCCCAAGGCCATCGGCATCTGGAGCGCGGTCAACGCGCTGGGCTTCGCCGCCGGGCCGCTGATCGGCGGGTTCGTGCTCAACCACTTCTGGTGGGGCGCGATCTTCCTGATCAACCTGCCGGTCGCGGCGCTGGCCCTGGCGGCGGTGGTCGTCCTGGTCCCCGAGTCGAAAAACCCGCAAGGCGACCGCCCCGACCTGCTCGGCGCGCTGCTCTCCACCATCGGCATGGCCGCACTGGTCTTCGCGATCATCTCCGGCCCGGAGCACGGCTGGACGTCGGCGCGGGTGCTGGTCACGGGGGGCGTGGCGGTGATGGTCCTGGCCGTGTTCGCGTACTGGGAGAACCGGATCCCGTACCCCATGCTCGACCCCCACTTCTTCCGGGACCGCCGCTTCACGGGTGCCGTCGCCGGTGCGGTGCTCATCACCTTCGGCATGGGCGGCGCGCTCTTCCTGCTCACCCAGCACCTGCAGTTCGTCCTCGGCTACGGCCCGTTGGAGGCCGGCCTGCGCACGGCACCGCTCGCGCTCACGGTCGTCGCCCTCAACTTCAGCGGCCTGTCGGCCAGGTGGGCTGCCAAGCTGGGTACGCCGGTGGCGATAGCCCTGGGGATGCTGCTGATGTCGCTCGGGCTGGTGTCCATCGCCGTACTGGACTCGAGCGGGTACGGCGGCACGTTGCTCGGTCTGCTGCTGATCGGAGCGGGGTGCGCGATCGCCAACCCGGCCATGGCGCACGCCATCATGAGCGCGATTCCTCCGGAGAAGGCCGGGGTGGGGGCCGGGATCAACGGCACGCTGGCGGAGTTCGGGAACGGGTTGGGGGTGGCCGTGCTGGGAGCGGTTCTGAGCGCGTCGGTGGCGTCGGGGAAGTCGCTGTCGGCGGGGCTGGGGGCCGGGCAGTCGGTGGGGGCGGTCGCTGTGGTGGTCGGGGGGTTCGTGGCGGCGGGACTTCTTCGTCGGGCGGAGAGGAATGTCGCCTGAGGGGGAGGGGGTACATGTCCAGCGGCGGGTGCAGGTGGTTTGTGGCTGGTCGCGCCCACGCGGCGGAGCCGCATATCGGACTCGGTCCCGCGCCCCTTCCAGGGGCGTTGCGGCCGTAGCATCTTGGGAAGTGATCGTCGAGGAGGAGGCCGTGATGGCGCGGGCCAGTGTGTGGCTGGAGGAGAAGGCCCGCAAGGGCGGCCGTAGCGGTCAGCCGTCCGGGCTCGACCGTGAGCGCATCACCTCGGTCAGCGTCCGGCTCCTGGACTCCGACGGGCTCGACAAGTTCTCCATGCGGCGGCTCGCGGCCGAGCTCAACGTGACCGCCATGTCCGTGTACTGGTACGTCGACACCAAGGACGACCTGCTGGAACTCGCCCTCGACGCGGCCTTCGGTGAACTGCGCCTGCCGGAGGCGGCCGACGGCGACTGGCAGGAGCAACTGCGGGCACTGGCCACGGAGTACCGCGCGCTGCTGGTCCGTCACCCCTGGCTCTCCCCGCTGGCCGGCCGGTACCTCAACATCGGCCCCCACTCACTGGCCTTCTCCCGCGTGGTCCAGCAGGTCGTCCGCCGCGCCGGCCTGCCCGCACACGGGGTGACCGGCGCGATCTCGGCCGTCTTCCAGTTCGTCTACGGCTACGGCACGATCGAGGGCCACTTCGCCGAGCGGGTGGCAGCGGCCGGCATGACCCCGGACGAGTACTTCAGCACCGCGATGACCGCGGTGACCGAGGCCCCGGCGACGGCCCGGATCATCGAGGAGTCCAAGGACCTCATGGCTGCGAGGGGCGGCGACACGGTGGCCGAGATGCTGGACAGGGACTTCACCTTCGCCCTGGATCTGCTGATCGCCGGCATTGAGGCGAAGGTGATTCGACCCACCTGAGGGGCGCGAGGAACTGCGCGACCAGCCACAATCCACCCGCACCCGCCGACCGACCCGCACCCCCACCCCTTAGGCCTCCGGCGAAGCCAAACGCGCCGGGAACCCGCCCGTGGCCACCGGCCCCCACTTCTCCGGCGTCACCCGGATGATCGACTTCCCCTGCTTCAGCATCGCCGCCCGGTACTCGTCCCAGTCCGGGTGTTCCCCGGCGATGTTCCGGTAGTACTCCACCAGCGGCTCCACCGACTCCGGCGAGTCGATCACCTCCGCGCTGCCGTCGATCTGGACCCACGGCCCGTTCCAGTCGTCGCTCAGGACGATCACGCTCACCCGCTCGTCCCGCTTGGCGTTCCGGGTCTTGGCCCGCTCGGGGTACGTGGAGGCCACGATCCGTCCGGAGTCGTCGACCCCGCAGGTCAGCGGCGACCCCTGGGGGCTGCCGTCGGCGCGGCGCGTGAGCAGGATCGCGCGGTGGCGGGATCGTACGAAGTCCAGCAGTTCGTCGAGGGAGACGGCGGTGTTCGTCGCGATGTTCGGTGCCATGGCGTCAGCCTAGGCCGACGGGACCCGCCCCGCCTGCCTCTGCCTGTCCCTGCTGTGCCTACGCCTGCGGCAGGGATTCGCCCTGCACCGCCTGGATCTCCAGCTCGACCTTGAGGGTCGTGCCGATGGCCGCGATGCCCGCCTGGACGACCTGGTTGTAGTTCATCGCGAAGTCCTCGCGGTGCAGCTCGGCCGTCGCGCGGAACGCGGCCCGCGTGCCGCCCCAGGGGTCGGCGCCGGTGCCCAGGTAGGCGAGGTGGAGGTCGACGGGTCGTACGACACCGCGCATGGACAGCTCGCCGTGGACCGTCCAGCGGTCGGAGCCGGCCGCCGTGAGGCCCGTCGAGGTGTACGTCAGCTCGGGGTACCGCTCGACGTCCAGGAAGTCGGCCGAGCGCAGATGTGTGTCGCGCATGCCGTTGCCGGTGTCGATGGAGGCGGCCCGGATGACGGCCTGGACGCGGGACTTGGCGACGTCGTCGGGGGCGATCTCGATGGCCGCCGTGAAGTCGGTGAAGCGGCCGCGGACGCTGGAGATGCCCAGGTGCTGGGCGACCGCGGCGACCGTGGAGTGCGCCGGGTCGGCGGTCCACGGGCCGGGCGGCGGCAGCTCGGTGCCGCCCTGCCGGGCGAGCGTGATCTTGCCGATCTCGGCACGGCCGCTGGCGGTGACGATCGCGCTGGAGGCGACGGGCGCGTAGCCCACGGCGGTGACGATGACGGTGTACGCCCCGGGCGCGAGCGGGTTCGGGTCCCGTACCGTGCCCTCGTCGTCCGCTTCGACGCGCAGCACCTGCGTGCCGGTCATGTCGGTCACCGTGACGACCGCGTGCGACACGGCCCATCCGTCCCGGGTGCGGATCCTGGCGGTGAGTCCCATCCCGAATTCTCCCTGAAAACCGATCTAGAGGCGTGAAAACCCCTATAAATTGCACAGATTGCGACGGCCCGGGGCAGCCGATGCACCATCGCTGCCCCGGGCCGCGGTGAACTACTCGCCGGGGTGGGAGAGTTCGATGTCGTGCCCGTCGACACCGGCGCCGGTGACGTTCAGGGCCGTGGCGACCGGCGGGTAGCCCGTCGCGATCACGGTGTAGTCACCGCCGTCCAGGTCGGCGAAGGCGTACGCGCCGTCCAGGCCGGTGGTGGACGTGCCGACCACGTTGCCGGCCGCGTCCACAAGGGTGACGCGGGCGTCGGCCAGCGGCCCGTGCGGGGCCCTTACGACACCCTGGAGCTGGGCGCCGGCGTCCAGGTCGACCTCGATCCGGGTGACCCCGGTGGTGCCGATCTGGACCGGCAGGGCGCGGGGGCGGTACCCGGCCGCGTTCACCGCGACCGTCACCACACCGGGCACCAGGTCACCGAAGACGAACTGGCCCTGCTCACCGGTGGCCGCGGTGGCCAGCAGGTCGCCGCGCACGTCGGTGACGATCACCATCGCGTCCTTGACCGGCAGCGCGCTGCCCGCGCCCCGCACCACACCGCTCAGCCCGCTGGTGCCGCTGAGCAGGATGTCGTACGGCAGCGGGTCCTCGCCCACCAGGACGGTGGAGGCCTGCGGCTGGTAGCCGTCGGCGGAGGCGATCAGCACGTACGAACCGGCGCCGGGGGCGTCCAGGCGGTAGGAGCCGTCGAAGCCCGCGACCGAGCGGCCCAGCTGGCGGCCGGAGAGCGAGATGAGGGTGACCGCGGCCTGGGCGACCGGGGCGCTCTCGGCGCCGCGCACGAAGCCGTGCACCGGGGTGGAGCCGGAGCCCGCCGACTGCTCGGGGGCGAGGGTGGCCACGGCGGCGAACTGCCGGGTGGCTTCCGCGGCGGCGTCCGTGGTGCCGCTCACGACCGGGGCGGCCCAGCTGGGGACCGTCTCCTCGGCGGGAGCCGGGACGGCAGCGGCGGCGACCGGAGCGGCCTCGATGCCCTGCTCCGCGGCGGCGGCCTGGGCGAGCGCGCCCTTGGTCCTCAACGGGACCTCCTTGATGAACAGGCTGATCAGGAACGCGAGGGCCGCGAGGCCGCCGGCGATCAGGAAGACGTCGGCGATGCCGTGGCCGTAGGCGCTCTGGAAGAGGGTGCGCAGCGGGACCGGCAGCTTGCCCAGGTCCGGGAGGCTGTCGTTGGACGAGCTGGAACCGGCCAGGGCGGCCTGGTACTTGTGCGGGAGGGCGGCGGCGCCCTCGGTCACGTAGTGCGTGATCCGGTGGGCCATCACCGCGCCCAGCGCGGAGACGCCGACCGCACCACCGAGGGAACGGAAGAAGGTGACCGTGGAGCTGGCCGACCCGAGGTCGGAGGGCTCGACCTGGTTCTGCGTGCACAGCACCAGGTTCTGCATCATCATGCCGATGCCGAGACCCAGCAGCGCCATGAAGATGGCCATCTTCCAGTACGTCGTGTCGTACCGGATGGTCCCGAGCAGGCCGAGGCCGGCCGTCACGAGCACGCCACCGCTGACCAGCCAGACCTTCCAGCGGCCGGTGCGGGTGATGAACTGCCCGGAGACGGTGGAGGAGATGAACAGACCGCCGATCATCGGGATCGTCATCACGCCGGACATCGTCGGGGACTTGTCGCGGGCCAGCTGGAAGTACTGGCTGAAGAAGACCGTGCCGGTGAACATCGCGACACCGACGAACAGGGAGGCCAGCGAGGCCAGGGTGATGGTGCGGTTGCGGAACAGCCGCAGCGGGATGATCGGTTCCTTGGCCTTCGACTCGATGAGCACGAAGATCAGGCCGAGCGCGATCGAACCGCCGATCATGGCGTACGTCTGCCAGGAGATCCAGTCGTACTTGTCACCGGCGAAGGTGACCCAGACCAGCAGCAGCGAGACGGCGGCGGCGACGAAGAACGCGCCGGACCAGTCGACCTTGACGTCTCGCTTCACGACCGGCAGGTGCAGGGTCTTCTGCAGCACGATCAGCGCGACGACGGCGAAGGGGACGCCGACGTAGAAGCACCAGCGCCAGCCCAGCCACGAGGTGTCGGTGATGACACCGCCGAGCAGCGGGCCGCCGACGGTGGCGACGGCGAAGGTCGCGCCGAGGTAGCCGGAGTAACGGCCGCGCTCACGCGGCGAGATCATCGCGGCCATGACGATCTGGGCGAGTGCCGACAGACCGCCGACACCGACGCCCTGGACGACACGGCAGGCGATCAGCATGCCGGCGTTCTGCGACAGACCGGCGGCCGCGGAACCCAGGACGTAGATGACCAGGGCGATCTGGACGAGCGCCTTCTTGCTGTACAGGTCGGACAGCTTGCCCCACAGCGGGGTGGTCGCGGTCATGGCCAGCAGGGAGGCGGTGACGACCCAGGTGTAGGCGGACTGGCCGCCGCCCAGGTCGGTGATGATGTGCGGCAGGGCGTTGGTGACGATCGTGGAGGACAGAATCGCCACGAACATGCCGAGCAGCAGCCCGGATATCGCTTCCATGATCTGCCGGTGCGTCATCGGGGCAGCCTGCTCGACGGAGCCTCCCCCGTGCCTTGCATGGGCCCGCACACCGGCTGGTGTGGTCGTTGCCATGGGCTTCCTTTTCTTACGTCTTACGCGGGTGTACGGGTGGTCGGTTCGAGTACGGGGGCGATGGTGGGGGCGCGGGCGGCGGAGGCGACCGCGGCCGTGGCGGCGGCCTTCGGGGATCCCGGGACCGGCCCGGCCGGGCCCGTCGCGGTCGGCCGCACAGGGCCGGTCCGGCAGTCGAAGCTGTCCCGGAGCCGGCTCATCAGCCGGATCAGCTGGTCGACCTCCTCGTGGCTCCAGTCGCCCAGCCGCTCGGTGAGCAGCTCGGTGCTGCGCCGGGACAGGTCCCGTAGCGTCGCCTCGCCCGCGGGGGTGAGGTGCAGGATGCGGGAACGCTTGTCCGCCGGGTCGGGGGACCGCTCGATCCAGCCGCGCTCGGCGACATGCGCCACGTGCCGGCTGGTCACGGACATGTCCACGGCGAGCAGCTCGGCGAGCTTGCTCATGCGCATGGATCCGTAGCGGCCGAGCAGCGTCAGCACGGCCGCGGAACCGGCCGGGCATTCGTGCGGCAGGATCCGCGCGAGGTCCCGCTTCACAGCTCCGACGGCGCTGAGCTGACGCGCCAGCTCCTCGAACTGCGCCTGCTCCGCCATCACACCTCCCGTATTCGTTGCTTTGGGCAACCATAGAACTGCTTGGTTGCCACAGGCAAATAAACGGGCGGCGATGGGGATAAAAACTTGGCAAAGGCAAGTATTGCGAACGTAAACGCCCAGGTGAGGCTGGTTGCGCTTGCGGGCAGCCCCCCACTTGGGCCGGACCACCGGATTCGCTAGTGTCTCGGGGCATGGCTAACACCCAGGGCCCCCAGGGCAACTACGACCCCGCCGGCAGCACCCAGATGTTCCGGGCGTTCGTCGACGAGGCTCCGCAGACCTCCCAGCAGACGGCGTCCCCCTCCTCCTCCGGCGGCCCCCGCATCGGCCTGATCCTCGGCGTCGTCGCCGTCGTGGTCGTGGTCGCGGCGGTGGCCTGGCTGGCACTCAAGTAGTCACCCGCCGCTCGCTCGGCCCCTCGGGCGATACGAGGGTCGGGGCGGCGGCCCGACGAAGAACCCGGGGTCCACTACCCCGGGCTTTCGTCGTGCCCGCACGGACGCGCCGCGGCTCAGCTCCAGTCGACCGTCACGACCCGGGTCTCGACATGCATGCCCAGGGGCACGCGCCAGTCGTCCACGCAGACCGTCCAGGTCCCGCTGGTACGGGAACCGGGCGCGACCGGGGCCGGCAGGGGCTCCGTCGATTCGATCGTCGCCCAGTCGATGCCGAGCAGGTCGATGATGTGCGTGCCGAGGGTGACCGTGCCGGAACGGACCGCCGTGCCGCCCGAGTTGCGGAACGCGACCGTCACCTTCTCGCACCACCGCTTGTCCGTGGGCTCGCGGGTGGGGGTGCTCCAGGCGAGGGCGGCGGGCGAGGCGCCGGTGGGGGTGGTGCCGGTGGGAGAAGTGGCAGTCGGCTGTGGCGAGTTCGGCGCCGGCGGAGTGGACCGTCGGGGCCGGGTGTCGTCGCGCCGGGAGCCAGCGGGTGGCGGCGTCGTGGCCGAGGTCACCGGGTCGGCCGACCCGGCCGCTGCCGCCGGCCGGCCGTCCTCCGCCGAGGGTGAGCCGTTGGTCGCCCCCGCCGGGGAGCCGTCCAGCGGGACCAGCGTCACCGATCCGGTAGGTCTCGACGACGCCCCCGACGTCCCCGGTGAGGTGCCGGCCGCCCCCACCGCCGTATAGCCGCCGCTGCCACCGCCTCCGCACGCCGTGAGTGCCGAGGCCAGGCAGACGGCGGCCGCCGACGCTGCCGTGACGGCGCCTCGGCGGCCACTCGGTGTCCTACGGAGAAGCATCGCGCCAGTGTGGCTGACGCCCCGTCAGTAAGGAACCCGTCGGAACCGGTTCAGTCCGCGATCAGGCCCTCGCGGAGCTGGGCCAGGGTGCGGGTCAGCAGGCGGGAGACGTGCATCTGGGAGATGCCGACCTCGTCGCCGATCTGGGACTGGGTCATGTTCGCGAAGAAGCGGAGCATGATGATCCGGCGCTCGCGGGGCGGGAGCTTGGCCAGCAGCGGCTTCAGCGACTCGCGGTACTCGACGCCCTCCAGGGCCGTGTCCTCGTAGCCGAGGCGGTCGGCCAGCGAGCCCTCGCCGCCGTCGTCCTCGGGGGCCGGGGAGTCGAGGGAGGAGGCGGTGTAGGCGTTGCCCACGGCCAGGCCGTCGACCACGTCCTCCTCGGACACGCCCAGCACGGCGGCCAGTTCGGTGACCGTCGGGGAGCGGTCCAGCTTCTGGGAGAGCTCGTCGCTGGCCTTGGTGAGGGCCAGGCGCAGCTCCTGGAGGCGGCGCGGGACGCGGACCGACCAGGAGGTGTCGCGGAAGAACCGCTTGATCTCGCCGACGACCGTCGGCATCGCGAACGTCGGGAACTCCACGCCCCGTTCGCAGTCGAAGCGGTCGATCGCCTTGATCAGGCCGATGGTGCCGACCTGGACGATGTCCTCCATCGGCTCGTTGCGGCTGCGGAAGCGGGCCGCCGCGTAGCGCACGAGGGGGAGGTTGAGTTCGATCAGGGTGTCCCGGACATAGGCACGCTCGGGGCTGTCCTCATCGAGTGCGGCGAGGCGCAGGAACAGGGAGCGGGACAGGGTGCGGGTGTCGAGGTTTCCCGAGGCCACCGGGAGATCCGGGGTCGGAGGGGTCTCCAGCGCCGGGGCGCCGTCGATGCTGTCGAGCACGTCGATGGCGTCGAGCTCCTTGGGCGCTGCCTCGCTCTTAGTGAGCGTAAGCACCTTCGAGCTGCCCTGGTCTGCGGACATGCCACCCCCTTTGGGTCGCGGGACGGTCGCGGCGACGCCCCTCACGAGGAACGGCGCCTTCACCTGAATACCGGAGCCGAAGCCCCGGCAAACGCGCTTCCGGCAGAATGTCACATGTCGGCAACACGCTGTAGTGACATGTCGACACGGGGAAGGTGAATCCGCCCTGGATGCAGGGGGTCTGACGGTATTTCGACCCCCAACTGTCGGGAAGTGCGCTGGTGAGCGATTCGCTCGTGACGGTGATGGCTCGATCCTGCTTGCGGTTTCGGCCGCACCAAGTCGCCTGAAGCGTGTCTCGGACCGGTAACGGGTCCTGCTGCGGGCGCTGCGCCGGTGCGTGCGGCGGGCCGTGCGACGGCGCACGCGCCGTCGCGTGCGGAGGGTCTCGGGGTGGGGCTCGGGGTGGGCCTCGGGGCGGGAGCCGCGGCGGTGGGTGCGGTCAGGCCTCGATGCGGTTCGCCGAGCGCAGTCGCTGGAAGCTGCGGGCCAGGAGGCGGGAGACGTGCATCTGGGAGACGCCCAGCTCCGCGCTGATCTGCGACTGGGTGAGGTTGCTGTAGTAGCGCAGCAGGAGGATGCGCTGTTCGCGCTCCGGGAGTTGGACCAGCAGATGACGGACCAGGTCGCGGTGTTCCACGCCGTCCAGGGCCGGGTCCTCGTAGCCGATGCGGTCCAGCAGGCCCGGCAGCCCGTCGCCCTCCTGGGCGGCCTCCAGGGAGGTCGCGTGGTACGACCGGCCGGCCTCGATGCAGGACAGCACCTCCTCCTCGCTGATCCGCAGCCGTTCGGCGATCTCGGCGGTGGAGGGGGAGCGTCCGAAGGCGGTGGTCAGGTCCTCGGTCGCGCTGTTCACCTGGACCCACAGCTCGTGCAGCCGGCGCGGGACGTGCACGGTGCGGACGTTGTCCCGGAAGTAGCGCTTGATCTCGCCGACGACGGTCGGCATGGCGAAGGTCGGGAACTGCACGCCCCGTTCCGGGTCGAAGCGGTCGATGGCGTTGATCAGCCCGATGGTGCCGACCTGGACGACGTCCTCCATCGGCTCGTTGCGGGAGCGGAAGCGGGCGGCCGCGTAGCGCACGAGCGGGAGGTTCGCCTCGATGAGCGCCGCGCGCACCCGGTTGTGCTCCGGCGTGCCCGGCTTGAGGTCCTTCAGCTGCCCGAAGAGCACCTGGGTCAGCGCCCGGGTGTCGGCGCCCCGCCGTTTCTCCGGGGGCGGCGCGGGCGCCTGGGCGGGGGGCTGGGCGGGTCCTTGGTCGGGGGGCTGGGCAGTGGGGGGAGCGGGGGCGGGCGCCTCTTCCTGGGGCGGCGCAGAACTGGCCGACACGGTCAACGCCACCTCTTCATCGGTCAATCATCCGTCAAAAGCGGTCATAGCATCACAAGACATGTGCACCATGCGCAAGCACCGCATAACGTCGTGTTGAGAGTGAAAGTCGGCAAGTTGGGGCATAAGACGCAGAAAGGCCCCCCGCTGTTCCCGGCGGAGGGCCTGTCCCCAGAAGGTCCCGCACGGTCTGCGGAAGGCCTCGTACGGCCCTCCGGGGGGCCGCCGTACGGCTCAGAACTCGTAGTCGGCGATCACCCACGTGGCGAACTCCCGCCACTGTGCCGCGGCCGCCTGGTGGGCCGGGTGCTCCAGGTACCGCTTCAGCGCGTCCCCGTCCTCGACCGCCGAGTTGATCGCGAAGTCGTGGGCGATGGGGCGCTCGGTGATGTTCCAGCCGCACTCCCAGAAGCGCAGCTCCTCGATCTGGTCGCCGAGTGCGGAGAAGGCCGCGGCGCCCGCGACGGCCCGCGGATCGTCGCGCCCGACGCCCTCGTCGAGCTTGAAGAGGACCAGGTGGCGGATCATGGTTGCTCCCGGGGGTGGTGCGCTATTTGGCTCCGTTGACGAGCCAGGTCATGAACGTCCCGATGGCCTTGGCCGCGTCCGAAATGCCCTCGAAGCCTATCTGGACGTAATCAGCCGCTTTGGCTGGGTCTGTAATGATCACGTAGAGCGCGAAGACCACGAGCACGTACGTGGCGATCTTCTTGGCATTCACCGCCACCGCGGCCTCCCCTGTGCCTGCCTCTGCCGGCGTGTCTGCGTAGCCTGTGGACCCTGCTGCCGGCCGCGAGTGTAACCTTCGCGCCCCCCTCGGGGACCAACGGCCCGCTGGTCGAGGCCCGTTGCCGGGTCCCGGGGCGCGAACGGGGGCGCGCGACGGAGATGTGCGCGGCCATGGACGCAGAAAGGGCCCCGTCTTTCGACGGGGCCCTTTTTCAGCGGTAGCGGAGGGATTTGAACCCTCGGTGACTTGCGCCACACTCGCTTTCGAGGCGAGCTCCTTCGGCCGCTCGGACACGCTACCGAGAGAGACCTTACAGCACGGGGGGCCGTGCTCCGAAATCGCTATTCGGGGGCCCGGGACCGGCGCTGGAGCGGGCCTCAGCGGGCCCGGAAGAACTCTGTGAGCAGCGTGGCGGATTCCTCGGCCAGGACGCCCTCGACGACCTCGGGACGGTGGTTCAGGCGCCGGTCGCGTACGACGTCCCAGAGCGAGCCGGCGGCACCGGCCTTCTCGTCGCGGGCGCCGTAGACGACCCGGTCCACGCGGGACTGGACCAGGGCGCCCGCGCACATGGTGCACGGCTCCAGCGTGACCACGAGGGTGCAGCCGGTGAGCCGCCACTCCCCGAGCGCCGCGGCGGCCCGGCGCAGCGCGAGGACCTCGGCGTGCGCGGTGGGGTCGCCGGTGGCCTCGCGTTCGTTGTGACCGGTCGCGAGCACCGTCGTGCCGTCCGGGGACAGCACGACGGCGCCGACGGGGACATCCCCGCCCCGGACGGCCCGGCCGGCCTCGTCCAGGGCGAGCCGCATCGCGGCCCGCCAGCGGTCGCGTACCGGGTCGGCGGACCCGGCTGCCTCGTGGAAGGTCAGCGGACGGTCTCCAGGACCTCGGCGGCGCCCAGCACCTCGGCGATCTCGCTGAGCGCGTCGTCGCTGAGTGACAGCAGTTCCTTCGCGCTCACGCCCAGGTCGTCGAGGATCCCGCTGTCACCGACCGGGCCGGACGGTACGGCGGACGTGTCCGTGCCCGTATCCGTGTCCTCGTCGTCCTCGGCCTCCGGCTCACCGTCCTCGGTGCCGTCGAGGTCGAGGGCGTCCAGGTCGTCGTCTTCGTCCTTGGGCTCCCTTCCGAGCAGTTCGTCCGTGAGCAGGAGCTCGCCGTACGAGCTACGGGCGGCGGCGGCTGCGTTGGAGACGAAGACCCGGGGGTCCTCCTCGCCGTCCACGCGCACGACGCCGAACCACGCGTCTTCCTGCTCGATGAAGACGAGCACCGTGTCGTCGGCGTCCGACGCCGATTCCCGGGCCAGGTCGGCCAGGTCCGACAAGGTCTCCACATCGTCGAGCTCTGTGTCGCTCGCTTCCCACCCGTCTTCGGTGCGCGCGAGCAGTGCGGCGAAGTACACCGTGACTCTCCCACTGGTCTTAGGCGTGCCGGTTGGGGGTCCCCCCGGCGGAGGTTCTGGGCGGGGAGAGCTGGGCTCCGAGTCCCACCCACTCGGAATCGTGGCAGAAACAAGGCGTTCAGGGGACGTCTTCGGCTCCCTGTGTCTGGCAGTTTTGATCGCACGTATGCAAAGAGGCATCCAGGTGCCCGCGTACGGAATCACCAGCGCACTCGTTGCCGCCACCTGCGGATCGTACGCGGGTTTTCCCGCAGCCCACGCACGGCCTTCCCCATGACGGACCGCAACGCGCCACAAGGAGTGGATCTTTGCCGGAGGATCGGCTTCACGACCCTTACCGTTCTTATGGTTCTACCGACTCTTACCAGCGGAACGTCCGCATACGCATGGCGTGTCGCAGCCGGGCGGTCTTGACGCGGCGGGGCTGGACCCGGTCGCGCAGCGCCCTGGCCTCGGCGAGATCGCGCAGGAACCGGGCCCGGCGGCGGCGCCGCTCGGCCTCGGTCTCGCCCTCCGGCGCGCCGTACGCGCGGTCGGGCGGTTCAGGCAGCTCAGGCAGATCAGACACGGTTACACCACCCCAGGTCCGGTCATTCCCACTTTCCCCCGGACGGGGGGTTTGATGCCAGCGGGGACCCGCGCGAGGTGTACGCGGACGCGGTTACTGTTATGGGCATGCGTCTCCACGTCGTCGACCACCCTCTGGTCGCCCACAAGCTCACCACCCTGCGCGACCAGCGCACCGACTCCGCGACGTTCCGGCGGCTCGCCGACGAACTGGTCACCCTGCTCGCCTACGAGGCGACGCGGGACGTGCGGACCGAGGCCGTCGACGTCCAGACCCCGGTCTCGCCCACGACCGGTGTCAAGCTCGCCCGTCCGCGCCCGCTGGTGGTGCCGATCCTGCGGGCCGGGCTCGGCATGCTGGACGGCATGGTCCGGCTGCTGCCGACCGCCGAGGTGGGCTTCCTGGGCATGATCCGCAACGAGGAGACGCTCCAGGCGTCCACTTACGCCTCGCGGATGCCGGAGGACCTCTCCGGGCGCCAGGTGTACGTCCTGGACCCGATGCTGGCCACGGGCGGCACGCTGGTCGCGGCGATCCGTGAGCTCATCAGGAGGGGCGCGGACGACGTGACGGCGGTGGTCCTGCTGGCCGCGCCGGAGGGCGTCGAGGTCATGGAGCGGGAGCTGGCGGGGACGCCGGTCACGGTCGTCACGGCGGCTGTCGACGACCACCTCAACGAACACGGCTACATCGTCCCGGGCCTGGGCGACGCGGGCGACCGCCTGTACGGGGCGGCCGAGTAGGGGCCGTCCGTCTCGGCGCCGCAGGGGTGCGGGTGCGCCGGCGGCCGCGGGACCGTCGTGCCCGGTCGCGCGCACGCGGCGGAGCCGCACATCGACACGGCCCCGTGCCCCTCCGGTCCGGCTGTCCCCGGCGGCGTTCAGCCGTGACGGAGGTCTGCGGGCCTCAGCAGGTCTTCTTCGATGCCTTCGGCTCGGGGTGCGAGAGGGCCGTGATGGCCTTCGCCGCCGTCGCCTGGGGGGTGAGGGTCTTGAAGGCGTTGCCCAGGATCAGGTCCACGGCGGCGCCCTTGCGGCCCGCCTCCGTGCGCTGGTCCGGAGCCGTGAGCTGCGTGGCCAGCACCGGCAGGGACGTGTGCAGGGCCGAGGCCGGTCCGAGCAGTATCGCCGTGCCCTTGACCTTCGCGTCGAACTTCGCCGGCGCGTTGCCGACGTCGCCGATCTTGAAGCCGCGCTTCTTTAGTTCGTCCGCGGTGTCCTTGGCCAGGCCCGTACGGGTCGTGGCGTTGTAGACGTTCACCGTGATCTGGGCCGGCTTCGGCAGCGCCGCCGCCGACGCACCGGCCGCCGGACCCGGGCTCGCCGCGGCCTGCTTCACGCACGCCGTGCCACCGGCTGCCGCCGCCTCTTTGTCGCCGCCCGTGAAGACGTCGATGAGCTGCAGGGTGCCCCAGCCGACGAGGCCGAGCGCGGTGACGGAGGCGACCATGGAGAGGACGAGCCGGGCACGCCGCCGGCGCGGGCGCATGCGAGGGAATTTGTCCCCAGTGATCCGGTACTGGCCGCCCATGCCGGGGGGAGTCAGCATGCTCATGAGCGCAGCGTAGTGCGCCACGGGTGCATTGACTAATAGATGATCATCCGACGTCGCACGGTCCAACCCGAAAGGGGCAACCGGCGTGAAAACGGCGGGTGGCGAGCGGGTGTCGGCCGAGCCGGTCGAATCGGCCGAGCCGGGTCAGCCCAGTTCGAGCACGCGTGCGTGCAGCACCTGACGCTGCTGGAGGGCGGCGCGGACCGCACGGTGCAGCCCGTCCTCCAGGTACAGGTCGCCCTGCCACTTCACGACATGCGCGAAGAGGTCGCCGTAGAACGTCGAGTCCTCGGCGAGGAGGGTCTCCAGGTCGAGCTGCCCCTTGGTCGTCACGAGCTGATCGAGGCGGACCGGGCGCGGTGCGACGTCCGCCCACTGCCGGGTGCTCTCCCGGCCGTGGTCGGGGTACGGCCGGCCGTTTCCGATGCGCTTGAAGATCACACGGAAAGCCTACCGGTCCTGACGTTCCGGGCGCAGCCATGGCGACCGAGTGCGACGCTGGAAAAGACGCCGTAAAGGTCACCAAAAAGGCAAAAATGGAACAGGGGGTCGGATGATGAGTGCCGGTGAAGCCGCCGCGACCGGCGACCCGCCCTCGCCTCCACCCCCGGCCGCAGCCGCGATCGCCGCCGGGTACGCGTTCACCGGGCAGGCCCTGGACCTCGGCGCCCTCCTCTGGGACGGCCGGTGCCGTCCCGACGCCCCGATCCGCATCCCGCTCCCCATGCTCAACCGGCACGGCCTGGTCGCCGGCGCCACCGGCACCGGCAAGACCAAGACGCTCCAGCTGATCGCCGAGCAGCTCTCGGCGCAGGGCGTCCCGGTGTTCCTGGCGGACGTCAAGGGCGACCTGTCCGGCATCGCCCGTCCCGGGCAGCGCGACGAGAGGGTCCTGGAGCGGGCGGGTGAAGTGGGACAGGAGTGGACGGCGACCGGCTTCCCCGCCGAGTTCCTCGCACTCGGCGGCCTCGGCCACGGCGTCCCGGTCCGCGCCACGATCACCAGCTTCGGCCCGGTGCTGCTCTCGAAGGTGCTCCAGCTGAACCAGACCCAGGAACAGTCCCTCGGCCTGGTCTTCCACTACGCCGACACCAAGGGCCTGGAGCTGATCGACCTCAAGGACCTGCGCGCGGTGGTCGCCTTCCTCACCTCCGACGAGGGCCGGCCCGAGCTGAAGGACATCGGAGGGCTGTCGACGGCCACGGCCGGGGTGATCCTGCGTTCGCTGACCGCATTCGAGGCGCAGGGCATGGCGGACTTCTTCGGCGAGCCGGAGTTCGACACGGCCGACTTCCTCCGTACGGCACCGGACGGCCGGGGCATCGTCTCGGTCCTGGAACTCCCCGCCGTGCAGGACAAACCGCTCCTCTTCTCCACCTTCCTGATGTGGCTGCTGGCCGACCTCTTCCACGACCTTCCCGAGATCGGTGACGCCGACAAGCCGAAGCTGGTCTTCTTCTTCGACGAGGCGCACCTGCTGTTCAACGACGCCTCGAAGGCGTTCCTGGACTCGATCACCCAGACCGTGCGCCTGATTCGCTCGAAAGGGGTCGGCGTCTTCTTCGTCACGCAGACCCCGAAGGACGTACCGTCCGACGTTCTGGCCCAGCTCGGCAACCGCGTCCAGCACGCGCTCCGCGCCTTCACCCCCGAGGACCAGAAGGCGCTGCGGGCGACCGTGCAGACCTTCCCGAAGTCGTCGTACGACCTCGAGGAGCTGCTCACCGGCCTCGGCACCGGCGAGGCCGTGGTCACCGTGCTCAGCGAGAAGGGCGCCCCGACGCCGGTCGCGGCGACCCGGTTGCGGGCCCCGGAGTCCCTGATGGCCCCGGTCGACGCGGCGGAACTCGACGACGCGGTACGGGCGTCCGCCCTCCACGGACGTTATGCACAGGCTGTGGACCGGGAGTCGGCGTACGAGAAGCTGCGGCGTACCCCGGCCGCCGCGCCGAAGGCCGCGCCCCGTGACGAGAAACCCCGGCTCAAAGAGGAACCCTCGCTCGTCGAACAAGTGGTCGCCAGCGGGATGTTCAGGTCCCTCGCCCGTTCCGTGGGCACGCAACTCGGCCGCGAGATCACCCGGTCGCTCTTCGGTACGGCGCGCCGGCGTAGGTGAGCCGCGTGGCCCGGGCGGGCCAGGTGGGCCGGGTGAGCCGGGTGAGTCGGGTGGGCCGCGTGAGTCGGGCGGGCCAGGTGGGCCGGGCGCCCCGTGCGGGCCGCCCGGCTGCCGACCGACCGGTCAACCGCGTTTCTGCTCCTGAGGCAGCGGCCTCGGCGGCTCCACCAACTTCGCCTCGGGCTTCGGCGCGCTGCGGACGGCCTCCGCGCGCAGCAGGGCGCGCAGGACCGCGTACGGGTCTGAGGACATGGCTGTGTTCCTTGCGTAGTACTGACTGACCTGGGGGAGTGCGGGACCTGTCGGTCGGTCAGCAGCGCAGGACCACGGTGCGCAGCAGGGGCGTGGCGTACGGCGGACGCGATGCCGTCGCGCACGGGCGGTGGCGGTCCGCCGGGTCGGCGGGCGCCGCGTCGGGGAGCGGTGCGAGGCGGCGGGGTACGTCGGCGCGGTGCACGGCGCGTGCGGGGAGCCGCAGCGGGGTGTCGAGGACGTCGTACTCGGCGGTCTCCGCCGAGGCGGCCGGGGCGGTCGCGGCAAGGGCCTCGGCGGCCGTCGGGGCGCCGGGCAGCAGCAGGGCGAGCAGCAGCACGAGCGCCCGCCCCCCCGCGGGGGCCGGCGGGGGGGGCCCCGAGGGGGGACCCCGTCTCATTGCGGGCAACTACCCACCCCGCGGCCGGGGTTCAAACCCCCCCGCGCCCTACCCGCGCCCTCGGCGTA
>NZ_JBSHAF010000012.1:8407-20120 GCF_053611365.1 Streptomyces sp. NPDC054813 | reverse complement strand
GGTGGGCGGGGGGGGGGGGCGGGGGCGCCCCCCCCCCCGCCGCGCCCCCGCCCCCCCCCCCCCCCCCCCCCGGGGCCCCCCCCCCCCCCCCCCCCCGGAGGGGGAACCGCTGCTCATGGCGGTCATCTCCCCACGCGGCGGACGGTGTTCATCCCACCCGGCGCGAGAACCGCTCGCTCGGCGTACCGGCGGGGCGTGAGGTTGACGCCGCTCACAGGGCCTGCGGGATGTGCTTGGCCCGGCTGCGGATGCCGAACGAGGAGATGATCTCCACGATGCCGACGACGACCAGCCAGATACCGGCGACCAGGGTCAGCACGGCGACCGACTCGAACGGCGAGACGATCAGCACGATGCCGGCGATGAAGGTGACGATCCCGAGGAAGACCATCCAGCCGCGGGCGGGCATCCCGGGGTCGTGCACGGCGGCGATGGTCTGGGTGATCCCGCGGATCAGCCAGCCGATCCCGATCCACAGGGCGAGCAGCAGGATCGACTCCAGCGGGCCGCGGAAGCAGAACAGGCCCAGCAGGATCGACAGTGCGCCGCTGATGAAGGCCAGCACGCGCAGCGAGGTCGTCTTGTGCGTGCCGAACGCGGCGACCAGCTGGAAGACGCCGCTGATCAGCAGGTAGATGCCGAAGAGCACACCGGCGGCGAGCAGCGAGGCGCCCGGCCAGACGAGGACCAGGATGCCCAGGATCAGGGAGGCGATCCCGGTGAGCAGTACGGTCTGCCAGGCCGCCCTCGAGAGGGCGTGCAGGGGCCCCTCGAAGGGCGGTTCGGGCTCATGCCGGTAGGTGGGCGCGGGCGCCGCCGGGACTGAGGCGGACGCGGACGCCGGGACCGAGGCGGACGCGGACGCCGGGACCGAGGCCGGGGCGGTGTGAGCCGTGCGGTCGTCGTCGGCGGGGCCGGTGCTGGGAGGCTCGCTCATGCCTCCAGCTGAAGCCGACGGGAGCGGCCCTGCCAGCAGGGAGGGGCCGATCGGGTGACAGAGCCCTTACCGGCCCGGCTGCTTTCTCCGGCTGCTTCTCCCCGGTTTGCGCAGCCTTCCCAGCCGTCCCCCGGCTGCTTACTTCTCCCCGGCCTTCGCCGCCTTCGCCGCCGCCTTCATCTCCTGCTTGTGCGCCCGCACCTTCGCCAGTGACTCGGGTCCCGTGATGTCGGCCACCGACCGGAACGACTCCGCCTCCCCGTACGCACCCGCCGCCTCCCGCCACCCTTTCGGCCGTACCCCCAGCTGCTTGCCCAGCAGGGCGAGGAAGATCTGCGCCTTCTGCTTGCCGAACCCGGGCAGTTCCTGGAGCCGCTTCAGCAGTTCCGCACCGCTGTCGACGTCGCGCCAGATGCCCTCCGCGTCACCGTCGTAGTGGTCGACGAGGTACTGACACAGCTGCTGGATCCTCTTGGCCATGGAGCCGGGGTAGCGATGCACCGCCGGCTTCTCGGACAGCAACGCGGCGAAGGCCTCGGGGTCCTGGGCGGCGATCTCGTGCGCGTCCAGGTCGTCCGTCCCCATCCGCCGGGCGATGGTCGCCGGCCCCTTGAACGCCCACTCCATCGGGACCTGCTGGTCGAGCAGCATGCCGGTGAGCGCGGCGAGCCTGCTGCGGCTGAGGAGTTCGTCGGCCTCGGGGTCCTGGGCGAGATGCAGAGTCGTGGCGTCGGCCCCGGTGTCGGGCCTGGCCTTGGCGTTGGCGTCCATGGCTCGATGATCCCGCGCCCGCACCCGCCCCGCGCGCCCGCAGTGGGGCGGCCTCCGCCGCTCCCGCACCTCTCGCGTACGATTCCTCCACGATCCAGCTTAGGCAAGCCTAACCTTAGACGAGAGGTGCCGCAGGGTGACCACCAAGACGTACCGAGACCCCTGGGGCATCCCGCACTTGCGGGCGGCCGACGCCCGTGAACTCGCCCGTGCGCAGGGCCGGGTGACCGCCCACGACCGGGCCTGGCAGCTGGAGGTCGAACGGCACCGGGCCCAGGGCACGTCGGCGTCCTTCCTCGGCTCCCCGGCCGTCGCCTGGGACGTGTTCGCCCGCCGGGCCCGCCTGGCGGATACCGCGAGACGCTGTTTCGAGGCGCTGGAGAGACAGGACCCGGAGACGGCGGAGTGGGTGCGCGCGTACGTGGCCGGGGTGAACGAGGGACTGCCGGCCGGCGCCGCGCGCACGCCCGAGTTCGGCCGCACCGGCCTCGCGCCCGGCGTCTGGGAGCCCTGGCACCCCCTGGGCGTCTGGCTGGCCACCCACATCCTGTTCGCCGGCTTCCCGGCCAAGCTGTGGCGCGAGGAGGCGATACGGCACCTGGGGGAGGACGCGGTCCCCTTGTTCGCCACGGACGGGCCGGGTACCTCCGGCAGCAACGGCTGGCTGCTCGCGGGCCCCCGCACGACCACCGGCCGGGCGCTGCTGGCCGGCGACCCGCACCGCTTCATCGAGGCACCCGGCGTCTACCAGCAGATCCGCCTCTCCTGCCCGGAGTTCGACGTGATCGGCCTGGCCGTCCCGGGCGTCCCCGGCATCGCCCACTTCGCCCACACGGGCACGGTCGCCTGGTCCATCACCAACGCGATGGCCGACTACCAGGACGTCTACCGCGAACGCCTGCGCTTCACGGAGACCGACGTGGAGGCCCTGGGTCCGGACGGCACGTGGCAACGGGCCGAACGGCACACGGAGACGGTGGAGGTGGCAGGAGAGCCACCGATGCGCATCGAGGTGCTCGAGACCGAACGCGGCCCAGTGATCACACCACCCACGCCCACAGCCGCCGACGGCGGTCGGCCCCCGCAGGGGCTTTCCACCCCGGCCCCGGCAGCCGCCGACGGCGGTCGGCCCCCGCACGGGGTTTCCACCCCCGCTCCGGCAGCCGCCGACGGCGGTCGGCCCCCGCAGGGGCCACCCGCACCCGGCTACGAAAGCCGCGCCGGTGGTGCGGGCGGGGGGACATACGCCGATGGCGAAGCCGAGGCGTTGGCGTTGCGCTACCCGCCCCGCGTCACCGCCGACCTCGGCTTCAGCGCCCTCCTCCCCCTCCTCCGGGCTCGCCGCGTCGCCGACGTCGACCGTGCCTTCGACGCCTGGACCGAGCCCGTCAACGTCGTGCACGCCGCCGACACCGACGGAGGCCTCCTGCACCGCGTCGCCGGCCGCGTCCCCGTCCGCTCCCACACCAACCGCACCCGCCTCGCCCCCGCCTGGCTCCCCGGCCACGCCTGGCAGGGCTGGCACGAGATGCCGTACGGCGACCTCACCGACGGCGTGGCCGTGATGGCGAACCAGCGCGGCCCGGCCACCCCCCTCGGCGTCGAGTTCGCCCCACCCCACCGCGCCGACCGGATCCGCGCCCTCCTCGACGAGCGCCGCACCTGGTCCGCCGCCGCCCTGCCCGCGATCCACACCGACACCCACCTCGCGTCCGCCGCCCCCCTCCTCGACCACCTGGCCGCCCTCGACGGCCTCACCCCCGGGGCCGCCGGACTCCGCGACCGGCTCCTCGCCTGGGACCGTCGGATGGACGCCGACAGCACCGGCGCCGCCGCCTACGCGGCCGTACGTTCCGCGGTCGTACGACACCTCGCGGCCCACCCCGCCTTCGCCGCCCTCGCCGAACCCCCCGCCTACCCCGAGGTCCTGCTCCCCTGGCTGGCCCTCACCCCCCGCATCGCCTTCGCCCTGGAACATCTCCTGAGGGCGGAGGAGCTGTACGGCATCGACCGTCCCGCCGTCGTCCGTACGGCAGTCGAGGAGGTCGCCGCCGGCAGACCCGCCGGCACCGGCACCGGAACCTGGGGCGACACCCACCGCCTCGCCCCCTGGCAGGCGCTGCCCGAGCCGTCGTACGACGGACCGGCCCTGTCCGGTGACCACGACTGCGTGCTGTGCACCTCGGCCGTCCCCGGTCTCACCGACCTCTCCGCGCGCGGGCCGGCCGCCCGGTACGTCTGGGACCTGGCGGACCGCGACAACAGCCTCTGGGTGGTGCCGTTCGGCGCCGACGGCGTCCCCGGCGCACCGCACCACAGCGACCAACTCACCTTGTGGCTCAAGGGTGATCTGGCCCCGGTCGGCACCGACTGGGACCGACTGGAACTCGTAGAGGAAACCGATGTCTGAGCAACTGATGTCTGAGCAACTGATGTCCGAGCAGCCGACCGCCACCGTCTCCGCCCCAGACTCCGTCTCCGTCTCGGAACACGCCGTTGACGGCTTCGGCACCGTCCGTCTCCGCCCCCTCGACCCCGAGCGGGACGCGGACGTCGTCCACACCTGGGTCAGAGAGGAACGCGCAGCCTTCTGGGGCATGACCGGTCTCACCCGCGCCGAGGTCACCGAGATCTACGCCCATATGGCCACCCTCGACACCCACCACGCCTACCTCGCCGAGAGGGACGGCACCCCGGTCGCGCTCCTCCAGACGTACGAGCCGGAGGCCGACCGCGTGAGCGAGTGCTACGACGTCCGCCCCGGAGACATCGGCATCCACGTCCTCCTCGCCCCGGCCGGACCGGAAGGCCCCCGCCCCGGCTGGACGGACGCCCTCCTCTCCGCCTTCACGGAGTTCGCCCTGCGCACCCTCGACCGCCACCGCATCGTCGTCGACCCGGACGTCCGCAACGCGAAGGCGATCGCCCGCTTCGCCCGCCAGGGCTTCACGCCCGGCCCGGCCGTCGTGCTCCCCGAGATCGACCTCCCCGACGTCCACCTGTCCGAAAAGCGCGCTCAACTGGCTTTTCTCACCCGGTCGGTAGCCTTCCCGGATGTGCTCCCCGACGCTGACCCCCGATGACCTGATCGCCCACTACGACCTGGAGCCGATCCCTCGTGAGGGCGGCCTGTTCCGGCAGACCTGGGCCGGTCCCGAACGTGCCGACGGCCGCCCCGAGGGCACCGCGATCGTCGGCCTCCTCGTCGCCGACGACTTCTCGGCCCTGCACCGTCTCCCCACCGACGAGATCTGGCACCACTACCTGGGCGACCCGCTGAACCTCCTGCTCCTCGCCCCCGACGGCACCACCCGCACCCCCGTCCTCGGCCCGGACCTCCGCGCCGGCCAGCAGATCCAGCTCACCGTCCCGGCCGGCACCTGGATGGGCGGCCGGGTGGCACCGTCCGGCGCCTGGACCCTGTTCGGCTGCACCATGGCCCCCGGATTCACCTTCGAGGGGTACGAACACGGGAACGCGGCCTACCTCACGGCGCGTTACCCCTCCGAAGCCGCCCGCATCACGGGACTCTGCCGTCCATGACCCATCTACTGGACGGACAGGTCGCCCTGGTGACGGGCGCGAGCGGCGGCATCGGCCGGGCCATCGCGCTGCGCCTCGCCGAGGAGGGCGCGGCGGTGGCCGTGCACTGCCGTACGGCGGTGACGGCGGCGCGGGAGGTCGCCTCGGCCATCGGCGACCGAGCGGTCGTCGTGCAGGGCGACCTGACCGACGAGGCGACCTGCCACCGGATCGTCCGGGAGGCCGCGGACTGGGGCGGCGGCCGGCTGACCGCGCTGGTCAACAACGCGGCCGTACAACCCGTACAGCCCCTGCCCGGCATGACCGCGGCCGACTGGCGTGCGGTCGTCGACACCGACCTCGGCAGCGTCTTCGCCTGCACCCAGGCGGCCGCCGCCGTCATGCGCGACCAGCCCGACGGCGGCACGGTCACCCACATCGCCTCCATCGAGGCATCCCACCCGGCCGTCGGCCACGCCCACTACAGCGCGGCGAAGGCGGCGGTGGTGATGCACGCGAGAGCGGCGGCCCTGGAGTACGGCCGCCTCGGCATCCGCGTCAACACGGTCTCCCCCGGCCTGATCGACCGGGAGGGCCTGGCGGACGCCTGGCCGGAGGGGGTGCGGAGGTGGCAGGAGGCGGTGCCGACGGGTCGCCTGGGCCGCCCGGAGGACGTGGCGGACGCGGTGGTCTTCCTGGCCTCCTCGCTGGCGTCGTGGATCACCGGCCACGATCTGGTGGTGGACGGTGGGGTGTCCGCCCGGCCGACGTGGTGACGGCGTCCCTCAGCACAATGAGTGCTGCACGCCCCCCATCCGTATGACCCATGAACGCCTGCTTCCGAACTCAGGACGGTGACGTGAGCGAAGAACACGGCCGGCGGTGCACGACAACCCCCCACAGGGCGGCCCCACGCGGAACGTTGCGCACCCTCGCCCTTCTCGGCACCCTCCTCACCGCGCTCTTCCTCGCGTCGGCAGCCCCCGCCTCCGCGCACGCCGCCCTGCGCGGCAGCGACCCCGCCGACGGCGCCGTACTGAAGTCGTCGCCCGGGTCCGTCACCCTGACCTTCACCGAGTCCGTCGGCCTGCTCGACGACTCGTTCCGGGTGTACGACCCCACCAACCACCGGGTGACCACCGGCGACCCCGAACACGGCCCCGCCGGCTCGGACACCGCACGGATCACCTTCCCGGAGAAGCTCGGCACCGGCACGTTCACCGTGGCCTGGCGGGTCGTGTCGGCGGACAGCCACCCCGTCTCCGGTGCCCTCACCTTCTCCGTCGGCAAGCCGTCGGCGACCACGGCGGCCGTCCCCACCGGCCCGGTCGAGAACCCGGCCACCGGCAGCCTCTACGACATCGGCCGCTATGCCGCGTACCTCGCCGTGGCGCTGCTGATAGGCACCGTCGCCTTCATAGCCGTCTGCCGTCCGCCGGACGCGGCCCCGCTGCGCAAACCGATCCGGACGGCCTGGTGGGCCCTGCTGGCCGCCACCCTCTTCCTCTTCGTCCTCCGCTCCCCGTACGAGGAGGGCACCTCCCCGGCGACGGCCTTCGACCTCTCCGCACTCGCCAGGACCGCGACGGGCCGCCCGGGCCTGGTCCTGCTGGCGAGGGTCGCCCTCCTGGCGGTCACGGCAGGCCTGTACGCCTTCTTCCGCCGCGGGCGTGCGGACCGGCTCCGCCCGTCGTCCCGCCCGTTCCTGGTCACGGCCGCCGTCCTCGCCGTCGCCCTGGCCCTGACCTGGGCGACGGCCGAACACGCCTCGGCCGGCATCCAGGTGCCCCTGGCGATGACGTCCTCGGTGCTGCACCTCCTGGCGATGTCGCTCTGGCTGGGCGGCCTCACGGCCCTCCTCACCACCCTCTACCGGGCCACCGCCATCCCCCTCCCGGCCGCCGTCGTCGCCCGCTTCTCCCGGGTGGCCTTCGCCTCGGTGACGGTCCTCGTGGTCACCGGCGTGTACCAGTCCTGGCGCGGCCTGGGCTCCTGGCAGGCGCTCACCGACACGACGTACGGCCGTCTCCTGCTCGTGAAACTCGGCGCCGTGACCCTGCTGCTGGCGGCGGCCTCCCAGTCCCGCCGCTGGACGGCGAGGCCGGCGAGCGCCCCGGCCGCGGCCGCGGCGACCACCCGCGACCGCGTCCCGCAGACGGTCGGCGCACCGCCCCAGGAGACCCCACCGGCCGCGGCGGAGCCGGCCCCCACGCCGGACCACCGGGCCCTGCGCCGTTCGGTCCTCGCCGAAGTCGCCATCGGCGTCGCCGTCCTGGTCATCACCACGATCCTGACCGGCACGCTGCCCGGCCGCGCGGCCGCCGCGGCCGCCGAGGCGGCCGAGTCGGGCACGGGAACGGCCGCGGCCGGCGGCATCCCGGTGGCCTCCGTCGCGATGGTCCCCTTCGACGTCGGCACCCCGAACGGCCACGGCAAGGTGCAGATCACCCTGGACCCGGGCCGGGTCGGCGACAACTCCGTACAGGCGGTCGTCTTCGGCCCCGACAACGGCATCTCCGCCGTCCCCGAACTCCGCCTCTCCTTCACCCTCACCGCCCAGAAGATCGGCCCCCTCCCCGCCGGCCTCACCGACCGAGGCGGCTACTGGGCCACCAACTCCGTCAACCTCCCGATCGCGGGCGAGTGGACGATGAACCTGACGGTACGGGTGTCGGACCTGGACCAGGTGACGGTGACGAAGAAGATCCGAATCACCGGGTGACCGGGGCAGACGCGTCGGCCCGCTCCGCCGGGGCTTCGTCGGGTTGTCTGATCGTAATCCCGTCAGGCCGGACTGGGACTTCGTTGATCGGCTAGCGTCTACCGCACAAGCGGCCGGCAAGATCCACCGCGGCCACTGGGGGTGACGCGGCAGCGCGTCCGGCCACGGCGGGGCGCCGCGCGGCGGCAGATCATCACATCAATGAGGGGGAGACGTGAGGGCATTGACCCGGACGTCGACTGAACCACTGCACGGAGGTCGCCGCCGCAGAGGTGGCGCGGGCTTCGCGGTCGGTGCGGCCGGCACGATTCTGGCGGTCGCGGGTACGGCCATCCCGCTCGCCGTGGACGCGCCGCCCGCGTGGGCCGTCCAGGTGGCGGCCGCGGCGGACTCGTCCCAGGAGGTCGTGATCCCGCCCGCCGACCGGGCCACACCCCGTGTGGATACCCCACTGGCGGTGGGCAGCACCGGTTTCCTGCACCAGCAGGAGGGCCGGGACGGCTACACCTGGACCGACTTCGCGAGCGGCACCTCGACGCAGGTGCCCGGCCTGCAGACCCTGCCGGCCAACGCGCTCGTACGCCCCGTCGGTGCCGACGGAGACCTGCTCGCCGTCTCACCGAGCCCGGCCCGGGGCACCGCCTGGTACACCCTGCTCGATCCGCACACCGGTGAGCGCCGGGAGGCGCAGCTCCCAGCCGGCTACACGTTCCGGGGGACCGTCGCGGGCAAGGTGCTGGCCCTGGAGTCCGCGACCAGCACCACCAGCTCCGCCGGTGTGCTCCTCGACACCGGCACCGATCCCGCGCAACCGCTGCACATCACCGGCCTGCCCGCGGGTGCTCAGCTGAGCAGCCTCTCCCTGCAGCAGGGCGCCACGGATGACCGCGGCGCGGTGATCTCCTTCCGGCAGGACGGCGCGTACCGCTACGGCCTGCTGGACCCCGGGACCGCCGAGATCACCCCTCTCCCCGAGACGATGAGCGGTGAGGGCCTGCGCATCCTGCTGAGCGCCGACCGCGTCGCCTGGTGGAAGCACGGCTTCACCGGGCTGCGCTGGCTGCCCCGCGGTGATGTCTCCTCCGGGGCGCAGGAGTTCCCGCTCCCCGACGACGCGGCTCCCGTGGCCCTCCTCGGCGGCACCCTCCTGACCTCGGGCCCGGACGCCACCTCGGGGACAACGCTCGGCCGGCGGCTGACGTCCCGGCCGCTCGACGGCGGGGAGCCGAGCACCGCACTCGACCACATCGCGCTCGTGTCGGACAACCCACCGCAGACGGCGGACGGGAGCGCCCTGCTCGTCGGCGGCTCCGGCACCGGCGACTGGGCGGTGCACCGCTTCGCCGCCGGCTCCGACGGGTCGCCGGCGCACGAGGTGGTCCAGCCGCTGCCCCCGGTGATCGCCAAGGTCCTGGGACTGAACCTGTACCGGGGCACCCTCGATCGGGTGGACAGCATGGAGGGCAAGCTCTCCCTCTACCAGCAGGACGTCGGTACCGGGCCGGTCCCCGTCGCGGGAGCGGCCAAGCCCGTGCCCGCGGGCATGCCCCCTTCCGCCGTGCGCTGTGCGACGGGTGAGGACTGCGTGCGGATCGTGGAGGGCAACTGGTACGGCCTGTCCTTCCTGTCCGAGACAGGAGGGCGGACGTACCTGGAGACCCGCGTGGACGCCTACACGTCGCACGTGCAGATGCCGTTGCCCGGCAGCGGCGGCGAGGTCAGGGACGCGTCCTCCTCGTACGTGGTGGTGGACGGCGGGTCCCCGAAAACCCAGTACCTGATCTACCCGGGCTACAACAAGGTGGTACGCAGCCGCCCGGTGCAGGCCGCGGCGCTCTGGTACTCCACCCTGTGGAGCGCGACCCCCGGCAGTCCCGGCACGCTGACCGCGGAGCGGCTGACCGCGGACGCGGCCACTCCCGGCAAACCCGTCCGCACCGTGCGGACCGGTGCCGGCTGCGTGCCCACCGAACTGCAGGCGACGGCGCGTTGGCTCTACTGGTCCTGCGGTGCCGACAAGCAGGCCGGGGTGTACGACCTGACGAACAACCGCGGCTTCGCTGTGCCGTCGGGCCCCGCCATGCTCGGTGACGGCTACGTGGTCCGGCACGACCGGGACGCGGGCGAGCTCAAGCTGACGGACTTCCACACCGGCAGCCCGCTCGCGGAGCGCTCCATAGCCGCCCTCCCGGCCGGAACGCTCGCGGACGACCGCAGGATCACGTGGACCGTGGACAAGTACAGCGGCCACATCGCCTACGTGGACGCCGATGGCCGCGTGCATGTGAGCGCGGACGGGGTACCGGACTCCGCTCCGGTGATAGGGGAGGCGTACACCTCCGGGAGCGTCGCGCCGAGGACCACTTCGTCCACCTACTCGACCTGGACGGCCTCGTTGCTGCTGAGCCGCCCCGTGGACTCCTGGGAACTGGGCATCGTCCAGAAGGCGACCGGGCGCCGGGTGGCTGTGGTGCGCGGTGGGGCCGAACGCGGTCTCAACGGCATCTCGGCCTCGTGGAACGGCCGGGAGTCGAACGGTGCTCCCGCCCCGAGCGGTCTCTACACCTGGCAGCTGACCGCCAAGTTCAACGGTGGAACCGTGCCGGTGCGAGTGGGAAGCGGCGGCCTGGACGTGATGTGCGGCGCCTTGCCCACCCACGTCTACGACTGCGACGGGTTCCCGGACATGGTGGCGGTCCGGAAGGACGGCCGGACCGACTCATGGGAGGGGCATCCCAAGGGGTACTTCTACAACCGCAGCTACACCGCGGACTGGCCGACCTCCTCCACCCTGGTGCCGGCCGGCGACCTCAACGGCGACGGGTACGCGGACATGCTGGTCCGCAACTCCACCGGCGAACTGCGCGCCTACTGGGGCTTCGGGCAGGTGTACTTCGCCCGGGGAACCAACAAGTCCACTGTCATCGGCAAGGGCTGGAACACGTACAACCTGCTGACGTCGTCCGGGGACCTCAACCGTGACGGCCGGTCCGACCTGCTGACCCGTGACCGGTCCGGAGTCCTGTGGTTCTACGCCGGCACCGGCAAAGGCACGTTCAAGGCCCGGGTGCGCATCGGCACCGGGATGTCCGGTTATACGGCGCTGGTGGGCGTGGGCGACCTCAATGGCGACGGAACCGGAGACCTTCTCGGCCGGGACAAGGCCGGGAACCTCTATCGCTGGTACGGCAACGGAAAGGGCGGCTTCGGGGGGCGCGTGAAGATCGCCTCGGGCTTCAACGCCTACAACGCTCTGGTCGGTGTCGGCGACCTGACTCAGGACGGGCGCAACGACCTCGTCACCCGCGATACCGCGGGCAACCTGTACCGCTGGGCGGGCAACGGAAAGGGCGGCTTCGGCGCACGCGTGAAGATCGGCAGCGGCTGGGGCGGCTACAAGGCGCTGTACTGACGGTCCGGAACAGCAACCTCCAGGCCTGCACCTCCACCGGGAGCTGCAGGCCTGAGGAGAGCGACCTGGATGCTGCGCCACGCGGCGTGCGGTGAATGCGAGAGGGGTGCCCCCGTGTCCAGGGCACCCCCTGGCGAGCGCCTTCGCCGGCCTGTGCGGAGAGTGTGGGAAGCCGAAGCCATCTGGGGATCCCCGGAGACACCCGCTGTGGACAAAAACCAGGACAACGGGGTCTGAGGACAACGTCGAAGGGGGGGGGGCGCCCGCCGCGGCGCCGCGGGCGCCCTGCAGCGGCGCGCGCCGGCCCGGGCCGGGCCGACGGCGCTGGACATGGAGGTGGCCCCCACAC
>NZ_JBSHAF010000012.1:0-8397 GCF_053611365.1 Streptomyces sp. NPDC054813 | reverse complement strand
TCTACCCCCGCGGTGCACAAAACCCCGGACACGGGGGTCTGCGCACACCGTCGACGGGCCCCACCTCGGGGGGGGGCCCTTCGACATCGTGCCCGGTGAGGCACTGGCGGAGGATACGAGATTCGAACTCGGAAGGGGTTGCCCCCAACACGCTTTCCAAATGTTCGTCTGGGGGTTCGGGAGTGATCAGGAGTGTCCTGACCTGCGGCGGAGAGGGCTGGGGGCGGGTGGCGGACGGCGCTGGACGGGAGTGAATGCAACCAGAACTGCAACCAGTACTGGCAGCCCAGGGCGGACGTGCCGGCCGCCACGGGTAGCCCGCCACGCAGTGGCAGGATGCTGACGACTGGCTCCTGGCTGCTTCGGTCAGTCCTCGTCAGGCACGGCCTGCGCCCCGTCGCGCCCGCGCATGCGGACGAAGATTGGGTTGGTGGCAGCGGAGGTCTCCTCCAGGCTGACGGCCGAGGTCCGCAGCCACCTCGCCGACGTCATCGAGCGCGCGCGACGGGAGGAAACCCCGACGATCACCACTCGGCGCGGCAAGCAGGAAGCTGTCGTGATCGACGTTCACGAGTACCAGCGTCTGCAGCCACGGCACAGCGCATTCGGCCTGGCTAGACGCTTGCCCCTTTGGGCTCGGCCTCTGTTGGGCCATGGTCCACGACAACGGCCTGGTGCGCATCAGCACGATTGGCTGTGCTCCGTGTGCCCCTCCGTCGGCACGCCGACGTCCGAGAAGATGTCCGACGCCTGCTGCCTCATGAGTTCAGCGGCAGCGCTGTCGGTCTTGTGCAGTGCGCGGGCGAGTGCGACGAGAGCGCGGGCCTCCCCCAGCCGGTGGCCGGTCTCGCGATGGATGGCCAGGGCCTCGTGGCCGAGGGCGACGGCTGTGGAGTGCGCAGCCTCGGACGCCGTCGCCTGGCACAGCACCGTGAGCGCCTGACCCTCCACCACCTGGAAGCTGTACTCACGGGCCAGGCGCAGCGCCTCCTCGGCTCGACGGCGGGCGTCTTCGTGGCGGCCGAAGTGCTGGTGAGTGAGGGCGAGCCCCAGGAGACTGTCCGCCGCGGCGCGCCGGAAGCGTGCCTCGTGGGCCAGGGCGAGAGCCCGACGGTCGGTCTGAAGTGCCTGTTCGTCGTGGGCCAGTTGGCGGTGGGCGGCGGCGATCGTGTTGAGGATGGCGGCCTGGATCCAGCGCCGTTCCGGGGCCCGGACCATGGCCAGGGCGCGCTCGGTCCGTTTCAGGGCCTCGTCCGGGTGGCCGCACTCGATGTCGATCTTCGCGAGGGCGTCGAGCATCATCGCGTGGCCGTCGCGGTAACCGGTCCTCTTCTCATCGGCCAGCTCGGGACCGAGGAGGTCACGCGCGTCGGTGAAGCGGCCGAGTTCCCAGTACACCCAGCCCAGAATCTGCAGCGCCAGGCCGTCGTCCCACCCGCTGCTCCCCTCTTCGCGGCCAAGGGTCCCCTCGATATGACCGGCGGCCTCGTGCAGTCGGCCCAGATCCCGGCAGGCCATACCGAGACCGATCGCCCCATACCCTACGAAGTAACGGTTCCGGGTCTCCCGGAAGCGGCGCAGGCCGGCGGTGAAATGCTCGTAAGCGCTGTCGAGGCGCGCCATGCTCCAGTCCACGAAGCCCCGGACCCCGTATGCTGCCGCCTCGCCGGTCGCCCAGCCGAGTTCCCGGCTGAGGTCCAGCGCGCGCACGTGATGATCCATCGCCTGCCTGGCATCCGCTCGTTCCCACAGGATGATGCCGAGGACGAAATGCATGGCGGCCTGACCGTACCGGTCGCCCTCGGCCGTGGCCGCTTCCAGTGCCGTCTGCGTGGTGGACTGCCAGGTTGCCCGGGGCAGATAGAGCCAGAAGTGGCCGAACAGAGAGTTGGCGAGGTGCCAGGCGACAGGGCGCGGGCCGTGCTGGCCGGCGTGGGCGATGACGGCGAGAAGGTTCGTGCGCTCGGCCTCCAGCCACTGGGCGCCGTCGGACGGAAGCTTCGGAAGGTCGTCGGCGGCGAGGGCGGCGGGCAGGTCCGGGAAGATCCAGGTTCCCGCGGCGGCACGGGCGGCATTGACGTACCAGATCAGGATCCGTTTCAGCGCGGCGTCACGATCCGCCGCCGCCTCTTCCACCTGCACCCGCTCCCGCGCGTACTCATGAAGGAGATCATGGAAGCGGTAACGGCCCTCCGCCACGGGCTCGATCAGATGCGCGGCGGCCAAGGCGCTGAGCAGACGGCGAGCCTGTGACAGCGGTGCGTCCAGGACGGCGGCGGCGACTTCGGCGGTGAACTCCGGTCCGGGGAACAGACCGAGTAGGCAGAACAGCCGGCGCGCGAGTGGAACCAGCACTCGGTACGACGCCGAAAACGCTTTCTGCAAGGGCGAGGTGGGCTCACCGTCCGGCACCAGGGCCGTCAGTCGACCGCCCTCCGACATCTCGCCCACCAGATCGGCCAGCCGTAGACCGGGATCGCCCGCCAGCCGGGCCGCGGCCAAGCACAGCGCCAGCGGAAGGCTGCCGCATAGTCGGATCAGTTCGTCGACGGCGTGGGGTTCGGCGGACAGGCGGTCCGGGCCGAGTGCCTCGCCGAGCAGCGCGCGGGCGTCGGCCGGCTGGAGGAGGTCCAGTGGCAGGGGGTGTGCTCCGTCGCGGGCCACGAGGTCGCCGAGCCGGTTGCGGCTGGTGACGACGACACAGCAGGACGGGGTGCCGGGGAGCAGTGGACGGACCTGCTCCGCCGAGGCCGCGTTGTCCAGCAGGACCAGCAGGCGTCGGCCGGCCAGCAGGGTCCGGTACGTGCGTGCCTGCGTCTCGTCGTCGGCGGGGATCTCCGACGCCGCCAGCCCCAGACTCCGAAGCAAGAGCTCAAGTGCTTCGCCAGCCTTGAGCGGTGGCCGGTCGTGGTCGAACCCGTGCAGGTTGACGTACAACTGGCCGTCCGGGAAACGATTCCGCACCTGATGTGCCCAGTGCACCGCCAGCGCGGTCTTGCCGATGCCGGCGGCGCCGCCGATGGCCGAGATGACCACCGTGTTCGCCGACCCCTGCCCCTGCTCCGGCGAAAGCAACGTGTGCAGTCTGGCGAGTTCGCCGGTGCGGCCGGCGAATCCCGCGGCATCGTGCGGCAACTCGGCCGGCGTCGGCGGAGCGCTGTCGCGCGGTGGGTGAGTGCTCCGACCCGGTGATCCCGGTGGTGCCGGCGCGTCTGCTGCCGGACCATCACGGAGGAGGAGCTCTGAGCGTGTCTGCCCGGGCGGGGCCGTCCGGCCGAGGAGACTTGCGTCATTCTGGCGCAGTACCGCCTCGTGCACCCGGCGGAGTTCCTCACCGGGATCGACGCCGAGCTCGTCGCGGAGGCGTACGCGCATGTCCTCGTAGGCGTTCAGCGCGTCCGCCTGACGTTCGCAGCCGTACAGAGCCCGCATACGCAACGCCACCAGTGACTCGTCGTACCGCTCCGGCGCGGACTGCGCGGCGAGGTCGTCCATGGCATCGCCGAACCGGCCGAGCAGTACAAGGCATTCGAGCCGGGCCAGCCGGAGCGTCCGCCGGCGTTCCCGCAGTCGCTCCCGCTCGGCCTGTGCAAACGGCCCCGGCAGGTTGGCCAAGGGTTCGCCCTGGAACAGCAGGAGTGCCGCGGACAACTGGTCCGTTGCGGTGGCCAGGTCTCCGGACGTTTTGGTGCGAAGCGCCTCATCGCCCCGCTCGGTCAGGTCCGCCACATCGAGCCGGACGTCGTCGGCGACGAAGCGGTACCAGCCCTTGCCGCTGCGGATCACCGACTCGGTGTGGCGGGTGCCTTCGGCATCCAGTGCCCTGCGCAGCGGGTTGACGTGACTGGCCAGCACCTTGTGGCCGGAGGCGGGTGGCTCCGAAGCCCACACCGAATCGAGCAGTTGCTCATGGCTCACCACAGCTCCCCGACGGAGCAGCAACGCGGCCAGCACAGCCTGCCGCTTCACGGGTCCCAGATCCAGAAGCGTTCCGCCCCGCCAGGCCCGTAACCGTCCGAGCACCTCGATCCGAAGCCGATGAGGAGTTCCCCCGTCCACCGCGAAGCCTCCGCTCCCGCACATCACCGGAATTTCATCAGCATTGCAGCACCCCGGGCCATGGTGACGGACACGACATTGCACAACCCGCACAACTGAAGGGGAACCAGTGACCGAAGTGGAGTCGGTGGCCACAGCGTTGGCTACAGGGGTGGCAGCCGGACTCACGGACTCCGGGCTCGGAGCCGTCCACGATCTGCATGCCGTGCTCAAGGAGGCGGTCCGCCGACGGTTGGCCGAGGGCGATGGCAACAGGGGGAAGAGCGGCTACGGCGTACGGGTGCTTGACGCATACGAGACGGACCCCGACGTGTGGTGGACCCGGCTGCTGCAGGTCCTGACGGGCTCCGGGGTGGACACGGACGAGGAGATCCTCGCGGCGGCCCGCGCCGTGCTCCGCGCGGAGCGCCGGACGAGCCACATCACCTTGGACGTTCCCGGCATCCATGGGGCCCTGGTCGGGGAAAGCACCACACGGCACAACGCGTTTGGCCGATGATGCAGTGGACGACTCTCCTGGCCACTCTGTTGGGCGCGGGTGTCGCCATGGGGACCTCCCTGTTGGTGGAGGCGCATAAAGGCCACCGCGAGTTGATGCTGGAGTCACGAAAGCACAAACGCGACGTCACGTCCGAGTGGCAGAGGACCCGGCGCGACCTGTACACGGGCTTTCTCGCAGTGCTGACCCAGGGCCGCAGCGAGCTGAGGCATCTGAGCGGGAGCACTGAGATGTCGGAGGCGGAGCGCACCCGGACGGCTCGACGGGCCTTCGCGCGCTGCTATGAACTGCGTTACCAACTTGAGCTCTTCGCTCCGGCGGAGGTGGTGGATCCCGCACTTGCCTATTTCCGATGCGTGCGCAGCTTCCGCTGCGCGGCCCATCAGGCGGCGACCGCCCAGCGGGTCCGGGCCGGGATCGGGGCGACGGGGGCGGTGGTGATGCGGTGCATGGTGTTCTCCGGTGGATTGATTTGGTCCGTGGCATGTGGCTGGGCGGTCGGCGTCACGCGTGCCGGCTCAGCGCCCGCAGCGCCAGCCGGCCGCACAGCGCGGCGAGCGGCAGCTCGGCGCCGAGCGCCATGGCGACCGCGGTGGCGAAGTCGCCGCCCGGGGCCGCGGTCGTGGTGTCGAACCAGGCGTCCACCACAAGCAGCGTCGCGGTCGCGGCGGCTGCCAGGGCGTGCCGCCGGTCGCCGCGGGCGGCGAGGAGGCCGGTGGCGATCAGGCCGAGCGCCTCCAGCGCGTCCAGCCCGACCCAGGCGACCGGCCAGTGCGCCGCGGTCGCGGTGGCCGGCAGGCCGGTGGCCAGCACGTACAGCCACGGCAGCAGGGCGAGCCCGCAGGCGACCAGCAGCCACCCGGCCCGCCGCCTGCCCCGCGCCGGGCGCGGCTCCTCCGCCTCTTCGTGGAGCGGGATGACCTCGGCGCGGTCGAAGTCCTCGGCACCGGCCAATTCGTCATTGCACAACACCAGTTGACGCATCGTCTTCCCCCGCTCCCCGTCGGCTGTCCCCTTCACGTACTCCAGCCTCCGGCGTGCACTGGGGCGCCGTCAGTCACGCAGGGTTCCGACCCGGGGTGGAGAAAAGTGCACCCCCGAACAGGGCGGCAGCGTCATGGCATGGGGATGGCCTGCGGCTTTACCGTTTGACGCATGCAACTCACGACGTGGCTGCAGCTGGTGCTGGGCCGGCCGTTCCGCAGGGCGGGACACCGGACCGCGCTCGTCGCCGCCGGCCTGCCGCTCCACCTCGCCGTGGTGCCACTGTGGCTCTGGCTGGCCGGCGCGATGGCGGGGGCGCCGGCCGCGATTCCGCTGCCCGTGTTGTTTACGCTCGTGGTGACACCCCTGCTGACCGTCGGGCAGCGGCGACGCTACCGGGCGCTCGTCGGCAAGGACCTCCCGCGCCCCGCCGTACCCGGGCCCGGACGCAACTGGAAGTCGGCGGTACGTCGGCTGACCACGCGGGCCTTGTGGCGGCAGGTCTGCTACCACGCCGTGGCGGGTCCGCTGCTCGCCGTCCTGGACCTCGCCGTCCTCGCCGTCTGGGCCGCCGCTCTCGTGGCCGCCTCCATCTACGTGTGGATCTGGGCGCTGCCCCCGCAGTGGCGGGTCACCGACCTCGGGTACACCACGCAGGCCGCGTACATCACCGCCGGCGGCCTCGCCCTGCTGTTCCTCGGGCCCCGGCTGACCGGCGCTCTGGTGCGGCTGGACACCCGGGCGGCCGAGGTCCTGCTCGGCCCCAGCCGCACGGAGAAGCTGGCCCGCCGGGTAGCCGACCTCGCCGAGAGCCGGGCCGGTGTGCTCGACGCCGCCGACGCCGAGCGGCGGCGGATCGAGCGCGACCTGCACGACGGCGCACAGCAGCGCCTCGTCTCACTCGCCGTCAACCTGGGCCTGGCCAGGTCCACCCTCGGCGACCTGCCGGAGGACGCCCGCAAGGTGATCGACGAGGCGCACCGCGAGGCGAAGGAGGCGATCGCCGAGCTGAACAACCTGGTGCGCGGCCTGCATCCGGCCGTCCTTGAGGACCGCGGCCTCGACGCCGCGCTGTCCGGGGTCGCCGCCCGCCTCCCGATCCCGGTGCGCGTGGCGGTGGACCTGCCGCAGCGCCCCTCACCCACGGTCGAGGCCGTCGCGTACTTCGTGGTCTCCGAAGCCCTGACGAACGTGGTCAAACACGCCCAGGCGACCCGGGCGGACGTGACCGTGGAGCGGATCGGGGAGACACTGCTGGTGGTCGTCGCGGACGACGGCGCGGGCGGCGCGGATCTCGCGGCGGCCGGCGGTGGCACCGGGCTCGCCGGGCTCGCCAAGCGCGTCGCGTCCGTCGACGGCACGTTCTCCTGCCGCAGCCCCGCCGGGGGGCCGACCGTCATCACCGTGGAGCTGCCGTGCGCGCCGTGATCGCCGAGGATTCCCTCTTGCTGCGCATCGGCGTGGTCAAGGTGCTGGAGGCGGCCGGCTTCGAGATGTGCGCGCAAGTCGCCGACGCAGAAGGGCTGCTGGCAGCCGTCGAGGAGCACCGGCCCGACATCGCCGTGGTCGACGTGCGCATGCCGCCCGGCTTCACCGACGAGGGAGTGCGCGCCGCGCTGGTGATCCGCCGCCAGTACCCGCGTACCGCCGTGCTCCTGCTGTCGCAGTACGTGGAGGAGCGGTACGCCGCCGATCTGCTCGCCGCCAACACCTCGGGCGTCGGCTATCTGCTCAAGCAACGGGTCGCCGACGTCGAGGAGTTCGCCGAGGCGGTACGCCGGGTGGCGGCCGGCGGCACCGCGCTCGACCCGCAGGTCGTCGCGCAGCTGCTGGTGCGCCGGCACAGCGATCCGCTCGACCGGCTGACACCGCGCGAGCGGGAGGTGCTGGAGCTGATGGCGGGCGGCCGGTCCAACTCCGGCGTCGCCGCCGAGCTGGTCGTGAGCGAGAGCGCGGTCGCCAAGCACATCAACAGCATCTTCACCAAGCTCGACCTGCCCAAGGCCGACGCCGACCACCGCCGCGTCCTGGCGGTGCTGCGCTTCCTGGGCGTTGCGACCGCATAGTGCGCGATCACGCCCGCATGCCCAGTCGACAACGGTGCTGATCGCCATTTGGTGGGGAATGCGGCGCCTTCGGACAGGTGCTCTCCACCAGGCTTTGCCGCGCTGGGTGCCGAAGGCGGTGGCCGTCGTGCGCAGGGCCATGGCATGGGTGGGGCTGGTCACCACGAAGATCCATCTCGCGGCCGATGGCAACTGCCGGCCCCTGGCCTTCCACCTCACCGCCGGACAGGCCGGTGACGCGCCTGCCTTCGCTGACGTGATGGCGCGGCTGCGTGTTCCCCGACGGCGTGGACGGCCCCGGACCCGGCCAGCGGCAGTCCTCGCAGACAAGGCGTATTCGTCGCGGGCCATCCGTGAACACCTCAGGCGGCGCGGCATCCGGGCGGTCATCCCCGTGCCGGCCGACCAACGCGGCCACCGTCTGCGACGCGGCAGCCGGGGTGGCAGGCCACCCGCCTTCGACCGCGAGACCTACAAGCAACGCAACACGGTCGAACGCTGCATCAACCGCTTGAAACAGTGGCGAGGCATCGCCACCCGCTACGAGAAGACAGCAGCCATCTACCTGGCCGGACTCCACGTTGCGAGCATCTCCCTCTGGTCAGCCAGGTGATCCAAACGAAACCGCCTAGTACTCCAGCAGCGTTTCGCTATCTGGCCTGGTCAGAGGCATCGTCCGGAGTGTAGTGGGCTGATGGTGCGTCGGGGGCGGTCTTGGCGGACCGCCCCTCCAACGAATGACATCGAGAACTGTCTGCGCGGTGATGAGGGCAGCCTCCCGGCGTGATC
>NZ_JBSHAF010000011.1:331193-361583 GCF_053611365.1 Streptomyces sp. NPDC054813 | reverse complement strand
CCTCTCTGCTCTCACTTATGTTGTGTTGTGGCTGGCTCCACATGCCGCGGCGGGGTGCCCCTCCCCCACACAAAAACACCTTCTTCTCGTTCTCGGGAGAGCTGTCATGCGTGTCTTCGTCACCGGCGCCAGCGGTCACATCGCCTCCGCCGTCATCCCCGAACTGCTCCGGGCCGGGCACGAGGTCGTCGGCCTCGCCCGCTCCGACGACTCCGCCGCGGCCGTCACCGCGCTGGGCGCCGAGGTCCGCCGCGGTGACCTCGCGGACCTGGACGGACTGCGGGCGGCCGCGCGGGACGCCGACGCCGTCGTCCATCTCGCCTTCGACCACGCGGCCATGGCCGCCGGGGACATGGCCGGTGCCGCGGCCACCGACCTGGCGGTGACCCGGGCGTTCGGCGAGGCACTCGCAGGTACCGGCAAAACCCTCTTCGGGATCGGCATGGGGCGGGGTGACGGCAACGAGCACATCGAGAAGACGGTCAACGCGAATCCCCGGTCCGTCACCCGGGAGTTGCTCGGTGAGCTGGCCGGACAGGGGGTGCGCACGGTGGTCGTCGGGATTCCGCCGGTCGTGCACAGTACGCGGGACCGGGGCGGGTTCCTGCCGATACTGATCGGGATCGCGCGGGCCACGGGGGTCTCCGGCTATGCCGGGGACGGCGGGAACCGGTGGTCCGGCGTCCACACGCTGGATCTCGCCCGGCTGTACCGGCTGGCACTGGAGAAGGCGCCGGCGGGAGCGGAGTTGCATGCGGTGGCCGACGAGGGGGTCACGGTGCGGGAGATCGCCGAGGTGATCGGGGGGCGGCTGGGGGTGCCGGTGGAGCGGGTGCCGGAGGAGCGGGTCGCCGGGCACTTCGGGTTCTTCGGGGCGCTGATCTCGATGGATGTGCCGGTGAACGGTGCGCGGACGCGGGAGTCGCTGGGGTGGGAGCCGGTCGAGGTGGGGCTGATCGGGGACCTTGAGGAGGGGCACTACTTCAAGAGTGAATGACTGGGGGCTGGTAGGGGTGGGGCCGCGCGGCGTAGTGGGGGCTGGTCGCGCCCACGCGGCGGAGCCGCACATTGACACAGCCCCGCGCCCCTTGGGTCGGCTGTCGTGCCGCCGGTCGGGGAGTTCCCGGCGTCTCTTGGGTCGGCTGTCGTGCCGTTCGTTCGGGTGTTCTGGTCGGCGCATAGAGTCGGGGTGACGGAAGGAGCCCCCGTGCCCGCTCAGCCCATCCCCGTGATCATCGACTGCGATACCGGTGTCGATGACGCCCTCGCCCTGCTGTTCGCCGTACGGCACCCGGGGATCGATCTGCGGGCGGTGACCTGTGTGGCCGGGAACACCGACGTGGACGGGGTGGTCCGGAACACGCTGACCGTGCTGGAGCGGGCCGGGGCCGGGGACGTTCCCGTGGCGCGGGGGGCCGAGCGGCCGCTGATCGAGGCGGCCCGGTCGGCCAGACACGTGCACGGCACGGACGGCATGGGCGACCTGGGGATGCCCGCGCCCACCCGCCGAGCCGCCGACGTCGACGCCGTCACCCTGCTCCGCCGTGAGATCCTCGCCTCGCCCCGCCCGGTCACCCTCGTCCCGACTGCGCCGCTCACCAACATCGCCCTGCTGCTGCGCACCCACCCCGAGGTCACCCGCAACATCGAGCGGATCGTCTTCATGGGCGGCGCGGTCGCCACCGGGAACGCGACGCCGGTCGCCGAGTTCAACGTCTGGCACGACCCCGAGGCCGCCGCGATCCTGCTCACCGCCGGAGTGCCGATCACCATGTACGGCCTGGACGTCTTCCAGCGGGTCGTGGTGCCGGGCGCGGACGTGCGGAGGCT
The DNA here is from genome assembly GCF_053611365.1 of Streptomyces sp. NPDC054813. NCBI lineage: Bacteria > Bacillati > Actinomycetota > Actinomycetes > Kitasatosporales > Streptomycetaceae > Streptomyces > Streptomyces sp. NPDC054813. Next base: position 359,753 of record NZ_JBSHAF010000011.1, on the reverse strand, counting down.
GCGCGCGAGTGCGGAACCCGGCGCCCGGCTCGCCGGTGACCTGCTCGCGCACCGGCCCGCCGCCCCGGACCCGGACGGCGACGACCCGTCCGGCGGCCTCGGCGACGCCGGCGCGGTCTGTGCCGTCGCCGACCCGGCCGGTCTGACCACCCGGCACCTCCCGGTCGAGGTCTCCCTGGTCCCGGGACCGACCCGCGGCCAGACCGTCGTCGACCGCCGCCCCCGCCCGGGCGAGGCCGAGATCCACGGCGGTGGCCGGGAACAGGCCATGGTGGACGTGGCACTCGACGTGGACGTGGCCCGGTACGTGAAGCTGTATCTGGAGACGGTCGTCACCGACTAGGCCGAAGGCAGCCGAAGGCCGAGGGCAGCCGGAGGCGGAAGGCCGCCGAGGGGCAAAGCCAACTGAAAACACCCTTGTCCGCATCCAATGGGACGGGTGACGCTCATGGCCCTGCATGACCACCCATGACCACCCCCGATGACCGACCACCATCGGAGACCCAACGAGCTGACCCGCTTCACCCCGGACGGCGGCCTCGACCTCCCCTACGACTGGGGTCCGGTCTGGCACATCAAGAACTGCTGAGCCCCGTCCGCACAGGTACGCCCCAGCCGCTCAAGACGGCTGGGGCGTACGTGCCTGCGGGGTCCGCGGGGCCTCGGGTCAGGCGCGGGTCGCCTTGCGGCGTCGCGTGACGACGACGATCGCGGCACCGCCGGCCAGCAGCACGGCCGCGCCGCCGGCGAGGATCGGGGTGGTGGAGCTGGCGCCGGTGTGGGCCAGGTCGCCGCCACCGCCGGAGTCGGTGCTCGGGGCCGGCGCGGGGGCGGTCGTCGACTCGGAGGCGGAGGCCGACGGGGTGGCCGTGCCGGTCGACTCGCTCGCCGAAGGCGACGGGAGCTGCGCGGGCGGCGGGGTGGTCTCCTCAGCCGGGGTCGACTCGGAGGCGGAGGCCGACGGGGACGGGGAGGAGGACTCGCCGGTCGCGCAGTCCTTCGTACCGCCGTTCCAGGACGCGATCAGCTTGTCCTTGATGACCGCGTGGTCCGGGCCGGCCGGCAGGTCGCCGTGCTCGAAGCCGTCGTTCGCGTCCTTCTCGCCGTCGAACTTGACCGCGCCCCGGTACAGGTCGATCTGCGCGAAGCAGCCGGCGTCCGGGACCGCGATGTCGAGGGAGTCGGTCTGGCCCTGCTTGACCGTCACCGAGTCGAAGTCGACGAAGATCTGCTCGCCCGAGGTGGCGAAGGTGGCGCCGTGGGCCAGGTAGGAGGCGAGCGAGGCGGTGCAGCTCGCGGCGTCGGCGGCGGCGCGCACCTTGATGTGGACCTTGCCGTCGTCGGTGACCTTCAGGTTCTGGTCGTCGACCTTCACCGAGTCGAAGAAGTTGGAGCCGTCGACCGAGAACTGGCACTTGTCGGTGCCGGTCTCCGTGCCGGCCCCGGTGCCGGGGCTGTAGTGGCCGCCGGACTTCCAGCCGTCACCGCCGGGGGTGCCGTGCGCGAAGGCGCCGGAGGCCCCGGCGATGGAGGCGGCACACAGGGCGAACGACGCGAGGCCCGTCCCCAGCAGGCGGTGCGCGGTGACATGTCTGGTTATGGACATGGATATCCCATCGTGGATCTCGCGAGGAGGGCAGCGGAGGCTGCGGAAAGCGAAGAGACACCAGGCTCATTGGTCGCATGCGCCACGGTGTGCGCCCATGGTCGTGTGACGTGCCGAAGACTGTCAACCTGCGTGGAAGCAAGAGGCGTTCGGGGCTCATCACAACTCCCACACACAGGGAATGATCCGCTCCGTGCGGTGTGAAGGTTCGCTTTCTCGGCATTATGGACAGACTTGTTCTCGGTTTCCCCCCGCTCGAATTCCGTCCCGCCCGAAAGGAACACGCGTGGTCGACCTTTCCTCCCGGAACCCCGACTGGTGGCGCCAGGCCGTGATCTACCAGGTGTATCCGCGCAGCTTCGCCGACGTGGACGGCGACGGGCTCGGTGACCTCCGGGGCGTCACCGAGCGGCTGTCCCATCTGGGCGCGCTCGGCGTGGACGCCCTGTGGCTCAGCCCGTTCTACCCGTCCGAACTCGCCGACGGCGGCTACGACGTCGCGGACTACCGGGACGTCGATCCGCGCCTGGGCACCCTGGACGACTTCGACGCGATGGTCGCCGAGGCGCACCGGCTGGGTCTGAAGGTGATCGTCGACATCGTCCCGAACCACACCTCGCATCTGCACCCCTGGTTCCAGGAGGCCCTGCTCGCGGGCCCCGGCTCGGCGGCCCGCGACCGCTACGTCTTCCGGCCCGGCCGCGGCGAGCACGGCGAACTCCCGCCCTCCGACTGGCAGTCGGTGTTCGGCGGCAGCGCCTGGCGCCGCGTCCCGGACGGCGATTGGTACCTGCACCTCTTCGCCCCCGAGCAGCCCGACCTGAACTGGGCGCACGACGAGGTCCGCGCCGACTTCCGCACCACCCTGCGCTTCTGGTCCGACCGGGGCGTCGACGGCTTCCGGATCGACGTGGCGCACGCCCTGGTGAAGGACCTCGCCGAGCCGCTCCGGGACGTGGCGGAGTTCGGCGCGACCGGCGAGCAGGCGCTGGAGCGGGTACCGCCCGGCACGCATCCCTACTGGGACCGCGACGAGGTGCACGAGATCTTCCGGGACTGGCGCAAGATCCTCGACGCCTACACCCCGCCCCGCACGGCCGTCGCCGAGGCCTGGGTGCCCGGCGCCCGCCGCGCCCTGTACGCCCGCCCGGACGAACTCGGCCAGGCCTTCAACTTCGAGTACCTCCAGACTCCTTGGGACGCCGAGGCGCTCCGTGAGGTCATCACCGGCTCCCTCGCCACCGCCCGCGCGGCCGGCGCATCCGCCACCTGGGTGCTCTCCAACCACGACGTCGTACGGCACGCCTCCCGGCTGATGCTGCCACCCGGCACCGACGAGAACGCCTGGCTGCTGTCCGGCGGCCGGGCGCCGGAGATCGATGCTCCGCATGGCCTCCGCCGGGCCCGCGCCGCCACCCTGCTGATGCTGGCGCTGCCCGGATCGTCGTACGTCTACCAGGGGGAGGAACTCGGTCTGCCCGAGGTCGCCGACCTGCCCGCGGCCGTCCTCCAGGACCCGGTCTGGGAACAGACGGGCCATGCCCGCAAGGGCCGCGACGGCTGCCGGGTGCCGCTGCCGTGGACGGCGAGCGGGCCGTCGCACGGCTTCGGGCCGGGCGGCGCCTGGCTGCCGCAGCCGGAGTGGTTCGCGTCGTACGCCGTCGAGGCGCAGGCCGGTACGGCGGGCTCCACGCTCGAGCTCTACCGCACCGCGCTGCGGCTGCGCCGCAAACTGATCGAGGGCGAGACGCTGACCTGGGCCGAGGCGCCCGACGGGGTGCTGCACTTCGCCCGGTCGGAGGGCTGGCGGTGCGTCACGAACGTGACGGACGCGCCGGTGCCGCTGCCGCCGGGCGAAGTGCTGCTGGCCAGCGTGCCGCTGCCGCTTGACGGCACGCTGCCGCCCGACACCACGGTGTGGCTGGGCGCCTAGCCGGCGGTGGGGTTGGGGGTCGGGGAGGCGCCGGCATTGCCATCGGCGTTGCCGGTGCCGACGCCGGCACCGCTGCCCGTGAAGCCGTTCTCGCCCGGCAGCGCCGGCGGGCTGGTCGTGCTGTTGACCGGCGGGGTGAGGACGACCTGCGGCTGGCCCCCGTCCGGGGGCGGCGGCGTCAGGTCGGTGGCGGGCAGCTTCGGTGGGGTTGTCTCCTGGAAGAGGACCGACGGGAAGTCGACCAGGCCGGTCTGCTCCATCACCGTGATGTGGTCGAGGACCGTGGCGTTGGCCTGGTCGGCCAGGATCCGCACCAGGGTGTTCCGGGTCGTGGAGCGGATCTTGGCGATCGTGTTGAAGATCGAACCGTGCGTGACCCGCAGGATGTTGGCGAAGTCCGTGTCGAACTTCTTGCCGCTGTCGGCGTTCAGGGTGTTGACGAACCCCTGCTGCTGCGGAGAGGGCAGGTTCGGGATGGTGATGTTGAGCATGGGCGCGATCTTGCGGCAGCTGGCGTCCAGCGCCGCGTGGCCGTCGATCAGGTGCTTGCTCGCGGTGATGACCGCCTGGCTCTGACCCTTCTTCAGGCCGATCTGGCCCACGGGGTACTCCCACAGCCCGGCCGCGCGCACCTTCACCACGAAGTCACGGTCGCCTTCGGTCAGCGGCCCCCACTGGGTGTTGGCGATGACGCGGGTCGTGTCACTGGACACGGTGTTCACGCCCAGCATGCTCGGGTAGGCGAGTGCCACGAGGGTCAGGCTCAGGGCTCCGCCCACGAAGAGCGTGCCCGTCGCGTTCCGCGAAAAGCGCACCGGTGCCTCCTGCCGGTCAGTGGTCCCGCGCAGGGGCGGGTCGGTCGACGGTGAATACGGATGGCGGAAGCGGCGGAAACCTTTTGGTTTGGCAAAGAACTTGTGAGGCCTTGTTCTGCCCGGGGCGCCGTCTTCCCATGTCTTGGCCACGGGAAGGTGATGACTTCCTCTGACGGGTGTGGCCATGACAAAGCTGCGGACTAGCTTCGCCGCATGCCCCCACAATCCCCCTTCCCGCGCGTTCCGCACGGCGCAGCTCCCGGCCGCGGTCCCGGCCGTCGACCCGGCGGTGGTCCCGGCCAGGGCCCCGCCGCGCTGCCCGTACTGCCCTACCGCAAGCCCACCAAGGGCCGCGACTACTGGGTGTTCGACGACGTCCTGCCGGACGTGGACGCCGTACGGGAGCGCTGCCTGGCCAAGGACGACTGGGTCCAGGGATACCCGTACACCTCGGAGACCTGGCCAGGACTGCGCACCATGCCCGGCCTCGAACCCGCCGAACTCGCCGTCGTGGAAGGCATGGTGAAGCAGGCGACCGGCGCCGGGAAACTGTGGGTGCAGCAGGCGCCGGGCGGCGGCACCCTCAACCACAACTGCGTCCAGGTCGTCGGCGAGGGCGAGAGCGAGCCGCGCCCGCACACCGACTCACGGGCGCTGTGCCGGTACGCGGCGGTGCTGTATCTCAACCCCGGTGTCGCCAAGGACTGCGGCACCGCCTTCTACCGCCAGTCGCTGCCCGGCGGCCGGCTCGGCGGCAACATCGTCCAGGCCCCGCACAACAACCTGGTCGAGGCGCTGGGGACCCGGTTCGTCCCGGGCGACCACTTCGAGGAGGACGTCCGCGTCCCGCACAGGTACAACCGACTGCTCCTCTACAACGCCAACCTCGTGCACAGCGCCACCGGTTACGCCGGCAAGACGCTGGAGGAGAAGCGGATGACGGCGGTGTTCTTCTGGATGGCCTGATGTCACAGGGGAGTCGAGCCGCCCGATTCGGTATCTGATTCGGTATCGGATTCTGTAACGGCGGGCGTGACACGACCACGACGGTCCCGTGACGGCGGGCCCCGAACTTCCCTGCCCGGGGCCGCATCGAAAGAGGTGTCCGGCAGAAGAGCCGGGGAGAACACCACCGCAGGGGGACCCCATGTCGAACCGTCGCCGCAACCTCCGCAAGACCGCCGCCGCGCTGACCGGCGCCGCCGCGCTGATGGCCCTGCTGACCGCGTGCAACGGCACCGCGACCGGCTCCGTCACCTCCGACGGCGGTACGGCGGCTCCGGCGGCGGGCGACGCGACCGGCACCGGCGGTTCCACGGGCTCCGGCGGCTCGACCGGCTCCACGGGCTCCACCGGCTCCGGGTCCGGGGCCACGCCGGCCGGGAACAGCGGTTCGGGGAGTGGCACGGGCGGGAGCACTGGCTCCGCCACCTCGGGCGGCTCGTCCGGCTCGGGCGGTTCCGCCACCTCCGGCGGCTCGGTGGCCGCCTGCCAGGCCTCCGGGCTCGGCTACTCCTGGGCGGACACCGGCAGCGGCAGCGGCCAGAAGCACGCCGTCGTGGCGCTCACCAACAAGAGTGGCCACTCCTGCACGCTCTACGGCTTCCCGGGCGTCGACCTGGTCAACAGCGGTCAGCAGTGGTCGCTGCAGCGCACCAACGCCACCCCGCAGCGGGTCACCCTGGCGAGCGGCGGCTCCGCCCACTTCACCATCACCTACCTGGCGTCGGACCAGAGCGACTCCACCGCGTTCAGGCCGACCACGGTCGTCATCACCGCGCCGGACCAGCGCACCTCGTTCGACCTGCCGTGGCGCGGCGGTGCCGTGGTGCTCCAGGACGGCGCGACCCACCCGGGGACGTACGTCGGCCCGGTCGGCAAGTGACGACCGGGGACCCGGGACCCAGGTTCACCCGTTCGGAGTAACCCCCGTGGTGCGGGGCCGACGGCGGCCGGATCGTCGTACCCATGACACAGCAGACGCATCCGGCACCGGCGCCGACGCCGGCGCCGAGCAGCGGCTGGACCAGCGGCGGAGTCGTCTTCGCTGGGGTACTCCTGCTGATGAACGGCATCTTCGCCATCCTGCAGGGCATCTCCGCGATCGCCACCGACGACGTGTACGCACGGGTCCACGACTACGTGTACAAGATCAGCCTCACCGGCTGGGGCTGGATCCTGGTGGTCCTGGGCGCGCTCGGGGTCATCGCGGGCGCCGCCCTCCTCAAGGGCGCCCCGGGCTGGGCCCGCGTGGTCGGCATCTTCCTGGCCGCGCTGAGCATGGTCGCCCAGTTCCTGTTCCTGCCCTACGCCCCGGTCTGGGCGCTCATCATGATCGGCATCGACTTCTTCGTGATCTGGGCGCTGGCCGTGTACAAGCCGGAGCCCGCCTGACCCCTCGGGGTCACCCCGCATCGCGGACGCAGCGGAAGCCGGCGCGGCCGGTGGAGCTGTGGGCGCCGGGTCACGACCGCTCGGCGCCGGGCGATGCCGCGGCACTGTACGACCGGTCGCGACACCGTGCGAGGAATCGTGGCACCCGTGTCCCTCCCAACCAGCGATAATCCCCCCATGGCACCCCCCTCGGCCGCCCGACTCCCGCACTGGGCACCGGCCGCCACGTGAACGTCGACCTTCCCGAACTCCACCGCCGTCTGCTGCCCGACCTGTTGTCGGCCGGTGCCGCGTACCCCCTGGCCCTGACCGGCGACCATGCGGCTCTGGCCCACGGCCTGTTCGACCGCCCCGGCCGCACGCTGGAGGCCGCCACCCAGCACCCGGCGCCGATGCGGACGATCGCCGAGACGGTCGCCGCGGTCCTGCGCGACCACGGCTGGCGCGTGCGCAGGCGCGAGACGGACCCGCTCTCCGCCCAGCTCATCGTCACCGACCCCGTGTCGGAGGAGGCCGGCGAGGTCGACCTCCTCAAGGAGGCCCTCTGGCACCCGCCGGTCCGGACGGAACTCGGCCTCACCCTCTCCCTCGAGGACACGGTCGGCATGCGGGTCTGGGCGCTGACCGACCGCGGCCTGCCCCGCGACCTCCTCGTCGTGCACGCGGCCGCGGACCGCTGGAGCCTGCCCGACCTCGAAGACCTCGGCCGCCGCCACGCCCGCGACACCTTCGACCTCACCGACCTCCAGTCCCGCCTGACCGGCACCGACTGGATCGACGACCGGGTGTTCACCGCGTACGGCCTCGACGACCAGGCCGTCACCGCCCTCCGCCAGTGGGCCCAGACCTGGGCGGACGACATCGCGGAACGGCTGATGGAGGCCCAGCCGCCGGAGGAATAGCACTTGCCCGCGTGCCGGGCGCTCAGAAGGGGCGGGCACACCCCGGAAGTCCGGCCCGGTGGGCCAGTGCCGCAGGCGTGGCGAGCTGTCGGCGTCCGTCCACACTGCCGTCAGCACTGCCGTTGGCGCGGCTGCGTGTTCGAGTCGGTGTGGAGCCTTCGGCTCGGCTGACCCTTTACTTGTCCGCGTTGTCAGGCCGACAATGTCCTGCCCCCCACCTGAACGAGACGGAACAGCGCACCTCCCCCCACTCCCCTGACCACGCCGTCACCGGAGCCTCGGAGAAAGGTGCGCCATGCGACGTGCCACAGTCCTCACCCGCTTGTGCGGCGGTACCGCGCTCGTCGCGGTTGCCGTCGCGGTCGGTCTCGTCCTCGTTCGGCACGACGCGCCCACTCCCAGGTGGGACATCATCGAGACCCTCGGGGTCGCTGCCCTGGCCGCCGGCGGATGGATACTCGCCTGCCGGACGGCGCCCACGGTGCGGGTCGAGTCGACCGTGCCGGCGCAGGCCTCGATCCCGCGCTCACTACGCCCACCGCCCCACGACTGGGGCCTGGCGGCGGGCGTGGCGCTCACGATCGTCACGCCGCTCGCCGCACTGTGGTTCGGACTCACTCTGTACGAGGGGGTGCTGACAGTCCTCGCCGTCGGCTTGGGGATGGGCCTCGGCTTCTGGCTGCTCGTCTACGTCGTGACCGACCTGTCGGGACGCCGACTGGGCCCTCGCCAGCGCGTCCTGTGCGCGGACGCCGCCGCAGGGCAGGTGCACGCCGTGCGCGTACGGATCGACGCACCCGTCTGGAAGCGGTACGAGAAGCGTGGCGACAAGCCCGGCACGATCAAGGCCGAGCACATGCACTGGCTCGAAGTGTCACCGGTCGGGGGTGGCGTCCCACTGCAGGTCTGTCCGATGTATCCGGCGGCCGGCGGCACCGGCCTGACACGCACCACCACGGACCTGCTCCAGGCCGGACTTCAACTCGACGGCCACCAGGCCTGGATGTGCCTGCCGACGCGCTGGAAGCTGATCGAGAAGGGACTCCCCGTAGCCCTCGTCGCCGACACCGGGCACGTGGTGTGGGGCGAGCTCTCCCCCGATATCGCCCGCCAGTACCTCGCTGACCCCGTCAACGGCACTCCCGTCAACCTGCACCCCACCTCTCCCGACCGCCCGAGCCTCGCCCTGGGCGGCCGCGCGAAGTTCCGCCAGGATCTGCACGGACGCCAACTCACCTGGCTGATCGCCGCGTTCGCACTGGCCGCACCAGCTCTGCTCGGCGCCGTGGCGGGCTTCCCGGGCGCGCTGCTCTGCCTCGGCACGGCGGTGGCCGTGGCCTCCTCCGGCCTGGGCGTCACCCACCGCGCCGGGGAACTGCCGGGCGAGATCGGCTGGACGGTCCGCGAGAGCCGGGACCCGGCGATCCGGTAGGCAGGCCCGACTCCGCGATGAAGACGCCGCTCGTGAACAGCGCACGTCAGCCGGCTCACCTCAACCCGCCACCCCCGGCTCCCCTCCGGTCCGCCGTCGGCCCACGCTCCGTGGAGCGGGCGTGCGGCCCGGCGTCCAGGCGGAGCGCCCGCCCGCCCGTCCGCCTATGCCGGTCGGGTCAGCTGCCCGGCCCCCGGCTTTCCTGCCGCCAGGAACTCCACCACCGCCAGTGCGAACAGCAGGCACAGGGCGATGCCGATCACCACCCAGCCGGTGGGGTAGGACCACAGCAGGTAGACGAGTAGCGCCACGGCGACCAGGAGCCAGCTGATCCAGGTGCGGTAGCGGCGTACGAAGGGGCCGACCGGGCCGGTGCGCAGGCCGGCGTGGTCGGCGGTGGCGCGGACCGCGCCGATTCCGGAGGCCCACAGCCGTCGTGCCAGCCCGGCGTACCGGCCCGTCCCGGTGAGCCAGGCGCCCAGGGCGACCACCACGGCCAGGGCGACGACCATGCGCACGGTGGTCCGCAGGAAGTGGACCAGCGCGTCGTAGACGGCGGCGGCCGCGTCCGGGGAGACACCGGCGGGCAGCCGGTCCAGATAGATCACCCGGAACACGCTCAGCCCGACGCCGAGGATCCCGGTGGCGACGGCGACGCCGAGGCAGCCCGCGACCAGGGCCCGGCGGCGCCGGACCGACAGCAGCACACCGGCGGCGACCAGTAGGACGGCCAGCACCGGCAGCCAGTTGCCGGCGAGTTGGAGGATCCGTACGTAGGTCTTGTACCGGTCGATCTGGTCGGATCTCGCGAGGGTGAAGTCGGCGTGCACGGCGGGGATGTGCTCGGCGGGGGTCAGGCCCGCGTCGACGAGCCGCTGTTTGACCTGGTCCACGAGGGGGCCGATGTCGAGGGTGACGGTGTCGTCCTTCAACTGGACCGCGCCGCCGCCCTTGCCGGTGAGTGCCTTGTCGAGGGTGCTGTGGATCCGGCGGTTGGCGTCGGTCCAGACGGTCCTGAACGCGTCCGACGCGGCGACCTTCTGGGCCTGGTCGTGGACGAAGCTGCGTACGGCCCCTTCGAGTGCGCCGCCCAGCTTGCCGCCGAGTGCCTGTTGCAGCCGGGGCCGGTCCGCGGGGGTCACGTCGGCGAGCAGCGCGGGCAGGTCGAGGCGGCTCATCAGCGCGTCGGTGGCCCGGTTCGCGACGGCGTCCTGCACGGCGGGGTTCGACGCGAGCGGGGCGACGGTGGCGACGTAGCGGTCGGTGTCGTCCACCACGTCGGCTGCCCACGCGGCTACGACGGAGAGCGGGGCGAGGAGACAGCCGAGGACGATGAGCACGGCGCCGAGGAGTGACCTGCCGTGGTGCCGGGGCCGGGACGACCGCCGGGCCCGCTCGTTCTCCAGAGCTGCCAGCCGTCCCCGCAGCTCCTCCAACTCGGACCGCTCAGCGCCGTCGTCCTCGTGTCCGCCGCCGTCCTCCTCCATCCGTGCCTCCTCCTCGCCGACGACCGGACCGCGAGCCCGGCGTCGAACGGAAGGCTGAGCACGGGCGTGCCGAAGATCGGCGCCACCAGGACGGACGCGGTCACTGCCACCCTCACCCGGCGCGTACGCGCCCACGAGCGCATGAAGGCCGTACGGGTGAAGCAGCCCCCGTCACTGGCTCGCCTGCTCCCGCTTCCCTCCCCGAGCCCTCCAGTAGGAGTAGCCCTCCGCGCCGAAGCCGGCGAGGGCCACCACGACCCCCACCCAGAACAGCGGCGGGTTCTCCCACCGCACGCCACCGAGCAGCGACAGGTCGATGCCGAGGATGGGCAGAAACACCGAACCGGCATCCCACCACCGCCCCTTACGGGCCTTGACGGCGGCGGAGCCCAACCCGAGCACGAGGACCAGCGCCATGAACGCGACCACTATCCGCATGACGGCAGTGTGACGTGTCTTTCCGTCATGCCGGCACCGGGAGCCGGGCCGCCGGGTCAGCGCGCGCCCGCCGGGCTGTCCGTCGTAGGCGTCCCGATGCCGACCAGGACGGGACCGGCCCCCACCGGCACGGTCCCCCAGCTGTACAGATGCCGCAGCTCGTCTGTTCCAGGGCGGTAACAGCCGTGGTCCCCGGTGCCGGCGATGGGCCACGATGACCCGGTGAGTGAAGACATGGTCTCCCTGAGCCCCGTCCGGACCATCGGGGTCGTCGCCTCCTCCGGGCTGCTGCTCGCCGGTGGTGCCTGGGTCGTGCGGGCGGTGTGGGAGCTGCGGTTGGCCGGGACCGGGGTGCCCGCGGGCGGGGTGCCGGACCAGGGAGGCGGGCGGCATCGGCCGCTGACCTCCTTGGAGAACGGGTACCACGTCGTCAGTTCCGTCGGGGGTGTGGTGACGTTCGCCGTCGCCGTCGTCTTTCTGATGTGGCTGGGGCGGGTGCGCGACAACGCGCGGCTCCTGTCCGGGCAGGACCCCCGGTACAGCGGGATCTGGGTGCTGGTCGGCTGGGTCATTCCCCTCGGGAATCTCTGGATTCCGCGCCGGATCATCGCCGACGCGTTCCGGGACAGTGCACCCGAACGGCGGTTGCCCTGGGTCGTCAATGTGTGGTGGGGGTTGTGGCTGGTCGGGTTGGTGAGCGGGGTCGGGCTGATCAACACCAACTCGACCGACGAACTCATCGCCCGTTCCTACGGCAACGTCTGGCCGCTCGTGCTCTCCGACCTCGCGCTCGTCGGGGCCGCCGTCGCGGGCGCGGTCGTCGTGCGGGCCGTCACCCGGGTGCAGGTGGCGCGCGAGGGCGACGGGTTCGCCGAGGTGAGGGCCGGGGGGCACGTGTGAATTCGGGGGCGGCGCGGTACGGAGCTAGGTACGACCTCGCCGCCTCAGCCGTCAGGAGTCACGTCGTGAGCAGTATCGCCATCGTGGGTGCCGGGCCGGGGCTGGGGGCCGCCGTCGCCCGGCGGTTCGGACAGGAGGGGTACGGTGTCGCGCTGCTCGCCCGGGACGGGGAGCGGCTCGACGGAATCGCCGGGGAACTCTCCCAACACGGCGTCGAGGCCCGCGGGTACTCCGCCGACGTACGGGATCCGCTCGCCCTCGCCGGTGCCCTGGAGCGGGCCGCCGAGGAGCTCGGGACCGTCGAGGTCCTGCAGTACAGCCCGGTGCCGCAGCGGGACTTCATGCGGCCCGTGCTGGAGACCACCTACGCGGACCTGCTCGGGCCGGTCGAGTTCTCGGTGTACGGGCCCGTCGCCGCCGTGCAGCAGGTGCTGCCGGGGATGCGGGAACTGGGCCGGGGGACCATCCTCCTCGTCAACGGCGGTACGGCCGTCATCCCGCATCCGGACCGCGCCGGGACCTCCATCGCCTTCGCCGCCGAGAGTGCTTACGGGCATCTGCTGCACGACCGGCTCGCCAGGGAGGGGATCCATGTGGCCCAACTGATCATTCCCGGGGCCATCGTCGCGGGGCACCCGCGCAAGGACCCCGCCGTGCTCGCCGACAGGCTCTGGGCGATCCACCGGGACCGGCACGGATTCCGGCACTACGCCGACGACCTCGAGGGGTAGCCCGTAGCGCGAGGGACGAACGGTAGCCCCCGTCGGGCGCGATGGGCCGATCTGCGCGAACATCATTTGTGGGTCAATATGGTGTTCGGCCCGATTGCTCCTCTCAGGGAGCCAGCGATGGCTAAAGGGGGCCAGCGATGGCGGTGGAAATACCTCCTCTCCTCAAGCCCTCCCGGCTCAGAAGCCGTGGAGGCCTGCTCGGTGAGTGCATGGCAGAGTTTCTCGGGACCTTCGTCATCCTCTCGTTCGGAGCCGGTGTCGTGGCGATGGCAGTGGCCGCGCTGCCCGGATCGGGGCGGGCCGAGACCCCCACGACGATCTTCCTTGCCGCCGGTGACTGGCTCCTGATCGCCTGGGGCTGGGGCCTGGCCGTGACCTTCGCCATCTACGTGGCCGGCGGGGTCAGCGGCGCCCATCTGAACCCGGCGGTGACGCTCGCGTTCGCCGTGCGCCGTAAGTTCCCGTGGGTGAAGGTGGTGCCCTACTGGGTGTCGCAGGTGCTGGGCGCCTTCGCCGGGGCCGCGTTGGTCCTCCTCGTCTACCACGACGCGATCAACGCGTTCGACGCCGCGTCGAAACCGCCGAAGGTGGGCGGGCACACCGAGGCCACCTTCTCGATCTTCGCCACCTTCCCGGCGCCGTACTTCCACGGCGGGACCTGGGGGCCGCTGATCGACCAGATCGTGGGTACGGCGTTCCTGGTCATGTTCGTCGTCGCGGTCGTCGACCTGCGCAACACGGCCGTGGGCTCCAACCTCGGCCCGTTCGTCATCGGTCTCGCCGTCGCCGCCATCGGCATGTCCTACGGCGCGAACGCCGGCTACGCCATCAACCCGGCCCGCGACTTCGGGCCGCGGGTGCTCACCTGGCTCGCCGGGTGGAAGAGTCTCGCGTTCCCGGGGAACGGGGCCGGGTTCAGCGGCTATTGGTGGATCCCGATCGTCGGACCGCTGGTCGGCGGTGTGATCGGGGTGCTGATCTACGACCTGTTCATCGGCGACGTCCTGCACGCCCGGCTCAAGCTGGGCGAACTGCCGGAGCCGGGCCGGACCCGCCCGACGACGGACGAGCCGTAGCCGGACCGGTCGTCGGAGCCGTGGCCGGAGCCGTGGCCGGAGTGGTGGTCGGACCGGTCGTCGGAGTGGTGGTGGGCGGTGGTCAGGGCCCGGGTTTCTCCGAGCCCTGTTCGCCGCCCTGTTCGCCCAGCCGCCGCACCAGTTGCCGGGCCTTCGAGACGCCGGTGTCGATCTGCTCGCTGTACTTGCCGTCGGTGCGTTCGTCGGCCAGGCCGCCGGCCTTCTCCAGACCGGTCTCAATGACGTCACCGTGTTCCTCGGCGACGTCCTTCGCCTTGTCCGTCGCCTTGTCCGCCAGGTTCTTCAGTCCGTCGAGTCCATCGAACATGCGGGAATCGTCCCCGGTGGAAGCCGGCCGCGGCAAGACGGCACCCGGGGCGTTCGGCAGGGCGTGCGGCGTTCAACCGGGTGTGAAAGGAGCGCTCGGGCGGTCCCCGCGGCGGGTGACGGTGGAGACTCGACAGGCAAGCACGCCGCCCACCCTGGAGACGACGCCATGAGCAACAGCCCCCTCCTGACCGGCCTGACCGGAAAGCTCCCCGAACTGCGGGCGCTGTACGAGGATCTGCACGCGCATCCGGAGCTGTCCTTCGAGGAGGAGCGGACCGCGGCGGTGGTCGCGGAGCGGCTGCGGGAGCAGGGCTGGGAGGTCACCGAGCGGGTCGGCGGCACCGGGGTGGTCGGGGTGCTGGCCAACGGTGACGGCCCCGTCGTCCTGCTGCGTGCCGACATGGACGCGCTGCCGGTGCGGGAGGAGACCGGGCTGCCGTACGCCTCGAAGAACGACGGGGTGATGCACGCGTGCGGGCATGACATGCATGTCGCCTGGCTGCTGGGGGCCACCGGGCAGCTGGCCGCCGTGCGGGACGGCTGGCGGGGGACGGTGGTGGCGGTGTTCCAGCCGGCCGAGGAGGTGGGCGGGGCGCCGAAGATGCTCGCGGACGGGTTCGCCGAGCGGTTCCCGCGGCCGGACGTCTGCCTGGCCCAGCATGTGGCGGCCGCGCCGGCCGGGCTGGTCGGGACCCGGGCGGGGGCGCTGATGGCGGGTGCGGACAGCATGCGGGTCACGCTGTTCGGGCGGGGCGGGCACGGGTCCACGCCGGAGGCGACCTGCGACCCGGTGGTGCTGGCCGCCGCCGTGGTGATGCGGCTGCAGACCGTCGTCTCCCGGGAGGTGGGCGCGGGTCAGCAGGCCGTCGTCACGGTCGGTTCGATCCACGGCGGCACCAAGGAGAACATCATCCCGGACACCGTCGAGCTGAAGATCAACATACGCTCCACCACCGCCGCCGTACGGGAGCGGGTGCTGGCGGCGGTCGAGCGGATCGTCCGGGCCGAGGCGGCCGCCTCCGCCGCGCCGAGGGAACCGGAGATCGTCCCCATCGACTCCTTTCCGGTCACCCACAACGACCCCGCCGCCACCGAGGCCGTACAGGCCGCGCTGGCCGCCGAATTCCCGAGCCTCACCTTCGAGTTGACCTCGCCGGTCCCCAACAGCGAGGACTTCGGGGCCTTCGGTACGGCCTTGGGGGCGCCCTCGGTGTTCTGGTTCGTCGGCGGCGCCGACCACCGGCTCTTCGTCGACGTCGACCTGGAGGCCCTGGTCCGCGACGGCATACCGCCGCAGATCCCCTCCAACCACTCCCCGCACTTCGCCCCCGTCCCGGAGCCCACCATCGAGACGGGCGTACGGACGCTGCTCGCGGCGGCGGGCCACTGGCTGGCTCCCTGACCCGCGGCACGCTCCGGGGTCAGCGCAGTGCGCTCGTACGCCGGTGCGCCGGGATCGCCGGCCGGCCCCCGGCCGCCGTGCGCGCGCCCGGCAGCCGGGCCCCGGCTACGGCACCGACCTGGAACACGACAACGCGGCCCGCGCCGACTACCGCAACCTGGTGAGCAGCTGCCTGGAGTGGCTGGGGGACGGCCGGACCCCCGGCCGTCCGGCGTACGGCACGGTCGCGCGGTGGATGCTGGACGCCGCCCGCGCCCCGCACGTCCGGGACCGGCTCACCGGCGACCAGGACCGGGCCCGGGACGCCCTTGACCCCTACTGGCGCGGGGCGCCCTGATCCAGTGCCGGGCGCAGATCGGCCCGCCGGCGGATGCCCAGCTTCTTGTACGTGTGGGTGAGATGGGTCTCCACGGTACGGCGGGCCAGATGGAGCAGGGCCGCGATCTCCACGTTGGTGCGGCCCTCGGCGGCGAGTTCGGCGATCCGGCGCTCGCTGCCGGTCAGGGAGGCGGCGCCGGTACGGCGTCTGGGGGAGCGGGCGCCGCCTTTCCGCAACATCTCCTCCGCCAGCTCCACCAGCCGTACGGCACCGAGCCGTTCGGCGTGAGCCACGGCCTCCCGCAGGCAGTCGCGGGCTCGGACGGCCTCGCCGGCGGCGGTCAGCTGGCGGCCCAGGGCGAGCAGGGCCAGGGCCGGCTCCGTACCGGCGGGCCCGCCGCCGCGCAGCAGCGCCACGGACTCCTCGGTGAGTTCCAGACCCCGGCGGCCGCCGGTCGCCGTACCGAGAACGCGCAGGGCCCGGCCCACCGTGCGCGGGGTGTCCCAGACCCGGGCCAGCCGCAGCTCCTCCTCGGCCAGGGCGATGGCTTCGAGGGGGCGACCGAGGGCCAGCCGGCACTCGGCGGCGGCCGTACGCCAGGGGGTGACCACCGGGCTGGTCACCTCGCGGGCGGACTGGCGGCGGCCGCACTCCAGGAAGTCGTGCAGCGCCGCCGCCGGATCACCGGCGGCGGCCCGCACCACTCCCCGCGCGTAGAGGAACCGGTTCAGCTCCCAGGAGTCCCGTGCCTCCCGCAGGTCCAGCCCGGCGACCAGGCTTTCGGCCTGCGCGGTACGGCCGGTCTCCACCAGCGCGATCAGGGTGTGCGCATGGGCGTTGCCGGGCGTGACCGACTCGGGCACCGCCGTCGGGCGGGTGTAGTCGGCGCGGGCCGCCGCGATGTCCGAACGGCTGTTGAGCAGGGCCTGGTGCATGGGGTGCAACAGGTCGGGGCGCTGCCCGGCCAGCCCCCGGGCCACCAGCCGGTCGGCCTCGTCGAGTTCGTCGGCCCACTGGGCGACGGTGGCCGCCGTACCGACCAGGAACGGCTCGGTGAGCGGGTCGGTGGGCTCGGCGAGCAGGGCGCGCAGCCGCCGCATGGCGTCCCGGGCCGAGGTGAGGCCCGCGGAGGCCGCGTGCCGCACCAGCAGGGCCTGCCCGGCGGAGCCGACCAGCTCCGGGGAGCGCTCGGCGGTCTCGGACAGCCGGCGGTAGACCTCCTGCCGTATCTCCTGGTCCTGGTCGGAGAGGAGGACGGTGGCGGTGTGCAGGGTGCGCACCAGGTCGGGGTGGTCGTTCAGCTCGCCGTCCACGGACCGCAGCAGTTCGACGGCCTTGCGGGTGCGGCCCCGGCCGGTCAGCGCGGTGCCGAGGGCGACGGCCGCGCGCACCCGGTCCTGCGGGGCGGCGGGCAGCCGGACCGCCTCGGCGAGCCGCGGGATCGCCGCGGAGGACCGGGGCGCCGCGTACTCCAGCGAGCCCAGTTCGGTCAGCAGCCGCTGCCTGCGGTCGTCGGAGAGGGGTTCCTCCAGGGCCCGGCGCAGATAGCCGACCGCGTCCGTGGCCCGGCCGTCGAAGAGGGCGAGCGCGGCCGCGTCCTGGAGCAGGGGCACCGCCCAGGGGGCGGTCACCGGGCCGGTCGTGAGCAGTTGGCGGGCCACGGCCTCGGCGGGGGCGTCCTGGCGGAGCATCGCCTCGGCGATCGCCCGGTGCACGGCCCGGCGGCGGGCCGCGGGCACCCCGGCGAGGACCGCGTCGCGCAGCAGGGGGTGCGGATAGTGCGGGCGGCCGTCGGGGCCGGGGGTGAGCAGCCCGAGGTTGGTCATGGCGGTGAGCCAGCCGGCCACCCGCGTGGGGTCGGCGCCGGCCAGCTCGGCGAGCAGGGGAGTGATGTCGATCCCCGGCAGTGCGGCGCCGGCGTTCTCCTCCAGTACGGCGAGGGCGCGGGCGACCTCGGTGGTGGCCGGTCCCGCACTGTCCAGCCACCAGTGGACGGCGGCCGGGTACGCGCCCGGGTACAGCGCGGCGGTGGCGGTGGGCACCGCCGTGTGCCGGGCCTCGCGGAGGTCGTCCAGCAGGGCGCGCAGGAGCAGCGGACTGCCCGCGGCGGCCCGTACACAGTCCTCCACCCAGGCCCGGTCCGCGCCCGGGAAGGCGTCGCGCACCCGGCCGGCCGCGGCCTGCGGGGTGAGGGGGGCGAGGGTGTGGGTCCGGACGAGCGCCGGGGGGAGGGTGTGGGCGAAGCCGGGGGTGGGCGGGTCGAGGTCGTACTGGCTGCGTTCGCCGACGACCAGGAGGATCGGTAAGCGGTCTATGTGGCGGGCGGACTCCACGAGCCAGCGGTGCGAGGGGGCGTCGGCGAGGTGCACGTCGTCCACGGCGACGAGCAGCGGCGAGTCTTCGGCGTAGGCGCGCAGCACCCGCCACAGTCCGGCGGCGGTCGCCCGCTCGTCGCCGTCCACCGCGAGGTCGGCGAACTCCGGTACCGGGCCGAGGAGTTGCAGGACGGTGGCGAAGGAGATGCCGGTGTCGGGGGGGGAGCAGCGGGCGCGGAGCGTTTTCAGGCCGAGGGCGGCCGCCTGCTCGGCCACGGCCTCCATGACGGTGGTACGGCCGGTTCCGGTGGCGCCCCGCAGCAGCACGAGGCGGCCGGTCCCGGACCGGGTGCGCGTCGCTTCTTCGGCCAACAGGTGCATGGCGTCGACGAGTTCAGGGGACGAATGCATCATTCCTGGCTCCTCGCGGTGCGCTGGTGGGTTCGGGGGGGCATTCGGGGGGTTAGAGGGGGCGGGAGTGGGAGAGGTTGTGGGGAGCTCTGGCGACCGGCGGATTTGTTGCCGGGTCGGCACATTCGGGGGTGCGTCGGTCCGTGGCTCGCTGCGGGTGCGTCGTGGCCGGTCGCGCAGTTCCCCGCGCCCCTTTTCGGTGGGACCAGTGGCCCGACATTCCTGGGGGCGCGGGGCTGTGTTCGATATGCGGCCGCCGCCGCGTGGGCGCGAACAACCCCCACCGGCCCGCGGTCGCGCACAACCTCAGCCACCCCGAACATCTCGTGGTCCTTGTCGTGGTTGTCCACGATTGTCGTTGCCCCTTTGGTCCCATCAGGCTGGGTACTCCCGCCCGTCACCGTTCCCTCAGGGGTGACGGGCACGTGGACATAGGGGAAGCGGTTGGTCAGCAACAGCTCATTAACGTCGGTCATCCGCACGCCCGTCGCCGTGTACGCACCGGACCCGATCTCCCGTGAGGGCGCGCTCAGCCAGCTGCGCCGGCACCCGGAGATCGAGTTGCGTGAGGAGTCCGAGACCGGCCCCGGCACGGTCGCGCTGCTCATCAGCGACAGCCTCGACGAACCGGAACTGACCCGGCTGCGCCGCGTCGTACGCAGCGAGGGCGCGCGGGCCGTGCTCGTGGTCGGGACGCTGCGCGAGACCGAGCTGCTCGATGTGATCGAGTGCGGGGTCGGCGCCATCGTCTGGCGGCACGAGGCCACCGAACTCCGCATCGTGCAGGCCGTGCTCGCGGCCGCCCGCGGCGACGGCGACCTGCCGGCCGACCTGCTCGGCCGGCTGATCAACCAGGTCGGCACCCTGCACCGTAACGCCGCCGGCCGCCCGGGCGCCCCGGCCTCCGGGCTGTCCGCCCGCGAGGTGGACGTGCTGCGGCTGGTCGCCGAGGGCCTCGACACCGGTGAGATCGCCAGCAAGCTGTCCTACTCCGAGCGCACCGTCAAGAACGTCATGCACGGGCTGACGACCCGGCTGCATCTGCGCAACCGGGCACACGCCGTGGCCCATGCCCTCCGGGAAGGCTACATCTGACCGAACGGGCAGCATGCACCGGTTCCCGGGCAACGCGGTCTGCCCGGCCGTTCCTGCGGGCGCGGCGGGGCCGAAGGGCAGGATGGACATGAGTGCGGACAGGTCCATGGGGTGGTGAGTACGGCGTGATCCACGAGGTGGACCAGGTGCTGCGGAGCATGCTGTCCGGCGGTGCGCTGGAGGGCGCCGGCATCGACGTCTCCTTCGACGCCCCGACCCGCGACTGGGCGGCCCGCCGCAACGGTCCGGTGATCAACAGCTATCTGTACGACATCCGGGAGGATGTGAAACGGCGTCAGCGCGGGCACATCGACGTCCGGGACGACCGGGACGTCGTCGTCAAGCGCCGGCAGCCGCCCCGCTGGTTCCGGCTGTCGTACCTGGTGACGGCGTGGACCAAGCGGCCCGAGGACGAACACCGGCTGATCAGCGCCGTGCTGGCGACCCTGATCCCGAGAGAGCTGATCCATCCGGACGAACTACCGCCCTCCCTGCGGGAGCTGGGGCTGACCGTGCAGCTCTCGGTGGCGGGCATCCAGACCGAGGCCCGCTCCCTGGCCGAGATCTGGTCCGCGCTCGGCGGTGAGCTCAAGCCCTCCCTGGACGTCGTCATCACCGCACCCTTCCCGGCCTATCCCGAGTACGACGCCGGTCCGCCGGTCACCGAGGGCGCCGCCGTCCGCGTACGCGCGGGCCTGGAGGAGGACGCACCCGTTCTTGAGGAGCGGGCCCACCGGCCCGGCCAGATCGCCCAGGCCAAGGCCGCCCGGAGGACCCGGGCGTGACCCTCGACGTCTCCCTGACGCCGGTCGCACCGCTGCTCGCCCGGCTGGCGGGGCTGCGTGACCGGGCCGCCGCCCTCGTCGCCCACCGCTCGGCCGGCGACCCGACGGCCACCGACCCACTGCGCGGCCTGTACCTCTCCGAGGAGGCGGTACGGCACCTCCTGCGCCCGCAGACGCCCGCCGAACTCCCCGACCTGGCGGAGGACTTCACCGACCGGCTGGCCGAACTCGCCGCCCGCCTCCGTCTCACCTCCCTCGACACCGCGATCCTGCTCATCGCGCTCGCCCCGGACCTGGACCGCACCTTCGAGCCGCTGTACGGCTACCTCAACGACGACGTCGGCCGCCGCCGCGCCACCATCGCCCTCGCCCTCGACCTGTACGGCGTCCCCGCCCACCTCGCCGGGGCCCGCGCCCGCTTCCACCCCACCGCCCCGCTCACCGCGCTCGGCCTGCTCACCGTCGAGGAGCCCGAACGCCCCTTCCTCAGCCGCTCGTTGCGCGTCCCTGACCGGGTCCTGGCGCACCTCCTCGGCGACGACACCCCGGCCCCGGCCCTGGCGGGACACCTGCGCGTACCGTCGTATGACAGCGAAACCGTCGACGAGGGGGACGAGGAGTTCGTCCGGCGGCTGGCCGGGCGGATCGCCGCCGGGCCGCTCTTCGGGTACCTGCGGGAGCGCCGGGAGGGCGAGGGCCTCGGCTGTGCGACGGCCGCGCTGCGGCTGGCCGGCCTGGACGTCCTGCACTACACCGGCCCCGAGGAACATCTCCCGGAGGTGCTCCGGGAGGCCCGGCTGAGCGGCCGGGCGGTACTCGTCGACGCGGCCAGGCCCCGGGCGTTCGCCGAGGAGCTGAACGGCTACGCCGACGTCACCGCGCTGATCACCACCCCTCACCCCTACGACCCCCAGTGGTGCGACCACCGCGACCCCCTCGTCCTGGAGGTGCCGTCCCGGCGCGCCGTGGCCGTGGACGCCTGGGCGGCCGTACTCCCGGACACCTCCGGCTTCGACCTGGCGGCCACCGTCGCCCCGTACCACCTGGGCGGGGACCGGCTCGCCCGGGCGGCGCAGGCGGCGCAGGCACTGGCCGCCTTCGACGGCACCCCGCTGGCCGCCGGCCACCTGCGGCTGGCCGCCCGCCAGCAGTCGGCGTCCGGGCTCGAACAGCACGCCCGCCGGATCCGGCCCGCCGTCGACTGGCGGGACCTGGTGCTGCCCGAACGCCCGCTCACCGAACTGCGCGAACTGGCCCTGCGCGCCCGCCACCGCGACCAGGTGCTCGGCGACTGGCGGCTGAGCGCGGGAGGAGGCCGGGGCCGTGGGGTGCTGGGCCTGTTCGCGGGTGACTCGGGCACCGGCAAGACCCTGTCGGCGGAGGTGGTGGCCGCCGAGCTCGGCCTGGATCTCTACGTCGTCCAGCTCTCCTCGGTCGTCGACAAGTACGTCGGCGAGACCGAGAAGAACCTGGAGCGCATCTTCACCGAGGCCGACCGCACCGACGCCGTGCTGCTCTTCGACGAGGCCGACGCGGTCTTCGGCAAGCGCTCCGAGGTCAAGGACGCCCATGACCGGTACGCCAACCTGGAGTCGGCCTATCTGCTCCAGCGCCTGGAGGCCTTCGACGGCATCGCGCTGCTCACCACCAACCTGCGCGCCAACATCGACGAGGCCTTCACCCGCCGCCTCGACCTGGTGATCGACTTCCCGTTCCCGGACGAGGAGCAGCGGCTGGCACTGTGGCGGCACGGGCTGGTGCACGTACCGAGCGAGCCGGACATCGAACTCGGCTCCCTGGCCCGCGACTTCGAGCTGGCCGGCGGCGCTATCCGCAGTGCGGTGGTCACCGCCGCCTACCTGGCCGCCGGATCCGGAGAGCCGGTCACCGCGGCGAACCTCCTGGAAGGCGCCCGCCGCGAATACCGCAAGGCGGGCCGCCTGGTGCCCGGTACCTGGTGACCGGGACGCCGCAGGCGGAGAGTGGCTGGTACGGGGGGGGTTCTACTCGCCCGACGGGTGGACGATCTGCCACTCCTGGTCGTCCGTGTTCGAGCAGTAGTAGAGGGTCAGGTCGGTGTCGTTGCCGCCGGTGCTGTAGCCCGCCACGTCCAGGCAGAGGTTGTCGCTGGCGAAGTTGCGGATCCAGTAGGCGCCGCTGGGCTGCTTGTCGATCCACCAGAGCTGGTTGTCGGCCTTGGTGCCGTCGCACTTGTACTCGGTGATCGGCGAGGACAGCTTGGCCGACCCGTAGTTGGGCAGGTCCATGCACAACTGGTCCTTGACGTTGCGGATCTGGAAGAGCGCGGCGGAGCCGGGGCCGCCCTTCGGGTAGTGCACCTCAAGGTTCCACAGCTGGTTGTCGGCGGTGGTCTCGTTGCAGGTGTACTCCCGCACCGGGCCGTTGCTGGTTCCCTTGTCGTAACCGGGGATGTCCGCGCACTTCTTGGTGGTCGTGTTGCGGAGGAGGACGTTCGTCACCGGGACGACCGGCTTCGCGGTTTTCTTCTTCGTCGCCTGGGGGGCCGGCTGGGACTGGCCGCCGCCTCCGCCCGCCTGGGTGTCCGGCGAGCCGTTGTCGGCGTCCGGCTGCTGCGCCACCTGGGACGGGGAGGGCGCCGGTGCGGCGGCGAGGGGTGCGCCGGCCGAGGGGCTGGGCGCGAGGGAGCTCACCCCGGCTTCCTGGGGCTGTTCCTGGGCGAGGCTTCCGACGTGGGGTCTGTAGCTGATCCAGATGAGCGCGAAGGTGATGGCGAGGGCCAGCAGGGTGCCGAAAAGGGTGGCGATCCAGCGGGGCAGGAACCCGCGCTGGATGTAGGTGCCGTCCACAGGCTGTGGATCGACGCCCGACCGTTGGATGGTGAGCCGGTACGGCCGTTGTTCCTTCGGTCCGAACCAGATGATGCGCCGGGGTTTGAGCTTGGCGTCGACGAAGGCGGCGCGGCCGGGTTCGATCTGGACGTTGCTGGGGTGGAGGTCGTAGGCGAGCTGGTCGCCGTTGTCGTTGCCGCTGATCGAGGCGGTGAGTT
Organism: Streptomyces sp. NPDC054813; assembly: GCF_053611365.1. Lineage (NCBI taxonomy): Bacteria > Bacillati > Actinomycetota > Actinomycetes > Kitasatosporales > Streptomycetaceae > Streptomyces > Streptomyces sp. NPDC054813. The sequence continues at coordinate 336,354 of NZ_JBSHAF010000011.1, read as the reverse complement.
TGGTGTTGCCGAGGTTGTCGATGGCCAGTTTGGGGCGGCCGCGGAAGCGGCCCTTGACGGTGGGCGGGACCAGCTCGGCGCGCAGCTCGGTGAAGGGTGTGATGGTGAGGTTGCCCTCGAGGACGGTGACGGCCTCGGGGTGTTCCGTGGGGGTGATGCGGACCGCGTAGGGGTTGGGTCCGGCCGTGGCGTCCGAGGTGCGGGGCGGGGCGAAGGTCAGCTCGACGGTGCCGGTGGTCCCTGGATAGAGCCGGAGCGTGGGAGGCTCGACGGTCGTCCAGGGGGCGATCGGGCCGACCGGTTCGAAGCGGTACTCGTCGACGACGTCACCGGTGTTGCGCAGCCGCAGCCGTACGCGGGTCGAAGCGCCCGGGTCCACGGTCGCGGAGGCGGGTTCCAGGGAGGTCCACAGGGTCACGGGGTCACCGTCAGCTTGAAGGCTTCGAGCCAGAGCGTGTTGTCGAGGGTGCCGACGAAATCGAGTGCGTTGTTGTCGCTGCGGGAACCCTGGCACCACTGGTCGCCCCAGTCGTGGTCGCGGACCTTGGCGTAGTTGCAGCCCTGTCCGCTGCCGACGTTGAAGGCGAAGCCCTCGATGTAGGGGTCGGCCGCCTTCGTGCTGCCGATGTAGTTGTCCTTGCCGTCGGGCATGATCGCCGTCCAGTTCGGGTTCCACTTGCCCCTGCCGTCCGTGGACTGGGGGTTGTAGACGAAGGCGTTGCCGGCGGAACCCTGGACGCCGTACACCGCGAGGTTGATGGCCTTGATCGGCACGTTCTTGCCGACCGTGCCGGCCATGGTGCCGTCGCAGACGGGCTTCTGCCAGCCGGTGCCCTGGACGTAGGCGCGGTAGCAGATGTGCCGCCCGGACGGGTCGTCGGCGGCGAGGCGGTTCACGGCGGTCGCCGCGGTGTCCTGCTTGGGCTTGGCGGTCACGGTGGCCGTCGCACCGCCGCCTCCCCCGCCTCCCCCGCCGCCTCCGCCTCCGTTGCCGCCGTCCCCGGCGTCCGGAGTGGCGGGCGCGGTGGAGGCCGTGACACTGGGCGCCGGCGGCGGGGTCGGGGTGGCCGAGGGGCTGGGCGCGAGCGAACTCACCCCGGCGTCCTGGATCTGCTCCTCGGCGAGGCTCTTGACCTGCGGCTTGTAGTTGAACCAGATCAGGGCGAAGGTGATGGCCAGCGCCAGCAGGGTGCCGAAGAGGGTGGCCAGCCAGCGGGGCAGGAACCCGCTGTGGATGTACGTCCCCTCGACGGGCTCCGGCTTCAGCCCCGACCGTTGGATGGTGAGCCGGTACGGCCGTTGTTCCTTCGGTCCGAACCAGATGATGCGCCGGGGTTTGAGCTTGGCGTCGACGAAGGCGGCGCGGCCGGGTTCGATCTGGACGTTGCTGGGGTGGAGGTCGTAGGCGAGCTGGTCGCCGTTGTCGTTGCCGCTGATCGAGGCGGTGAGTTTGGTGTTGCCGAGGTTGTCGATGGCCAGTTTGGGGCGGCCGCGGAAGCGGCCCTTGACGGTGGGCGGGACCAGCTCGGCGCGCAGCTCGGTGAAGGGTGTGATGGTGAGGTTGCCCTCGGGGACGGTGACGGCCTCGGGGTGTTCCGTGGGGGTGATGCGGACCGCGTAGGGGTTGGGTCCGGCCGTGGCGTCCGAGGTGCGGGGCGGGGCGAAGGTCAGCTCGACGGTGCCGGTGGTCCCTGGATAGAGCCGGAGCGTGGGAGGCTCGACGGTCGTCCAGGGGGCGATCGGGCCGACCGGTTCGAAGCGGTACTCGTCGACGACGTCACCCGTGTTCCGCAATCGCAGACGGACGCGGGTGGAGGACCCAGGGTCCACGGTCGCGGAGGCGGGTTCCAGGGAAGTCCACAGGCTCACGCGTCGACGCTATGCGGGGCGCGAAGCCGACGCAGCGGACAGCGGGGCAGACCGCGGTGCCGCAGGGGCCGGACTCGTTGCCCCTGCGGACGGTGCGGTGTGCGGTGCGGACGGTGCCGTGTGCGGGCGGTGCGGTGTGTGCGGGTACGGACGGGGCCGGGTGCGCTGCGGGTGCCCTACGAATCGGAGCGCTTGCCGATCAGGTCCCGGTACAGGGCCGCCCTCTCCTCATTGGTCGTCGCCTTGGCGAGTTCGGTCGTCCAGTCCGCTTCCAGATCCTTCAGCTTCTTCAGCCAGTCGCCGAACTGCCGTAGGTCGACATAGCGCTGGCCGGCACTGAGGGGCGCGTCGCCGCCGATCTTGTCGTCCTTGTGGCCGCCGAAGTTGCTGAAGGGGTTGGCGGTCTTCTCGCTGCTCTTCCAGTTGTGTTCGTAGCCCTCGGGGGTCCGGCCGCCCGGCCCGGCGGTCTCGATGCCGACCTGAAGTGCCCCGTCGCGCTTGCCGGTCGGCGGCTTGTACCCCATGAACAGGTGCCCGTGCGACTCGTCCGGGAGGATGGTCCCGCCGTGGTAGCCCTTGTTTCCCGTGCCTCCGATGCCCACCCCCATGCCGTAGAGGTGGCTGTGGGGGTCGATGAGGTTCTGGGCGGTGGCCGCCAGGCCGCCCTTCTCCACGAAGCGGCCGGGCTGTCCGGGCTTGTTGTCGCCGATGTCCATGTGGTGGGTGGCGTACGTGCGCTTGTACACCGGGGCCTCGGGCTTCGCGTTGGGCTCGTAGAACTTGGGGTTCTCCCTGGTGATGTGGAGCCACCGGGGGAGTTCGTAGCCGTGCTGGCCGTCGGCCAGCTGCGGGATGCGGATGTTGACGCGGCCGCCGTAGGCCAGGGCGTGCGCGACGTCGTCCTTGAAGTCCTCGTGGAGACCGGTCTTCGGGTTGAAGACCTGCAACCCCTCCTTCAGGATCAGGAAGATCTTGGTCAGGATCTCGGTGCCGCGCTCCACGCGCTTGCGGTGCTCGGCGGCGTTCGGCACGTCGTCGGAGACACCGGGAGGGAGCAGGGTCGCCACGAAGGTCCGGAAGATCTGCTCGTTGCGCTCCCCGGTGAGCTGTGCCCGCTCCTCCTCGGGGTTCGACTTGTCGCGCATGGCGTGGTGGCGGCCGAGCTGGTAGTCCGGCCGGGGGCCGGCACCGGCCGGACCCTTCCCCTTGCCCTCCTCCTTGCCCTCGGCGTGCTGCTGCCACCGCAGGGTGGCGATGAGCAGGCGCTTGCCCTTGGGCTGCGCCAGCCAGCTGTGGAAGTCGTCCTTCTTGATGTAGTCCTGCGCCTCGAGGTGGGTGCACAGTCCGACCGTCCGCAGCCAGCCGGGATCCTCGGCCTCGGCGCTCCTGATCATCTGGAGTTCCTCGGCCGTGAACTTCGGGCCGTTGCGCTCCCGCTTGTCGAGGACGGACCGCACCTGCTTGTTCCGGATCTCGGCGGTGCCGCCGACGATGAGCCGCGCGAGGCGGGCGGTGGCCGGGAGCGCGGACAGGGGGGTGGCGGGAGTGACCGCCGGCGAGGCCGGGGGTGAGGGCTCGGTCGCGGGTGCGATCTCTGGTTCGGCCGTGGCTTCCGTCGTGGGTCCCGCGCCGGGTGCCCGCTGGACAGGGACGTCCTCGTCCGGGCTGCGCTGCACCGCGTCGGCGGGCGGTGCCGAGGACCCGGGCAGGGCGAGGTCGGGCGTGGCGCCCCGGGCCAGCTTGCGGCCGTTGGAGCCGGCGCTCCGCTCGAACGGGTCGTCCGGGTGGGAGACCTTCTCGCCCCTGCCGTTGGCGGTGCCGGGCACGGGGCCCAGGGCCTGCTGGCGGACGTGGTCGACCTCTTCGTACATCACCTCGTCGGTGACGCGGTTCCCGCCGAGCACGATGTGCGGGCCGGTGGTGTAGGCCCGGGCCCCGAGCTCCTCGGCCGAGCGCTGGGCGACCGGGTCGCTGTGCACGCGCACATGGCCGAAGTTCATGCCGTACGCGTTCTCCGCCCGCTGCAGAATGCGGGGCTCCAGCGGCACACCGGGCGTGCCGACGGCGTCGGCGACCGACGTCCGCGGCCGCACCGGCACGGCCTCGTCGGCCTGCTGCTCCTCCGCCTCGCCCTCCTGCCGGGCCCGCTGGATCGCCCGGGTCACCGCGGCGTTCCCCGCGGACCGCTGGAGGGCGGCCAAGGGGGGAGAGGCGGCGGCTTTCCGGGTTGTCGGGCGGTCGCCGTCACGGTCCGCGGTGGAGCGGTTCTCTGCTTGAGTGCGCATAGCCGGTTCCCGTTCGGTCGACAAGGGCCTCGACAGGGGGCCTCCCTCCTCCGTACCCGGCGGGTGCCGGACACCGGGAGGTCCGCGGGGGCAGGATCACGGGCAGACTTGTCGGCCGAAGGGTTGCGGGGCGGGCCGGACTGCCCTTGCGGGCAAGGAAACTGCCCCCGCCGAGGCACCGGAGGACGTTCCGGGATGCGCGCTTCGCGCGTGAGGGTGGGAATGTTCCTGTCTCGTACCCCGAGGAGAGCAGAGCATGCCGTCCTACCTGTCGCCCGGCGTCTACGTCGAGGAGGTGGCCAGCGGCTCGCGCCCCATCGAGGGGGTGGGCACGTCGGTGGCGGCCTTCGTGGGCCTGGCCCCGACCGGTCCGCTGAACGAGCCGACGCTGGTGACCAACTGGACGCAGTACGTCGCGTCCTTCGGTGAGTTCACCGACGGGTACTACCTCGCGCACTCCGTCTACGGCTTCTTCAACAACGGCGGCTCGGCGGCCTACGTCGTCCGTGTCGGCGGCACCCGGGAAGGCGCCGACGGCGCCGTCGACGCGCCCGCCGCCGTCGGGAGTTCGGCCGCGCCGGCCGCGCTGCCGCCCGGCGAGGCCAAGCAGCTCGGCACCTTCACCGTGAGCGCGGTGGCCTCGGGTGACCTGAGCGTCGAGGTCGCCGACCCGGAGGGCGAAGGCCCCGCCGAGCGCTTCAAGTTGGTCGTCAAGGACGGCGGCAAGGCCGTCGAGACCTTCGACGTGACCGCGAAGAAGGGCGGCCGCAACTACGTCGTCACCCAGGTCAAGGAGCGCTCCAAGCTCATCACCGTGACCGAGGCCGCGCCCGCCGCGCAGCTGGCCCGTCCGGAGAACCAGACGGTGGCCCTCGTGGCCCCGACCCCTGCCCCGGGGGGGGCCGCCCCCCCCCCCGGGGGCCGCGGCCCCCCCCCCCCCGCCCGCCGCCCCCCCCCCCCCGCCCCCCGCCCCCGCTCCGGGCGGCCGGGGGCCCGGGCGCGAGGGT
>NZ_JBSHAF010000011.1:311749-331183 GCF_053611365.1 Streptomyces sp. NPDC054813 | reverse complement strand
GACCTCAATAAACTTATGCAGCCGGACGGGGACGTACAAAACAAAACACCAAAAAAACGGGCCCCCCCGCCCGGCCCCGGGCGTGGGGGGCACACACCCCCGGGCGCCCCCCCCCCCGGCCGCGCCCCCCGGTTCTCACCCCGGCCCTGCCACCTACCTCGGCGACTCGGCCGACCGCACCGGCTTCGGCGGCCTGGAGGCCGTCGACGAGGTGTCCATGGTGGCCGTGCCCGACCTGATGGCCGCCTACCAGCGCGGCGCGATCGACCTGGAGGCCGTCAAGGCCGTCCAGCTCGGCCTGATCGCGCACTGCGAGCTGATGGGCGACCGGGTCGCGGTCATCGACCCGCCGCCCGGCCTCAACGCCCGCCAGATCCGGGTATGGCGCCAGGAGACGGCCGGCTACGACTCCAAGTACGCGGCCCTGTACTACCCCTGGATCAAGACCTTCGACCCGGCCTCCGGCCAGTCCCGGCTGATCCCGCCGTCCGGCCACGTGGCCGGCGTCTGGGCCCGCAACGACGCCGAGCGCGGTGTCCACAAGGCCCCCGCGAACGAGGTGATCCGCGGCGCGGTCGACCTGGAGCTCCAGATCACCCGCGGCGAGCAGGACCTGCTGAACCCCATCGGCGTGAACTGCATCCGGGCCTTCCCCGGCCGCGGTATTCGCATCTGGGGCGCCCGCACCCTGTCCTCGGACCCGGCCTGGCGCTACCTCAACATCCGCCGGTACTTCAACTACCTGGAGGAGTCGATCCTGATCGGCACCCAGTGGGTGGTCTTCGAGCCCAACGACCACAACCTCTGGGCCCGTATCCGGCGCAACATCTCCGCGTTCCTGGTCAACGAGTGGCGCAGCGGCGCCCTGTTCGGGCAGCGGCCCGAGGAGGCGTACTACGTCAAGTGCGACGACGAGACCAACCCGCCGGAGTCAGTCGACGTCGGCCGCGTGATCTGCGAGATCGGCATCGCGCCGGTCAAGCCCGCCGAGTTCGTGATCTTCCGGCTGGCCCAGTTCTCCAGCGGCAGCGGCGAGCTCCAGGAGTAGCGGACCCCCGGGTCCCAACCCCCTTGTTTCCCAGGCAACTTGAGAAGAACGGGCAGTAACACATGAGTCTCCAGCCGGGTGACGCCCTCACATCGCACAATTTCGGCCTGCAGATCGACGGCGTGATGGTCGAGTACCTCGCCGAGGTCAGCGGCATGACGATGGAGCAGGACGTCATCACCTACCAGCAGAACACGCCGGACGGGAAGAACCACGTCCGCAACCTGCCGGGCGTGAAGAAGAACGGCACCTGCACGGTCGTACGCGGTATGACCCAGTCCTCGTCGTTCACCCAGTGGATCAACGAGTCGATCAACGGCCAGATGGCCACGGCCCGCAAGAACGCCTCCATCATCATGATGGACTTCGAGAACAACCCGGTGAAGCGCTACAACCTGCGCAACGCCTGGTGCAGCAAGATCGACACCAGCACGGTGAAGGCGGGCGAGGCGTCCGCGCTGACCGAGTCGGTGACCATCACGTTCGAAGAACTGGTCATCGAGTAATGAGGCGTTCGGCTGTCAGGGCTGGGGGAGTGGGCGCGCCGCTCGCACCGGAGGAGCCGGCGCCCCAGGCCCCTCAGCAACCGGAGACACCCGTCGAGGTGCTGCGCACGGAGTTCCCGTTCCAGCTGCCCCGCGGGTACGTCGACGAGCACGGCACCGTCCACCGCGACGGCGTGATGCGCCTGTCCACGGCACGGGACGAACTGATCCCGCTCCGGGACGTGCGCGTCCAGGAGAACCCCGCGTTCCTGTCGGTGGTGCTGCTCGGCCGGGTCATCACCCGGCTCGGCACGCTCTCCTTCGTCCACGACGGGATCGTGGAGAACATGTTCGCCTCCGACCTGGCGTTCCTCCAGGACTTCTACCGCCAGATCAACGCGGAGGGCCACACCCGGGCTGCGGTCAACTGCCCGCACTGCTCGGAGCCCTTCGAGGTGGAACTCGGCGGGAGCCGCCTGGGGGAATCGTGACGTACGCGACCGACCGGCTGCACGAGGAGATCGCGTACGTCGCCTACCACTTCCACTGGAGCCTGGAGGACATCCTGGACCTGGAGCACGCCGACCGCCGCCGGTACACGGCGGAGATCGCGTCCCTGGTGACCCGGGCGGCCTCCGCAGGGGCGGAGGGCTGAGCGGTGGGGTTGTGGGATCGGATACGGGGCCGCGGGGCGGCAGCGACCGAGGCCGAGGTCGCTGTCGAGGCGCCGCGTGCTGTCGAGGCACCGCGGCCCGTGGTGGCGGCGGCCTGGTCCGGGCTGCCGCCGATTCAGCGTGCGCTGGGGACGACGGGCGGGCCGGTCGCGGACCCGGGGTTCGGCGGCCGGCTGCCGACCTGGCAGAACCCGTCGTTCATGGGCATGCGCTCGCACGCGGTCCTGGACGGTGAGTCGAGCGCGGGCCTGTCCGGCGGCCGCACGGGGACAACGGGCACGGGGGCCGTGTCCGGCATGGAACGCCCGGTGCAGAGGCTGCCGTTGTCGGGTCCGGCCGACTCGGCCGGCCTGACGGGAACGCCGGGCCTGACAGGTTCGGCCGCCGGCCGGGCCTCGACGGTTCCGGTGGTGCCGCTGCGGGCGATACGAGCAGGATCTTCGGCGCGGACGGGTGGGGGTGGGCCGGCCGAGGGTGGTGGGCCGGGTGTGGGCCGTGGGTCGGCCGGGAGTGCTGGGCTGGGCGTGAGTGGTGGGTCGGCCGGGAGCGCTGGGTCGGCTTCGGGTGCGGGTGCGGCTGCGCGTTCGGCTGGGGCTGGAGCTTCCGGTGCGGGTTCGGCTGGGGTTGCGGGTGCGGCTGGTTTCGTGAGGTCGGCCGGATCTACCGGGTCCGCTGGATCGGTGGGTTCGGCCGGATCTACCGGGTTCGCTGGATCGCTGGGTTCCGCTGGGCCGGCGGTGCAGCGCGCGCCGGTGGTGCAGCGGGTGCCGTCGGTGGGGCGGCGCGGCGGTGGTGCGGCCGCGCGGACGCCGGGGGCAGGAGCGGGAGCCGTAGCGGTACGGAGCGGGGGGAGTACGCCGATGCCGGCGACCCCCTCGGCTTCCTCTACCCCGTCCACTCCGTCGTCCTCGACCCCTTCGACCTCTTCGACCTCCTCGACTTCGTCTACTTCGCCGATGTCCTCGACTCCGTCGGTCTCCGCGGCCTCGTCCACCTCGCCGGCGTCCTCCACCTCATCCACTCCATCGGCGTCCTCGACCTCGTCCGCTTCCTCAGCTGCGCCGACCCCGTCGATTTCGTCCATCCCGTCGGCTTCCTCGACTCCGTCGGCTTCTTCGACCCCCTCCGCCTCCTCGACCCCGCACGCTTCCCCGGTCGCGCCGGTTTCCCCGGTCGCGCCGACCCCCGCGATCTCCTCGACCTCGTCGCTTTCCTCGGCCTCCTCCGCCAAGGCCGTGCAGCGGGCGGTGGCCGTCGTGCCGGCGGCCGTGCCGGTGGCATGGGTGCCGCAGTCGGCGCCGGTCGCTCCGGCGCCGGCCACCGGTCCGCGGGTCACGGCCGCACCTCCCGTCCTGCCTCGCCGCAGCGCGCTGACGCATGCGCCGGTGGGCACGTCGGTGACGGCCGTGCAGCGGCGGACGTTGCCGTCGGCGCCCAAGATGCCGGCGAGCGAGAGTGCGGTGCCTGCGTCGGGTGAGGGTGACCGAGCCGGGGGCGAAACGGCGGCGGACGGGGGCGTACAGCGAGCGGTCGGCGCGGGGGATCCGGTGCCGGTGAGCGGTGGCTGGCCGTCGCCTCCGCGCCATGGCGGCCGTACCTCCCCCGACACCTCCTCGCAGGCCCCTGGGGGCGCTCCGTCCGGACCGGCACCGGCACCGGCCGTCGTACAGCGGTCCGCGTCCGGTGGCCGTGGTACGGCAGCGGCTCCCGTGTCTCCCAGGGCCACGGGACGTACGACACCTCCGCGTACCCCTTCCACGCCCCCCGCGGCACCCCCGGTATCCCCGGCGCCCGCGCCGTCCGCCGTGTCCCCGGACCGCGGCGGGCCTTCCGGCACGTCCGGCGCCGGGACGCGGACCCCGGTGCAGCGGCGGACGGTGAGCGGTGCCCCGGGCGGCAGCCCCGCGACGCCTCCCGTACAGCGCCGTACGGCCACGGGCTCGGCCGCCCCGCACACCCCCGCCCCGGAAGGCGGTCGTACGGCGGAGAGTTCGGCACCGCGGCCCGTGACCGGCCCCACCACCGAAGCCGTCGCCGCTGATGTGCCCACCGCCGGGACCGTGCCTCCTGCCGTGTCGCGGAGTGGGCGAGCGTCGGGTTCCCCGGCCGCGAGCGGTGGCCGCGAGGCGCCCGTGCAGCGCCGGGTCACGGAGAGCGCGGCCGCCACCGACGGCGTACCGGCTGCCGTGCCGACGCCCGCCCATGAGCCCGACAGAGCTGCCCCGGAAGGTACTTCGGCAGCGTCCCGGCCCTCAGCGTCGGCTCCCGGCTCCCCTCGCCCTGGCCTCGGCGCCCCCCTCACGGGAACCGCCGGAGCTTCTCCGGCGGACGGCGGCAAGGCGGGCAGGACGGGCGAGGCGGCTGTGCAGCGCCGACGGACGACGGAGAGGTCCTCGGTCCCCTCCTCCCCCGACGCACAGACACCGCCGCGTCCGCGTGAGCGGGCAGACGCCCCGTCCACCGGCCCGGCTACGACGGCCCGGCCCGCGTCGGCATCGGCGCCGAAGTCCGCTTCCGCTTCCGCCTCCGCATCCGTGCAGCGTGCCGCGGCGACCACCTCTGGCGCTCCCCGCCTCGGTCTCGGCGCCCCCGTGACCGGCCCGGCCGCGAGCGCGGCTCCGGCGAGGCGTGCCGGCCGCGGGACGGCTGTGCCGTCCGTGCAGCGGCGGCAGGCGTCGAGCGGTTCGGCGGACCGGCCTGCCACCGGCTCCGGCCCGGCGCCCGAAGCTCCCCGGCAGGGACCGCCAGCCGCCGCACCAGACCTGCCGACGCCGACGGTCGAGCACGCCCGGCCCGCCTCCGCCGCCCCGGCGACGCCGCCTCCACCAGCTCTGCCCGTTCCCGCACCGACGGGCCCTTCGCCGCTTCCCCCCTTCGTGCAGCGTGCCGCCGCTCCCGCCGCTCCCGGTCTCGGCGGCCCCCCGGTATCCGGCCGGAGCCGGTCGCGGTCACCCCTGCCCGCGAGCGCCACCCCGTCCCCCATCGGACCGGCGTCGGCGCCCCGGCCCCCCTTCGTGCAGCGAGCGGCAACCCCCGCCGCCGCCCTGCCCGTCAAGCCGAGCACCACCACCGCGCCCGCTCACCCCGTACCCCTGCGCGCCACCACCCCGATCTCCGCCACCGCCCCCCTTCCCGTCGCGCCTCTCAACCGCCCCACCGTCCAGCGCGACGCCCTCCCCACGACCACTGTGAAAGAGGTGCCGGTCACCACCAGCCGCCCCGAAGCCCCCGTGACCCGGGCCGAGCGGCAGTCACCGCCTCCCGACGACCCGCCGCCCTCGTACTCCGGCTCCGGTTCCGGCTCCGGTTCCGGTTCCGGCTCCGGTTCGTCCTCCGACGGTTCGCCCCCCGGATACTCGGCGGTCGAGGAGGGCGGTTTCGACCCCCGGGCCCTCACCGAGTTCCAGGTGGACGCCCTCGTCCACCGGATCATCGACCGGGTCACCCGTCACGTCCGCACCGAACTCCGCCGCGACCGCGAACGCGTGGGAAAGCTCCGCGACTTCCGCTCCTGACCACGACGACCGCGCACCCACCCCACAGAAAGGCCCCCGATGGATCGCCAGGACCCGGGAACCACAGTCTGGTTCAGCCTCTCCATCGACGGCGAGGACCTCGGTTACTTCAACGGGTGCGACGGGCTGTCGTCGCAGGTGGAGATCGAGCAGCGGCAGGAGGGCGGCAACAACGGGTTCGTGTGGCAGCTGCCGACCCGTGTCACCTTCTCCCACATCCGGCTGACCCGTCCGCTCACCCCGGACACCTCGAAGGTCGCGAAGTGGATCTCGTCCGTGCAGACGGGGATCGAGCGGCCCACCGGGCAGATCACGGCGCTGCGCGCGGACGGTTCGGAGGTGGCCCGCTGGGGGCTGCTGGACGTGCTGCCGGTGAGCTGGCAGGGGCCCTCCCTGGACGCGGGCAATCCCTCCGTGGCCACGGAGGTCCTGGAGATCGCCCATCACGGCTTCACCGACTGAGCGAACCGAGCGAACCGAGCGAACAGCGCGGGCAGATCGAGCAGAGCGAGCAGAGCGGACTGAGAGGCAGATCAGATCATGGCCAGGAGCAGCCGGGGCGCCGGCAAGAGCCTCGTGCGGGCCACCCTCGCGATACATGAACCGCCCGTGGGCACCAGCACCAGCCCGGGCGGCATCATCAAGACGTTCGGCTTCGAGTTCAACCCGGCGGAGCTGTCGATCGCCCGCCGGGCGGACTGGAAGTCGTCGGCGGCGCCGATCGAACGGGACGGCGCGCTGCCGGAGTTCCTCGGCACCCACCCGCGCGAGATGAGCGTGGAGATCTTCCTGGACCGGTCCGACGACCCGGACAGCAACGACGTGATGAAGAAGGTGGAGTCGTTGCTGGCCTGCTGCGAGGTCACCAGCAAGAGCATCGCCGCCAAGCAGCCGTCGCCGCCCTGGGTGGTGTTCCAGTGGGGCTCGTTCTCGACCGCCCACTTCACGGCGTACGTCGCCTCCGTCGACGTCTCCTACTCCCTGTTCGGGACCAGCGGGATGCCGATCCGGGCCAGCTGCCGGCTTCAGCTGCACGAGATCCCGAGCAAGACCGCGGGACAGAACCCGACGTCCGGCGCGCTCACCGCGCAGCGCGTGCACCGGGTCGTGGCCGGGGACTCGTTGCAGTCGCTGGCCTGGCGGGAGTACGGCAACGCGGCCGCCTGGCGGGCGATCGCGGACGCCAACGGGATCGACGACCCGGGGTGGCTGCCCACGGGGACGGAACTGGTGTTGCCGGCCGCCGAGGAGGTGCGGTCCTGATGGTGAAGCACGCTTTCTCGAACGTCGTCAAGGTCGTCATCGGCGGCAAGGAGCTGACCGCCACCTCGGAGTACGGGCGGTATCTCGTCGACGTCCACGTCGACCAGGGCGTCGGGGTGCCGGCCGCCTTCCAGCTGACCTTCCGCGACCCGTCCCGCAAGCTGCTGGGCAAGCTGGGCGTCCAGTTCGGCACCCCGGTGGTGATCACGCCGGTCTCCGACGGGCAGGGCACCGGCGACCCGCTGCTCACCGGTGAGGTCACGGGGCTGGAGGCCGAGTACGACGGCACCGGCAGCTACGCGGTGGTCCGTGGCTACGACTACGGGTTCCGGCTGATGCGGCAGCGCCGCGTCGTCGCCTACCGCAACCAGACCGCCTCCGACATCGCCCGCAAGCTGGCCGCGCAGGACGGCGTGCCGGTCGGGCGGATCCAGGCCACCAAGACCGTCTACGAGTTCATCAGCCAGTCGAACGTCAGCGACTGGGACTTCCTGGCCCGGCTCGCCGACGAGAACGAGATGGTCATGTCGGTGGACGCGGACGGCAAGTTCCAGTTCGTGAAGCAGAAGAGCGCCTCGGGGGCGCCGTCGCCGCAGACCGACGGCGACAAGAGCCCGTTCGTGCTGGAGGCCGGGCACGACATCCTGCGGCTGCGCACCGCGGTCACCGCCTCCGACCAGGTGAACAAGGTCGAGTCACGCGGCTGGGACGTACGGACGAAGAAGACGCTCACGGCGACCGTCACGCCCGCCGGCAACACCGGCTACAGCATCGGCACCACCCCGGGCGCGGCGGCCGGCGAGTTCAAGACGTCGAAGCTGGTCGAGACGCGTACGCCGTACGACAAGCAGTCCGAGGTGAAGTTCGCGGCCGACGCCCTCTCCGACGACGTCACCTCGACGTTCGCCGAGGTGGAGGTGGTCGTGCGGGGCAACCCGAAGCTGCGGCCGGGGGTTCCGGTGGCGCTCGCGGACGTCGGGGACCCCTTCGAGGGGAAGTACACGGTCACCTCGGTACGGCATGTCTTCGGCGACGCCAAGCACTACGAGACCTGGGTGACGGTCAGCGGCCGCCAGTGGCGGTCCCTCTACGGCGTGGCCTCGGGCGGTGCCTCGGACGCCGGTGTCGACCGGCAGCTCAGTGTGGCGCAGGCCCTGGTCACCGACGTACAGGATCCGCTGCAGCAGGGACGGGTGAAGCTCAAGTTCCCGTGGCTGGACGACACCTACGTCAGCGACTGGACCCGGACCGTGCAGTGGGGCGGGGTGCGCGGCGGCGGGGTCTTCCCGATGGACGTCGGTGACGAGGTGCTCGTCGCCTTCGACCGGGGCGCCCTCGACCACGCGTACGTCATCGGCGGCCTCTACAACGGCAAGGACAAGCCGACCAGGGTCAAGGACGTACCGCTGCACGACGGCATGCGCGGCCGGGCCACCCGGCACACCGTCTCCGACCGGGTCGGCAACCGCATGGACCTGCTCGACCAGCGGGGCCGTAAACAGGGCGTCCGGCTGGCCAGCGGCGACGACAAGCTCACCGTCTTCCTGGACCGGCAGCAGACCGAGATCACCGTGGACAGCAAGGGCAGTGTCTCCATCAAGGGCAGCAGGTCGGTGTCGGTCGAGGCCGGCGCCAACCTGTCACTGAAGGCGGGGGGCGCGCTCAGCCTCCGGAGCGGGGGACCGCTGTCCCTCCAGAGCGCGGAACTCGTCGACATCAAGGCCCCCGCCGGCGCGGTCTCCGTGAACGCCGCCGCCGTGAACGTGATGGCGAACGCCGCGTTGTCGCTGCGCGGCAACGCCGCCGTCGCGATCAGCTCTCTCGCCACCGTGGCGATCCAGGCCCCCGAGGTGCCGGTCCTGGGCAACCTGATGATGGGCGGACTGACGGTGATGGTGATCCCGGCATGAGCGGGCGGCAGGTCTTCCCGGAGGGGCGGGTGCGGGGCTGATGGCAGAGCAGTTCGTCGGCTCCGGCTGGTCGTTCCCGTTGCGGATCGGACCCACCGGCGGCATCGCCCTGGTCAGCGGCGAGAAGGAGGTGGAGGAGGCCATCCGGCTCATCCTCTCCACGGCCCCGGGCGAACGCCCGATGCGGCCGGAGTTCGGGTGCGCCATCCACGACCTCGTCTTCGCTCCCGTCAACGAGCAGACCGCCGGCCGCATCCAGCACGAGGTGCACGCCAGCCTCGACCGCTGGGAGCCCCGGATCGAGGTCGAGGACGTCGAGGTGACCACCGGCGCCGACCCGAGCGTGCTGATGATCGACGTCCGTTACTCGATCCGCGGCACCAACAACCCGCGCAGCCTGGTGTTCCCCTTCTACGTCATCCCCTCCCACGACGAGCCGGACCTGCCTCCCGCCTCCTCGGACTCCTCCGAAAGCGACCGCTGATCCCGATGGCCCTGCCCTCCCCGAACCTCGACGACCGCCGCTTCCAGCAGTTCGTCGACGACGCCAAGCGTTACATCCAGCAGCGCGCCCCGGAGTGGACCGACCACAACGTCTCCGACCCCGGCATCACGCTGGTGGAGACGGTCGCGCACATGGCCGACCAGATCGTGTACCGCCTCAACCGGGTCCCGGAGAAGAACCATCTCGCCTTCCTGGACCTGGTCGGCATCACGCTGTTCCCGCCGTCGGCCGCCCGTACGGACGTGACGTTCTGGCTGTCGGCGGCCCAGGAGGAACCGGTTCCGGTGCCGGTCGGCACGGAGGTGGCGACCCGCCGTACCGAGACGCAGGAGGCGGTGGTCTTCGCGACCGAGCGCGAACTGACCATCGTGCCGAGCGAGTTGCGGCACCTGCTGCGGCAGCAGCACGGCTCGGCCGTCGTCGACCTCACCCACGAACTCGCCGAGGGCAAGGACCTGTTGTGCTTCACCGAGTCCCCGAACCCCGGTGACTGCATGCTGCTCGGCCTGTCCGCCGCCGTCCCGCACTGCGCGGTCGCCCTCGACCTGGACAGCCGGGTCGACGGTGTCGGCGTGGACCCGCGCCAGCCCCCGCTGGTGTGGGAGGCGTGGACGGAGGACGGCTGGCGGGAGTGCGAGGTCGACCGGGACGGCACGGGTGGCCTCAACCGCCCCGGCGAGGTCGTGCTGCACGTCCCCGGCGGTCACGTCCTGTCCCGCAACGGCGGCCTGGAGGCGAGCTGGCTGCGCTGCCGGGTCACCGAGCCGCGTGCCGACCAGCCCTTCTACACCACCTCCCCGACGGTCCGGTTCGTCGAGGCCTGCACCGTGGGCGGCACGACCGGCGCCGTGCACGCGGAGACCGTGGAGGACGAGGCGCTCGGCGAGTCGACGGGCCTGCCCGGCCAGCGCCTGCGGCTCGCCCACGCCCCCGTCGTCGGGGACACCCCGCCGCTGCTCCTGCAGACCGCCGAGCACGACGGCGAGGGCGGCTGGGTGGACTGGCAGGTCGTCCCGCACTTCGCGGCTTCGGGACCGTACGACCGGCACCTCACCCTCGACGCGACCACCGGCGAGATCGCCTTCGGCCCCGCGGTCCGCGAACCGGACGGCTCGCTGCGCCAGTACGGCACGGTGGCACCGAAGGGCGCGGTCATCCGGGCCCGCCGCTACCGCACGGGCGGCGGCCGGGACGGCAACGTGGCCCGGGGGGCCGTACAGATCCTGCGCTCCTCCATCCCGTACGTCGCGGAGGTCGTGAACCGGGAGGCCGCGCGCGGCGGAGTGGACGGCGAGACGGTCGCCGAGGCGAAGGTCCGCGCGCCGATCACACTCCGCGCCCAGGAGCGGGCGGTGACCCTGCGCGACTACGAGGAACTGGCCCGCCGCGCCGCTCCGGAGACGGCACGGATCACCTGCCTGGAGGGCGAGGAGGGCGAGCACGGGTCGTACGCGGTACGGGTGCTGGTGGTGCCGCAGGCGGTTCCGGACCCCGGCGGCCGCCTGCGCTTCGAGCAACTCGTCCCCGGCGACGCCCTGCTGGACCGCATCACCCGCTACCTGGACGAACGCCGGCTGATCGGCACCCGGTTGGCGGTCGGGCCGCCCTTCTACCAGGGCGTCACGGTCGTCGCCACCGTCCACGCCTTCCGTGGCGTGGACGTCGACCGGGTCCGCCGCCAGGCCCACGACGCCCTCTACCGGCACCTGGACCCGCTGACCGGCGGCGCGGACGGCAAGGGCTGGCCGTTCGGGCGCCCGGTGCAGTCGGGCGAGGTCTTCGCGGTACTGCAACGCGTCCCCGGCGTCGAGCTCGTCGACGAGGTCGTGCTGCACCCCGCGGACCCGCTCACCGGAAAGCGCGGCGACCCGACCGACCGCATCGACCTGGACGCCCCGTCCCTGGTCTTCTCCTACGACCACCGGGTCCGGGTGATCGGCGAATGACCGTCAACGACTCGACTGGAGGCGTCCGTTGAGAGGGTCCATCGACGGCCTCGGCTCCTCCGTCCCCATCGGCGCGATGCTCCCGGCGGTCTTCGCCGACGACGACCTGGCGCTGCGCTTCGTCGCCGGCCTGGACGACATGATCGCCCCGATCCCGAACGTCCTCGACTGCCTGCCCAGTTACTTCGACCCGGCCCTGGCCCCGCTGGACTTCGCGGAATGGCTCGGCACCTGGGTCGGCGCGGAGACCGACGGCACGGAACCGGCACCCCTGCTCCGTGCGGCCGTGGCGGCAGCCGCCTACCTGCACCGCATCCGGGGCACCCGCCTCGGCCTGTCCGAGGCGGTCCGGCTGGCCTTCGGCGTGACACCGGAGATCACGGAGAGCGGCGGCGCCGACTGGAACGCCCGCCCGCTGGGCCCCTTCCCCGGCGAAGCCCGCCCCCGCCTGCACGTCCACCTCGCGCTGCCCTCCCCCACCCCGGCCGACGAGGTCCGCCTGGAACACCTCGTGGCGGCCGCCCGCCCCGCTCACATGCCCTACACGGTCCAGGTGACCGCTTCTTCTTCGTCCGCCGAAAGGACCCCGCAGCGATGACGACCAACCGGAACTGCACGGAGTGCGGCACGGTCGCCGAACCGGGCCAGTCCTTCTGCGACGCCTGCGGCTCGGTACTGAGCTGGGCGGTGAGCGGGCGAGAGGCCCGACAGCAGGCCCCCACCCCTGAGCCGACGCCGACGCCGACGCCGACGCCGACTCCGGCACCGACTCCGGCCCAGGCCCCGGCAGCGACGCCGGCCGCCCCGGGCTGGGACGCCTTCACCCGCAGAGACGGCGGAACGGGCCTGGCCTCCCCTCAGCGGGACGCACGAGCAACGGCCACGACAGCGCCCCGTGAGGGGCGCGGGGCTGAATCGGATGTGCGGCTACCGCCGCGTGAGCGCGACCAGCCCCCACTGCCGGCCACCACACCCACGGCCGAAACCACCCCTATCCCCGCACCCACCCCCATCCCCGCACCCACCCCCGCTCCGCAAGCCGCCGCCGCCGATACCGCCACCCAGCCCCCGCAGGGAACCGCTCCCGCCGAAGGCGACCACGACCGGGCCCGCCGCCTCCTCATCCCCGTGACGGACCCCAACCCCCCCGCCCCGGCCCCCGCTTCCGTCACCCCCGTCCTCCCCGGCCGTCCGACCCCCCAACGCCCCCAGTCCGTCCGCGCCCCCGGCGAGGACCTCGGGGCCCACGGCGGCACCCCCTGCCCCTGGTGCGCCACCCCCAACCGCCCCGACCGCCACTTCTGCACCCGCTGCGCCATGCCCATGGCCGGCCACGGCCACACCGCACCTTCGGCCCCCCGCCCCTGGTGGCGCCGTATCTTCGACTTCCGCAACCGGGAGACCCCCTGGGCGGGCGACCGCCCCCGCCTGCGCCGTACCTTCGACCGCGTGCTGACCTGGCTCGGCGCGGCGGTCGTCATCGCGCTCGTCACGGTCCTGGCGTTCAACATCCCGAACGCGGTGAGCGCCACCCGCGACCACTTCGCCAAGCGCGCCCAGGTCTCCCCGGACCGGGTCAGCGCGTCCCGTTCGTACGCCGGTCACAAGCCGGACCTGGTCTTCGACAAGCTGAACAACACCTGGTGGGGCCCCGGCGTGGTCCAGGGCGGTGTGGGCGAGTGGATCGAGGCGCGCTTCGACGAACCGACGCGCCTGCTGAACGTCGTCATCTCCTCCGGCGAGTCGAAACGCTTCGACCAGCTGAAGAAGTCGGCCCTGCCGCACCGGATGAAGGCGACCATCAAGACGTCGGACGGCAGGACGGAGACCCGGGAGATCACCCTCGACCAGACGGCCGGCGGCCAGACCCGGGACTTCCGCGCGAAGAACGTCATCTCGGTCCGCTTCACGATCGAGTCGTCGTACCAGGCCTCGGGGAGCACGCAGGTGGCCATCGCCGAAATAGAGCTCTTCGGCCCGTCGAGCGCGAACTCCTCCTGAAGGGACCTTGAAAGGGATTCTGAAAAGTTACGCAGGGTGATGGCAGGATCGCCGGGTTCCCGGTGATGCGAGAATCCGGCCATGGCCGAAAAGGACGCGGGGAAGAGCCGCACCGCGCGCAGGAGCTGGCGTGATGTCCCGCTGGCCCACTTGGCGTTCTTCCTCGTGGGCAGCGCGCTGCTCAAGTTCCTCGGTGCCCTGCTCCGCCTCGCCTTCGCGCTCGTCTCCGGTTCCGGCTTCGCCGCCGGGAAGCTCCTGGACGCCGTGCTCGACCTGGTCGGGGGCCTGTTCTTCGCCGGCCTGTTCCTCTGGCTCTTCGCCCGCCTCCGATCGAGGAAGGGCCGGCCGGGCCCGGAGAGCTGAAGACCGCTATTTCCTCATGAGGGACCGGTAGACGGCCGTCGACCTGGGGTTGCCCCGGCACCTCCACACCCCGTGCGGGCAGTAGTCGGTGATGGTCTGGTACAGCGGGCGGTTGTCCGCGAACCACTTCACCATGCCCTTTATGTAGGCGGGGTCGTCGCCGTTCTCGTACAGCCCCCACTCGGGATACGAGACCGGCTTGCCGTGGGCGCGGGCGAACGTGACCTGTGCCCGCAGCCCGTACGGCTCGGTGACCTGTTCCGCGAAGGACATCCCCCGTGGGGAGTCGTAGGCGTCCATGCCGACGATGTCCACGAACCGGTCCCCCGGGTAGCACCCGGTCCAGGGGATCGCGTCCCGACCCCGGTTGGGCGTGAAGTCGAACCGGAACCGCTGGCCGGGCACCGACCGCATCGCCGTGACGATCCGCACCCAGTACGCCTTCCAGGCGGCCGGGTCCGGTCCGCAGCGGTGGGTGTACGTCACCCCGTTCATCTCCCAGCCGAGCACCACGACGGTGTCCGGTGCGCCGACCGACACCAGCCGCCGGGCCAGCGCCCGGAAGTGTCCGTCGTACCGCCCCTGCGCCCCGAACCGGAGCTGCCGGCGCACCTCGGCGTCGGGCAGATGGGCCTCCGTCCCCTCCAGCATCGGCACGTTGAGCACGAGGAGCCGGTCCGGCTCGGCCCGCCGCCAGTTCGCCCACAGCCGTACGAAGTCGGGGGCGCCCTCGATGTTCCGCCACAGGTCACCGGGGAGGTAGGTGTGCCCGACCCGGGGTTCCTCGTGCCCCAGCCAGCTGCCGAGCGCGCTCACCCGGCGCACGCCTTCGGCGCCGTAGCCGACGTACGCCCCGAAGGGGCCGGGGGCGGCGGGCCGTGCGGTCTCCGGGCGGGAGACGGGGAGGAGGAACAGGGCGACCATGGTGGCGACCAGGAGGAACCTCAGACGTGCCATGGGGTGCAGTCTGGCCGCTCCGGAAGGGCGAGTTGCCCGTTGTGGGCATCTTGGACTCCTGTGCGAGGATCCCGGCCGCCGACGCCCCGGCGCGGTTCACGGCGGTACGAGCACCCCGTGCCGTCGCAGCCATGGCAGCGGTGCCACCGTGGAGCCCGTGGCGGGGCCGGTGCGGACCTCGAAGTGCAGGTGGGGGCCGTCCGCGTTGCCGGTCGAGCCGGTGGAGCCGATGCGCCGACCGGCCGAGACGGGCCGGCCGGGGCGGACGACGATGACGGACAGGTGGGCGCACCGAGTGCAGTAGCCGTCCGGGTGGCGACGCCCTGCCCGTGCCGCTGTCCCAGGCCGAGGAGGCCTGGACCGCACCCGTCGAGCCCGGCCGGCGGATCGTCTTCACCATGGCCGGAGACTGAACACCCGGCCCTCGCCCGCCCGTACTTGCGGGGACAGCGTTCGTCCGCAGATCGGAGTCCCCCGTGCACGCATCCGCAGCCATCGGCGTGACCGGCCTCGGAGTGATGGGCCGCAACCTGGCCCGGAACTTCGCCCGGCACGGCTACCCGGTCGCCGTCCACAACCGCACACCCGCCCGCACCCGCGCCCTGGTCGAGGAGTACGGACACGAGGGCACGTTCGTCGGCGCCGAGACCGCCGCGGACTTCGTCGCCGCCCTCGAACGTCCCCGACGGCTCATGATCATGGTGCAGGCCGGTGCCGCCACCGACGCCGTCATCGACGAGTTCGTGCCGCTCCTCGAACCCGGTGACATCGTCATCGACGGCGGCAACGCCCACTTCGCCGACACCCGGCGCCGCGAGGCCGCCCTGCGTGAGAAGGGCCTGCACTTCGTCGGCGTCGGCGTCTCCGGCGGCGAGGAGGGCGCGCTCAACGGGCCGTCCATCATGCCGGGCGGCTCCGCGGAGTCGTACGCCGTCCTCGGGCCGATGTTCGAGGACATCAGCGCGAAGGTCGGCGGCGAGCCGTGCGCCACCCACGTCGGCGCGGACGGCGCCGGGCACTTCGTGAAGATGGTCCACAACGGCATCGAGTACGCCGACATGCAGCTCATCGCCGAGGCGTACGACCTGCTCCGCCAGGTCGGCGGCTACCCGCCGGCCGAGATCGCGGACATCTTCCGCCAGTGGAACGGCGGTCGGCTCGGCTCCTACCTCATCGAGATCACCGCGGAGGTGCTCGCGCACGTCGACGCCGCCACCGGCGCGCCCTTCGTCGACGTCGTCGCCGACGCGGCCGGGCAGAAGGGCACCGGGCGCTGGACCGTCCAGACCGCGCTGGACCTCGCCTCGCCGGTCACCGCGATCGCCCAGGCGACCTTCGCCCGTGCCGCGTCCGGCCGCGGCGAACTGCGTTCCGCGTACGCCGGGTTGCCCGGCGGTACGACGCCCCCGCTCAGCGCCACCGAGGCCGACCGCTTCGCCTCCCGCGTCGAACACGCCCTGTACGCCTCGAAGATCATCGCCTACGACCAGGGCTGGACGATGATCCAGGACGCGGCCGCCGAGTACGGCTGGAAGATCGACCTCGGCGCGGTCGCCCGGATCTGGCGGGGCGGCTGCATCATCCGCGCGTCCTTCCTGGACCGGATCCGCGCGGCGTACCGGGCCGACCCGGACCTCGTCAGCCTGCTGGCCGAGCGGGAGTTCGCGAAGGAGATCGCCGACGCGCAGGTGCCGTGGCGGGAGACGGTGGCCTCGGCCGCCCGCCGGGGCATCCCCGTCCCGGCGTTCTCGGCGGCCCTGTCCCACTACGACACGCTGCGGTCCCCGCGTCTTCCGGCGGCACTTCTCCAGGGCCAGCGGGACTATTTCGGCGCGCACACGTACGGCAGGGTCGACCGCGAGGGCGCCTTCCACACCCACTGGGCGACGGAGGGCCGCCCTGAAACGCAGAGCTGAGCAATGCTTTTAGGGGCGCGGGGAACCGCGCGCTCAGCCACGACGATGCCCACGTTGTCGTCTGTCGGTCCGTCGTGGCTTGTCGCGCAGTTCCCCGGCAGGACACCCGCCTGGAGCGGCTGAGCCCGCGCGAACGCGATGTCCTCGCCCTGATGGCCGAGGGCCTCGGCAACTCCGCGATCGCCGAACGCCTGGTCGTCACCGACGGCGCCGTGCACAAGCACATCCGGTCCCTCTTCGCCAAGCTCGACCTGTCACCGGCCGACCGGGTGGACCGCCGGGTCGCGGCGGTCCTGCACTACCTGGAGGACGCGCGGGTGCGTACTCGCTGATCCAGTCTCAGACACGGACGCCGAACATGAACGGCCCGCCGATGGTGCTCATCGACTCGTAGCGGACGACCGTGCCGGTGCGCGGGGCGTGCAGGATCTGCCCGTTGCCCGCGTACAGGCCCACGTGGTGCAGGTCGTTGAAGAAGAAGACCAGGTCGCCGACCTGGAGGTCGGACGTCGAGTAGATCCTGGTGCCGATCCCCGTCTGGGACTCGGAGGTGCGCGGGATGGAGACCCCGGCCTGCGCGTAGGCCCAGGAGGTCAGGCCCGAGCAGTCGAAGGAGGACGGGCCGGTGGCGCCGTAGACGTACGGCGTGCCCAGCTTGGTCTTGGCGGCGGCGAAGGCGGCCGCGGCCCGGCCGGTGGCGGAGGTGTCGTTGCCGAGGTCCACCCGCTCGCTGGCGGAGCGGCTGGCGCGGTCCTGCTCGGCGGCGAGCGCGGCCTTCTCGGCGGCGGTGAGGCTGTTGAGCAGCTTCTGCGCCTCGGCCAGCTTGGCCTGGACTTCCTTCTTCTTCGTGCCGAGTTCGGTGCGGGTGGCGGCCAGGTCCTTGAGCTTGCCGGTGGCCTCCGCCCGCTCCTGGGCCAGTTCGCGCTGCTTGGCCTGGATCTTCTTCAGCGTCTCGACCTGCTGGCCGCTCAGCTGGTCAAGGGTGGAGGCCTTGTCCAGGTAGTCGTCCGGGTCGGCGGAGAGGAACAGCTGGAGGGACGGGTCGAGGCCGCCGCTGCGGTACTGGGCGGTGGCCATGGAGCCGATGCCGTCCCGCAGTTCGTTCAGCTCGTCCTGGCCGCGCGCGACCGAGTCCTGCAGCGCGGAGATCTGCTTCTGGAGCTTCTCCTGCTTCTCCTTGGCCCCGTTGAACTTCTCGGTGGCCTGCTCGGCCTCCTCGTACAGCTTGTCGACCCGGGACCTGACCTCGTCCTTGCTGGGCTTCTCACTGGGCGCGGCGTTCGCGGCCTGCGAGGAGAGGACCACGGCGGCAGCGGCGGCGGTGGTGAGCACGGTGACCCGAGCACGGCTCGGCTGCTTGGGACGACGGTGGAACGCCACGGAGGCGATCTCCTTCCGAGCGAAGAGTCGAGCGGTGGATCTGGCAACGGATCAAGCGGTGGATCGATCAACTGGTAGTACGAGTCCCAGACATTAATGACTCTCTTATGTTCAGTTCAAATCTCCGCATGGAAGAAATCCGGCCACCTGTCGCCAACTGGCCTTCTCCGCCGGTCGGTCGCGGGGTGTCGGGCGGTCGATTGTAAGGAACCTTGACAGTCAATTGGTCTAAACCAAATATGGGCGTCCATGAGACGCACTCGTGCCCTGCAGGCCGCCCTGACCGCAACCGCCCTGTCCACCGCGCTCGTTGCCGTCGGATCAGGCGCCGCGCACGCCTCCCCGCGGCACACCGCGAAGCCGATGCCCGCACGGGTCGCGGCACCCTACTTCGAGGCCTGGACCGGTCAGAGCCCCGCCACGCTCGCCGCCGAGTCCGGCAACAAGTACCTCACCCTGGCCTTCCTCCAGACGCCCGCCGCAGGCTCCTGCACCGCCGACTGGAACGGCGACGCCACCCAGCCGGTCTCCCGGTCGACCTTCGGCGCCGACATCGCCACCCTCCAGGCCCGCGGCGGCAACGCCATCCCCTCCTTCGGCGGCTACGGCGCCGACACCACCGGCACCGAACTCGCCGACAGCTGCACCGACGTGGACGCCATCGCCGGGGTGTACGAGAAGCTCGTCACGACGTACGGCATCTCCCGCATCGACCTCGACATCGAGGCCGACTCCCTCGCCGACACCGCGGGGATCGACCGCCGTAACCAGGCGATCGTCAAGGCGGAGCGCTGGGCCGACCGCACCGGCCACCCGCTCCAGTTCTCCTACACCCTGCCGACCACCACCAAGGGCCTGGCGGCCAACGGCCTGGCCGTCCTCCAGAACGCCGTCGCCCACCACGCGCGCGTGGACGTCGTCAACATCATGACCTTCGACTACTACGACGGCGCCACCCACGACATGGCGACCGACACCAGGACCGCGGCCGACGGCCTGCACGCCCAACTCGCCGCCCTCTACCCGCACAAGAGCTCCAAGGAGCTGTGGGGCATGGTCGGGGTCACCGAGATGCCCGGCATCGACGACTACGGCCCCGAGGAGACCTTCACCACCCAGAACGCCGTGGACGTCGAGCGCTGGGCCGCCGCCCGGGGCATCGACACCCTCTCCTTCTGGGCGCTCCAGCGCGACAACGGCGGCTGCGTCGGCACCGGCGGCTCGAACTCCTGCTCCGGAACCGCCCAGGACACCTGGCAGTTCAGCCACACCTTCACCCGCTTCGCCGGTCCGCGGCGGTAAGGCTCCGGCCATCCCGAGGAGCGCGAGCACCTGGGGCGGCCGGCTGTACCTGACGTTCGGGACCTGAACGGCGGGGGGGGGGGGGGCGGCGGGGCGGGGGCGCGCGGGGCGCGCGCGGGGGGGGGGGGCGTGAGAGCGCACGACACGGCGCGGGGGTGTGCGGTGGTGG
>NZ_JBSHAF010000011.1:264676-311739 GCF_053611365.1 Streptomyces sp. NPDC054813 | reverse complement strand
CCCGGGGCCGCCCCCCCCGGGGGGGGGCGGTCTCTCACCTCGTGCGCGCCACCCCCCGCCGGGCGGTTCCCCACGCGGGGGCCCCCCCCCCCACGGCGATCGCTCTCAGGGTGATACGACCTTCCCGCCGAAGGTGACGTTCAGCTTGCCGTTCGACGCGAAGGACCAGCCGAGGGCGCCCGCGTAGGTGGCGCACCGGGAGCCGTTGGTGGCCGTCCAGAACTGGTTGGAGCTGTCGGCGTCGCCGACGGTCTTGTCGTTGGAGCCGTCGACCGCGAACCGGCACGAGGTGTCGGTCCGGAACACCGAAGTGCCCTTGTCGAAGGAGAAGTTGCGCTCTGCGTTGTCGATGCCGACGTTGTTCGAGACGGTCATCGTGCCCGGGTTGCTGTTGTAGGTGAACCCGTGGTGCCCGTTGCCGTAGGCGATGTTGTGCTGCACCACGTGGTTGACGGCGATGTCGTCGCCGCCGAGCTTGTAGCCGTTGCGGTCGCCGTCCCCGCTCTGGCTGCCGTCGCTGAGCGTGCCGTTGCCGTAGGAGAGCGAGTACTCGATGGTGACCGGCCCGATCGCCCCGGTGTCGGTCTTGGTGTAGAGGTCCCAGCCGTCGTCGATGTTGTGGTGCGAGACGTCGTACCGGAAGACGTTTCCGGTCCCGGTGGTCAGCTTGCTGGCGAACCCGTCCGCGTCCTCCCCGTCGCTGTCGGCGTTGTCGTGCGACTCGGAGCTGACGACGAGGTTGTCGGCGGGCCACTGGCTGCTGGGCGTGCTCGAGGAGATCCGGCCGAGCTGCAGCCCGGTGTCGCGGTTGTACGCGGTCACGGCACGCTCGATGACGTTGTTGCTGCCGCCGACGTAGATGCCGTTGTCCCCGGCGTGCTGGACGGTGAGCCCGTACAGGTGCCAGTAGTTGGCGTAGAGCTGGATGCCCCGGTTCGAGGAACTCTCGCTCTGCGCGGAGAAGTTGAGCACCGGCGTCTCGCCCGGGTAGGCGGAGAGGGTGGTGAGGGCGCCGGAACTGCCGTTGGAACCGGCCGGAATGGTCACGGTGGAGGAGTAGTTGTACGTCCCGCCGCGCAGGTAGATCGTGCCGCCGGAGGCGATACGGCCGATCGCCGAGGTGAGCGTGGTCGGCGCCGACTGGGTGCCGGCCGCGCTGTCGGTGCCGCTCGGCGACACGTACAGCACGGTGGACGCTGCCTGCGCGGAGGTGCCGGACAGTGCGACGAGGCTGGCCGCGAGCAGGCCGACGGACGCGATGACTGGTCTCACAAGCATCGTTCGTCTCCGTTCGGGTTCAGAGGTGTGACCGGACGTGCGGGACAGGTAGCGACGGAAAGCGCTTTCTCTGCGAAGCTAGGGAGGGTGTCGTGGATGCGTCAAGGGTCATGTATGCAAAGAGAGTTCAGGCTTGTGATCGCTGAAGGTTGATGACCGTTATTTCGATGGTGATCGGAATAGCTGTCGTCAGAACCCAGTTGTGGCTGACATGGACGAGATCGTGGATGAGACGGACAAGATCGACCTGGGCGCCGTCGGCGCATGGCGCCACACCGACACCGAGCCGGAGCTCGCCGTCGAACTGGAGCGCCTGGGCTACGGCACGCTGTGGCTCGGCAACGTGACCGACCCGGACCTGACCGTGGTCGAGCGGCTGCTGGACGCCACCGAGACCCTGGTCCTCGCCACCGGCATCGTGAATATCTGGTCCAACCCGGCCGACCGGGTGGCCCGTTCGTACCGCCGGATCGCCGAGCGCCACCCGGACCGCTTCCTGCTGGGCATCGGCGCCGGCCACCGGGAGGCGACCAAGGAGTTCGTACGGCCTTACCAGGCCCTGAACGACTACCTGGACGTCCTCGACGAGGGCGGTGTCCCGGTGGCGCGTCGCGCCCTGGCGGCCCTCGGGCCCCGGGTGCTGCGCCTGGCCGGCGACCGCACGGCGGCGGCGCACCCGTACCTCGTCACTCCGGACCACACCCGCCAGGCACGCGAGATCCTCGGCACCGGACCGATCCTGGCCCCCGAGCAGAAGGTGGTCCTGGAGACGGACCCCGCCCGGGCCCGCGCCATCGGCGACGCCACCCTGGGCCGCTACCTGAACCTGACCAACTACCTCGGCAACCTACGCCGTCTCGGCTTCGACGACACCGACTTCGCGGACGGCGGCAGCGACCGCCTCTTCGACGCGCTGATCCTGCACGGCGAGGCGGCCCGGGTGGCGGAGGGTGTCCGCGCCCACCAGAAGGCGGGCGCCGACCATGTGGCGCTCCAGCTACTGCACCCCGCGGACACCGACCCGCTGCCGGGATACCGGGCGCTGGCGGAGGCGCTGGGGCTGGGCCGGTGACGGCTCGTAGACGGCCGGAGGTCCTGGACGGCCAGAGCTTCTAGGGGGCTAGAGCTCCTGGACGAACCAAAGCTCCTGGACGACTAGACGACGCAGAACTCGTTGCCCTCCGGATCCTGCAGCACGACGGCGTAGTAGCCCATGTCCGGCTCGTCCGTGGTCCGGAGGACGCCGGCACCGGCTTCGACCAGTCTTTCCACGGTGGCGGTGACCCGCCGCGTGCGGACCGCCAAGGGGACCTCGCGCCCGCCGCCGACCTTCAGGTCGAGGTGTATCCGGTTCTTGGTGGCCTTGGGTTCGGGAACCTGCTGGAACCACACCCGTGGCCGCTGCCCGGCGGGATCGACGATCGACTCCGGGGCGTCGCCCGCACCGACGGGCAACTCCTCCTCGGGCACCCCCATGGCCGCCCAGTACTCCCGCCACGTGGCATGGCCGCCCGGTGGCGGTTCGGGCACGTATCCCAGCGCCTCGCTCCAGAACGCCACCAGCCTCTGCGGGTCGGCGCAGTCGATCGTCAGTTGCAGCGTCGTCTCCATGACCGGAGCCTGGCAGACGGGTCTGACACTCACGCCGGACCAGCGCGCGGGCTGCAAGGGCGCACTTTCGCAACCGTCCTCAGGGGGTGCCGCGCACCTCCGCCGGAAGACCGTCGGGCAGGCTGTCGGGCAGGCCGTCGAGCAACGCGTCGAGCAGCCCGGCGAGCGGCGCGGGCACCCGGTCGGGCTCCAGTGCCTCGACCAGGACCCGGCCGTAATGGATCTTCCGCCCCTTCTTCGTGCCGAGGAAGCGGCGGAGTTGCTGCTGTGAGGTACGGCCCTGCTGGGCGGGCTGGTTCAGGAAGGTGCGCAGGGCTCGCCCGTCGCCCTCGGCCCGGACGAGTTCCGTGACCCGGTCCGGACCGAGGGCGCGGATCAGTTCGTCCTCCAGGTCGGCGGCGCAGACGAAGAACCCGTGCCGCGTGGCACCGGCCCGCTCCAGGCCACGGGCGTAGTAGGGCCACTCCCGCTCGTCGCACAGTCCGGTCAGCCGCAGCCCCAGGCCGGGTGGTCCGAGCAGGCGGGCGTAGCGCCCGACGTTCATCGCACCGCCCATCGACAGCACGCACACTCCCTCGGCCGCCGGGTCCCGCCCGTGCCGCGCGGCCAGCGCGTCGACGGCGGCGACATCACTCGGCCCCTCGAGCAGCACGGCGACCCGCACCCCCAGCCGTTCGCCCAGCCGCCCGGCCGACTCCGGGGCGGGGCCCCCGCCCGCACTCCCCGCCCAGTCGGCAACCGCGTCCCGGAACGCCCTCATGTCGGCCATGGCACGAGTCTCCGCCAGGGTCGGCCACCGATGCCAGGCAATATCCGCGGCCCGAACGGCATCGGCGGACAGGGGGGCGGGGGCGGGCGGACAGGTGGACAGGCGGGAAGGCGAGCAGGCGGGCAGGCTCGCGGGGGCAGGCGGACAGGTGGGCAGCACCACGCGGCGCGCGGCCGGGTCGGACGACCCTGACCTGGACCACGTCCACACCTGGCGCCCGGACCGGTGAGCCGGGTCCGCACCTGGCGCCCGGACCGGTGACCCGGGTCCACACCCGGCGCCGGAGCGGCGACCCGGGGCCACACTTCGCGTCCCGGACGGTGACGTCAGCTGGGGAACATTCCGGCGGTCGCGTTGACCCAGGTGCCGGTGAGGGCGACCCCGGCGTCCGAGGCGAGGAACGTGGCCAGCGCCGCGATGTCCGCGATCCGCGGGGAGCGCTTCGTCATCCGCAGCGAGTCCAGGTGGGCGCGGATACCGGCCACCGCCGCCTCGTCCATCGCCGGGGCGCCCGCCGCGCTCAGCTTCTCCGGGGTGAGCGTGTCGGTCACTCCGGCGGTCCAGATCCCGCAGACCCGGACGCCGGACGGGCCGACCTCCTGGGCGAGCTGCCGGATGAGCGCGTCGATCGCGCCGTCGGCGGCGCCCGTGCCGCCGAGCATCGGGGTGCCGTTGTGGGAACCGCTGTTCAGGGCGAGGATCACACCCGAACCCTGCGCGGCCATCCGGCGGGCGGCCGCCCTGGCGGTGATGAACTGGCAGGCGATGCCCCGCGCCACCGGCCGGGTGTAGTCCTCGACCGACATCTCGGTCAGCGGGACGCCCTGGAGGTCCCCGCGCGGTACGAGGTTGAGGGAGACGTCGATCCGGCCCGCCCGCTCGACCACGGCGGCCGCGTGCGCCTCGACGGCGGCCTCGTCCTCGGCGTCGACCACGTCGAACTCGGCGCCGGTGGCCGCCGCGACCTCCCGCAGCGTCGCCTCCGTACGCCCGGCCAGGAACACCCGTGCCCCGGCCTGCGCGTACTCCCGCGCCACCCCGGCCCCGAGCGCACCGGCTCCGCCGTACACGACCGCGACCTTGTCCTTCAGCAACATGACTGGTGAGCTCCGTTCGGCTTCGTGAATGTCCGTCGCTCCATAGGACGCGCGGCAGCCGTGAACTCATCGGACCCATCGATTCGGATCGGTTCAGAGGGTCATCGGCAGTCCGAAGGCCGGGAAGAGGTGGGGCTCGAAGGTGGTGATCTCGGCGATCCGGCCGCCCTCGATCCGCAGCACGTCGATGAGCTGGGCGCGGAAGACGCTGGTCCCGGGGCGTTGCAGGTAACCGGCCACGGCGGGCTGGCCGTTGGCGCGTACGGGCAGGTGGCGCCAGTGGCCGGCGAACATCGGGGACGCCGGGTCGAGGTTGGGACGGACGAAGCCGAAGAGCGCGTCGCGGGAGGTGAACCAGAACGGGTTCGGCGGCATAGTGAGCACCGCGTCCTCGCGGACGAGGTCGACCATGGCGTCGATGTCGGCGCGGGCGGCGGCTTCCATGTAGCGCTGGAGCAGGGCCAGGTCCGTGGCGCTGGGGGCGGCGGCCGGGGCCGACCAGTCCTCCCGGCGCCCGGGCAGCGCCTCCCGCAGGGCCGAACGGCCGCGCTGCACCGCGCTGTTGGCCGAGGCCACGCTCGCGCCCAGCAGGTCGGCGGTCTCCCGCGCCGACCAGCCGGCGACATCGCGCAGGATCACCGCGGCCCGCTGGCGGGGCGGGAGCTGCTGGATGGCGGTGAGGAAGGCCAGTTCCAGGGTCTCGCCGGCCACGGCCTGCTCGTCGGGCTCCTGCTGCGGTGCGGCCGGCTCGGGCAACTGGTCGTCGGGGAACGGCTGCAGCCAGGGCATACGGGGTGGCGGCGGACCGTCGCCCGAGTCCATGCCCGGCACGGGTTCGTAGGGGGCCGGGCGCCGGTTCTGTCTGCGCAGGAAGTCCAGGCACAGGTTGGTGGCGATCCGGTACAGCCAGGCGCGGGTGTTGTCGACCCCGTCCAGGGTCTCCTTGACCCGCCAGGCCCGCAGGAACGCCTCCTGGGTGAGGTCCTCGGCCTCGTCGTAGGACCCGAGCAACCGGTAGCAGTGCACGCGCAGTTCGCGGCGGTGGCCCTCGACGAGGACGGTGAAGGCGGTGTCGTCCGATTTCGTCACGGCGGCGTAGGTGACGTTTCCCGGGGCGGGGGCCGCGACGATTTCCTGGCGGGAGTGCGGGACGTTTTCCGTGACGTCGGTCGTGACGTCGGTCGTGACGTTATTCGCGCCGGCGGTCGCGAGGCGTTCCGCGTCGGCGGTTGTCGTGGCGCTTCCCGTGTCGGTGCCTCCGGCGGCGCCCCGGCCCGGTTTCCGTCCGGGCCCCTGCCGCGGTTCTTGTCCCGGCCCCTGCCCTGGTTCCTCTCCCGGCCCCTGCCCCGGTCCCGGTCCCTGCCCCGGTCCCTGTCCCGCCTCCCGGGCGAGGCGTCGTAGCTGGGCGAAGCGGGTGGTGAGGCCCTCCACGTCCGCGTGGAACGCGGTCCCCGGTGCCAGCCGCACCCGCCCCAGCCGGTTCCCGAGGTCCGAGAGCAGCTCCCTGGCCGGGGGCATGCCGGCCGCCCGTCGCCGTTCCCGGTAGGCCCGCTGGCGGCAGGCCTGGGAGCAGTACGACGCGGTACGGCCGGGGCCGCCGCCGCTCTCGATCGGGTTGCCGCAGACCTCGCAACTGCCTCTCATGCCCGGCACCTTATGCCTGGCGTGTCATGTCCGGCCCAGCCCGGTGACGAGAAGGGCGACGAGTCGACGGGCGTCGTAGCCGGGGTCGTTCTCCGCGCCGATGCAGAGGTTGCCGACGCCGCGCATCAGCTCGATGGCGGCGATGTCGGTGTGGATCTCGCCGGACTCGGTCGCCGCGTCGAGGAGCCGGGTGCAGACCGGGACCAGACGGTCCAGGAAGTAGGCGTGCAGGGTGTCGAAGCCCGCCTGGTCGGAGCGCAGGGCCGCGGCGAGGCCGTGCTTGGTGACCAGGAAGTCCACGAAGAGGTCGATCCAGCGGCGCAGCGCGTCGTACGGGCTGGGCGCCTCGGCCAGCAGGGCCGGGCCGGCCTCTGCGCAGGCCTCCACCTGGTGCCGGTAGACGGCGATGATCAGGTCCGCGCGGGTCGGGAAGTGCCGGTAGATCGTCGCCGTGCCGACGCCCGCCCGGGCCGCGATGTCGCGTACCGGCGCCTCCACACCCGACGCGACGAACGCCGCCGCGGCCGCCTCCAGCAGGGTCATCTCGTTGCGCCGGGCGTCCGCCCGGCGGGGCCGGACCGCCTGCTCCTCGTCCTTCATCGTCCGTCCTTCGTCGGGTGCTCCCTCCGGTGTCACCCTATCGGGGCGTTGCTAAACGGGACAGCGTTCCGTATCGTCGAAGACATGAAACGGGACCTCGTCCCGCTTTCCAGTTCGTCCTGTTTGCCTGAATGTCATGTTGCGTCATGTGAGGAGACTCGGTCATGCAGTACCGCACCTTGGGCCGTACCGGTGTGCAGGTCAGCGCGCTCGCGCTGGGGGCGATGAACTTCGGCGCGGTCGGCCGCACCACGCAGGCGGAAGCGACGGCGATCGTCGACGCCGCGCTGGACGCCGGCATCAACCTGATCGACACCGCCGACATGTACGGCCAGGGCGAGTCGGAGGAGATGGTCGGCAAGGCGATCGCCGGCCGCCGTGACGACATCGTGCTGGCCACGAAGGCGGGCATGCCGATGGGAGACGAGCCCAATCACCGCGGCGGTTCACGGCGGTGGCTGGTCACTGAGCTGGAGAACAGCCTGGGCCGGCTCGGCGTCGACCACGTGGACCTCTATCAGATACACCGCTGGGACCCGGCCACGAGCGACGAGGAGACCCTGTCGGCGCTGACCGATCTGCAACGCGCGGGGAAGATCCGCTACTTCGGCTCCTCGACCTTCCCGGCGTACCGGATCGTGCAGGGTCAATGGGCGGCGCGCGAGCACCACCTGAGCCGCTACGTCACCGAACAGCCCAGCTACTCCCTCCTCCAGCGTGGCGTGGAGACCCATGTGCTGCCGGTGACCGAGGAGTACGGGATGGGCGTGCTGGCGTGGAGCCCGCTGGCCTCGGGCTGGCTGTCGGGGGCCGTCCGCATGGGCCGGCCCATCACCACCAGCCGCTCCCAGCTCCGTCCCGACCGCTTCGACCTCACCCTGCCCGCCAACCAGGCCCGGCTCGACGCCGTGGAGCGGCTCTCCGCCGTGGCCGAGGAGGCCGGACTGACCCTGATCCAGCTCGCGCTCGGCTTCGTCACCGCGCACCCCGCCGTCACCAGCGCCCTCATCGGCCCCCGCACCCAGGACCACCTGAACTCCCAGCTCGCCGCCGCCGACACGGTGCTCTCCGCCGATGTCCTCGACGCGATCGACGCGATCGTCGCCCCCGGCACCGACCTGGCCGCCCACGAGAAGCACGACACCCCGCCCGCCCTGCTCGACCCGGTACTGCGCCGCCGCTGACCGACGGCAGAGAGGCCGCCCCATGGCATCCACGACCACGACCCCACCGCGCTTCGGGATCATGACCGCTCCCATGCAGGTGTCGTACGACGACATCCTCCGGGTCTGGCGGGAGGCGGACGCGATCCCCCAGATCGAGCACGCCTGGCTGTTCGACCACCTCATGCCGATCGGCGGCGATCCCGACGGGCCCATATTCGAAGGCTGGACGCTGCTGTCCGCCCTGGCCGCCCAGACGCGACGGCTGCGCCTCGGTCTCCTGGTGACCAGCAACCGTTTCCGGCCGCCCGCGGTACTGGCGAAGATCGCCACGACCGTCGACGTCGTCTCCGGCGGCCGGCTCGACTTCGGCATCGGTGTCGGCTCACGGCCGCATCCGCCCGAGGCCCGCCGCGAGTACCCGGCGCACGGCCTGCCCTTCACCCCTCCGGCACATGCCGTCGAGAGCCTCGCCGAGGCCTGCGCCCTGATCCGCCGCCTGTGGACGGCCGCCGAACCCTTCGACTTCCACGGCGCCCATCACGAGCTCACCGGCGCTTTCGCCAACCCCAAACCCGTCCAGCGCCCGCACCCCCCGATCCTGATCGGGGGCCGCTCGGCGACGACCCTCCGGGTGACCGCCGAACACGCCGACCTCTGGAACATCCCGGGCGGCGACATCGAGGACTGCGTCCGCCGCAGTGCCCTCCTGGACCGCTACTGCTCGGAGATCGGCCGGGATCCCGCCGAGATCACCCGCTCCATCCATCTCCCCGTCTCCTACGACCACCCGGAAACGACCCGCACCGCGATCGCGGAGGCACTGAACGCCGGCTTCCGGCACATTGTCCTCGGCCTGTCCGCCCCGTATCCGGAGGGAGTCGCGAGCTGGGTGACAGACGAACTGATCAACAAGGAGGCCTGACCTCCCTGGGGGAAGAGACGCCGTCCCGGGCGCGTGCTGTACCGGTTGCCGCCGGGCAGCCCCACGGCGACAACCGGCTGAGCGGGGCGCGCCGGGTCTGTGCGGTGTGCGGCTCGTTGCTGAACCGTCGGCCGCTCCTACCGAAGTACGGCCCGCTCAGGATCCGGGTGCCACATCTCAGGCTTTCCAACCCGCGAACCGCGCAGTACTCGCGGTCGCCTGGAGGGTGTCACCAGCCGAGGACGTCCTCGTCGGCGCGCGCCTCCCGGGGCGGAGTCACCGGGCGCGCGTCGTGGCAGGTGAAGCCGAGGCGGGTCAGTGCGCGGCGCATCTCGAGCGTCGTGAAGTCGCGGCGGTTCTGCCGGGTGATCACTTCACCGACCTGCATCACGGGGTAGACGCGGCCGTCGATGGTCACGCCGACGCCGGTGACAGGTTCGGGCGTGTGGCTGCTCATCGACTGTTCGACCTCGCTCTTGGTCAGGTCGAAGGGGAAACGGGCGATGACAACACGCATGGATGCCTCCTCAGGGGGCGACCGCGAGACGCGGCGGGACGGGGTTTCGGACGGCTGTCAGGGGGTGAGGGCGAGAACGCCCGGGGTGTATCCGTGTTCGTCGACCACGGGGGACACGTCCGGGGTGCGGTCCAGCGTCGGGGCGGGCGGGACGGGCGTCGGCTCGGCCAGTCCGCCGGGAGCGCATCCCCGTGCTCCGGCAGTGAGCTGGTCCTCCTTCGGCTACGAATCGGCCCTTGAGGTGGTACGGCGCGTTCGGGCGGCGGACGACCGGCCCCCGCGACCACGGCCCCGGCCGCGGCCGGCGGACCGTGTGCCCTCGCGCGGTGTGTCGGCGGTCGGTGCGGCCAGGGTGACGGGCACACCCGAGGGGGTGCGGGCGCCGGTGATGCGATGCAGTTCGGCCTCACCGGGACGGACCTGGACGGCACTCGCGGTGATCCCGGCGTCCGTCATCAGGCGGTCCACGGCCCGCCGCTGGTGCGGCAGGACGAGGGTCACGACGGTTCCGGTCTCGCCGGCGCGCGCGGTACGGCCGCCGCGGTGCAGGTAGTCCTTGTGGTCGGCGGGCGGGTCGACGTTGACGACGAGGTCGAGGCCGTCGACGTGGATGCCGCGGGCGGCGACGTTGGTGGCGACCAGGACCGAGACATGGCCGTCCTTGAACTGGGCGAGTGTCCGGGTGCGCTGCGACTGGGACTTGCCGCCGTGCAGCGCCGAGGCCCGCACACCGACGGCGAGCAGCCGCTTGGCGAGCCGGTCCACCGCGTGCTTGGTGTCCAGGAACATCAGCACGCGTCCGTCGCGGGCGGCGATCTCGGTGGCGGCGGTCTCCTTGTCGGCGTCGCGCACATGCAGCAGGTGGTGCTCCATGGTGGTGACCGCGCCCGCGGACGGGTCGACCGAGTGCACGACGGGGTCGTGGAGGTAGCGGCGGACCAGGAGGTCGATGTTCCGGTCCAGGGTGGCCGAGAACAGCAACCGCTGGCCGCCGGCCGGGACCTGGTCGAGCAGTGCGGTCACCTGCGGCATGAAGCCCATGTCGGCCATCTGGTCGGCCTCGTCGAGGACGGCGATGTTGACCTGGTCCACCCGGCAGGCGCCCCGCTCGATGAGGTCGCGGAGGCGGCCGGGCGTCGCGACGACGACCTCGGCGCCGGCGCGCAGGTCGCTGACCTGACGGCCGATCGACATGCCGCCGACCACGGTGGCGAGCCGCAGCCGCAGGGCGCGGGCGTAGGGGGTGAGCGCGTCGGTGACCTGCTGGGCCAGCTCGCGGGTGGGGACGAGGATCAGGGCGAGCGGCTGCTTGGGCTGGGCACGCTGCCCGTCCAGGCGGGCCAGCAGCGGCAGGCCGAAGGCGAGCGTCTTGCCCGAGCCGGTGCGGCCCCGGCCCAGGACGTCCCGGCCGGCCAGCGCGTTCGGCAGGGTGGCTGCCTGGATCGGGAAGGGGACGGTCACGCCTTCGGTGCGGAGGGCGGCCAGCAGCCGTTCGGGCATGTCCAGTTCGTCGAACGTCTCGACGGCGGGCAGCGGCTCGGTGAGGGTGACCGGCAGGGCGAACTCCTGGCGGCGCGGGGCGGAGCGTTGGGCCTGGCTGTTCTTGCGGCCGGTGCCGGCGCCCTGACGGGGGCCCTGGTGGCCGGATCCCTGGCCGCGGAAGCGGTTGCCGGGGGTGGAACTGGAGCCTGCCGAGCGTGCGGTGCTGCGGTCCGTGCGGTGGCGGCCGGAACTGCCGCCGGTGCGGCGGGTGCGGTTCAAGAAGGAACCTTCCTCGATGCGGCGTATCGAGGAATTCCGGCCGGCGGGCGGGGTGACCGCGCGAGGAATCACAAGAATGAGCCGGAGAAAAAAAGAGAAAAGCTGGGGCCCGCACCCCAAGAGCGCGGGCCCCAGCCTCAAATCGCGCGAGCTAGTGGCTCGCCACGGTTCGCGTCAGCTTCAGGCGGGAACGATGTTCTCGGCCTGCGGGCCCTTCTGGCCCTGCGTGACGTCGAAGGTCACCTTCTGGCCTTCCTGAAGCTCGCGGAAACCCTGGGTGGCGATGTTCGAGTAGTGGGCGAAGACGTCGGGGCCGCCACCCTCCTGCTCGATGAAGCCGAAGCCCTTTTCCGCGTTGAACCACTTCACGGTGCCAGATGCCATATTGAATCTCCCTTGAGGGGCAGTGCCGGACTCCGCACTTTACGAAGCCGAGTCGCCGCGATGATCACCCCTCCGGAATGATCCGGAAAGCTTTACAAAGAAAAAATTTCTCTGGCAACCAAAACTGCAACTGCTATCACGCTAACACAGGTGGGCTGTAAGCGGCCATGTGTTTTCGGGGCCGCACGGGAATTCTAGTGCCGCCGTTGGGGATATTTCTGTGCTGGCGGCACTAGATATCCGTGCGGCACCCGTCGAGCTTCCGGCCTACCTCCCGGTTCAGCCGGAGGGCGTCCTCCAGCTGGTTCTCCAGGGAGATGATCCGGCACGCGGCCTCGACGGGGGTGCCCTGGTCGACCAGCTCCCGGGCGCGGGCGACGACGCGCAGCTGACGGCGGGAGTACCTGCGGTGACCTCCTTGTGAACGCAGCGGGGCGATCAGCCCGGCGTCGCCGACGGAGCGGAGGAAGGCGGGGGTTGTGCCGAGAACGGCGGCGGCCCGTCCCATGGTGTAGGCGGGGTAGTCGTCATCGTCGAGGTTGCCGGCGACCGGGGCGTTCTCAGCGGGCATGACACCTTCGTTTCGGGGACGCGGCGGGGGACCCGGGCGGGCCTGGCACCGGTCTCCGAAGGATTCGGCACCATCCGCGTCGCATGCCAACCCTAACTCCGGCAGCCCTGGAGATGTGGCTTCGCCGTGACAGATTTCCGTTAACCGCCGAGCCCGTGCGCAGCGTGGCTGGTCGGCCCGCGTCCGGCGCGTGATCAGTCCGTTCGGTGTACCGCCCAGGCCGCGACGGCGGGTCCCCCGCAGCGGTTCGGCGCACCGCCCAGGCCTCGGCGGGTGGTCCCGTGCAGCGGTGGGTTCACGCGCGGCCGGGTCCGGGCCGGCCGCTGCACCGGTCTCATCGGGCACGGCGGGGCGGTCCGTCCCGGCCGGTGGTGTCAGGCTCCGGCGCCCAGCAGGTCGTGGGCGGCGACCCACAGGGTGTAGGGGTTGGCGAGGTCGGGGTAGGCGGCCGTCAGCCGGTCGATCAGCTCGGCCGGTGCGGAGCTGCGGGCCAGGGCCGTCTCGAAGTCGGCCAGGTAGCGGCGGCTCTCGTCGATCTGGCGGCGGGCGTCGTCGTCGGGGGCCGACGGGTCGCGGTGGCCGGCGATCAGGGTGTCGGCCGCCAGCGCCGCCACGGTGTCCAGGGCCCGCGCCCAGTCGGCCCGGGAGTCGGGGGTGGAGCCCGCCAGCCACATGTGGGTCCGGTTGTAGACGACGTCACCGGAGACGACCAGGCTCAGCTCGGGGACGTGGACGACGCTGGAGTGCCCGGTGTCGGTGGTCCCGACCGGGATCACCGTGGCCGTCGCGGCTCCGATCGGGATGGTGGTGCCCGCCAGCGGTCCGGGCGCGACGGGCTCGCCGGTCAGCCCACCGGGGAAGAAGCCGCCCCAGACCTTCAGATAGCCCGGCGAGATCTGCTCCCGCATCGCGGGGACGGAGTCCGCCAGGGCCACCGGCCTGGCCCGCGGGAACGCCGTGAGGATCTCCGACAGCCCGAGGAAGTGGTCGGCGTGCGGATGGGTGATGTAGACGTGGTCGGGCTCGCGGTCGTGGGACCTCACCCACTCGGCCAGCTCCCGCCCCTCCCGCACGGTGATCAGGCAGTCGACCAGCAGGGCGCCCTCGTCGTCGCTGATCAGGGTCGAGGTGCTCGGCGGCCAGGTCGCCGGCCCCACCGCCTCCTCGAATCCCGGCACCGCACTCGGGATCGGCTTGGGACCCACCACGAACACGTCGAAGTCAAGGCTCATCGCCACATGATCGCGCCTGGAGCGGCCGGGGCGTATCCGCATGATGACTGCACCACCCGCCGGCGCCCGCTCCGACCGGGGGCGGCCCGGCTCCGACCCCGATGTGCTCACCTGCCGCGTCCGGCGCGTCGCCCGCCGGCCGGGGCCTGGTCGGCGAACCGCCCCGCGTCTGCGGCATGATCCGTCGGCCAGGCCCCGGTGCAGTCATGTTGCTGATACCACCCGGCGGGGCGCGGTCGGATGCTGGTGGTCCGGGTCCTCTGGCTGGGCGTCGTCGTCGCGAGTCGACGCACCGCGAGCGGATCCACGAGAACACACGGATCTTCGACTTCGCCCTCTCCGACCAGGACATGGCCGAACTCGACGCGCTCCACCGGACCGGCGGCACCGACCGCGCACGGGATCCACGTGGTGGCAGCGCCGGCCGCCGGCCCGGTCGGGCGGCCCGTCATACGAAGGAGCAGAAGGAGTACGCCATGCCGATGATCGACGTGTATGCCACGACGGGCACGTTCCCGGACAAGCACCAGCTCGCCCGGGACCTCGCCGCGGCCCTGATGGCCATCGAGGAGGTCCCGGACATCCCGATGTTCCGCCAGAACACCGCCGCCTTCGTCCACGAGCTGCCGGCCGGTGACCTCTCGAACGTCGACGGCGCCTCGAACCACGTCCGCGTGCAGGTGCTGACCAACGCGGGCGCTCTCGACCGTGACAAGCAGCTCGCGGTGGTGCGCCGGTTCACCGGCATGGTCGCGGAGGCCGCCGCCGACCCGGCCCTCGCGGACCGCACCTGGGTGCTGCTGACCGAGGCCGTGCCCGGCGGCTGGGGGCTGGCCGGACACGCCCACACCAACGACGAACTCGTCGCCGCGGCCCGCAAGCAGATCGCGGAGCTGCAGGCGGCGGCCGGCGACCAGTGACGGGGTAGTACCCGGCGCTCACGCCTGTTCGTGGATCCAGGCCTCGGCCAGCGTGGTCCAGATCGCGGCCTCCCCGGCGTCCCGGGCGAGGCCGAGGCTGTGCGGGCCGTGGGCGAAGACATGGACGGTGTGCGGGACTCGGCCGGCCGCGAGCGCCGTGCCGAGGCGGTAGGTGTGGTCGGCCGGGACATAGGGGTCCTCGGCGGTGTGCCAGACGAAGAACGGCGGCGCATCGGGCGTGACCAGCGCGTCCAGCGAGGTCGACCGGCGCAGTCCGGGGCTCGCGTCCTCGCCGAGGAGGATCAGCCGGGCGGGACGGTAGGTCTCCGTCTCCATCGAGGTGATGGCGTACCCGAGCACCGCGAAGTCCACCGTCTCCTCGGGTGCGGCGCCCGGCGCGAGGGCGGCCAGCCCGCCCAGATGGCCGCCCGCGGAGAACCCGATGAGCCCGACGCGCTGTGCGCCGAGGTCGGCCCGGACCCGGCGGATCTCGGCGCGCAGCGCGTTCAGCGGCTGCGGATGGCGGGCGTGCAGCGGATAGCGGAACACGCTCGCCCGTACGCCGATCCCGCCGAGCCATGCGACGACCGGCTCGGCCTCGTGGGCGGCGTGCCCGGCGTATCCGCCGCCGGGCAGGACGATCATGTGCGTGCGGGTCATCGGGGGCCGCCGAGGAAGGCGTCGACGTCCGCGGCGAACTCGGCGTGGTGCTGGAACAGGAAGCCGTGCGCAGCGTCGGGGTAGATCTTCACGCGGGCCTGCGGGATCAGACCGGCGAGCAGGTGGGAGTAGTGCGGCAGGATCATCGGATCGCTGTCGCCGTTCGCCACGAACACGGGCATGGCCAGACAGCCGAGCCGCTGGAGCTTCGCGTGGTCGGGGACGCCCCAGGTGCACACCGCGTCGTACTGCGCCTGGCGGGTCGCCCAGCTGGTCGCCGGGTCCCGGTCGGCGCTGCGGGAGCCGTAGATCCGCTGCGCGGCCTGCCGGCCGGCCTGCAGACCGGCCGGGGACCCGGTGAAGAAGACACTCAGGTATTCCTCCGGGCTGGTCTCGGGTTCGCCGATGGCGCCGATGACCTCGGGCGCCCAGCCGTGCATGCCGGCGGCGCCCTGCGGTGCCGACGAGGCGAGGACCAGCCTTCTGACGAGCGCCGGCCTGGCCAGGGCGATCTGCTGGGCGACGAAGCTGCCGATGGAGAAGCCCAGGATGTCGACCTGGCCGCCGAGGTCCAGGGCCTCGACGAAGGCGATGGCGTCGTGGGCCATCTGCTCCACGGTGTTCGGCGTCATACCCGAGGATCCGCCGACTCCGGTGTTGTCGAAGGCGATGACACGCCGGGCCGAGGCCAGTGCGTCGATCAGCGCGGGGTCCCAGTTGTCGAGGTTGCCGCGGAAGTGCTGGAGCAGGACCAGCGGCACAGCGCCGTCGGCGCCGTCCGCGGGGCCGGTGTCGCGGTAGGCGTGGTCGATGCCGTTCGCGGCCTTGATCCGACGGTTCGGCAGGGCCGAGTACGAGCTGAGCGTCATGACCCGAGCGAATCAGCCGTCGCGAAGCGGCGGAATCCGCATGTTGACTGCACCGGGCCCGACCCGCCGGAAGGTGCGGTCGGCCTGCCGGTACCGCGGTTCCCGCGGGCTCGCGCACCGTTCACGCGTCCGAGTTCCCCCGCACGCGCCGGAGATCGTCCATACACTCCCCCTTGTGCCGCGCAGCGGCCGTCCGGTAACCGCACCCTGACTGCTCACGGCCTCGCCCACGGCCCGCATCCGGCTTTCCGTGCACCGGATCACCTCGGTTGTGTGCGGCCTGTATTGGGCCGGGTGAGGGTGGCGTTTCCGCGATGACCGGCAAGGACCCGACCGTGGTCGGGCGGCGTGCGGAGTTGTCCCGGCTGCGGGAGCTGGTCGCCCCGCCCCACCAGGAGAGCCGGGTTCTGCTGCTCCTGGGCGATCCGGGCCTGGGCAAGACCGCCCTGCTGGCCGAGGCCGCGCGGGCTGCCGGGGCGGCCGGGATGAGGGTGCTGGCGACCACCGGCCGGGAGTCGGAGCGGGACCTGGCGTTCGCCGGGCTGCACCAGTTGCTGCGCCCGCTGCTGGACCGGGTGGCCGGTCTGCCGCCCCGGCAGGCGGAGGCGCTGCGCGGTGCGTTCGGGCTCTCCGCGGAGCCCGTGCCGCCGGACCCGCTGCTCACCGGGATCGCCGTACTCACCCTGCTGTCCGAGCTGTCCGACGAGCGGCCGCTGCTGGTCGCCGTCGACGACACGCAGTGGCTGGACCGTGCCTCGCTCGACGCGCTCGCCTTCACCGCCCGGCGGCTGGAGTCGGAGCGGCTCGTGCTGCTCGCCGGTGCGCGCGGGCCCGTACCCCCCGCCGGTTTCGAACGGGACCTGCCCCAGCTGCTGCTACGGCCGCTGACCCGGGCGGACGCGGGCCTGCTCCTGGACGCCCAGCCGCACCCGCCGCACGGCCGGCTGCGTGAACAGGTCCTCGCGCAGGCGGCCGGCAACCCGCTGGCGCTGATCGAGCTGGCCAGGATGATCGCCGCGGATCCCGACGCGGGGCGCCGCTGGACCGCCGAGCCGCTGCCGCTGACCGGGCAGCTGACCGCGATCATGGCCGCCCAGTACGTCACCCTGCCCGCGGCCGCCCGGGCCGCGTTGCTGCTCGCGGCCGCCGCCGACAGCCCGGACCTCACCACGGCGATACCGGGGCTGTCCGCCGACGCGCTCGCCCCGGCGGAGGCGGCGGGGCTGATCCGTCTGGACAGCCCGGGCCCGCAGTTCGCCCATCCGCTGACCCGGTCGGCCGTCTACCACGCCGCGACCTTCGCCGAGCGGGCCGACGCGCACCGGCAGGTCGCCGACGCGCTCCGCGACCAGCCCGACCGGCACGCCTGGCATCTGGCGGCCGCGGCCCTGGAACCCGACGAGAAGCTGGCCGCACTCCTCGAGGACAGCGCGGCCCAGGCGCAACGCCGTGGCGGTGCCGCCGCTGCCGCCCGCGCCCTGGAACGCGCCGCCGAGCTGAGCCCCGGCGACCCCGACAGGGCCCGCCGGCTGCTGGCCGCCGCCGACCTCGCGCTGCCTGCCGGACAGGCCGACTGGGTGAGGGAGCTGGCGGGCCGGGTACTCACCGTGACCTCCGATCCGGACCTGCGGATCGCCGCCCGGCTGGACATCGGCTGGTCGCTGCTGTGGTCCAACCGCAACGCCGACGCGATCGACACGCTCCTGTCCGTCGCCGCCGAGGCCGCCCCGAAGCTGCCGGCCATCGCCTGGCAGGCCGCCTGGATGGCGGCCACGGTCGTCCACCAGACCGGACTCCCGGAGGTCCGTGCCAAGGCACGCGCGGCCCTTGACGCTCTTGACGTCCTCGACTTCGGGGACGGGTCGGAGGACTGGCCCGCCGCCCGTGCCGACGAGTACCGCCTCTGGATCCGGGCCTGCACGGACCCGTTCGGCGAAAGAGCCGACATCGTGCCCCGGCTGCGGCGGCTGACGGACGGATCCCGGGGGTCCGAGGGATCCCGGGGCCCCCTCTTCGACCCGGGCACGGTCGGCGCCGCGGCCTGGGTCCTGGACGAGACCGAACTCGCGGTCAGGGTGCTGCGCGAGGCGCTGAGCCGACTGCGCGCCCCCGGTGTGCGCGGTGCGAGCGGCGGGGTCCTGTCGGCCCTGGAGTGGGCGTGTGTCGACAGCGGGCGCTGGGACGACGCGCTCGCCGCCGCCCGTGAGGCGAGGGACATCGCCGCGGCCTACAAGATGGAGACCGTCGCGGGCTCGGCCGACCTCACCACGGCCGTCGTGGCGGCCCTGCGCGGTGAACACGAGCAGGTGGCACCGCTGCTGGCCCGGGTGCGCGCCGCCGTGGACACCTCCGAGTACCGCGGGTTCGCCGCCCGGATCCGGCAGGCGGCCGGGCTCTCCGCACTGGCCCAGGGCGACCATGTCACCGCCTACGCCCAGCTCAGCCGGCTCTTCGCGGCCGACGGCACACCCCTGCACCACCACTTCTCGTATCTCGCCGTTGCCGATCTCGCCGCCGCCGCGGCGCGCTGCGAACGGCACCTCGAAGCACGGACGGTGCTGGAGCGCGCGCTGGCCCTGCTGAAGCCCGCACCCGGACCGCGCCTGGAACAACTCACCGCCCGGGCCCGGGGGTTGCTCGCCGAGCCCGACGAGGCCGAGGCCCACTTCGCCGCGCCGCTGGCCGATCCCGCCGGAGACGCCTGGCCGTTCGAACGGGCCCAGCTCCAGCTGGACCACGGGGAGTGGCTGCGCCGGCGTCGCCGCATCAACGACGCCAAGCCCGTCCTGGCCACCGCCCTGGAGACGTTCCGCCGCCTGGGCGCCGCGCCCTGGACCCGGCGCGCGGAGTCCGAACTGCGGGCCTGCGGTGTCCCCGTCCAGGCCCCGCCGGCCGCCCCGGGC
Organism: Streptomyces sp. NPDC054813; assembly: GCF_053611365.1. NCBI lineage: Bacteria > Bacillati > Actinomycetota > Actinomycetes > Kitasatosporales > Streptomycetaceae > Streptomyces > Streptomyces sp. NPDC054813. The sequence goes on along the minus strand of NZ_JBSHAF010000011.1, from coordinate 292,835 downwards.
GCGCTGGACGGACTCACCGCCCAGCAGCGCGAGATCGTCGTCCTCGCCGGACACGGCCTGACCAACGGCGAGATCGCCGACCGGCTCTTCCTGTCCCCGCGCACGGTCGCCTCACACCTGTACCGCTCCTACCCCAAGCTGGGCATCGCGGGCCGTCACCAACTCCGCGCCCTCATCGACCGGCAGGGCACGCCACAGGCCGGCGGGTAGCGGCGACAACACCAGTGACCGGCCCGGTCGGACTCAGCCGGTGGGGATCCGGTCGCGGATGTCGTCCAGCATGTTCCGCATCGCCGTACGGAAGATCTCGGCCTGGTGGGCCCCGAGGTGCTGTTCGTGTTCGGCAGCGTGGTCGCGGCCCTGCTGCCGCTGGCCGTCGCGACCGTCGCCATCGCGGGTACGTTCGCCGAACTCGCCCTGCTCGGCAGCGCCACCGACGTCTCGGTCAACGCCACCGACCTGACCACCGCCCTCGGGCTCGGCCTGGGCATCGACTACGCCCTGCTGATGATCAGCCGGTTCCGGGAGCAGCTCGGGACGGGGGCGAGCGTGGCGGACGCCGTACGGCACACAGTGCGCACCGCCGGCCGTACCGTCGCCTTCTCCGCCGCCACCGTGGCCGTCGCACTGGCCGCCCTGCTGGTGTTCCCGCAGTACTTCCTGCGCTCCTTCGGCTACGCCGGTGTCGGGGTTGTCGCCATTGCGGCCGTCAGCACCCTGTTCGTGATGCCCGCGCTGTTCGTGGTGCTGGGGCACCGGGTCAACAGCGGGCGGCTGCCGTGGACGAAGAAGACCCGCCCGAACCGGGCGTCGATGTGGGGGCGCCTGGCCGGCACCGTCATGCGGCGGCCCGCGCTCACCGCACTGCCGGTCCTCGCGGTGCTGCTGGTCGCGGCAAGCCCGCTGCTGGGCATCACCCGAGTCGACGGAGGTCTGACACCGCCGTGGGCAGACGGGCCGTGGCCGGGTCGCTCCCCGAGGAGCCCGGCCACGGCCCTTGCAGTCCGCTGCAGTCCGCGCCCGTTCAGTGTGCGGCGCGCAGTTCGGCGTAGAGCTCCTGGCCCTGCCAGGTACGCGGCGCGGCCTCCGCCGCGCGCACCAGGGTGACCAGACGGGCGTTCGCGGGCGCGCTCAGCCCGTGGGCGGTGGCGAGGGCGACGATCTCGCCCTGGAGGGAGTCGATCTCCGTGGCCCGGCCGCGTTGCAGGTCCTCCCACATCGAGGAACGGGCGTGGGCGTCGATCCGCAGGGTCGCCCCCGCCAGCCGGCGGAAGAGGCCGTCGGGCAGTCCCAGGACGTACGGGGTGACGGCGGGCGCGGTGGGGCCGAGGCGGGCCGGGGCGACCCCGGCGGCGCGGTAGACGGCGAGGGCCTCCCGCTGGCACAGGGCGAGGCAGCGGCGGTAGGCCCGCCCGCCGAGCTGGTCACGGAGCGGCAGCCCGGACAGGGCGTTGATGGCGTTGTTGAGGTTCAGCAGCAGCTTGGCGTGCTGCACCTCTGACATGTCGGTACGGGCCTCGACGGCCAGGTGCGCCTCGCGGAAGGCGGCGACGAGCGTGTCATCCGGCTCGGTCATGAGCCTGCCCGGCATGCCCTGGTGCACGGTGCCCGGCTCGGACTGCACCACGTTGTACGGCACCATCCCGGCCAGCACGGTGTGACCGGGGAGCGCGGCGCGCAGGGTGGCGGGGTTGTGCAGCCCGTTCTGGAAGCTCACCACGACCGCGCCGGGGGCGAGATGCGCGGCGAGGTCCTCGGCGGCGGCCGCGGTACCGGCGCTCTTCACGGTGACCAGCACATAGTCGGCGCCGGCCGCGGCCTGTGGGCCGGTGGCCAACGTCAGCCGCTCCGGCGCGAGACGGACGGGCGGCCGGACGGAGGTACTGAGGGTGAGCCCCCGCTCGCGCAGCACGTCCATGGCCGCGGGCCGGCCGATGAGCGTCACGTCGTACCCGGCGGCGCGCAGATGGCCGCCGAGATGACACCCGATGGTGCCGGCACCGAGAACGGCGAAGCGGGGCTTGGTCACGGGGGCTACGGGGGCTACGGGTGGCTCGGGTGGCATGGGGGCTCCTGCGGAAGGCTCGTGATCAACCGTACTCACGTTCGCTCCCCCTTGGCGACGGCGTCACACGCACCCGTCGCCCGGCGTTTCTCCTCACGGCCGCCGGCGGCCGGGTCCACCACGGCCCGCAGGGCGTGGGCCGGGATTCTTCGGCCCGCCCATGGGGAACTTCGACGCCTTCCACCTCAGCGACCTCGTCGTGGGCCGCGTGATCAACGGCTCACACCGTCGGGACCGCCGGGTCCTTCGAGACCGTCGAGCAGCATGCCGAGCCCTCCCAGGAACTCCCGGTCGGCATCGACGTTCCGGGCGGTCCGGGCGGTCTCGGCCATGTGCGGGAAGTCGTCGGGCGACAACTCGGAGATGGCCACCGTCCCCGGGCCGGCCAGGGGGCCGAGGTGTTCCAGCTGGATCGCTCCGTTGAGGTAGCTGAGCAGGGCGCGCAGGGCGACGACCTGCCGCTCGCCCGCCACTCCCGCCTCGCCGAGGACGACGAGCACGGTCTCCGACCAGCGCAGCACCCCGAGGGAGTGGTGCCGGTGGGCGATGATCAGCGGGACGAGGGCGGGATGGGCGCCCACGGTGTCGCGCATGCGTCCCACCAGGACCGTGATCCGTTCGCGCCATGCGGCGGTGGGATCCGGCGGCTCCGTGTCCACGGCGCCCAGGACGAGCTCCACGACGAGCCTCTCCAGTTCCTCGCGGTCACGCACATACCGGTAAAGCCCCATGGTGCTCGTGCCGAGTTCCTTGGCGACGGCACGCATCGACAGCCCGGCGAGCCCCTCGCGGTCGATGACGTCGAGAGCGGCCGAGGCGAGCTGGTCGGGGGTGAGAGAACGCGGTCGTGGCATGACGGTTGACAGCGTACGGCATACGCTTACGCTGGTAGGCGTATGCCGTACGCTTACGGAGGGGAACAGTCATGCGTACACCCCGTAGTCCGATGGCCCCCGGTTCCACCGTGCCTGAGCGCGGTCTCACCACGGTCTCCGGCGACCCCGTCACCGTCCCCGACCCCGACCGCCTGATCCACCTCCAGTTCCGGCGCTTCGCCGGATGCCCGGTCTGCAATCTGCATCTGCGCTCGGTGGTACGACGGCACCACGAGATTGCGGCGGCCGGCGTACGCGAGGTCGTGGTCTTCCACTCGCCCGCCGAGGAACTGCGCCCCCACACCGCCGACCTCCCGTTCGCCGTCGTCGCCGACCCGGACAAGCGCCTGTACCGGGAGTTCGGCGTGGAACAGTCGCCCCGCGCCCTGCTCCACCCGCGCGCCTGGGGACCGATCGTCCGAGCGGTGGTGAGCGGCGCGTGGTACGTCGTCCGCGGACGCGAACACCTGCCCTCCAACAGCCCGCACGGCGGCCGGCTCGGCCTTCCCGCCGACTTCCTCGTCGCCCCCGGCGGCCAGATCCTCGCCGCCAAGCACGGCGAGCACGCCTACGACCAGTGGTCGGTCGACGAACTCCTGGAACTGGCCGCCCGCGTGGCGCGAACACCGCCCCGTGCGCATCCCCCGGCCGCCGAACGGCCGTGACCCCGGCGGCACCCCGCACCCACGCGAACAGCTCGGCAGGCCGCGCCCCGGCCGGTACGGGCACGTACTCGGTTCGGTCTGAGTATCCGCACTCTGTCCGGTGACCGACCCGGCCACGAAGCTGAGGGCATGGGACTTCACAAGCCAGTTCTTCGGGTGGTGCTGCCGGCGCTCACGCTGGCCGGGGTGTCGGCGGCGGCCTGGGCCGCCTGGCTGGGCTGGGACCAGCAGTACGACGTGCGGGCCGACGGGACGACGAGCGGGCCGTACGAGGTCTGGCAGGTCGGCGGGCTCGTGCTCACCCTGCTCGTGGCCGTCGGTTGGGCGGCCGCCCGGGGGCACAGCGCCGCCGCAGTGGGCGGTACGACCGCGGGGCTGACGCTCGCCGCCTACGTCGACTGGTCGGGCGACGCCAGCGGACTGTTCATGGTGGGGGTGGGGCTGGTCATGGTCGGGACCTTCGTCGCCTCCGCGGTCCTCTCCGCCGTGATCGACCTCCTGCGCCGGGACGTTCCGGTCACCCACTAGACGAGCGCCGGGGCGGGCAGTGGCTGTTCCGCCCAGATCGTCTTGCCGGTCGGCGTCTGGCGGCTGCCCCAGCGTTCCGAGAGCTGGGCGACCAGGAGCAGACCCCGGCCGCCCTCGTCGTAGACCCGTGCCCGGCGCAGATGCGGGGCCGTGCTGCTGCCGTCGGAGACCTCGCAGATCAGGGACGCGTCGCGGATCAGGCGGAGGGCGATCGGGCCGTCGCCGTAGCGGACCGCGTTGGTGACCAGCTCGCTGACGATCAGCTCGGTGGCGAAGGCCGCGTCCGTCAGACCCCAGGCCTCCAGCTGCTGGCCGGCCATCTTGCGGGCCCCGGCGACCGCCGCCGGGTGCTGGGGGAGCTGCCAGGTGCGGACCTTCCCGGCGCCCAGGGCGCGGGTGCGGGCCAGCAGGAGCACGATGTCGTCGGCCGGGCGGTCCGTCAGCACCGTGTGCAGGACGCGGTCGCAGGTCTCCTCCAGGGGCGCGGCCGGGGCGGCGAGGGCGCGGCGGAGGAGGCCCAGGCCCACCTCGATGTCGCGGTCGGTCGTCTGCACCAGGCCGTCGGTGTAGAGGGCGAGCAGGCTGCCCTCCGCCAGTTCCACCTCGGTGGACTCGAAGGGGAGGCCGCCGAGGCCGAGCGGCGGGCCGGCCGGGAGGTCCAGGAGGCGGACCGCGCCGCCGGGGGTGACCAGGGCGGGCGGCGGATGGCCGGCCCGGGCCATGGTGCAGCGGCGCGACACCGGGTCGTACACGGCGTACAGGCAGGTGGTGCCGACCTCCCCCGACATGGTCCGCGGGTCCTCCTCCCGGGCGAGCCTGATGACGAGGTCGTCCAGCTGGGTGAGGAGTTCGTCGGGGGCGAGGTCGACGTCCGCCAGCGTCCGTACCGCCGTCCGCAGGCGGCCCATCGTCGCCGAGGCGCGGATGCCGTGGCCGACGACGTCCCCGACGACCAGGGCGACCCGGGCGCCGGACAGCGGGATCACGTCGAACCAGTCGCCGCCGACGTCCGCGCCGGACCCCGTGGGGAGGTAGCGGTAGGCCACCTCGGTCGCCTCCAGGCCGGGCGGCGGCCGGCCGGGCAGCAGGCTGCGCTGAAGGGCGAGGGCGGTGCGGCGCTCCCGGGTGTAGCGGCGGGCGTTGTCCACGCACACCGCGGCCCGGGCGACGATCTCCTCCGCCAGTCGCTGGTCGTCCTCGGTGAACGACTCGGGTGTGCGGTGCCGGAGGAAGTGCACCAGGCCGAGGGTGACACCTCGGGCGCGCAGCGGGACCATCAGCACCGAGTGGATCATGTGCCGGGCGACGGCGTCGGCGCGGGCCTGGGAGGCGCCGATCCACTCCGGCATGCCGGGGTCGCCCGGCCGGTGGCGGGTGCCGTGACCGGCGAGCAGGGTCCACATCGGGGGCGTGTCCACCGGGTAGTGGACCGGGTCGCCCGGTTCGGCCACCCGCTCCGGGCAGCCGGCCAGGACCGAGCGCTGCGCGGCACGGCGTACGGTGATCGCCTCGCCCGGCGGCAGCGGGGCCGGCTCGTCGCCCAGGACGACGGACTCCAGCAGGTCGACGGTGACGTAGTCCGCGAACCCGCCCACGGCCACCTCGGCCAGCTCCTCGGCGGTCCGGGTCACGTCCAGGGTGCTGCCGATGCGCAGGCTGGCGTCGTTGAGGACGGCCAGGTGGCGGCGGGCCCAGTACTGCTCGGTGGTGTCGAAGACGACCGCGGACAGGCCCTGCACCGTGTCGGACTCGTCCTTCAGCGGGGAGAAGTACATCGACCAGGCGTGCTCCCGGGTCTCCCCGGGCGCCTGGCCGTGCTGCTCGTGGAAGATGGTCCGCCCGGTGCGCAGCACCTGCCGCTGGAGGCGGTCGTACTCGTCGAAGGGCGGGCCGGACTCGATCTCCCGCAGGGTCAGGCCGCGCATCTCCGCCACGGGCAGGCCCATGATCCGGGTCATGACCTCGTTGGCGGCGACCAGCCGGGCCTCGCGGTCGTAGATCGCCACCGGCATGGGCAGCTGGGCGAGCGTGAGGTCCCACAGGGCCGCCGCCCCGGGCTGGTCGTTCCCGGACACGGCCGCCCGCGCGGCACCGGTCACCAGCCAGAGCGGCCGGGCGCCCGCGTCCGCGAGGGGGGTGCCCTGCAGGCGTACGACGATCCGGTCGCCGCTGCGGTGCCGCAGGGCCACCTCGGTGGACCAGCGGTGCGCGACGGCGATGTGGCGGCGCGCGGACGTGGGGAGGTCGGTGGCGAGCAGGTTCCGGACGGGGCGGCCGACGACCTCGGCGGGCTCGTATCCGAGCAGCCGCCGGGCACCGGCACTCCACACCAGGACCGACCCGTCGGCGTCGACGACGACCGCGAGGTCGTCCGGTACGACCGTCGGGTCCTGCGGTACGCGTCCCTCCATGGTGCCTCCGGGTGCCCGGCGGCCCGGGTGTCCGGGTCGCCCGCACCCGCTCCCAGCATCCCGCCGCAGGGTGCGCCCTTCAACCGACGGCGGGCACGCCCGGGCGGCAGGCCCCCTCGCGCAGCGCAGGTCCGGCCGCCTCGACGGGTCCCTCGTCACCCACCGGCGGGCCTGCCAGCGCTTCCGTGACACCGGTGACCTCTCCCACGAGGGCCGGGCCGGCACAACCTCGGTCTGGCGCTGGACGGTGTGGGCCGGTATGGCCGGTACGAGGAGGCGGCGGCCGCGTGTTCCGGGCGGGCCTCGCCCTGCACCACCGGACCGACAACCGCTTCCTGCACGGCGACTGCCCGAACAGCCTCGGCTGCGTCCTGCACGCGGCGGGCCGGACCCGAGCCGGCCGTCGCCGTCCCGCGGGAGTCCATCCGGATCCGCCAGGACTCCGACAACTGGTACGCCATGAGCCTGACCTGGAACAACCTGGCCCGGGTGCTGGACGGCACCGGCCGTGCCGAGGAGGCCGCCCACGCCGGGAACCGTGCCGCGGAAGCGGCCACCCGCGCCGGGACCATCACTACCGCCCACGGCCACCACAACTGAGCCCCGCACTCCGGTCCGGCCCCGCCGCGGCGGTCCGCAGCAGGAGCACCGCCACGTCGTCGGTGTGGCCGCCGGCCGGCCAGGTGTGGTGGACGAGGCTGTCGATGAGGTGCTCCAGGTCGTGGACGCCGGCGCGGGCGAGGTGGGCGGCGAGGTCGGCGGTGGCGTGCAGGACGTCGGTGCCGGGGCGTTCGATCAGGCCGTCGGTGTAGAGGGCGAGGACGGAGCCGGCCGGGAGCGCGGCGCGGGTGACGGGGTAACGGGCGCCCGTGTCGACGCCCAGGGGCGGCCCGGGGTCGACGTGGAGGGAGTGGGCCCGGCCGGGCGCGGGGCGCAGCAGGGGAGGTGCGTGCCCGGCACTGGCCATGGTCAGTTCCTGGCCGACGAGGTCCAGGTGGACGTAGAGGCAGGTCACCAGGAGGTCGGAGGAGAGATCGGCGAGCAGCCGGTTGGTGCGGGCGATGACCTGGTCCGGGGCGGCCCCGGTGGTGGCGTGGGCGTGGATGGCGGTGCGGACCTGCCCCATCAGGGCGGCCGCGGCCATGCTGTGGCCCTCCACGTCACCGATGACGGCCGCCGCGTGGGTGGCGTCGAGCCGCAGCAGGTCGTAGAAGTCGCCGCCGACGTCGATGCCGTGCCCGGCCGGCAGATAGCGGGCGGCGACGTCGAGACCGGGCAGGGTGGGCAGGCCGCGGGGCAGCAGCGCCTGCTGGAGCTGGTGGACGAGGTGGTGCTGGGTGTCGTACACGCGGGCCCGGTCCAGGGCCTGGGCCAGCAGGCCGGCCAGCGGGTTGAGGACGGCGCGTTCGTCGGCGGTGAAGGTGTGCGGGCGGTCGTAGGAGAGGATGCAGCAGCCCACCGGACGGCCCGAGATGACCAGGGGCAGGACGGCCCACGCCTGCTTTCCGCTGACCAGCGGGGCGCGGGGGTAGCTGAGGGCCAGTTCGGCGGGACTGCCGAAGTAGGCCGGGACGCCGCTGGCCAGGGCCCGGCCGGTGGGGGCGAGGTCGGTGTCGAGGGGGAGGGCGTCGAGGCGTTCGGCGATGTCGGCGGGGTAGCCGTGCTGCCCGGCGATCCGCAGGCGGCCCGCCTCGGCGATGCTGAGCAGCAGCCCCTGGGCACCGAACGCCGGCAGGATCTGGTCCGCGATCAGCTCGACGAGGTCCTGGGTGGTCACCGTCTCGGTGAGCGCGACCGCCTGGTGGATCAGCTGGTAGAGGCGGCCGGGCGTGGTCGGGGCCGGTTCCGTGCGGACGGGCGGCGCGGCCGGCGTCTCCGTGCCGAGGGGCGGAGCGGCCGCGGGTTCCGTGCCGAGGGGCGGCGCGGCCGGCGTCTCCGTGCCGAGGGGCGGAGCGGCTGCCGGTGCCGTGCCGAGGGGTGGAGCGGCTGCCGGTGCCGTGCCGACGGGCGGCGCGGCCGGCGTCTCCGTGCCGGGGACGATGCGCACGCTGATACCGCAGTGGTCCGGGTGCAGGTGGAAGGTCAGCCACCGGTCCGGCGGGCAGCACGCGCTGAAGGACACGGGCGTGCGGCTGACGACCGCCATGCGGTACCGCTCCTCGTACCGCAGGTCGTCCAGCCACGGCAGGGACTGCCAGGGCTGGGTGCCCAGCAGCAGGTCCGGCTCCCGGCCGAGCATCCGGGCGGCCGCGGCGGACACGAAGGTGACCCGGCCCTCCAGGTCGAGGGCGAGGGCGCCTTCCGGGAGGCGGTCCAGGTAGTCGGCGGCGGCCAGCCCGGTCTGGGCGGGGTGGCGCACGGAGCCCACGGGTACGACGTGCGGCTGGTCGGGGAGGAGCGGGGGCACCGGCGAGTCGTCCAGGAGCCGGGCCAGCCGGCGGGCGCTCGCGGTGATGTGGCGCCGTTCGCGGGCGGTTGCCCGGGCCGGGTGGTCGGCGGGCCACATCAGCACGACCCCGCCCCAGCAGCGGCGCACCCCGCGCAACGGCACCGCGGCGAGCGCGAAGGGGTACGGCAGGACGGCCGCGGTACGCGGATAGCGGCGCGCCATCTCGTCCTGGCCGCCGACCCAGACCAGGCGGTGCTCGCGGATCGCGTCGGCCACCGGGACGGGGGCGGTCAGCGCCAGCCGCTGCCAGGGCGCGGTGAAGTCGACGGGCAGTCCGCACAGCGCCACCAGGCGCAGCAGCGCGGTCGGCTCCTCGATCAGGTACACCCCGCCGATCGCCGCGCCCGTCCGGCGCACCATGTCGGCCAGCGCCCCGCCCAGGGCATCGTCGACCGGCAGGTCACCCCTGGGCCGGGCACGGTGCCACATGACGTCGTCCATCCGGTCGTGAGCCGTGGACGGCACGCACCGTACCGTCTCCTACCGCCCGCACGGTGTGTGACGCATACCACCCATTCACGACAATATGCGTATACCTTCGTACGACAACAGTGGCCGGGGTCGCCTACCGGAGGCGGAGGCCGGCGGAGGCCGGCGGGGGCGCGGTCGCCGTGCGCTGTGCGGGCTAGGATCCGGGCCATGGGCCAGACCATGAGCGAGGTGGACCGGTTCGAGGCGGCCAGGCCCCGGCTGGCGGCCATCGCCTACCGCCTCCTCGGCTCCGCGAGCGAGGCCGAGGACGCCGTGCAGGAGACGTATCTGCGCTGGCAGGCCGCTGACACCGGCCGTATCGAGGTGCCCGAGGCCTGGCTGACGAAGGTGCTCACCAACCTGTGCCTCAACCAGCTCACCTCGGCCCGCGCCCGGCGCGAGACCTACGTCGGCCAGTGGCTGCCCGAGCCGCTGCTCGCCGGGGACCCCATGCTCGGCCCCGCCGACACCGCCGAACGGCGCGAGTCCGTGTCGTACGCCGTCCTGACCCTGCTGGAGCGGCTCACGCCCGGCGAGCGCGCGGTGTACGTGCTGCGGGAGGCCTTCGACTACCCGCACCGGGAGATCGCCCGGATCCTCGACGTCACCGAGGCCGCCAGCCAGCAGACCTTCCACCGGGCCAAGAAGCACGTCGCGGCCGGCAAGGCGCGCGCCGAGGTCGACGAGGCCGCCGCCCGGCGGATCATCGAGGAGTTCCTCACGGCCGCCACCAGCGGCCGGACCGAGCCGCTGGTCCGGCTGCTCACCCAGGACGCCGTCGCGGTCGGCGACGGCGGCGGGAAGGTGCCGGCCCGCGCCAAGGCGTTCGAGGGTGCCCTCGCGGTCGCGACGTTCATGCGGGGCCTGTTCAAGCCGGGCCCGGCACAGCGGGCCCTGGCCGGCGGCTCGGTCGAGCTCCATGCCGCGACCGCCAACGGCGGCCCCGCTCTGGTGGCGGTCGTCGACGGCCGGGTCTTCGGCGTCATGTGCCTGGAGATCACCGCCGAGGGCATCGCCGCGCTCCGCAACCAGGTCAACCCCGACAAGCTCGAACGCGCGACCAGGCAGTGGGCGGCCACCGGCCACGGCGAACCCCTGCTCCGGCTCTTCTGACCCTGTGTGAGTCGCCTCACTCCACGTTCCTGTCAGGAAACGGCGGGCCGCCCGGTTCAAGGGGCGACCCGCCGTTTCCCGGGTCGCCGTTTCCAGACTCGCCGTTTCCCGACAGGAGCACGGACATGCAGCACCGCATCGTCGTCCTCGGCGCCGGATACTCCGGAGCCATCGCCGCCGGCCGTCTCGCCAGGCGACTGCACCGCGAAGACGTCGCCATCACCCTCGTCAACGCCGAACCCGACTTCGTCGAACGCGTCCGCATGCATCAGCTCGCGACCGGCCAGGACCTCAAGGCCCGGCCGTTCGCCGAGATGTTCGCGGGCACCGGCGTGGAGCTGAGGCTCGCGAGGGTCACCGCCGTGGACGCCGACCGCAGGACGGTCACCACCGTCGACGCCGGGAAGGAGACGGAGGTGCTGGAGTACGACACCCTCGTCTACGCGCTCGGCAGCGCCTGGAACGACCAAGGAGTCCCCGGCACCGCCGAGCACGCCCACCAGATCGCGAGCCGCCCCGGCGCGCTCCGGCTGCGCGAGCGCCTCGCCGCCCTGCCGGCCGGGGAGCCGGTGCTCGTGGTCGGCGGCGGACTCACCGGCCTGGAGGCCGTCACCGAGATCGCCGAGGCCCGCCCGGACCTCGCCGTCGCCCTCGCCGCCCGCGGCGCGCTCGGCGACTGGCTCTCCGCCAAGGGCCGCCGGCACCTGCGGAAGGTCCTCGACGGTCTCGGTGTCACCGTGCACGAGCACACCGCCGTCACCGCCGTGGCGGCCGACCGGGTCACCACCGCCGAAGGCGGGACGGTCCCCGCCGCGGTCACGGTGTGGACCACCGGCTTCGCCGTCCACCCCATCGCGCGGGCCAGCACGCTGGAGGTCACCGGCTCCGGGCGGATTGTGGTCGACGGGACCATGCGGTCGCTCTCGCACCCGGACGTGTACGCCGTCGGCGACGCGGCGCTGGCGACCGGCCCCGGCGACAAGCCGCTGCGCATGTCGTGCGCGACGGGCGCGCCGATGGCGTGGCTGGCAGCCGACGCCCTCGCGGCCCGCCTGACCGGCGGAAAGCTCCCGAAGGTGCCGCTGCGGTACTTCAACCAGTGCATCTCGCTGGGCCGCGGGCAGGGCCTGATCCAGTACGTCACCGCGGACGACCGCGCCGTACGGGCGGCCCTGACGGGTCGTACCGCCGCCCTCTACAAGGAACTGGTCTGCAAGGGCGCGGCCTGGGCCGTCGCCAACCCGACCCTCGCCCTCCCGACCCGCACCCGCCGCACCCTGCCGAAGCCGGCCCCGGCAACCGAGAGGACAGCCACCCCGGCCTGACCCGACTGACCCGAACCGGCACGGCCCGCCACTCCGGTGGGCCGTGCCGTCGTCCGTGATCCCCCACGCGGACCGGACGCTACTCGCCCTTCGGCCCCGCCGACTGCACCACATCGAAGGACCACAGCGTCGACCCGGAGGCCGCCGGCTTCGGACGCTCGCCCTCGGCACCCCCCTGATGCGCCGTCTTCATCGGCCCCTCCATCCACGCCTGGAAGGACTCCTCGTCCCGCCACCGCGTGTACACCAGGTACTGCTCGGTCCCCTCGACCGGTCGCAGCAGCTCGAACCACTCGAACCCGTCCGAGTTCTCCACGGCGTGCGCCCGGGAGGCGAACCGCTTCTCCAGCGTCTCCCGCTGCTCTGCCGGCACGGTCAGTACGTTGATTTTTACTACGCTAGGCACATGACACCTCTCGTCAAACGGGGCCTCGACTGGACCCCTAACCTGGACCATGTGCGCGCAGTGTCCTACATCCGACAGTCAAGGAAGCGTGAGGACGACTCCGCGTCGTCCCCCGAAGCACAGCGGACCAAGTGCGAGGCGCTGATCACAGCCAAGGGCTGGGACAACGCGGGCCACTTCGCCGACGTCGGTAAATCCGGCTGGGACCCCAAGGTCGTCCGGCCGGAGTTCGAGGAGATGATGTCCGCCGTTCGCGCCGGACACGTAGACGCAGTGGTCGTGTTCTCGCTGTCCCGCCTCACTCGACAGGGTGCCCTTGAGGCCATGCTGATCAATGAGGAGTTGGCCAAACACGGCGTGCTGCTCGTCAGCGTCGAAGAGCCCTACCTGGACACGTCCACCCCCATGGGCGTCGCGATCTTCGGCCTTATCGCTGCGCTGGCCCAGCAAGAGTCCGACATGAAGTCGGCGTACATCACGGCGACGAAAGAGACGCTGAGGGCAGCGGGTAGCCACGTGTCCGGCATGGCCCCGTACGGCTTCCAGTCGACGCGTGAGCCGCGCGGGGAACTGGTGGTGGTCAAGCTGGTCCCCGATCCCGCTGAGGCGCCGTACGTGCGCGACATGGTGTCATGGGCACTGGGCGGCATGACCGCATCGGCCATGGCTCGCAAGCTGAACACTGAGGGCGTACCGACCAAAGCAGCGGACATGTCAGCGCGTGTGACCGCCCGCCGGGCCCGAGGCATTAGCCTGCCGCTGGAGCGTACGACGTGGGTGTCGTCCACTGTGCTCCGCATCCTCCGTGACCCGCGCCTTGCTGGCTACGCCGCCGAACGCCAGGGGACCAAGCGCGTCATCCTGCGCGACGCCTCAGGGGCCCCGCTGGCTGCGCATGAGCCGATCATTCCGCCGGATGACTGGTGGCGCCTTCAAGACGTGCTCGACGGCCGTGCGCCCCAGGTGGTCCGTCAGGGTGGGCGCTCCGTGCCGTCGCTGTTGGGTGGCGCCGGGATGCTCTTCTGTGGCGTCTGCGGGTCGTCCATGGTGACCGACCGGAGGAACGGCAAGCAGCTCTATCGGTGCAACCGGGCCCAGTCCGGCGCCGTATCGGGACACGGTGGTCTGGCCATCAACATGGACGCCGCTGACGACGTTGTAGCCCGTACCGTGTGGTCCCGCCTGACAGCGCTGGACCCCGAAGACCCCGAAGATCTCGAATGGCTCGCCGAGGCCGCACGCCGGTTTGCAGCGCAAGCGGACACGGGCGAGCGACAGGCCGAACTAGCAGCTGCACACGCCGAGTTGGAGCACGTACGGGAAGCGCTCCGCACGCTGTATGTCGACCGGCAGGCAGGCTTGTACGCGGGTGCCGTGGGCGACCAGATGTTCCGTGAGTCCGTGGAGCGGTTGACAGCGCATGAGGCGCGAACGGCCGGACGCGTGGAAGAACTGGGGACCGCCGAGGCCGGCACGGTGGCGATCCCCTCGGAGTGGACGGACCCGGAGGGTGACCCGCTGGGGCCGGAGTCGACGTGGGCCGGTTGGGCCCTTTCGGAACGACGGGAGTTCCTTGCGCTGTTCGTTGACCGTGTGAGCGTGGCACGCAGCGTGGGCAGGGGCCGGAACGCGAACACGGCGGAACGGGTGGTCGTGTACTGGGCAGAAGCGCCAGCCAAGTAGACGCCTGAGCGCCGTTCACGGCCCGTTGCTGGAATCCCTCCGGCGGCGGGCCGTGGGCGTTCCTGCGGGCATTGTGGCCCTGCGGATGGTGTCGGCCGGTGACGAATGACGATGGTGGCACCGTTCCCGGTTTGCCCTACAGCGGTAGATGTTTATATTGGTCTCTCCATTCACCTATTTCGTCATTGACCTGGAGTTTTGTGGATCCATGGAGTCACCTAACGGTTGACCTTTGGTTCACCTCGGGCCACCTGCTGGGGTCCTCCGTCGCTTCGCGATCTTGGGGACAGCGGGAAAGTAAGGCCCGGACGCAACTACAGAGAGTCGGATCTTGAGGAAGTACATAGACGACGTGGCCGCCCGTCGCGCGCTGGAGACTGCCGCCCAGCATGCTGACAAGGCTCGTGACCCACTGCCGTTCGTGTGGACGGGGGCAAGTTGGGCGACGCCCGGCGGGGAGTGGCGGGATCTTCCGCTGATCCGCAAGGGCGTGGGGGACTGGCTGGCGGACGTGGTCGCCGGGCTGCGCTGGCACTACGCCCCTGCCATTGAGGCCGGAGAGCGGCGCGCAGATTTGGAGCGTCAGGCAGAGAGTGTCGACACCAGTGCGCTGCTCACCGAAGCAGGAGCACGGGCGCTCCTGCACCAGAAAGCCGCGTCTCTGCGCCAAGCTGCTGCCGCCATCACCACTCCCCCGGCTCCGTTCGCGCTGGAAACCCTGCAATCGCTCGACACCGTGGCGTCCGAGATGCTGTCGGCACCCGACGGCCGCGCGACCCACCTCCTGTCGCTGGCTTCACAGTTCGACGCCTTCCGGGCTCCGCTGCGCGATCCGGCTGAGTGGGTCAAGCGTCTCGGCTCGGCGCCACACAGCGTCCACGTGCGTACGTCTGCCGTTTGGGAAGCGTTCTGTGCCGCCGAGCCGGTGCTTGCCCGATCGCTGGGGACCACCGGGGGTAAGCGGGCGCTGTTCGCTGCGATGGACGGTCGCTTTGGCGCGCGCCGGAAGCTGGCCGGATACGAGGGTTGGCGGGGCGTGGCGCTGAACGACTGACGGTCGCTGGCAGGCGGGATGGGGGGTCTGGAACTTTTCCGGCTCCCTCCTTGGCACCCCCGCCTTCCCCGAAATGCGAATGCGCGCAGATTCGCCCGAACTGGTGGGAAAACCGCTGGTCACAGCTCGACCGACCCCGGGTGTCGTCGGCCGCAAGCGGACCGCTGGCATGGCTAGGACTGACGGCGTGCGAAGAGGACCGCACCTGGAAGGCTCTCGTCGGGGTCGATCAGCATGTGGGCCTCGACGGTGAACCCTGCATCGCGTAGCCAGGCCGCCACTTGGTCGGGCTGGCGGCGGTGAACGTGGACGTTCATCGGGTGGCCGCCGTAGCCCTGCGTCTTCAGCCTCGACCCGTCGCCGACGTGAAAGCCGAGCAGCAGTGGTCCGCCGGGACGCAACACGCGCCGAAAGTGGCCGAAGACCGTGGGCACTACTTCGTCGGGGACGTGAATCAACGACCAAAATGCGAGCAGGCCGACGGCTGAAGCGTCGGCGAGGTCGAGGTCGGTCATCGAGCCCACCTCGAACCGCAGACGGGGGTGGTCACGTCGAGCCACGTCGATCATCCCGGATGAAAGGTCGATGCCGAAGGCGTCCACGCCCAGCTTGTGCAGGTGAGCGGTGACGTGTCCAGGTCCGCAGCCCACGTCCGCCACCGGCCCACCGCCAGCGGCGTGCACCAAGTCGGCGAACAGCGCCAGAGCCGCCCGAAGGTACGGCGCCCCAGTCAGAGCCTCGCGTAGTTGGTCGGCATAGCTGACCGCGACCGTGTCATAGGAGGTCCGGGTGTCTGCCAACCAGCGGTCCGCGTCCATGGCTCGACAGAGTAGTGCAGTGATCAGGATCGCGAACCAGATCAAGTGAGATCAACGACGAATCAGACCAGGCCACTTGAGATGGGGGCCAGATCATTCGGGACGGGACAGTGGCGCCCGAGTGATCGCGGATTGGCCTGAGGGCACTCTGCGGAGAGCGACCGCCGGACACAGTCTCACAATCGATGGTTATTGAGACGGTCGCCGCGAGGTGGCCCGAGGGGTGCTTTCGGTGTTCAAAACCCGTCTCAGAACATGCCCGAGAGGATTAATGTTTTGAGACGGGTTATGAGACGATCTCGGTATGGCGACGACGAAGAACACCGGAACCTTGATCGGCTACCAGCGAGTCAGCACCAACGCGCAGGACGCACAGCTTCAGGCGAACGCTCTCGCTGAGGCAGGGTGCGCCCGCATCTTCGAGGACAAGGCGTCCGGCAAGAACGTCGACCGTGCCGGACTGCTCGCCGCTCTCGACTACATGCGGGAGGGCGACACCCTCACTGTGTGGAAGCTGGACCGTTTGGGCCGTTCCACCAAAGACGTGCTCACGATCGCCGAGGATCTGCACGCCCGGGGGATCGCGCTGCGGATTCTGACGGGCACGCTGGCTGGTAGCTACTCGCCGAAGGGTGAGGGCAAGTTCTTCTTCACGATGATGGTTGCCTTTGCTGAGCTTGAGCGAGACATGATCGTTGAGCGCACGCGGGCGGGTCTGGACGCTGCCAAGGCTCAGGGTCGGACGGGTGGACGGCCGTCCGTCATGGACGCTGACAAGCTGGTTGCCGCTCGTGCCCGGAAGGTGAAGGGCGAGAGTGTGACGGCCATTGCCAAGGCGCTCAAGGTGTCCCGCGCGACGCTGTATCGGGCGCTTGCCGACGCGGAGTGACCCGACCCAACTTGAGAGACCGTCTGCCCACCGTGATGGACGGTCTTTCTCATGTCTGGGCCCACAGGGGGGGTGGGTCAATCCCTGAACGAAGGGCCCTCAGGGACCCGGCCCCCATGGTTACGCGCATTTCCGCGAAATAGACACCCGGGGGTCTGGATCAAAGCGGGTCGCGTGGCACTCATCGCCGCAGGTCAAGGCTATGTGCTTAGCTGGACATCTTCATTGATCTTGACTACGCTCTTGGGCCCGTCGTGCATCAGTCGGGACCAACGTCCCCGTAAGTCACAGCAGTTTCAAAGATTCACCGAACCCATGTACAACCCTTACTCCTCGGTGCGGGTCTCCTGATCGCTGGACACCATTGACTTCGGCCGTCCGCCGGGAGGCGGGCGGCCCCCGCATGCCGCAGGAGACGACCCGCATGCACACGTTCCCGCGCCTCGCCCTCGCGACGGCCACCGCCGCCGCGCTGACCGGCGGTCTGCTGACCCTCTCGGCCCCCGTCGCGTCCGCCGCCACGGCTCACGCCTACAAGGCCGACTTCAACCACGACGGCTACGGCGACGTCGCCTTCGCCGCCCCCTACGCCAAGGTCGGCGGCAAGAACATGGCCGGGTACGTCGCCGTGGTCTACGGCAGCGCCTCCGGACTCAACCCCGCCAAGCGCTCGATCGTCAGCCAGAACACCGCCGGTGTCCCCGGCACCGCCGAGACCGAGGACTTCTTCGGCCGAGCGCTCGCAGTGGCCGACTTCAACAAGGACGGCTACACCGACCTCGCCGTCGGCGCGCCCGGCGAGGCCAACGGCTCGGACACCGAAGGCGGTTCGGTCACGATCCTGTGGGGTTCGGCGAGCGGCCTGAAGAACGGTACGACGGTCAAGGACCCGTCAGCGGCCAAGCACGAGGCCTGGGGCTCGGTGCTGGCCGCCGGTGACTTCAACGGCGACGGCAAGGCCGACCTGGCGTCCGGCACGGCAGCGTCGTACGCCTACATCGTCAAGGGCGGCTTCACCAAGTCCGGCACCACCGGCGGCACCCAGAAGGTCCCCACGCCGGACAAGGCGAAGTACGGTATCGACGCGCTCGCCGCGGGCGACACCAACGGCGACAAGAAGGCCGACCTCGTCCTCACCTACCGCACCGCGCTCACCTCGGACCCGTCGGGCAGCTGGTCCAAGGGCGCCGCCTACCTCGGTGCGTCCAACGGCGTGGTCGCGACCCAGCCGCGCCCGCTGAACGGCGGCACCTCCCTCGCCCTGGGCGACATCAACGGCGACGGCTACGACGAGATCGCCATCGGCAACGTCTTCTCGAAGGACGACGACCACACCGGCACTCTCGGCGGCCAGGTCGTCGTCATCCGCGGCAGTAAGGGCGGCCCGGTCAACGGCGACGCCCCCATGGCCGAGCTCACCCAGTCCGCCACGGGCGTCCCCGGCACCGACAAGGCGGACGACGGCTTCGGCGGCGCCGTCTCCATCGGTGACACCAACGGCGACGGCTACGGCGACCTGGCCATCGGCGTCGTCTTCAAGGACATCGGCGCGGCCGAGGACACCGGCCTGGTCGTGCTGATGAACGGCTCGGCAGGCGGCGTCTCACGTACCGGTGCCCGGACCATCTCCCAGAACACCGTCGGTGTCCCCGGCACCGCCGAGTCCATGGACTACTTCGGCTCGGACCTCGTGCTCTCGGACGTCACCAAGGACGGCAAGGCGGACCTGACCGTCGGGGCCTCCTTCGAGGACGACGGTGTCGGCGCGGTCACCGCCCTGCGCGGCAGCGCCTCCGGCATCACTGCCACGGGTGCCAAGTCCTTCGGCCCGGGTACCTTCGAGCTCTCCCGTACGTACGGCGCGTTCGGCATGGGCCTCACCGGCTGACGCCCCCGGGCGGCCCCGGAACCGGCCCTCAGGGGGCCGGTTCCGGGGGGATCCCACAGCTCTGCCGCAAGCAACGGCGACGGCAACGGCGACGGCAACTTCGGCGTGACCACCACGAGGTGACGCGCCGCCACCCGACCATGCCTCGTCACCTCGTCACCTCGTCACCTCGTCACCTCACCACCTCACGGGGAAGTCCATGCCCAAGCGCACCACCCTGCTGCTCGCCACCGCCCTCACCACGGGCCTGCTCACCGCCCTGCCCGCCGCCACCGCCTCCGCCGCCCCCTCCGGCCTGGCCGGCGACTTCAACGGCGACGGCTACCGCGACCTCGCGATCGCCGCACCCGTCGCCAAGATCTCCGGCAAGTCCGGCGCCGGTTACGTCGCGGTCGTCTACGGCACCAGGAACGGCCTCGACACCACCAAGCGCCAGATCATCAGCCAGGCCACCACCGGCGTCCCCGGCAACCCGGCCTCCGGCGACTACTTCGGCGACCGGCTCACCACCGGCGACCTCGACGGCGACGGCTACACCGACCTGGTCGTGGGCGTCCACAGCGAGCGGATCGGCACCACCGACTCCTACGGCAACGTGACCGTGCTCTGGGGCGGCGCGAGCGGCCTCAAGGGCGCCAGCAACCTCTCCTCACCGATGCCGAGGTACCGCAACGAACTCGGCTGGGCGCTGGCGGCCGGCGACTTCGACGGCGACGGCCACACCGACCTGGCCGTCGGCAACAACTCCACGCCGTCCCTGGACGTCTTCCGCGGCCCCTTCACCCGTAAGGGCAAGGCGGCTGCCCTGGTCGGCATCGACACGGTCGCCCAGACCACGATCTACTCCGACAAGCTGATCGCGGGCGACGTCAACGGCGACGGGAAGACCGACCTGCTGGTCATGGGCCAGGAGGAGACCGCCTCCGGCGACTACCGCACTCGCAGCGTCCTCTACACCGGTTCCGCGACCGGCACGCTCAAGGTCGGCAAGAAGCTCGCGGGCGGCTACGAAGCGGTCATCGCCGACGTGAACAAGGACGGCTACGGCGACATCGTCACCGGCAACTTCCTGGAGAAGTCGGCCACCGAGCCGAACGGCGGCCTCGGCGGGGCGGTCACGGTGACCTACGGCGCGGCCGGCGGCCTCAGCAGCCGTACTCCCGTCAGGATCACCCAGGACACGGGGGGCGTCCCGGAGAAGGGCGAGAAGGGCGACGGCTTCGGCTGGAGCCTGTCCGCCGGGGACGTGAACGGCGACGGGTACCCGGACATCGCCGTCGGCGCCGAGGACGAGACCCTCGGCTCGGCGCGCAAGGCGGGCACGGTCACCGTCCTGCGCGGCTCCGCCGCCGGACTGACCGGCGGCGGAGCCAAGCTCTTCTCCCAGAACACGGCGGGTGTCCCCGGCACCGCCGAGACCCTCGACAACTTCGGCGCGGCCGTCCGTCTCACCGACGCGAACGGCGACGGCCGGGCCGAACTGGTCGCCTCCGCCGCGAACGAGGACAAGAGCGCCGGCGCCGTCTGGCTCTTCAAGTCCACTACCGCCGGCATCACTGCGGGCGGCTCCAGGACCTTCACCGGCACCACCCTGGGCGGCCCGTCGGGGACCGCCTACTTCGGCGACGTACTGGAGGGCTGATCATGCGTATGCGTACGGCGGCGACCCTCGCCGCACTCCTGACCGCGGGCCTCGTCCCGCTGGCCGGCCCGGCCTCCGCCGCGCCGACCAAGTACGCCGACGACTTCAACGGTGACGGCTACCGCGACCTCGCCACCGCCGCCCCGGGCGCCACGGTCGGCGGCAGGGCGCGGGCGGGCGCGGTGGTCGTCACCTACGGCTCCAAGTCCGGCGTCAAGGCGTCCAGCCGTACCGTCGTCACCCAGAACTCGGCGGGTGTCCCGGGCACGGCCGAGAAGGACGACGCGTTCGGCTCGTCGCTCGCCTTCGGGGACCTCAACCGGGACGGGTACGCCGACCTGGTCGTGGGTGCCGAGGGCGAGGACGGCGAGGCCGGGTCGGTGACGATCGTCTGGGGGAGCAAGAAGGGCCTCACCGGCGGTCGTATCGTCGCCGACCCGGCCCGCACCTCCCACACCCGCTTCGGCATGTCCCTGGCGGTCGGCGACTTCACCGCGGACGGCCGGGCGGACCTGGCCGTCGGCAGCACGGGCGCCGACGTGCAGATCTTCCGGGGCACCTTCACCAAGACCACCGGGGCCGCGTCCCGTACCTGGGTGGTGCCGTCCCTGGCCACCGGCAACCTCTACGGTTCCCAGTCGCTGGCCGCCGGCGACATCAACGGCGACGGCGTCGACGACCTGGTGATCAGCGGCTCGATCCGCTCAGGGAGCGGCGAGTACATAGACGGCAACCTGGTGTACCTGGGCGCGGAGTCCCGGCCGAAGGCCCAGCGGACGCTGGAGAGCGGCGGCTGGCAGCGTGCGGTCGTCGGCGACCTCAACGGGGACGGCTACGACGACGTCGTCACGTCCTACAACACCGTCTACGGCGACAAGGTCGGGCCCGGCACGGTCGCCGCCTACCTGGGCGGCGCGCACGGCATCAGCCCCACACCCCAGGCGGCGCTCACCCAGGACAGCCCGGGCGTCCCCGGCGCCACCCGCGCCCCGGGCACCAGCTCGTTCGGCGACTCGCTCTCCGTCGGCGACGTCAACGGCGACGGATACGCCGACGTGGCGGTGGGCGCCGAGTTCGAGGGGGTCGGCGCGGCCTGGCAGACCGGCACGGTCACGCTGCTGCGCGGCTCCGCGGCCGGTCTGACCGGCGCGGGCGCCACCCGGTACACCGAGAACACACCCGGTGTCCCCGGCGCCGACGAGGACAACGACTTCTTCGGCTCCGCCGTCCACCTGGCCGACCTCAACGGTGACCGCAAGGCCGACCTGGCGGTCGGCGCGCGCGGCGAGAACGGCTCGGACGGCGCGGTGTGGACCCTGCGCGGCTCCGCCTCGGGCCTGACGGCGACGGGCGCGGTGAGCTTCGGACCGACGTCGGTGGGTGTCTCGACGGCGGGGGCGCCCCAGCTGGGGTTCACCATCGGCCAGTGACGCCCGGGCCCCCAAGGGGAGTCCCTTGGACATGCCTTGGACATCCCATGGGGATCCCTTAGGGGATGTCACAGCTCTGCGGCAAAGGCGGGCTCGGGCGCCCGAGCCCGCCACACGGATCTCCCGGACCAGGTACGTTCGATGACGTGGCTGGATTCAGGATCGGACGCGGCGGCCGGGACGACCGTGCCCCGCACACGCGACCGCAACAACCCGCGTACGGGCAGCAGGCGCCGCCCCAGAGCTTCGGCGGGCAGCCGGCGGGACCGTCGTACGGGTACCCGCCGGCCTCGCAGCCGTACCCGCAGAACGGCGGGGGCGGCGGCTGGCCGCAGGGGCGCGGTGGCTACCCGGGGCAGGGGCAGCCCGGCGGCGACGGCCCGGAGTACTTCGGCGACGACCACGGCTACGGCGGCCAGGGCGCCGGCACTCCGGACCCGTACGCGGCGAACCAGCCGGGCCACACCCAGGCGTTCTCGGTCGACGAGGCCGACGGCTACACGCGGGGCGAGACCTACCACGCCGGTTCGGCGGCGCCGTCCGGCCCGATCGGCCCGCGCCTGCACTGGAAGGACCTGCTGAAGGGGATCGTGCTCGCCCCGAACCAGACGTTCCTCCAGATGCGGGACTACGCGATGTGGGGGCCCGCCCTCATCGTGACCTTCCTCTACGGCCTGCTCGCGGTCTTCGGCTTCGACGGCGCCCGCGCGGACGCGATAAGCGCCACCCTCACCAACGCGGTACCGATCGTGCTGACGACGGCGATCGCGATGGTGCTCTCCTCCTTCGTCCTGGGCGTGGTGACCCACACCCTGGCCCGCCAGCTGGGCGGCGACGGGGCCTGGCAGCCGACGGTCGGCCTGTCGATGCTGATCATGTCGATCACCGACGCCCCCCGTCTGCTCTTCGCCATGTTCTTCGGCGGCGACGCGGGCTTCGTGCAGATCCTCGGCTGGGCCACCTGGATCGCGGCGGGCGCGCTTCTCACCCTCATGGTCGGCAAGTCCCACGACCTGCCCTGGCCGAAGGCCCTGGGCGCGTCGGCGATCCAGCTGATCGCCCTGCTGTCGATCGTGAAGCTGGGCACGTTCTAGCCTTCCACCCGCGTACGACAAGGGCCCCCGGCGACTCGGCCGGGGGCCCTTGTGATGGTGCTTCGGGTGTCTCCGATGCCTCTGTCGGCCCCTGTCGGGTGTCGAGAACCTGCCCGTCCGGCCTCACCACGGGCGGCTCGACACTTCAGGAGGTGCCCCTCCAGTTGTTCACGGCGGAGCCGGATAGCGGTACTGGCCGACCTCAGGATCCGGCGCACCGTCCATGCCCAGGTCTCGACGCATGGCCTCCCGCAGATGAGCGTTGTCCCGCCAGAGATCGGCCCTCACCCGAAAGTACGCGTCACTCCTGACATCGGGATTCTCGATCAGCCCGTCCCGCATCCGCGTGAGCGCGTCACACGCATCAACCGCCAGCCGGATGATCTCGGCGGAGGCAGTGAGCGACAGGCTCTGCCGCAGCCTCCAGACACCCGAACCGTCCAGAGCCTGATGAAGGTCACCGTAGAGACGGTCGCCGATCGGGCGATCCTGGCTGAGGATGACCGACCTCATGTCCGAGTGACCTTGGCTGAGCGCCATGAGGAAGGCGGAGTAGACAGCCCTGCGTGTCTGCGCCCCTTCCCGCTCCTGGTCGCGGCGCCAACGGATGCGCTCGGCGATCAGTGCGGAACCCACACCGACCACGGCGCCGGCCAGGGTGCTCACCGGAGATATCCAGTCCACTGAGGTGTGCTACCCAGACGACCGATATCCGCTAACACGCGACCATGGCCGCGCGCACAGGACTCCCTAGAGCGATTCCCTGTTCGGCTTGGCTGCCTCACCCGACCTGTGTACCGGAGGCAAAACACTCCACGGGAAGTTGATCCAGTCGTCGGTGCGCTTCCACACGTACTCGCACTTCACGAGGGAGTGGGACTTCTCGTAGATCACCGCGGACCGGACCTCGGCGACGGTGTCCAGGCAGAAGTCGCGGACCAGCTTCAGCGTCTTGCCGGTGTCGGCGACGTCGTCGGTGATCAGCACCTTCTTCTCGCTGAAGTCGATGACGTTGGGGACGGGCGCGAGCATGACCGGCATCTCGAGAGTCGTCCCCACCCCCGTGTAGAACTCCACGTTGACCAGATGCAGGTTCTTGCAGTCGAGGGCGTAGGCGAGGCCGCCGGCGACGAACACGCCACCGCGGGCGATGCTCAGCACTATGTCGGGCTCGAACCCGTCGTCGGCGATGGTCTGCGCGAGCTCGCGCACGGCGACGCCGAACCGTTCGTAGGAGAGGTTCTCCCGTACGTCACTGCTCATGGCCGGCCCCTCACACCTGCGTCCGGTGGAAATTGAGGTAGGAGCGGGAGGCGGTGGGCCCGCGCTGCCCCTGGTAACGGGAGCCGTAGCGCTCACTGCCGTAGGGGTGCTCGGTGGGGGAGGAGAGCCGGAACATGCACAGCTGCCCGATCTTCATGCCCGGCCACAGCTTGATGGGGAGGGTCGCGAGATTGGACAGCTCAAGGGTCACGTGCCCGCTGAACCCCGGGTCGATGAACCCGGCGGTGGAGTGCGTGACCAGCCCGAGCCGCCCCAGCGAGGACTTCCCCTCCAGCCGCGACGCAAGATCATCGGGGAGCGAGATGACCTCGTACGTCGACGCGAGGACGAACTCCCCGGGGTGGAGGATGAAGGGCTCGTCGCCCTCCGGCTCCACCAGCCGGGTCAGGTCCGGCTGCTCGACGGAGGGGTCGATGTGCGGGTACCGGTGGTTCTCGAACACCCGGAACAGGCGGTCCAGCCGCACGTCGATGCTCGACGGCTGCACCATGGATTCGTCGTAGGGATCGATCCGTACCCGCCCGGCGTCGATCTCGGCCCGGATGTCCTTGTCTGAGAGAAGCACGCCCCGAGGATACGCAAGGCGCGCGGACCCACGACAATCGTGACAGTCCGCGCGCCCGTGCTACTGCCGACTACTACTGCTGCTGCTTCTCAAGGGCGACCGGCACGACGCTGCGCAGCCGGGCGCACTTGGGACACCGGACGAGCCGACCGGGGCCGAGCCGCTCGGCCTGCTGCATCGGGAACGAAGTGGTGCTGAACACGTGCCCTTCGGCACAGCGGACGACGGTGTGTTCCATCAAGTCCCTTGAATCCCTTCCCCAGGAGCCGCGTCGGGCTTACTGCCGTGACGACGGAAAGCCACATTACGGGATCTAAGGGACGGCTCTCCAGGCGGCACTCCGG
Source organism: Streptomyces sp. NPDC054813 (assembly GCF_053611365.1). Lineage (NCBI taxonomy): Bacteria > Bacillati > Actinomycetota > Actinomycetes > Kitasatosporales > Streptomycetaceae > Streptomyces > Streptomyces sp. NPDC054813. The sequence goes on along the minus strand of NZ_JBSHAF010000011.1, from coordinate 267,836 downwards.
CACACCCGGCCCCTCTCCCAAGCCCCCACCGTACGCCCCAACTCCGGCCGCCCGCACCCGGATCCCACCGCCGACCCACCCCTGAAACGCACGCGAACCCCAAGGCCTGAGCGCCGGGGGTTCACGATGAGGTACAGTGAGCGAGCGTTCGGCCACCAACTCCGGTCGGCGTCTTACGCGGGTGTAGTTTAATGGTAGAACATCAGCTTCCCAAGCTGAGAGCGCGAGTTCGATTCTCGTCACCCGCTCCATGGAGAAGGCCCAGGTCGAAGACCCGGGCCTTTTTGCTGTTCATGATGATCAGTTGTCGCGTGCCGGATTCGTGCCAGATGGCTTGTCGGGCGCTCTCTTTGCGGCAGCGGCCCGTGCCTTACGGACCGTGGCGTCCGGCCCGGCGGCGACCTCCTCTTGCCGCTCGTCGTCGGAGTGCTGATAGATCAGCGCCGCCTTCTCGGAGGACTGTCCGGCCCGGACCATGGTGTCCTTGAGCGTGGCGCCGGAGCGCGTGGACAGCGTGTGTCCCGTGTGTCGGAGATCGTAGAACCGGAAGCCCTCGGGCATGCCGACGATCTCCCGCGCCGACGCAGCCGGCAGGGGAAGACCAGGTCATCCGCAGACAGGTAGGTCATGACGGTTCCCGCCTCTTCCTTGTCGATGGCCGTCAGGGCATCGGCGATGTCAGAGGGGCGAGTCGGTCCCCGAGAACTCACTCGCAGGTCCGCCGCGGTCTCCACGCTCACATACTCCCATGTGGCGGCAGCACCAGAACGAGGTACGGAGCCGTATCGGCGGTCGGCTGTGCCGTCTCAGTTTCCGTCTCATTCAGCCGCGTTCACGGCCGTTCAGTGGGGACCGCTCACCGGGCTTGCCCCACCAGCTGACCCCTCATGAACGCAGGTGAAGGGCCCCGTCCGAGGCCTCCAGGAACACCACCACAGTTGGAAAGCGTGTTGGCACCGCTGCCCATCGGGGCTGAGGAGACGAGCCGACCTTGAACCGAGGATTCAGCGCGGCCCGCTCCGAGGAGTAGCCGGCGCGCGCCATCGTGTCCTTGAGCGTGACACTCGGCTCGATCGCGCCTCCTGAGGAAGACGTATTCCCAGGCCCGGCGCGTCATCGGATGCGCCGGGCCTGGGGGGCGGCCTCAGCTGGTGAAGGTGAAGTATCTCCAGGAGCCGTGCGTGGTCGAGTTCACGGTGTCGTTCGAGGAGTTGTTGATGTAGGACGACCGCACGCGCATCGAGTAGCCGGTCTGGTGCGTGCCACGCAGTTCCACCACCGACTTGCCCGTGGAGCCGAGCTTGAAGTAGTCGTACCCCGCCGACCGCCAGGCGCCGGCGGAGTAGATCTGGAACTCCAGCTTCTGCGAGCGGCCGGGGTAGGCCGTCATCGTGGTCGTGAGAAGCGGATTGGTCTTCTTCCGGAAGTAGTACTTGGTCTGCCCGCTGACCTTGGCCGTCTTGTAGTAGCGGCTCAGGCTCAGCGACACCTTGACCTTCGCGCCCACCCGGCTCGTGGCCGTCTTCGGGGCGGTCCGCGCGTCACCGGAGAAGGACGCGCTCACCGTGGTGTCGCGCTTCAGGGGCAAGGTGACCGACAGATTGCCCGCGCTGTTGACCGTGCCGGTCTTGACCAGGTACTTGCCCTTGCCGTCGCCCGCTGTGTCCGCGTAGAGCGAGAGCGTCCGGTTCTTGTACGTCGTGCCGAGATGGGCGGTGAACGTCACGTTGCTGGCGTAGTCGTAGACCGTGCCGTTCCTGTTCACGGTCAGGGTCGCGGAGGACCGGGAGACCTCGACCGTGTCCGAGGCGGAGGCAGCGGTGCGATCGGCGCCGCCGGCATAGGAGACCTTGTACGTGACCTTGCCGCCCGCGGGCGGGATGTCGGTGAAGGAGAAGGTCCCGTCCGCCTTCACCGTCGTGGCGAAGAGCGCCTTGCCGTTCGGGGACTCCAGGTCCGTCCGAGTCACCGCGACGGTGCTCCCCGCGGGCAGCCCGAGCGTGTTCGTGACCTTGCCGGAGACGGTCAGTGACTTGGCACGGGCGGCGGTCGCCGGGGCGTTTACCGTGACGGTGGTGACGGCCTTGCCGGGGTCGGTGACGACGCGCAGGCTGTACCTGTTGGAGAGACCGTGTGTGACCGCGAAGAGCCGGCTGCTGTCGGGTGCGAAGGCGAGGTCGCCGTGATCGAGCAGGGTCTCCTGGGAGACTCCACCCTGTTCGTCGGTGAAATCGGCGGTCCGCCTCGGGGCCGTGCCGCCCGGCTCGTAGACGGACACCTGGGGGGTGAAGTTGGCGTAGGTGTCCGTGCCCACCGCGACGAGGCCGTCCGGCGCGACATCCACCGACCGTTGTGCCGAGTAGCCGCTCGGATACCTGATGGTCTGCGACAGGTCCGAGGTCCGGAAGACCTGCTGGAAGTCGCCTGCCGAGGTGGCCACCACGAGTTCCGTGCCGTCCGGGGTGAGCGCCAGGTCCTCCGCGGTGTTTCCGATGGCGGCGTCCTGCCCGCCGAGGAACGCGGTCCGGCCGGCCGTGCCGGACGACACGTCGTAGACGCCGAGGGTGAAGTAGTACTGGCGCGAGCCGGCCGCCAGGGTGTCGGGAGCGCCGGGTGCCGAGTCCAGCAGGGGAGCGTCCTTCCACGTCCCGTCGGCCTCCTGGGCGAGGGAAACCTGCGGCTGCCCGCCGGACAGGTCCAGAGAACCGATGTTGCCGTGGCCGACGCTGCCATAGCCGAACCAGAGTTTGCCGCCCGCGAGCGCCAGGTGCTGCGGACCTGTGCCGTCACCCGTCGCGTACCGCCCGGCCTCGGTGAGCGTCGCCGTGTCGATGGCCACGATCTCATCGGCTCCCGGCACGGCGACGTAGACCGTTGCCGAGTCGGCGGAAAGCTCCAGGCCGTCAGCCTGCGGCAGCGAGGTGATCGTCCCGATGACGGTGCCGTTGTAGTCGGTGGCGACGACCTTGCCTCCCGACGGGTCACTGATGAAGACCCGCTGGTGAACGCCGTCCACGATGATGTCGCCGCTGGACGTGATGGGCAGCGCGGGGGGGGGGTGGGGGGGCCCCCCGCCCCCCCCCCCCCCCCCCAGAGCGCCGAAAACCCATATTGGGACAGGGCCGGGTTATGGCCCGAATCTCGGCCCCACACCCCAGAG
>NZ_JBSHAF010000011.1:258545-264666 GCF_053611365.1 Streptomyces sp. NPDC054813 | reverse complement strand
CACCCCCGGCGCGGGCCCGCGGGGGGCGGGGCGCGCGGGGGGGCGCGCGCGCCCCCCCCCCCCCCCCCCGCCGCCGACCCGATCAGGGCGACAGAACCGAGAGTGACCGCGAGCGCTGTTACGGCCGAAATGCTGCGCACACGCACAGTGATGCAACCCCCACTAGGAAGACAGGATGCCCACAAGACCCCTGGAGCCCCGTCAGGGTTGTACGGCACACCTGCGCAAGTTTCCGCAGGTCCCACTGGATGCCGCCCAGAAGCCGGGCACCGTTTACGGCAGGCGCGCACTCGGGTCGCGGCGATCGAGGTCGAGCGGGTCGTGGATTGCGGCCGGCCGTGGGTGTCCGGGCGACCGACACTCGCACCCGCCTCCGGGATTCCTCTCGGTTGCTGCACAGGGGTCCCCCGGCCGGAGGAGTCCTGGGCTCTTCGCCCGGGCCCTGAGCGCGGTCGCGTCGTAGGCCGGCTCTAGGATTGGCCGACGCGTGTGGCTCTGCGATCGGTGCTGAAATGGCATGGGTGGTAAGGGCATTCGCATATTTTGGGGGAATCCATCGAGTGAGACTTCGCGCTGTTCTGCCTGCCCTGACAGCCGGTGCGCTGCTGACAGCCGTACTGGCCCTTCCGGCAGCCGCCGCCGACTCCGCGACATCCGCGCCGCATGAGTCGGTGTCGGGTGCCACTGCGAGCCCGGGCCCACCGGACACACCAACGAGCTCCGCGGTCGCCACACCGGCCGACACCGCCGGCCCGGTCCCGTCCGAGACCGTGACGTCCGCCCCGACCGACAGCAGCCCGGATCCGCACCAGTTCGAGGTGTACGGAGTCGGCAACTCCTCGTCAGACCACTGGAAACTCTCGCTGTCCGTCTACAGCGCCACCGCGACGGTCACCGGCATCACCGCCCGCTACCGGCCGCACGGGGCGCCCGCGGACGCGCCCGACGTCGCCACGACGTCGGACTTCGTGCCCAATCCCTACTACGGCGGTCAAGTCTCGGCCGACCGGCCCGTCCTTCCCGCCATGGGCGTCTACGACGTCTCCGTGGACGTGACGGACAGCTCGGGAAACGTCGAAGACTTCCCCGACGCCGGCGAGTTCACCTACGCGGCGCAGGTGTCCGTCGGGAAGCTGGCGTCCGACCGGAGTTCCGTGGACTACGAGCACCGCTCGTACACCGTCTCCGCCCCAATCACCGTCACCGACCCCAGCACCGGCGCGGTACTCGACCCGGCCGGTGTGTCGGTTGCCCTTGCCGACCCGGAGGCCGGGGTCCCGTCGGAAACGGTCGCGGTCGCCACCGCGCGGGCGGACGGGCGGGTGGCCGCAACGGTCACGGTGAAAGATCGCGTCACCTACCGGACGGCCGGCGCCGACGGCACCGCCACCGCGGGATACCCGTACTCCCTCGACACAGGCGATCAGACCTCGCTCACCGTGCCGGCGACGGCGGAGACCACCCGGATTCGCATCCTGAGCAAGACCGACGTCGACGTTCCCAAGGGCGGCCGCACCACGATCACCGGTGTGCTCGAACGGAAGGTCGGGTCCACATGGGTGGGCACGCCGGACCAGAAGATCTACACCATGGGGCCGGCCTACTTCTCCGCCACGGTCAAGACCACCGCCACCGGCACCTTCGCCGTCAGCACCGGCACCGCCGGTGCGTACTATTTCAACAACTACTGGGACTACGATCCCTTCCTCCTGAGCACCGACAGTGACGCGACACCGGTATATGTGCACGTTCCGTCGCCCAGCCGCGTCACCCCGTTCCACGTCAGCGAGGACGAGTACGGCGAGGCGGTGATCGACGGCCATCTGGACCTGCACGGGGCGGAGTTCGCGAGCGGCACGCACTCCATGACGATCCAGTACTCGTCCAACGGCAAGACGTGGCACACCGTCGGCAGCACCCGGATCGGCCGGTCGGGTCTCGCCGGCGACGAGTTCATGACCTACGCGACCTACGACGGCCAGGCGAACGGCTACTGGCGGGCGTACTTCCCAGGCACCCCGGACTACTCGCCCTCCTACAGCGCAGCGGTCAAGATATACCGCACTCCCACCCGCGTCACCGGAGGCAAACCCAGCCATACCACGGTGCGCAAGAACACGTACGTGACATTCGGCGGCCACCTGCAGCAGCGCAGTTCGTCCGGCACATGGTCCGGCATCTCCCATACCTACGCGTACCTGGAGTTCCGGGCCACGGGAAGCAAGACGTGGCACTACGTCACGCGCGTGAAGACCGACACCAAGGGCACCTACCACCTGAGCGGCAAGGCAACTCACGGTGGCACCTGGACCGTCGTGTGGTTCACCTCCGACAGCCACCACATCGACTCCAACGGCCCGGAGACGTACGTCCACGTGCACTGACCTGTTCCTCGGACCGAAGCCCGAGGAACAAGTCAAGTCATGACAACTCCACATCCCGTACCGCTCGTAAGGCGGGAGCGGTCCGCGGGATCCAGCACTGCGGCGAGGCTCAGCGGTGCTCGGGGTTCGCGTAGTCGCGGTGGCAGCCGGCGTCCCAGGCGGGGCGCTGGTTGCCGTAGGCGGGGATGCCTCCGAGGTCCTTCAGCGTCCGGGCGAGGTGCAGCAGGTTCCAGGTCATACGGTGCGATCCTGCGCTCGCGGGCGCTGTACCAGAGGACGTATGAGCAGGTCAGAAGTGTTCCTGCTCCGCAAGCGCCGTCGCTTCCCAAGCTGAGAGCGCGAGTTCGATTCTCGTCACCCGCTCCATGATGAGACCCCAGGTCGGTGACCTGGGGTCTGTGTGTTGCTGGAGAATCCCCCGGACGCCGACCCGTCGAGCACACGAAGATCGGGCACGGGGAGGGCGCGAGTGCTTGGCGGATGCCACGCGGCCACCGCTCCCGTTTGCCAAAGGGCGCCGACGGCCGGAGGTTTCGTGGCGGACTTCGGCAAGCGTCGCATGTCCTGGCCCTCGGCCTGCCGTTCCCTCGGTGAGGTCGCGTCACATGCCCCTGCGCCTGAAGGCGACGGCTGACCAGGCCCTGTCTGTGGATGGGACTTCAGTACCAGGACGCTCGCGTCAAAGTGGCGGATCGTCGGGCAGCACCCGGAATGCCTTGTGGCGGCCCAGCGGGCAGACAGTCCGGACGTCGCACCGGTCTAGGGTGAGAATCGCGTCCAAGTGCGGAGCTCGATCGGCCCGCGGGCCGCAAGACCGCCGCGGTCGCCCCGCCGGAACCGCCGTGTGGCCTTCCTCTCGCTGATGGGGTCTCGGCGCGTTCGTCGGCATGTCGTCAGCTGATGGCGACGGCAGCCGCGCCCCAGCCGTCGAAGGAGGTCACGGCGCTGCGACCGGACAGACTCGACTGCAACAGTGCGGCCCGGGAGAGCAATTCCTGTGGTCGCGAAGTGAGAAATCGACACGGCGCACGAGAAATATTCCTGAGGTGGGAGACGGCCAGGAATTGTTCACCGCATGGGGTCGCTCACGGCGTGCTACTGTCAGTATCAGTTGCAGGTGTGGTTGCCAGAATGGTTTTTCCGGCGGCTGATCATCACGGCGACACGGAAAGCGCACAGAGCGTATTCCTGACACCGTCTCCGAAGGAGAAATAAAATGGCTACTGGCACCGTGAAGTGGTTCAACGCGGAAAAGGGCTTCGGTTTCATCGAGCAGGACGGCGGCGGCGCCGACGTCTTCGCCCACTACTCCAACATTGCCGCCCAGGGCTTCCGTGAGCTGCTGGAAGGCCAGAAGGTTTCGTTCGACATCGCGCAGGGCCAGAAGGGCCCGACGGCCGAGAACATCGTTCCCGCCTGACGCGTCGGCACTGCCGCATACTTCGCAGCTGGGGCCCGCACCTTGGGGTGCGGGCCCCAGCTCGCTTCATTTTCAGGGCGATTCAGCCCTGTTTTTTTCGGCTCGTTCTCGCGATTCTCTGCGTCGTTCGTTTTGCTGCGGAAATTCCTTGATACGCGCCCACGTCGAGGAAGGTTCCACATGAACCGTGCACGCACAACTCGCACACGCACGAATCGCACAGACGACCGTTTCGGAGGAAGTGCTGCTGTCGGCCGCTCCGGTGTTCAGAGCCGCTCCAAGGGCAACGGAAATCGGCGGGCCGCACAGGGTGAGTTCGCACCGCCGAAGACGACCACACCGGCGTTGCCCGCCGTCGAGACGTTCGCCGATCTCGCCATGCCGACGCCGTTGCTGGCCGCGCTCGGCCACGAGGGCGTGACCGTACCGTTCCCCATCCAGGCGGCGACCCTGCCGAACTCCCTGGCCGGCCGTGACGTACTCGGTCGTGGCCGCACCGGGTCGGGCAAGACGCTCGCCTTCGGCCTCGCGGTAATGGCCCGCACGGCAGGCCGGCGCGCCGAACCACGGGAGCCGCTGGCCCTGATCCTCGTACCCACCCGTGAACTCGCCCAGCAGGTCACCGACGCGCTCACCCCGTATGCCCGCGCCGTCCGGCTGCGGCTGGCCACCGTGGTCGGCGGAATGTCGATCGGCAGGCAGGCGAGTGCGCTGCGGGCCGGGGCCGAGGTCGTCGTCGCGACACCGGGGCGGCTCAAGGACCTGATCGACCGGGGCGACTGCCGACTGCGGGACGTCGCCGTCACTGTACTGGACGAGGCCGACCAGATGACCGACATGGGCTTCATGCCCCAGGTCACCGCCCTGCTCGACCAGGTGCGGCCGGACGGCCAGCGGATGCTCTTCTCGGCGACCCTGGACCGTAACGTGGACCTGTTGGTCCGTCGCTACCTGACCGACCCGGTGGTCCACTCCGTCGACCCGTCGGCCGGTGCCGTCACCACGATGGAGCACCACGTACTCCACGTGCACGACGCGGACAAGCACCGGACGACCACCGAGATCGCGGCACGGGACGGCCGGGTCATCATGTTCCTGGACACCAAGCACGCCGTGGACCGGCTGACCGCGCACCTCCTCAGCAGCGGCGTCCGCGCCGCCGCCCTGCACGGCGGCAGGTCCCAGCCGCAGCGCACCCGGACCCTGGCTCAGTTCAAGGACGGTCACGTCACGGTGCTGGTCGCCACCAACGTCGCGGCCCGCGGCATCCACGTCGACAACCTCGACCTGGTCGTCAACGTGGATCCGCCCGGCGACCACAAGGACTACCTGCACCGTGGCGGTCGTACGGCCCGTGCGGGGGAGTCCGGCAGCGTCGTCACCCTGGTGACACCCGGACAGCGCCGCGACATGAGCCGACTGATGGCCTCGGCCGGCATCACCCCGCGTATCACTCCGGTGCGCTCGGGAGAGGCGGAGCTGAGCCGCATCACCGGCGCCCAGGCGCCGTCCGGTGTCCCGGTCGTCATCACCGCTCCGGCCGTGGAGCGTCCCCGCCGCACGTCTTCCCCGTCCCGTGGCCGGCAGGGCCGCACCGGCCAGGGGCGGCCCGCGGGCGCGGCGGTGCGCCGCAGGGCACCGCGGCGCACCGCCATCGACTCGGCGGCCTAGGCCCAGCACGACCCCGGAGCCGCAGCGGTCTCCCCAGGCCGCAATGGCCACCAAGCCGACCAACCCGCACCGCAGGAGGAATTTTTGACGCCCGTTCAGACGCAGTGCCGCGTGGCGGACCCCGCATCGACGACCGTGGTCGACGGCATGGAAGCGTACGGGCCTCGGGTCTGTGACGACATGACCGTCGAGGTGGCTCTGGCCGTCATGGCGGGTGCACGTGTCCAGTACCTGACCGTGTGCGACGGGGACGACCAGAGCACGGGTTCGATCACTCTGGCCCGGCTCGCCGTTCTCCGTGCCAGTTCCTCGTACACGGACCGCATCCGTCTGCGGGACGTCCTCGGCATCCGGCTCCGGCCTGTTCCCGTCCGCGGCTGATCCACCCCGCCCGGGTCAGTTCCTTTCCGTCATGCCTGGGAGGCATCATGCGTTGTGTCATCGCCCGGTACCCGTTCGACCTGACCAAGATCGGGGTGCTGGCCTCGATGAAGGGCGTCAAGCCCGAGCTGGTCACGGGCGCGTCCGTGACCATCGGCCGCCGCCGCTACCCCGTCAAGCAGGTGGGCCAGGTCACCACGGGACAGGACCGCCGGGGGGTCCGCCGCGGGGGCCTCAACCCCGCCCCCGGGGGGCCCCCGCGGGA
>NZ_JBSHAF010000011.1:257247-258535 GCF_053611365.1 Streptomyces sp. NPDC054813 | reverse complement strand
GCCCACCCCGCGTTGCGGTGTGGCTGGTCGGCGCGCGCACCCGCCCCGCGTGTCGTGGGTCGGGTCGTCTCGCGCGCCACCTCCACCCCCCCCCCCACTGTTGTTTCCTCGTCCGCTCGGAGACTCTTGGCCGAGCAGCGGGGCGGGGACAGCGCCTCACTGGTCGAAGTAGCTGAAATCACCCACGGTCCATGCGCTGACGTCCTTGATCGCGACTCGGTACATGCCGCCCGTCTCCGGGATACCGAGGCTGCCCTGCAGGATCCGCGCGAGGTGGAAGTGCAGATGTGTGGGATCTCCGCCGCGGCCGGGCCGTTCCCCTCGCGGGTCGCCGGTGAAGACGTCGGAGAACGGGCCGAGGCGGTCCGATCCCTTCAGGACCTCCGCCACCCGCTCCCTCCACACGGCCTCGGGAGCCAGCCGGCCGGTGATGACGGCGCCGCCGACGACCACGGTCAGCGACATCTGATTGCTTCGCTCGGACTCCACCGCGGCGGAGAGAGCGACAAGCAGTTCATCAGGGTTCGACATGAGGCAGATCCTATTCAGCGGCCTGTCTCGGGCCCGCCCCGCGGGGGGTGAAGCAGCTTCGCGGACGGCGGGAGGCGGTTCTCGACCGAGCGGCGTGGGGCCCCATCCGTCGTGGCGCCGCGCGCGACGACGGATGGGGAGGCCATCGTCGCAGGTGGCAGGATTCCTCCTCTGCCATAGGGGTGAAATCTACTCTTGCCAGAGTAGACATTACCTCGCAGCGTGGTTATGCTTCCTGTCGTAGAACACGGTCGAACGAGACCCGGCAGAAACGAACTGGCGGGTAGCTGTACACGAAGTTCGCAGGTCAGTGCGGCTCTCGAGCCTCGAAGCCAAGGTTTCCCAGAACGGCGACGGCGCTGGGAGCCGCACTGGGCGGCTCGCATGTCGAGGAGCTGCCGCAGCAGTACCGCAGTGCCGATTCATCCAGTGGTTGGTTCAGAGAGGAACGGAGGAGCAGACGCCATCAGGATCGCCCGGCCCGAGAAGCACTCGGCCCGGGTACCGCAAGACCCCGGAATGGATGGTGGTCCCCGGTCAAGCAGCTAAGATCCCCCGCTACCCTGCCCTCTGCCGGGCCGGGTAGCGGAAACAGAAGGTCGGCACAGCAGTAGGGCCGACAGATGGTGTTGAATTTCCTTCGGGGCCCGGGGGGGGGGGGGGCCCCCCGCCCCCCCCCCCCCGGGGGCCCCCCGGGTGGAGAAACAGCGCGACAAACTGATGGGTTTTGATGTGGTCCTCGCGCACGGGGAGTCTA
>NZ_JBSHAF010000011.1:253386-257237 GCF_053611365.1 Streptomyces sp. NPDC054813 | reverse complement strand
GAATCGCGACGGGCCCCACGCCCTGCGGCGCCTAATTTTTTTTTATTTTTAGGCGGGGCGCGCGGGGCCGCGGGGCCCGCGGGGCCCCTCGACGCGTTGCACAGCGAGGTGACATGACAGCGGACAATCCTCTTAGTGATTTTCTGGACGACGACGACTACCCCGCCTACACGATGGGCCGGGCAGCCGAGATGCTCGGCACCACCGCGGGCTTCCTTCGAGCCATCGGCGAGGCTCGTCTGATCACTCCGCTCCGCTCGGAGGGTGGGCATCGCCGGTACTCCCGCTACCAACTGCGGATCGCCGCTCGCGCCCGCGAGCTCGTCGACAGGGGCACCCCGATCGAGGCCGCCTGCCGCATCGTCATCCTCGAGGACCAGCTCGAGGAAGCTCAGCGCATCAACGCCGAGTACCGTCGTGCCGCGGACAAGGCGGCCGGCAGCTCCGGTTCCAGCTGATCGCGTGGACGCGGGCCACCCGGAGCGCCTTGTGGTGGCCACGCGAGAGTACGGGCCGGAAGTCCCGCGGTCGGGGTGACGACGGCGTCGGCTGTCGTGGGAGCGAGGGGATGGAGCTGGGCCGGTACCCGCCCGTCCGGCGCACCCAGCCCTCACCGGGCCGACCTCAAGGGTGGGCATCAGGAGGTCTGTGCACCGATGCCGCGGTTCGGGTACGGCGAGCCGCTCCTCGGCCACAGGCGCCTGCGGGACGCAGCGGCGGTGAGTGTCTAACTGTGTGACAACGGCGACGTACACCGGCGGACGAGCGCGGACGCGTACGGACCCTCAACACAGGTGAGAGGCGCACCAGCCCAAGGCGGCACCCCCGCCCAAGTTGCTTCGGGACGAAGCGGTCGTTCCCCCCAAGGCTCGCCGCTACGCTTCCGCCGGCACGGCTTCCCCATACGAACGTCGCCAGCAGCGTGGCCAAGGCTGGACGGTGCTGACGCAGACGATGCCCTCCGATACGGTCCCGAGCCATGGCGAATGGCAACGGTGTGCCGGAGAAGGTGGCGTGGATCCTGGTTCGGGACGACCGGGTGTTGGTGACGCGTAGTCATGGCAGAGATCGCTTCTACTTCCCGGGCGGTCATCGTGAGCCGGGCGAGTCCGACGGCGAGACCCTGGTGCGGGAGATCGACGAGGAACTGCAGGCGGCGATCGACCCCGGTTCCATGGTGCACTTCGGCACTTTCGAGATCGGCGAGGGCCATCCGGATCACGGCCCCTTCCGGATGATCTGTTACACCGCCGATCACCGCGGTGAGCTGACCCCGTCGAGGGAGATCGCCGAGAAGGCGTGGTTTTGTTACGCCGATCGGGACCGGGTCTCGGCCGTCGACGAGATGGCTTTCGACGCGCTTCACGAGGCCGGGCGGCTTTCCTGATCCCATGCCCGCTGTACAGCAGCGAAGTACAGAACCACCATGACCGCAGCCGACCGCCAACAACGGGGAACCACGGGGAATGGCAATGGCAGGGAACAGGACGTCAGCCATCCAGACCACGCAGCTGCTTCGCCACAAGTCAGCCCGGCAACCACCCGGAGAGAGCCCAAGGTTCCCAGGCTGAGAGCGCGAGTTCGGTTCTCGTCACCCGCTTCAGAGCGAAACCCCAAGTCAGCAGCCTGCTGTTCCCACGCCTTGGTGTCAGAAGAGCTTTGAACCGACAGTGGTTACCGCCGCTGACGGTCTGCATCCTCCCGTAGCTGGATGATCCGGCAGGCAACGTCTTCGGTCACCTCCCGGCAGTGCGTCAGGGCGGCTGTGTCCCGGGCGGTGGCGCCGACCCAGTAGTGAGCCGTGACCCGTACCCGTTGGAGCGGCAGCGATCAAGGCCGCCGGTGATGTCACGCCGCTGGTCAGCCCGGCACGGAACGCAGGCCAGGTGTTCGCAGAACGTCCCCATCCGAGATCTGCCGGGCGACAATGCGCCTCAGGCCACGTCGTGGATGTTGTGCTCGGTCAGGTCGGACGCGTGCCGGGCAACGGCGCGGTAGTCGGCATCGTCATGGAGGACGGCCAGACCGTGATGGGCCGCGGTGGCAGCGATGACGAGGTCCACAGCCGAGGCACTGCGATGTTCCCCGGCCTGGGCCATGCGGTGTTGCACCGAGCCGATCCAGCGCCCCGCGTTCTTCGGCACTGACACATCGGGGTAGAGATCGGTGAACATCTCCGCGATCTCGTCGTACTCGCGTCCGTTCCGGGCACTGTGGAGAAACTCGGCGCGCTGCACATAGCAGGATGCGATGGCCCCGGCATCGATCGCGTCGTACCAGGCCGATTGCAGTTTTGGATCGCGGAGCAGCCGGACCAGGCCGGACGTGTCGAGCAAGTAGATCACCGGCTGTGCTTCTCCGCCCGGTGCAGGCGCTCGGCGTCCTCGACGGCACCCCACTCTTGCGCACGCTCGAAGTGACGGCTTATGCGTGCCGCCCGCTCCTGCTGCTCGGCGTAGAAGTGCAGAGCGAGATTGACCGCCTCCTTCTTGGTCCTGACCCCGGCCAGAGCCATGGCGCGTTCCAAGGCGTCGTCATCGATGTCGATCTGGGTCACGGACATGTGGCACCTCCCGCGCAATGTTGGTGATGTACATAGAAGAATACGTCACCAACATTCGCGGTTCCACGTTTCAGTGTCGGATCCCGGCATGTGCAGTCGCGACGGACATTCCGGATCCACCCGAGAGGCGATGCGGGCCGATCGGCGTAAGCGCCGCGAGCATGTAGGACCCGACCCCGTGGCGCTTTCCGAGGTCACCCGGTCGCTGGTGCCGGTGGGCCGCCGAAGCCGTGTTCCGAGAGGTCGAACCAGTTGCCCTCCGGGTCCATGGCCCGGTACTCGGCGAAGGGGCGGTCGGTGAAGCGTTCGGCCGGTTTCGGAGTGCCGGCGGCCACCAGCGCCCCGGAGGTCGCCGCCGTGTCCTCGATGTGGAAACCGAAGTGGTTCATGCCGAGCGGGGTCTCACCGTCGAGTCGGTGCTTGACCAGGGCCAGGGACAGGTAGCCGTCGGAGAGGAAGCAACTGCCGTCGGGGTCGCGGTGGAAGAGCTCCATCGCGAAGACCGAGGCGTAGAACTCGGCCAGCTTCTCCGGATCGCGGGCCACGATGGCCAGGTGGCGGAGTTTCGGGCGGGCGGTGGGTTCGTCCACGGTGGACTCCTTCGAGTCGGGGGCCTGCTGTCCCGGGGCCCGCCGCGTCGGGCGGGACGCGGGGATCATGTTGTGAAACGCCTTGATCGACCAGTGGCGTTCCGCCGTCCGTTCCACGACGGCCAGCGCGTGCGTGATGGCCGGCGACTCGCCGTCCGGCGTGATGATGGTCGACTCCGCCTCGACCGTTGCCAGGTCGGGGCGGAGGAACCGGACTGCCACCACGCGGGCGTCGAGGACGGTTCCGGCGTACGGCCCGCGGAAGAGGGCGTCGTGCCCTGCCTCGATGCTGGTGCGGCCGAGCGGCTTGTCGCCCCGTACGGTCGTGAAGTCGCAGTCCTCCGCGAAGCTCGCGGCGAACAGCGCGGCGTCACCGGCCGCCCAGCCTCGGGCCATCTCGGCCCACAGAGCGCGGATCGCCCGAGCGTCGTCCCGGGTGCCTTCCGGGGCGGGAGTGCCGGGTTCTTCTGGCTGATGCATCGCTCTCACGCCTTCATCAGTGAGCTGGTGCGGATCCGGAGCGCGACCTCGGGGCACTCGGTGCCTTCGGACGAATGCCGGGGAGGCGGGGCCCAGGCCGCCAGGGCGTGGTAGAACTCGCCGGCCCGGCGCTCCAGGTAGCAGATGATGTTGAGGGGCCATCCGGTGCGGCTGAAGAGGTGGCGGTCCATGGGGGTCGGACGCTCGCTGAGCGTCCG
>NZ_JBSHAF010000011.1:143083-253376 GCF_053611365.1 Streptomyces sp. NPDC054813 | reverse complement strand
CCGCGGCGCTCGCGCTCGCCGCCCTCGATCGCTCCGCCTCTGCGCTCACCGCTCCGCGCCCCCGGGAGCTGCGCGGCCCGCTGCCCCCCCCCCCCCCCGCCCACCTCGCCGCCCCCCCCCCACCCCGTTCTGCCGGTGGCCCCAGACGGTGCCAGTCCGGGTGCATGTGGATGGAGCCGAGCAGGTCCATCCCCAGCGCGTCGGCCTCGTGGGATGCCTGGAGGAGGTCGTGGGAGTCCATCCACCAGCCGCGGTGTTCGTTCTCGTAGGCCGGCCCGAACTTCGGCACGATCGTCTCGCTGAACTCCTGTCGGGCCGCTGGGTCACTGGTACGGGCGTTACGGCCGAAGGCGATGCGCTGTACGTGGTACGTCGTCGCCTCCGCACTGCCGAGCAGGAGCGCGAAGCAGGGTAACGGGGCCTCGGCGGTGATGAGTTGGTACTCGCCGACGGCCGCGCCGAGAAAGCCCACGAGCGCCTGGTCGTCCATCAGGACGGTGGGAGCGGGGGTGCTACATCGGGCGTCCGGCGGACCGGAGCCCCTTGCGTCTGTCGCTGCGGACATGGGGATGTGGTCTCCGTTGAGGTGGGGGTGGGGAGGCCGGTGAAGCGGATGCCCGGCGAAGGTACTTGAGAGTTAACCGTTCGTCGCCCGGTTGCCGTGAACCGTGGGGATATCCCTACGGCTGGTTAGAGACTTGCGATCGGACGGGCCGGCGGTCCTCCTGGACCCGGCGATGCGGTCGAGGACTCCGGGCGGAGTGGCCGCGTCCTGAGCACCCCGCCTCACCCGACAGGCTGTGCATTCGCGGACACTCACCCGCCACCACATCTCGGCAGGAGACGGCCAAGCCGTGTGCGGGAGTGGACGCTTGGCGGCGGGACCTCTGTCAAAGCGGGAGGTCGTCAGGCAGGATCCGGAACGTCCTGTGGCGGCCCGAGCGACGTACGGCCCGGAAGTCCCGTCGGGCGAGGGGGAGGAGATCACACCGGTGTCCGTTCGCGAGGTGGTCCCGGTCGCCGCGGCAGCCCTCACCCCGGCCGACGTCACCATGGCGCTCGACCGCTTCCCGGAGATCCTGTACCCGTGACAGAACCCAGCAGCGCATCGCGACCGACCGGACGCCGCCCCGCCTGGCTGACCCGCAACGTGAAGGTGCTGTGCGGGGTGTCCTTTCTCCAGGACGCGGCCAGTGAACTCCTCTATCCGATCCTGCCCATCTTCCTGACCGTGGTGCTCGGCGCCCCGCCCGTCGCGGTCGGCGCCATCGAGGGAGCGGCCGAGGGGGCCGCCTCGATCACCAAGGTGGCCGCCGGGCGCCTGGCCGACCGGTTCGCCCGCCGGCCGCTGATCGGTGCCGGGTACGGCCTGGCCGCGGTCGGCAAGCTGCTCATCGCGCTCGCGACCGCCTGGCCGCTGGTCCTCGTCGCCAGGGTCACCGACCGGCTCGGCAAGGGCATGCGCGGGGCGCCTCGCGACGCGCTGCTCGTCGAGGGCGTTCCGAACGGACAGCGCGGCAAGGTGTTCGGGCTGCACCGTGCTGCCGACACCGCCGGCGCGGTGGTCGGCCCGCTCGTCGGGCTGGTCCTGTACGAGGCGCTCGACCACCGGTTGCGCCCGCTGTTCTGGATCGCCGTGATCCCCGCCGTCGCATCGGTCGCGCTGGTCGCCGCCGTCCGCGACCCCCGAACCGAAGAGGCGGCAGGCTCCCCGACGCGGGCCGCCCGCACACCCTGGCGGTCCCTGCCCCGCCCCTACTGGCGGGTTCTCGGGGTGCTGCTCGCCTTCAACCTCGTCAACTTCCCCGACGCGCTGCTGCTGTTGCGCGCCCACGACCTGGGCCTCTCGACGGCCGGGGTGGTGGGCGCGTACGCCGTCTACAACCTCGTCTACGCCGCCCTGTCCTACCCCGCGGGGGCGCTGTCCGACCGGCTGCCACGCCCGCTGGTCTTCGCCGCCGGTCTGGTCTTCTTCGCGATCGGCTACCTGGGCCTCGGCCTGATCCACAGCCCCTGGTCGGTGTTCGTGGTGCTGCCGCTCTACGGCGGTTTCGCGGCCTGCACCGACGGCGTCGGCAAAGCCTGGATCTCCACGCTCGTCCCCGACCACCAGCAGGGCACCGCGCAGGGCCTCTACCAGGGCGCCACCGGCGCCGCCGTCCTGCTCGCGGGCGTGTGGGCCGGGCTCGCCTGGGGCGCCGACGGCCACCTCCCGCTGCTGATCTCCGGCGGCATCGCGCTCGTGCTCGCCGGTGTGCTGCCGGCCGTTGCCCGCGCCCGGACCGCGGCTTTCTGACCCGGAGTCCCCGATGAAGGCGCGCTGAGCCGGTCGGCTTCCGGCCATCTGTAGTGACAGGTTCTGGTCAAGGACTGTCCAAGTGCCGGACGCCTCCCGCCGCCGGTGGTCGGGTCGTCCCCGACGGCTGTACCCGTTCCCGTTGGGGAGGACCTGGTGTCAGCACCAACCCGCAAGAGACGATGGCTCACGATCTGCGCCATCACCGCATCCGCCGCACTCGTGGCGATACCCGCCGGCGCCGCGCCCGGCCCGGACAGCGGCCCCTTCGGGGCCCGCGCCCTCGCTCAACTCGCCGCCGAACGAGGGCAGTCGGTAGGCGCCGTCAGCCCCAGGGCGAAGGCCCAGGACGACGGCGGCGGTGACGACGGCAACGAGGCCGACGAGATAGCCGAGGGCGCGGACCAGTACGCGGAGGCCCGCACCTCACCCGGCGTCGTCGCACCGGGTGCGTACGGAGCCGCCTGGACGAGCCTGACCAACCTGCCGAGCACCGGCGGAAGTTGGCGCAACATCACCGATCTGCCGTACAACTCCGACGACCCGCGCTATCGCGACTACGACTCCAACTCCAGCGGCGGCTCGGGCAACGTGACCGGCCGGATGGCCGCGATGGCCGCCGACGACGACGGGTACGTGTACGCGGGCAGCGCGGGCGGCGGAGTGTGGCGCTCGCACACCGGAGGAGGGCGCTGGCAGCCCATCAGCGACAAGCTGCCCTCGCAGTCCACCGGCGCGCTCGCGCTGGACGGCGCCGGACGGCTGTGGCTGGGCACCGGCGAGGCGACGACCAACGCGGACGCCTACCTCGGCAGCGGCGTCTACGTCCTGTCCGACCCGCACCACGGCACGTTCTCCGCCCGCAGCCGGGTCGGCGGCGACGAACTGGAGTCCACCACCATCCACGAGCTGCGCTTCGGCGGCGGCAAGGTGTGGGCCGCGACCAGCGAGGGCGTGTGGAGCCACTCCACGAAGAAGCTCAGCGGCGCCTGGAAGCTGGAGTTCGCGCCCAACCCCGACTATCTGCCGGGCGGTTCCCTCGCGAACGACGACTCGGCCGCGTACAAGAACATCGCCAACGACATCGCGATCGACCCGAAGGACCCGTCCAAGGTGGTCCTCGCGGTCGGCTGGCGCAGCGGTGACGACTACAACGGCTTCTACACCAAGGGCTCCGACGGCACCTGGACCCGGATCACCGGCGGCCTGGGCGACCTGCCCGCCGACCCGGACGACGTCGGCAACGTCACCTTCGCCCGCTCCGCCGACGGTTCCCGCTACTACGCCATCGACCAGTCCCCGGAGCAGCTGAACACCAACCCGGACAGCGGTCTTGAGGGCATCTACGTCTCCAAGTCCGGCTCGCCCACGGGCCCCTGGACGAAGATCGCCGACTACCGGGGCCTGGCCGCCGACGGCTCGGCGCTCACCTCCAGCGGCTACATGCCGGGCGTGCAGGCCTGGTACAACCAGTTCCTGGCCGTCGACCCGGCCAACGCGGAGCACGTGTACGCCGGCCTCGAAGAGGTCTACGAGACCAAGGACGGCGGCACCAGCTGGTCGACCGTCGGCCCGTACTGGAACTTCGGCTTCCCCTGCTGGTCCATCGACCCGACCAAGCAGACGGGCGATTGCAGTCAGACCACCCACTCCGACCAGCACGGCGTGGCGATCGGCAGCTACCACGGTAAGAGCTTCGTCTACGTCGGCAACGACGGCGGCGCCTACAAGCGCCCGGTCAACGGCACCCAGGACGCCTCCGGGCACGCCACCGACTGGACCTCGCTCAACGACGGCACCATCGACACCCTCCAGTACTACTCGGTGGGCGTCGGCAAGGACCTGACCAACGGCGGCGTCTCCGTCACCGGCGGCCTGCAGGACAACGGCCAGTCGATCCTGCGCAGCAACGACAAGGTCATGGGCTCCGACTTCGGCGGCGACGGCGGCGACACGCTGACCGACCCGGCCAACGGCTGCAACCTCGCCGAGGAGTACGTCTACCTCGCCATCCAGGTGACCCAGAACTGCGCCGTGAACGACGGCGGTTGGGTCACCGACCCCAGCAAGGTCACGTCGTACAACGTCGCTCCCGCCGACAACGCCACCGGCGAGGCCCGCTTCATCGCCCCGCTCGCGGCCGACGCGAAGAACCCGGCGACCTGGATCGCCGGCGGCCGCCACATCTGGGTCCAGACCCACGGCTACGCCATCCGCAGCGGCGACGAGTGGACCAGCGTGTACGACCTCGGCGCCGGCCGCACCGCGACCGCCGTCGCGGCCGCGGGCGGCAAGGTGTACGCGGCCTGGTGCGGCCCCTGCAACAACCAGGGCTTCGCCCGCGGCATCTCCGTGGGCAACGCGGACGGCACCGGCTGGCACGACATCGCCCTCCCGGCCACCGGCGCGGACGGCACCGTACCCAACCGCTACCTCGCCGGCTTCGCCGTCGACCCCAAGAACGCCGACCACGTCTACCTCGCGGTCAACGGTTTCTCCCGGCACTGGACCGAGGGCCCCGGCGCCGGCGTCGGTCATGTCTTCGAGTCCACCGACGGCGGCACCACCTGGAAGGACATCTCGAAGAACCTCCCCGACGTGCCGACCAACTCCGCGGTCGTCACACCGAACGGCGGCCTCGCCGTCGCCACCGACCTCGGCGTCGTCTACCGCGCGCCGGGCCGTACGACCTGGCAGCGCATCGGGAACCTCCCGGCCGTCGCCGTGCTCCAGCTCAAGCTGGGCCCGGACGGCAGGACGCTGTACGCGGCCACCCACGGCCGCGGCATCTACACGATCGACGTGCGCGACTGCCACTGACGCAGCGACGTCACAGGGGTGATCCCGGGTTGCCGGGGTCACCCCTGCGTCGTGTACGGCACCACACTCACGTGCAGAGTGAAGGCGACCCTCGCCGCACCCGCCACGTCCGGCGCCTTCGCCGACGCGGTGACCTCGGCCGCACCGGCCCGGGTCCCCGCACACCGCAGCGAGGCGTAGGACGTACCGTCCGCGTCCACCCGCCATCCGGACGCCAGGACGAGAACCGGCGCGGAACTCCGCACGGCCGTCCACCGCTTGTCATCCGTGCGAGGCCGCAGGACGAGCGACACCACAGTCCCGGGCCGCACACAGAGTCGCTGTTCGACCGCGTCACCAGGACTGACGGTGACCTCCGCGTGCCCAGCGGCACACCTCCCCGGCGAAGCGGAGGGACTGGTGGCCGACACCGACGGGCCTTCCCCGGCCGGGCTCCCGGTCGGCGCTGCCGGTGTGTGCGTCGACGCACTGGCCGACGGCCCCGCCGAGCCGCTGCTCTCCGACGGTCCTCCCACCGATGCGCCACCTTCCGACGCGTGGCACCCCGCCAGGGCAACCACCACGGCGACCATCCATCCCCCGGCCCACCACCGCATCCCAGCACCTCCCGGCCCGCGCGTAGGACCACCAGCATGCCCTGACGACGCCGCCGAATCCCCCACACCTGCCGCGAAGGGCTGACGGCTGGTCGCCCGTCGAGCGGCGTCCGGCTCGCGAAACGGATCGCAAGGCGATCCAGGGAACGCGCGGAGGTCTCTTCCGGTCGAGGTCCACCGATCGGTGGACGCGAAGTTCAACCAGACACCTCTGTCCGTCAACTGGGCTGGCCAGCAAGGCTCTTGGGTATGAACTCATTAACTGTCCGTATGGCGCGTTGGAGCGCTCGGCACCCCTGGCGGGCCGTCGTCGGCTGGCTCGTGTTCGTGGTGCTGTGCCTGGGGATCGGCAGTGCCGTCGGCACGCACAGCGCGACGACGGCCGACTACCGGGTCGGCGAGGCCGGCCGGGCGGAGGCGATGGCCGCCGAGGGACATCTGGAACGCAGGTCCACCGAGCAGGTGCTGATCTCCTCCCGGTCGGGCCCCCTCGACCGGGCCGCGGCCGAAGCCGCCGCGAAGGACCTGACCGCCCGGATGGAGCGGCTGCCCGAGGTGGCGGGCGTGGCCGACCCGCTGCTGTCCGGGGATCACCGGATCCTCATGGTCGAGGTGGCCCTGAAGGGCGAGGAACGGGACGCGAAGGACAAGGTCGACGCGCTGCTCGCGCAGACCGAGGCCGTGGGGAAGGCGCGTCCGGCGCTGCTGCTGGAGGAGACCGGGAGCCCCTCCATCAGCAAGGGAGTCGACCGGCAGCGCGGCGACGATCTGGCGCTGTCGGAGGAGATCACGCTGCCCATCACCCTGATCACCCTGTTGGTCGTCTTCGGGTCGGTGACCATGGCAGGGGTGCCGCTGCTGCTCGCTCTGTCGTCGATCGCGGCGGCCGTCGGGCTGTCGATGGTGGCCTCGCACCTTTCCCCCGACGCCGGGGTCGGCACCAACGTCATCCTGATGATCGGCCTCGCCGTCGGCGTCGACTACACGCTCTTCTACCTCAAGCGGGAGCGTGAGGAGCGCGCCCGCTCGGGCGGCCGGCTGAGCTCCGAGGCGCTGGTGGAGCTGGCCGCGGCAACCTCGGGCCGGGCGGTCGTGATCTCCGGACTCGCGGTCGTGGCCTCCACCGCGACGCTGTATCTCGCCTCGGACGTCATCTTCTCCTCGCTGGCCACCGGCACCATCGTGGTCGTGCTGGTCGCGGTGGCCAGTTCCCTGACGGCGCTGCCGGCGCTGCTGGTCAAGCTCGGGCAGCGGGCCGAGCGCCGGGCCCGCCGCAGGGCCCTGCGCGGAAAGCCGGCGCGCCGGACGCGGGGCGACGGCGGCGGCCGCGTGTGGGCCGCGCTGCTGCGGCCGGCGAGCAGGCACCCCCTGGCCACCCTGTGCGTCTCCGTTCTCGCCCTGCTCGCCCTCGTCACCCCGCTGGCCGGGCTGAAGATCACGGAGATGAGCCGGGACACGCACTCCCGGGACATCCCCGCCATGAGGGTGTACGACCGGCTCAACGACGCGTTCCCCGAGCAGCGGGTCACGCACCAGGTCGTCGTACGTGCCGACGCCGCGCGCTCCGGCGAGGTCACCCGGGCGCTGGGCGAACTGGTCCGACGCGCCGACGCCGACCCGCTGTTCGCCGGCGCCTCGGGCATCCGGACCTCCGCCGACCACCGGATCAGCGTGCTCGAACTGAAGGTGCCCTACCTGGGCAACTCCGAGCAGGCGTACGAGTCCCTCGACCACCTGCGGGACGACTATCTGCCTGCGACCGTCGGCCGGATCGACGGGGCCGAGTCCGGAGTGAGCGGGGACGTCGCCCGGTACGCCGACTATCCCGCTCACCAGAACAGCAAACTCCCCCTGGTTCTCGGGGCGTTGTTGCTCGTGACCTTCGCGATGACCACATACGCGTTCCGCTCGGTGGTGCTGGGCCTGATCGGTGTCGTACTGAACCTGCTGTCCGCGGCGGCGGCGCTCGGACTGCTCGTCCTGGTCTTCCAGGGCACCTGGGCCGAAGGGCTGTTGGACTTCCACTCCACGGGTTCGATCGGCTCGCGCGTACCGCTGTTCCTCTTCGTGATCCTCTTCGGGCTCTCGATGGACTACCAGGTGTTCGTGGTGAGCCGGATCAGGGAGGCCGTGCTCGCGGGCGCGTCCACGAGGCAGGCCGTGCTCGACGGAATCCACCGGTCGGCGAGCGTGGTGACAAGCGCCGCGGTGGTGATGACGACCGTGTTCGTGAGTTTCGTCTTCCTGCACATCATCGAGATGAAGCAGATCGGCTTCGTCCTCGCGGGGGCCGTGCTGCTCGATGCCTTCGTCGTCCGGATCATGGTCCTGCCGTCGGCGATGCTGCTGCTCGGTGAGGCGAGCTGGTGGCCCTCGCGGGCAGCGGAGCGAAAGGCGGCGGCTCAAATCGCCGACGGGCAACCGGTGGTCGACGTACGTTGATCGGCATGACTGCTCTCGCCGACCCCTCGGCCGACGCCTTCTGGGCCACCTCGCTGCGCCGGTGGAACGCGGTGTGCTGGGCGCTGTTCGGTGCGATGGCCGTCGGGCTGGTGACGACCGCACCGTCCGGCGGGAGCAAGTACAAGGCGCTCGCGCTGCTCGGCTGGGTGGTGCTGTGCTACGCGGTTCTCGACCGCTTCCCGGGGAATCCTGTCGTACGTCCGCGGGTCTACCTCTCGGTGCTCGTGCTCGCACTAGGCGGACTGGCGTATCTGGGCAGCAGTTATGCGGCGCTGTTCATGGTGACGCTGCCGCACTACTGGATGTTCGGGCGCACTCCGAGGGCTTCGATGGGGTTCCTCGCAGTGGCCACCGGTGCCACGCTGGCCGGGAGCCTGGTCCGGCAGGGCTGGTCGGCGGAGTTCTTCGGCGAGACGCTGGTGTCCACCCTGATCGTGGTCGCGGTGGGCGTACTGATCGGCCTGTGGGCGCACTCGGTCGTCGCGCAGAGCAACGAACGGGCACGGTTGATCGAGGAGTTGGAGCGGACGCAGGCGCAGCTGTCCGAGGCTCACCAGCGACAGGGCGCGGCGGACGAACGGGAACGCATCGCCCGGGACATCCATGACACGCTCGCGCAGGGCTTCGCATCGATCATCGTGCTCGCGGAGGCGGCACGGGCGGCCATGCCCGACGATCCGTCGCGCAGTGCCCAGCAGCTGCGGTCGATCGAGTCCACTGCTCGGGAAAACCTGGCCGAGGCCCGGGAGCTGGTCGGTGGGGTGCAGCAGCCGGGTACGGGCGGGACAACGGGAGGCTCGGTGACGCAGACTCTGCGCCGTACGCTGGACCGCTTCGCGGAGGACACCGGGCTCGCCGTGGACGCCGACCTGGCAGACCTGGAGTGCGACCAGCAGACCCGGATCGCGCTGCTGCGCTGCACCCAGGAGTCCCTGGCCAACGTGCGCAAACACGCGCGCGCGTCCACGGTCGGCGTGGTGCTGGTCCGGCGTCCGTACGGAGTGGAACTGGAGATCACCGACGACGGGACCGGATTCGTGGTGGAGGAGTCGACGGGCTTCGGGCTCTACGGCATGCGCAAACGACTGGCGGAGCTGGGCGGGAGGTTCACGGTGACGAGTTCGGTGGGAGACGGGACGCGGATCCTGGCGATGATCCCCACGGCGGACGAGGCCGGAGCATGAGCGAGGGGGCTCTGCGTATCGTCGTGGTGGACGATCACACCGTCATGCGGGCCGGCGTGGTCGCCCTGCTCGCCGCCGAGAACAGCATCGAGATCGTCGGTGAGGCGGGCGACGGGCGCGCGGCGCTCGGACTCGTGGAGCGGTACGACCCCGACGTCGCCCTGGTCGATCTGCGGATGCCCGTCCTGGACGGGGTGGCGACGACGACCGAGATCGTCGCCCGGTATCCGCGTACCCGGGTGCTGATCCTGACGACGTACGACACGGACACGGATATCGAGCGCGGTGTGGAGGCCGGTGCCATCGGCTATCTGCTCAAGGACACCACCCGCGAACAGCTCGTCGACGCCATCCACGCGGCGGCACGCGGCGAGACGGTGCTGGCTCCCCGGGTCGCCGAGAAGCTCGTGGCGCGGATGCGGCGCCCCGTCCAGGATCCGCTGACCGACCGCGAGACCGACGTCCTCGGCGCGGTGGCCGACGGCCTCACCAATGCCGAGATCGGCAGACGCCTCGTGATCGCCGAGGCCACGGTGAAGACGCATCTGCTGCGGCTGTTCGCCAAACTCGATGTGAACGACCGGACGAGGGCGGTGGTGGTGGCCATGGAAAGGGGGCTCCTGCGACGGCCTTAGAGGAGCCGTGCCTGCCGCCCCGGCGCGGGTCCCGACGCCCCGCCGCCCAGGACGACCGCGCCGAGCGGCAGCCACGCCCGGCAGCGGAATCCGGTGCGGACCGGCGTTGTCGTCGCGGGTCCCGGGGCGAACCCGGGTTCAGGCGGGGACCCGCGGAGGGCGGTCCTCGGCGGGGGGTTCCGCGCCCGCCGGTGCCCGCAGGCTGCCGTAGCGCTCCATGCGCTGCCACCGCAGCCGCGAGCCCGACACCGCGGTGAAGACGGACTGGATGACCACCAGGTACATCAACTGGCGGTAGACGAACTGCTGCAGCGGCAGGCTCCACAGCGGGCCCGGGCGTTCTCCGTCCAGGCGGAACGCGTACAGGCCCATCAGCAGTTGCAGGAGCAGGAAGGTCAGCCAGAGGGCGGTGATTCTGAGCGGGTCGAGGAAGACCAGGCCGTAGAGGGCGAAGACGTCGACCACGGGGGCCAGCAGGGGCAGCAGGACCTGGAAGAGGAGGAGGTAGAGCAGGCCCCGGCGGCCGAGCCGGCCGGCGGCGCCGCCCTGCACCAGCGCGCCGCGGTGCTTCCACATCGCCTGCAGAGTGCCGTAGCACCAGCGGTACCGCTGCCGCCACAGGGCGCCCAGGGACGCGGGCGCCTCGGTCCAGGCCACCGCGCCCTCCTCGTACACCACGCGCCAGCCGGCGCGGCACAGTGCCATGGTGAGGTCGGTGTCCTCGGCGAGGGTGACGTCGCTGACCCCGCCGACGGCGAGCACGGCCCGGCGCCGGAACGCCCCGACCGCTCCGGGCACGGTCGGCATGCACTCGGCGAGGTCGAACAGGCGACGGTCGAGGTTGAAACCGACCACGTACTCGATGTGCTGCCAACGACCCAGCAGACCACCGCGGTTGACGACCTTCGTGTTGCCCGAGACGGCACCCACCCGGGGGTCGGCGAAGGGCTGCACGATCGTGCGGACGGCATCGGGTTCGAAGACGGTGTCGCCGTCGACCATGACCACCAGGTCGCAGGTGGCCGCGGCCAGACCGGTGTTGAGCGCGGCGGGTTTGCCCGCGTTCCGCTGCCGGATCACCCGCACCCCCGCCAGACCCAGGGACTCCACCAGATCGGCGGTGCCGTCGGTGGAGCCGTCATCCACCACGATGATCTCCACCGGATGGTCCGAGGCGACCAGGGAGCGTACGGCCGCCTCGATTCCGGCGCTCTCGTTGTACGCCGGGACGATGACGCTGACCGGTTCGGTCACCGGCGGCCCCCAGGGCCTGGCCCGGCGCCCCGTCCGCAGCCGGCGGTGCCTGCGGGCCGCCACCAGTACGACCGCCGCGCGCAGCACGCTGATCACTCCGGCCGCGTACATCAGCACGTCGAGCAGCCGGACGGCCCAGTCGCCGAGCTGCAGCATCTTGATGAGGGCGATTCCCTGGAGGTGGTCGCCCGGTCCGGCGGGCTGGACGGGGTCGGCCATGCCGACCGCGGCGCCGACCGTCGAGAACCGGAAGCCCTGTGCCTCGAGCCGGGGGATCAGGGTGTTCAGGGCGGCGACCGTCTGGGAGCGGTCACCGCCGGCGTCGTGCATCAGCACGATCTGCCCGGCCTTGCCGTGCGGTGTCGCGTTCGCGACGACGCGGGCCGTACCAGGACGCTGCCAGTCCTCGGCGTCCAGGGTGGAGAGCACCGTGACGTACCCGGCCGTGTCGGCCTGCTTCAGGACGGACCAGTCGGCGTCGTCCAGCGCGTCGTTCTCCGAGGAGTACGGCGGCCGCAGCAGCGCGGTGGTGACGTCGGCCGCGCCGGCCACCGCCAGCTGGGTCTCGCGCAGCTCCAGCGAACGCTGCCACGGGGCGAGGCGGGAGAGGTCGGGGTGGGTGAAGGTGTGGATGCCGATCTGGTGGCCCTCGGCGACGATCCGCCGGACCAGTTCCGGGTGGGCCACGACCTGGGTGCCGACGACGAAGAAGGTCGCGTGCACATGGTTGCGGCGCAGCACGTCGAGGATGCGTGGCGTCCAGACGGGGTCCGGGCCGTCGTCGAAGGTGAGGGCGATGGTGCGGGCCTTCGGGCGGGCGGTGTGCGGGGAGCCGGCGGCGTTCGCGATCACGGGGCCGCCGTGGACCACCTGGCCGGGCACCGTGTCGGCACGGCCGCGGGGGCCGGTCACGTCGTCCGAGGTGATCGCGAACATGTGGTGGGTGTAGCCCTGCAGCAGGAGGGCCGCCGACAGGGTCACCACGAGCACGCACAGCAGCAGCCAGTGGGTGCGGGGTGTGACCCGGCGGGTACGGCCGCGGCGGCGGGGCACGGCGGAGCGGCGTCGGCGATCGGTCGGATCGGTCACGTCAGGGCCTTGGGTCACTTCTTGGGCTTGTGGGACGCGGCGTTGGCGCGCCCCTTGGCGGAGGGCGCGTCGGTGCCGGTGGCACTGGCGCCGGTGGTGGGACCGGCGGTCGCGGTGGGACCGGCGGTCGGGGAGGTGGTTCCGGTGGGCGTCGCGGTGGTGGCGGATACGGCCACGGGGGCGGTCGCGGCTGTCGGCCGGCCGGTCTTGCCGGAGGTCGTCCGCGGCGCCGTGGGACCGGAGTTCTCGTACGCCGCGCCGGAACTCGCGCTCTCCGCCGCCTGGCCGGCGCCGGCGGGGGAGCCGGGGGTGGTCGCGCGGGGCGTGGCCGGGTGCGTGGTGTCCGGGAGCGGGACGAACGGAGCGCTGATGGTGGGGCCGCCCAGCAACGTGCTGACCAGCAGGGCGACATAGACGCCGGCGGGGAGCACCAGCAGTCGTGCGGCGCGCCGCACGCGGCGCTGGCGGCGCCCGGAGGCGTCCACGAAGACGGGCCGTGCCGGATCCTTCACCGCTGTGTCCGGCTCCGATGCGGGACTGTCGAAGTCGTCGTGGTCCGTCGGCAGCACGGTGATGACGTCACCGTGCGGAGAGTCCCACTCCGTCGTGGCGAGGTGGTCCGGCCCGGCAACGTGCAGGGGCGCGCCGGCGGCCCGGGGCTCCGGCATGGCCGTGTCGGTGGTGGTGCCGCCGGTCCCCTCGTGGCCGAGGGCGTACCCGTACCCGACACCGCCGTACGGATCCTCGCCGTACGCTCCGCCGCTGTCGCCCGTCCACTGCACGAGTCCTGCCTCCTCTCCAGGCCGACCGGCATGGTCGTCCGCATGGAAAGAGCGCAGAGGGCCGAAACTGTTACACCTCCCACCTCGGACAGCCACATCTCCCACTCCGGACACCCACACGTCCCGCCGCGGATCGCCACCCCTCATGCCGGGGATCGCCACCCCTCACGCCGCGGATCGCCACTTCACCACCGCGTCCCCGCACTCGGCCGTGTGCGCGTAGAACACCCGCAGCTCCCGGTGCGCCGCGGCGAACGCACCCCATGCCGCCGGCTCCGCGGTCACGCCGCCGTAGCGGGGGAGCAGTCCGTCCCGGGCGAAGTCCCACAGCGCGTCGAAGTCGGCCTGCTCCAGGAATCCGGCCACCCGACGGGCCTGGGCCGCCGTGAGCACCAGCAACGGTGGCTTCCGCCGGTCGGTGCGGAACACGGGGCGGCCACCGAGCACCACCTGGGCCTGGGGGCGGTCCCCGGGACCGTCCGGCTCAGCGCCGGTGTAGATGCGCTCCTGATCCAGACAGCACTCGTCCAGCACCTCCTCCCGGTAGCGGTCGATCCGGTGCCGGTCGGCCTCGGAATCGTTCGCGAAAAGCCGTTCCAGCCATGTCGGACTGTTGCGCAGTGCGGGGGCCGGCACTGCTCGCAGACGGAGATACGCACTCATGACAGAGTGAGCGCACGAGGGCGCCAAAGCATCACGCGGCCCGGACGGCGCCGATCCCGCCCCGTCGCGGTCGCACCTGCCGAAGCAGGCGGATGAGCGGCGGGCCCGGTGTTGCCGCGGAGGACTCCTGCCGCGTTGTGACATTTCTGTGAGGGCGCACGCTGGTCACCTTGGGGCCGTCGATGCGACCGGAGCACGGCGGACGGCGTGAATTCGGCTGTGATCGGTGCGAACGAGGGCAATTTTGGGCCAGGTACGGCAACCCCGGCGTGTGCACGAGTACGACGGGGAACTGGGCGCGGCGGTCGCGCGGGCCCAGGACGGCGACGAGACCGCCTTCGCGGTCGCCTACCGGATCGTGCAGCCGGGCCTGCTCGGCTACCTTCGCGGCGTCGTCGGCGACGAGGCGGAGGACGTGGCGTCCGACGCCTGGCTGGAGATAGCCCGCGACCTCGGACGGTTCAAGGGCGACGGGGCCGGCTTCCGCGGCTGGACCGCGACCATCGCCCGGCACCGGGCGCTGGACCACCTGCGTCGCCGGCGGGTGCGGCCCCAGGCGGGCGGTACCGACCAGGACGTACTGGATCTGGCCGGCCCGTACAACACTCATGAGCAGGCCCTGGAGTCCCTCTCCACCGAGCGGGCCCTGGAGTTGCTCCGCGGACTGCCGCCGGACCAGGCCGAGGCCGTGCTCCTGCGCGTGGTGGTCGGTCTGGACGGTCCCGCCGCCGCACGGGTCCTGGGCAAGCGCCCGGGGGCGGTGCGCACGGCCGCCCACCGAGGTCTGAAACGCCTTGCACGTCAGCTGGGCGTCGGTGGCGAGGCGGCGGAGGGTGTGACGGATGTGGCTTCCCGCACGCTGGGGGAGTCGACATGAACGACAACGACGACAGGACCGACAGGCAGGCGCCGGAACCGGGACAGCGGACGAATCGAAGCGGTCGGACAGGAATGGAGGCGGACATGGGTGACCGGCTGAGCGGCGACGGAGTACGGGGCCGTCGACGTGGGCAGCCCGGCGCCCTGTCCGACCACCGGGACGCGGGTGACGACGCCGCGCTGGAAACGGCACTGGCCGCCGCCGTCCGCGCAGGCGATCCGGTGCCCCAGAGCGAGCAGCGGGCCGTGGCCGAGTTCCGGGCCGCCCGCGACGCGGGCGCGCATCGCGCACGTACCCGGCGCCGGGACGACTGGCGGCCGGTGGCGGAGCGGCGGGCCGGGCACCCGGCGAAACTGACGTTCGGCGTGGTCTTCGCCAGCCTCGCCCTGGGGGGTGTGGCGGTCGCGGCCATCGGTTCCGTCGGGTCCTCCGCCGAGGGTGCCGGCGACGGCCGGGGAACGGCGAACCCGTCGGCGGCGGCCGCCTCGAACCGGCCGAGCGACGCGGCCTCGCCACCGTCCTCCGGCAGCCCCGCGCCGACGGACCGACCCGCCACGGCCCAGGACACCGAAGCCCACTGTCGTGCCTACGAGCAGGTCCAGGGCCATGGCAAGGCTCTCGGCGCGACAGCCTGGCAGCGACTGGTCGCGGCCGCCGGCGGTACGGACAAGGTCGCCGCCTACTGCTCTGATCAGCTGGCACAGGCGCCGGCCAAGCCGAGCCGGTCGGCCGGCGCGGGCAAGTCCGGCGAGGGCGCCGCGAACTCCGCAAACGGCACGGCGGGCAACTCCGGCGCTTCCGGCAACAGCCAGGCGAACGGCGGCCAGGGCAACGGCAAGAACAAGTAGCCCCCGGCCGCCCCGTCGTCGTAGTCGGCACCGGCGCGCAGGCCCTGGTTCCGGGCGCCCGGTGCGACCCGCTATTGCACAGTTGTGACGGCGAGCGCACAGCTCCGTCATCCTCTGTGGGAAGACTCCTCTCATCGCGAGGGGCAGCGAGCCGAGCGGACCGGTTCTGGTTCCGGGGACGGCGGGCGATTCCCGCGAGACTCTCGTCGCAGCGTCATTCACATCCCTGGGGGAACCTCGATGTCCGCTCGTAACCGTCGGAGTACCGCGGCCGTCATCACCGCGGGTGCCGCCGCACTGCTCACCCTGTGCGGCGCGGCCGCCACCGCGATGGCTGCTCCGTCCTCCGGCGGTGATGCCAAGGGCAGCGCCGCGATGGTCGCCGCAGCCGCGTCCGCCCACACACTCACCGTGCCCAGGGGACTCACCATCAGCGACGGCACCCGCCACGTCATGGTGAACGGCAAGTCCATCGACTTCGGCACCATTGTCCGCGACCTGGCCTGGAACCCCAGCGGCAGCAAGGCCGCCTTCGTCGACGGACACGGCGACCTCGTCGTCTCCGACCCCGACGGCAGCCACCGCGTCACCGTCGCCGCCAACCCGGGCGGGCAGACCTGGTCCCATCCCACCTGGCAGGTGACCGCCGCCGACCGGGCGAACCGGATCCCCGCGAAGAACAACCTCATCTTCTCGGCCAAGATCCACGGCAGCACCGTCCTGGAGGGCGTCAAGGCCACCAGCAACCACGGCAAGCCGGCCAGGATCAGCCTGAACGGTGACCCGGGAGACGGCAACGTCCCCCAGACCGACAACACCTGGCCGAATGTCGGCGGCAGCTACGGCTCGGCCGTCTACGAGAACACCCACACCGGCGAGGTCTACATCCGCGACGACTACCTGCGGCAGCAGGGCGGCGCGCTGACCAAGGGTTCCGAGCCCGCGCTCTCCCCCGACAACGAGGAGGTCGTCTTCGTCCGCTCCGTCCACGGGCACGACCACCTCTTCGTCGAGGACTTCGGCGGCTCCACCAACGTCGTCAAGGACGTCACCCCCAACGCCACCACCGACTACACCGAGCCCACCTGGTCGCCCAACGGCAAGACCATCGCCTTCCGTGCCCCGACCGGTACGTACACCATCACGAAGACCGCCCACGGCTTCGGCAAGCCCGTCAAGGTCTCCAAGCACACCGGCCTGCCCGCCTACCGCGGCTGACCGCCACCCAACCGGCCTCCGGAGCGGGCGAGTTCGGCCTGGAGCTCCGGCAGGTGCTGGTCGGCCGTGTCATGCGGCAGGTACTCGACCACATCGAGAAAACGGAACAGGACCTGGGTCTTGGTGACGGCGAACTCGTAGTCGCCGTACCCCACCACGGCACCCATGTCCCCACGCACAGCGCCCCGGACGACATGCGCGGTCATGTCGTCCGGGCTTTGTGCCGTCAGCCCCCGCCGCGCGTTGGGGCGCGCCAGATACGGGCAGACCATCGAGGCGTAGAGCATGCACGCGCGGTGCCCCGGAGCCTCCAGGGTCGCCGCCATGTTGCGGTACGGCCGCCCGGCAGCAAGCGCCTCGCGGATCGCGGAACTCTCCGCGGCGCCGACCACCCGCCACACCGGACCCTTGGGGATCAGGGTGTTGCAGACCGAACACAGCCGCTGTCGCGCGCACTCGGCGCTGCGCCCGTAGTCGGTGAGCGCGAACTGGGGCTGGTCCCCCTCCCACGGTGTGATGGCGGGCACGGGATAGCCACGGCTGTCACGAGGTCTGGCCTCGACGGTCGCCGGCATGGGAACGGAGTCGAAACGCACACCCCATGGTGAACCAGATGGCCTCGCCACCGCCACGGTTGTCAGGCATGTACCAGCCCGGCGTCCACCCGGCGCCGGATGGAGGACCTGCGGATGCGTTCACCGTCGGGGCCGGGACATGAGGCCGTCCAGCGGCCGGAGCGGGCGCGGGGTTCGCCGTCAGCCGATGTAGCCCTCGAGGTCGGCGACGACGTCGAGGGATCCGTTCGCGTTGTGGATGTGGATGTTGCCGTTGGTGTCGACCGGGATCACAGCCAGGACCGGGCGGGTTTCGCCGGTGCTCAGGCTGTCGTTGTAGACGTTGGGCAGGCTGCCGGCGCCGTACGCGGTCAGGTGGGTACCGCTGGTCGGCGCGACGCCGGTGAGGTTGACCAGCACGGCGGCCGCGCCGGCCGGGACGCCGTGGACTCCGGCGACCTTCACGGTGAGGGTGCTGTTCGCGCCGAGCGGTCTGGCCGGGGCGCCGGTGCCGTTGCGGGTGTCGAGGAAGCGGGTGGGGGTGGCCGGGACGAAGGGGCTGCCCCAGCCCCCATCCAGGTTGATGTAGGTCCCCTGGAGGTCGGCGATCAGGTTGACGTGTCCGCCGCCGTTGTAGATCTCGATCTTGCCGCCGCTGCACACCTTTGTCACGACCAGGTTGGAGACGGTCTGCCCGGTGCGGTAGTTGAGGTTCGACGTGATCGGGCGGCTGCCGCAGTAGACGGTGACCACGCCGCTGCTGGTGCCTCCCGTCGCGGTGATGTCGAGGACGGCACCGACGGTGCCCCGCAGTTGTGCCGCCTTCGGCAGGGTGAGGGTCGTCGTGCTGCCAGGCGCGACCTTGGCCTTGGGTGCGCCGGTGCCTTCGCGGGTGTCCAGGACCCGAGTCGGGGCGACGGGGTAGAGGTAGCTCATGCGGGAGTCGGTCGTGCTGGACTTGGTCGCGAAGTAGCCCTGCACGTCGGCGATGAGGTCGACGTGACCGCGGGCGTTGTACAGGTCGACGTAACCGTCCGTGCCCACCCGGACCGTGACCAGGTTCGGGTTGGTCCGCCCGGCGGTGAAGTCGAGGTTGGACGCGGTCGGGCGGCTCGTGCCGTGCGGGTACGCCGTGACGTAGCTGCTCGCGGTGGCGTCGGCGTCGGTGACGTTCATGGTCACCGCGGTCACCCCGGAAGCCGGGATGCCGCCCACGCCGAGGACCTTGAGGCGGACCACGCCTCCGGGACCCACCTTCCGCTTGGGTGCGCCGGTGCCGCTGCGGGTGTCCAGGACGCGCTTCGGACTGACGGCGACGTAGGCCGGGCCGACAGTCGCCCGGGTGGTGTCGGTGGCCGTCCGTCCGTCGGAGTCGGTGAGCCGCTGGGTGACGGTGTAGGTGCCGGCACGGGCGTAGGAATGCTGGACGTAACCATCGGCGTCCGTCACCGAGACCGCCGCCGAGCCGTCGCCGAAGGTGATCCGGTCGCTGGTGATCGAGTAGCCGGTGTAATCGGAGGCGGTGAAGTTGCAGATTCCGGTGTCCGGCAGGCTCGGTGTGGTGGTGTCGCAGCCGATGCTCCCGGCCAGCGGCGGCAGGGGATCGACCGGGTAGGAGCTGGACTCGGAGCCCAGCTTGCTGCCGCTCGCCCGGTACACCGTGACCGTGGCGTTGACGTCGGTGCCCGTGGTGGGCTGCGTGTATGTGTGGGTGACCGAACCCGTCGTGGACGTGACCGTGGCGCCGTCCCCGAAGCCGAAGGCGTAGCCGTAGCCATCGAGGGAGTCCGACCACGGGTTGTAGATGCTCTCCGTGAAGGTGACCGGGATGCCGACGTACACGTGCGTGGGCGAGTGGGCGAATGTGCCCAGGCTCAGCGGGTCCAGGAACTCGAGCGCGCCGCGGTCGTAGTCACCGGCACCCGTCCCGGTGTCGGTGACCAGCGGGTCGTCGGTCCGCCGCACCGTGCGGAGGTCGGTGGAGAGCTCACCGGGCGCGTCGGCGTCGGCCGAATCGATCAGCGGTGAGTGCTCCGAGGGCGAGGTGGAGAGCGTCACGTCCGTCTGGTCCAGGTCGTGAGATCCCTGACCCGTGCCGGTCCGGAACGCCTGGCTGGTGGCGTACGCGGTGCCGGCCCAGTCGTAGTCGGTCCCCGTGGACCGGGGGTTGACCGCGTTGTAGTCCGCGGTGACCTGCGGCGCGGAGGAGGCGTCTGCGGTGATCTCGGCGGGTGTGCCGGTACCGGAGCAGGTGGTCGACGAGTCGGCGAGCGCGACCGTGTTCTCCACGGACCCGGAGCTGTTGTCGGTCAGGCTGACGGCGTTGCCGCAGAGCGTCCTGATGGTGTCACCCGCCAGGTGGAGGCCCGTGGTGCCGGCTGCCGAGATGCCTCCACCGGTCTGAACGAGATCGTCGGCCAGCGTGATGTCCTGTGCTCCGGCTGCGCTCGCGAAGGCCAGGCCGTCGGATTGGGGGCTGATGCGCAGCCGGGTGAGCGAGATGCCAGAGGACGAGCCGTCGACAGCGATCGTCTCGGCGGTACCGGGGGCGATCGGAGACGTGGCGACCGAGCCGGTGTCGTAGGAGATGTGCTGGGACTGGGAGAACACGAGGGTGCTTGCCCCGAGCGACCCGAGATTGAACCCGGTCATGTCGACGTATTGGGCGCCGGAGAAGGCCATCGCCGGCGTCGAGGTCCTGCTCACGACGACGTTGCCGGTGGTGGACGAGCTGTTGCCGGAAGCCATGGCGAAGGTGATGGGCCCGTCCGCAGTGCCGGCTGACGCGATGGTCACCGGGGCGTACGGGATCGCGTTCCGCGCCACGTAGAC
Source organism: Streptomyces sp. NPDC054813 (assembly GCF_053611365.1). Lineage (NCBI taxonomy): Bacteria > Bacillati > Actinomycetota > Actinomycetes > Kitasatosporales > Streptomycetaceae > Streptomyces > Streptomyces sp. NPDC054813. The sequence continues at coordinate 233,262 of NZ_JBSHAF010000011.1, read as the reverse complement.
GGTGTCCCCGGGTGCCGCCGCAGCTGCGGCCGGCTGGATCTGGCAGAAGGGTTCCGCCTGCGAGCCGGGTCCGGTGTCGCTGCAGTCGGCGGCGGCATCATCTACGTACAGGGCCGTGCCGGTGTCGGCGTGGGCGACGCCGATACCGGGACCGCCGATCAGCACGGAGAGGACGGCAGCGGATGCCGAGAGCAGTCGCCTGCGGCTCATGGACGTGTTCCCCCCGGGCCGTTGGACGACGGACGTCGGTGCGCACGGCCGGCTACTGAGATCCAGGCACCTGTCTGCTGGAGTTGGCGGAACGATATGGCACATCGGGCGCGGACAGATCATCGGAATGGGGCTCCCCTGCCGTCAGCGAGCCTCTTGAGGCAAATCTTGATCAATCGAAGAGCGTCGCACTGCAGATTTTTGGGCCTCCCATTACCCACGCCGCGCACTGCCCGGTCAGCGCCCCCGTGAGCCAGTCCACCAAGTCGTAGACCGCGCCGCGGTAGGGGGCGTCGACGCGGAACTCCTCCGCGCCCCGCTGAAGCTCGCCGAGGAAGGCCGCGGTGAGTACGGCGACGATCTCATGCGGCGTCTTGTGGCGGAGGCGATCGCCCGCGCGCCGGCCACGCCGAGGCGATGAGACCGCCCGATGCTGTCACGCGTGCGGAGCGGTCGCAGGGCCTGCCGAGTCTCGAAAACCTGCGGGAACCTCTCCTGGCCACGCCTCGAGTTCGGTTCTTGTCACCCGCTCCATGGAGAAGGCCCAGGTCAGAGACCCGGGCCTTTTTGCTGTCCATCGTGTTCAGTTGTCGCGGGCCAGATTCGTGCCAGAAGGCTGATCGTCGGGTTCGCCGGCCTCCCTTTGAAGGCGGTGCCCTGCCGACTGCTACGGCGGCAGGGCACCGGGAGGACTCCGGTCAGGCGGCGACCTCTTGATCGTCGACAGGCTCCAGGATCTCCTTGACCAGGACCCGGTCCCGCTGCGGGTCGACCGACAGGATCTCGACCCAGATCATCTCGCCGGGCTCGATCTCGCCGGCGTTGAGGTCTTGGCGCAGTTCCTCCGACATGGCGGTGCAGTGAAGGATGACCGGCCGGCTGCGTCCGGGCAGCTTGAGCAGCGCGTAGCCGCCCTGGCCCTCCGGCTTGGCCCTGACGACCTCGCCGTCGAACCGGTCGCCGGCCGAGAGCCGAGCCTCCTCCCGTGCGGCCGGGGAGATCCGCGGAACCGTGGCGAGGGGCCGACTCTGGCTCAGCGGCTTGATGAGCCGCAGTGAGATCCGCCGCCGCTCGGTGTCCATGCGGACCACCGCGACCTCCACGTCGTCCCCGGGTTCGAGTCGGGCCGCGGACACCACGTCCGACTTGGCGAGCAGCCCGTTGACGCCGTGTGAGATGTGGACGAAGACGCCGAGCGTGGGGTGGACGTTGTGGACGGTGCCGGTGAACACCTTGCCCACCGGGTAGTCGGCGCTCAACGCCGGCCAGGGGTTCAGGCTGCCGGCCAGCAGCGTGTACCGCATGTCCCCGCGGGCGTCCACGTCGAAGGCGCCCTGGAGCCGGGTACCGACCTCGTACTTGGCGGTCATGTCGGTCACCAGCCGGGTGTAGTCCACGTCCGCGTGGGACAGCACACCGTGCCGACCGTCGTCCGTCTCGACCACCACGAACTCCCGGGACGCGGAGACGACACGGGCCGGCACCGACACCGTACCGCCGCCGATCATCGGCAGAAGCGTCATCTCGACCACGGTCTCCTCGCGTACGGCCTCCAGTGCCAGGCGCAGTTCCTCACGCATCCGGTTCATGTGGGCGTAATGCGAGGAGTAGGTGATCGTCCGCAGGTCCTTCACGTCCGCAGGAATCTCCTTGAGGTCCTGCGTCAGGTAGATCATCTTCTTGCCGAGGAGATAGGCCCAGGCGAACTCGATCGACACGTTCACGGACTCGTCCGAGAAGACGACCAGAACGATCTCGGCCTGCTGGATGCCCTTCCACACCGGCGTGAGGACGGAGTCGCCGCCGTACAGGGAGTCGGCGCGGACCGCCGTCATCCCCAGGCTGGAGATGAGCGGCATGAGCTCCGACTTGAAGAAGCTGTCGTAGTCGAAGAGCTCTCCGTCGGGCGCCGTCTTGACGCCGAAGGGTGTGGCGACGAAGACGTTGCCGGGGATGGGACGCTCGTCGCGGGTGAGTCGGTGGCTGACCATGATGCTGCTCCTGTCGGGTGGTGCGCTGGACCCTCCGCGGTCGGCGGAGGGGGGGTCGGTTCGACCACGACCTGAGCGTGCGCCTGAGGTCCTGACACGGTCATCCGCCGCTTCGCTGACACTTGGCGCCACTCCGAGCGCACTGTCAGCCCCTGTGTCAGCGAAATGTCAGCGGGCCAGGGGGAGTATTCGCCGCAACCTGTGCCAACTGCTCTTAAGGGCTGTAAATTTGACTATGTGCCAGCATCACATCCCGCGTCCGGCTCACCCGCCGGCAGACTGCACATCCGGCTCCTCGGCGCGCTCCAGGTGACCGGCGAGGACGGAGCCCCGCGGAAGTTACCCCCGCAGGACAGACGGAAGTTGCTGCTGAGACTCGCGGTCGCCTCCGACGCGGTGCCCGTCGAACAGCTCTGCAGGGTACTTGAGCGGGACAGGGGTGCCTTGCACGCGCTCAAGAGTCGACTCGGCAGTGACGGCTACGAAGTGGAGCACGTGTCCGGGAGCTACCGCCTCGTCCCCGGGCGATACAGCGTCGACCTGCACGAGTTCATGGCCGGGATCGAGGCGCTGTCCCCGGACACCCCGGTGAGCGAGCTGGACCGGCTGGCCCAGATGTGGACCGGTGACCCGGCCCGTGAACACGACTCACTGCCCGAGGAGACCTGGCAGCCCGCCCGGCGCGGGCTGCACCGGCTGGCCGAGGTGCTGTGCGCGCTCCCTGAGGTGGAGCGCCCCGCCTCCGCCCAGGCTCTGCCGCGTATCTTCGACACGGACCGCCCCCTGCGTGCACTGGCCCCCACCCCGCCCCGGAAGAACCTGCTCATCGTGGACGACACGGACGCCGACGAACTGGGCGACCGGCTGATGGGCCGTTATGAGGTCATCCCGCTGAAAGGCATGTCGGAATGGCGGGGCTTCCGCGCCAGCCCCCGGTTGCACGAGGTGGACGGAGCACTGATCGACCTGCACCTGGACGACCGTGCCACGTCGAACGGCATAGAGATCATCGAGTACCTCTGCGCGTACACACGGATTCCCACCGCCCTCGTCTCCGCCTACCCGCCTGCCGAGATCGGCGAGTTGAACGGCACCTTTCTCCAGCGGCACCGGCTGCTGCGCGTCGTACCGAAGGGCAAGAACGGGCGTGAGCTCTACGACCTTCTCGACGAGGTGGCGAAGGAACTGCTCGACGACGCCCCTCGTTACCGGCTGTTGCGGCTGAAAGCGGAACTCGCCCACTGCGTCTTCCTGCTGGAGGAGGAGCGGGCCCACCCGCGCAACCGGACCGCCCGTGCGTCGGCCATCCCCTGGAAGCACAAGCAACGCCGCGCCGAAGAGGCGATCGCACTCGGTCACGTCCAGAACGCGTCGCGTCTGGTGGGCGAGTTCCGTAACAGAGACTGGAGCTGAGCGGGCCCACGGGGCCGCGGCGGCCGATGGCGCGATGGCCGGTGGCCCCTGGCCCGCTCAGTCGCCGGCGGAGGGGGAGATCAGCGGAAGTTCGATCCGGACCTGAGCGCCGCACAGTTCCGGGGAGGGCTCAGGCAGTACCCGCAGCCTGCCCTCGTACAACTGTGTCAGGGCGCGCGCGAGACGGATGCCCTGGCCTGATCCGTTCCGGGTGCTCAGACATTCGCCCTGGTTGAGCAGGGAGGCCACGCCTTGCGCCATGCCGTCCCCGGAGTCGGCGACGAGGATCGCGCACCAGGACGTGCCGTCGACGGCTCTCCATTCGGTCACCGTCACCTCGACGAAGCCGTGCTTGGTGGCCGTCGCGTCGATCGCCTTGCGCGAGTTGTCGAAGAGATTCCAGAAGACCTGGCCGAGCAACCAGGGGTTGGCCTTGACCCACAGGTGCTCGGCGCCGGTGACGTCGTACCTGTCGCGGCCCTTCGAGCTCAGATGGGCCCCGCAGGTCTGTTCCGCGATGACCTCGGCCAGCGGCAGCGGCCGGGGCGCCTCCTTGGCCGTGCTCATCAGGGAGCCCACCTGGCGCAGTTGTTCGGAGACCCGCAGGTACTCCTCCTTGAGCGTCATCCGGCGCTCGCGGTCCTCCTCCTCCGCCGTCTTGGTGATGATCTCCGAGAGCTTGCGCTGGAGGTTGGTGTTGTAGTGGTCGACCGTGTCCACCGTGAGTTGGTTCAGCGAGACGACCACCTGGGCGAGCACGGCGTCCGCCTGCTCACGGGCCTGCCGCAGAAGGTCCGCAACCATCTCCTCGGACTGTCGTCCATCCCCCCGGGCCAGGAGTTCAGGCAGTCCGTTCGGAGCCAGGGTCAGCCGCTCGTTCCGGCGCTCCATGATCCCCAGGGACACCAGGGGTCCCACCCCGGCTGCCAGTTCCACCAGAGGAGGGACGCCGCCACTGCCCGCGAGTTCGGCGAGAACCTCGGTCAGCTCGCCGACCTCGAACTCGCCGCGACCGCCCCCGCTGTGCAGCCACAGGGCGGTGTGGAGTGCCAAGCCGGCGTTGATGTCCGGCAGTTGCTCCTGCACCTGACGTGCGGCCCGCCGCCGCCAGTCGCTGCCCTCCCGCACCGCCTCCAGCCGGGCACTCAGATCCCGGCCGGAGAGGCGGGACTCCGGATGGCCACAGAGGGTCTGTAGCAGTTCCCGGAGGGCCGACGGGTGCCCGCCCGTCTCGTAGAGCACGGTCTCCACTGTGACGCTGTCAGGCTGCAGGCCGAGCAGGTCGAAGAACCACGAGAGCTGGAGCGCGGCCTTGCCCCGGCCCGCCAGCTCAAGGCCCCGTCCGGCCCCGGGGCGGCCCGCGTCCAGCAGCCCGCTCACCCCGAGACCCGGTGCCACCGCCCGCAGCAGCGCCAACTGCCGTTCGGCCGGGGGCGGCACCAACCCCTGAGGCGTCGGAGCGGCCAGTCGCAGCAGGTCGTCCGCGTACAGCGGGCCGCACCCCTCGGCCGACGGGGTCTCCCCCTCCCACTCGGGCACCAGCCAGATGAAGGGTGCCGAGGCCAGCTGCTCGGGCGGTTCCGCCGTGCTCGGCGCCACCCACAAGGCGATCCCCGCCCTGCCGAAGAGGCCCAGCGGGGGCAGCCGGTGATCACTGGTGCAGTACAGCCGGCTCACCACCCCGCCGGCCAGGGCCTCGCACTCCACCACCGGCTCGGCGGTCCCCACGCACTCGTGCAGCGCCTCCACCAGCTCGCGCACCGGCGATGGCTCGGGCGGCCGAGCGGCTCCGGCCAGGACCAGCGCGGCGAGAGCGTCCGTCAGCCGCCGCCCCGCCGTGTCATCGAAGGCCGGCAGCCAGCCGTGCAGTTCGGCAGAGCCCAGTTCGCCGTTCCGGTACCACTCCAGTACGTCCTGAAGCGCGTACCGGCGCAGCTGTACCGGTCTGGGCAACCGGGCGAGCCCCGAGGGTCCGGCGTCGGCGGGGAACTGCGCCCGGTCGCTGCGCACCAGTGCGCGGGCCAGCCGGAACTCCCCCGCGGCCAGACACTCCTCCAGAAGGTTCCGGGCCGCCCGGTCCGGTGACTCGCCGTCGCGCGGCCGCCCCAGCTCGGCGCGTAGCTCGTCGCCCCGTATGCGCTCCGCCTGGCCGGCCTGCGTCTCCCAGCCTGCGAGCAGTTCGGTGAAGGTGGGCTCGTCGGCGGTGGCAAGCTCCACCAGATAGTCGTGCCCCATGCCGTCGTCCTCGTGCCAGCCGCGGGCCAGGTCCAGTTGTTCGGCTCGGCGGGTCAGCAGGTGCAGGGCGCGCGTGGCACGGCCTGCGGCCCCGCGGCGGGCGTCGGCGAGGTCGCTCTTGAGCTGCCGGGCGTCATCCAGGGATAGTCGGCCTCCGTCGAGCATCAGATCCACCAGGGCGAAGCGGCCCTCGGCCAGCAGTTGCCGTGCCGCCGTCGCCGCGCCGCGCGGGACCAGCAGGCCGTCGAGCAGCTCCTCGGCCAACTCGTCGAGGGCGTCCGTACCGAGGGCCGAGGACAGCGGGCGGTCCCCCGCGAGCGCCGAGACGAGCGCGGTGTGGCTCCATCGGTCGGACCAGTCCTCGAGAACGTCCAGCAGGATCGCGTCGGTCGGTTCCATCAGTGCTGCCCCACCTCGTCCGCCGCCGCCCTCTGTGCCGCTCCCAGCCGGTACAGGTCGTCCAGGCCGTCCAGGACGGTGCCGCACAACTCGCGCTCCGGCTGGGTCAGTTCCGCTACGGCCGCCTGGGTCCGGCCGTGCAGATCCACCATGACGCGCCCCAACTCCCGTACGGCGTCCAGGGGGTCGTGGGGGCCGTGAGCCCGCTGCTCACCGGGTTCCGGGCCGGTGTCGGCGGCGGCGGCCAGCCATGCGAGGTCCAGTACCTCGCCGAGTTTGGACAGGTAGTTCTCCCTGGGCGGGCCGGTCAGCGGCTCGTCACGTACGTGGCTCACCCCTCGCCAGACATCGTCCACCAGGTCCGCCGCCACGGCCCGCCCGTCACCGTGGCGGCGGCCGGCGCCGGTCTCCTTCGCCAGCAGGGCGCCCAGGCCGTCCGTGTCACGGCCGGACACCAGGGCCCGTATCCGGCCGAAGAGCCGGTCGTCACGGAAGAGCACATGGTGGGTCCGGATGGCCGGCTTGATGTTCACCGGCGGTCGGTCGGCCACCAGCAGCGCCTGTTCCAACGCCAGCCACTGCGCGTCCCTTGCCTCCTGGTGCCGTTCGTCACTGAGTGCCCGGCGGATCTGCGGGCCCGCGGGAAGGCCGTAGAGCTCCTGGTGACAGCGGTGTACCGCGGTGCCGAGTTCCTCCCAGGGTGCCCCGAGCCCGGCGGCCAGGTCCACCACGACGTCCCGTGCGAGGTCGTCGCCGGTGCGCAGCACCTCTTCCACGGCGACCAGCAGAAGCGCCGCCTGCTCGTCGGAGTCGAGGTCGGTGCCAACCGCGACCTCCAGCAGATGCATGCCCAGCCGCCGTCCTCCGCGAGCGGCGGCGATGGCGGCCAGGGGCAGCCGCGGCCGGGCGTCCGGGTCGGCGACGGACCGCCTCAGGAGCGCGGCGCGCGTGTAGTCGCCCCGGCCCCAGCACAGCCGGACCAGCCTCAGCCGCCAGTGTGCGCTGGTTGCGGAAGGTGCGGCGGCCGTGTGGTGCAGCAGGCAGCAGGCCGCGGCGGCGGTGACCAGGTCCGGTTCGGTAGTCCGGTCGAGGTCCTCCAGTACGGCCCAGGGATCCTGCGACTGGCCGAGCTCGGTCCGCAGCAGCGCCGCGCCTTCCGCGTCCGGCCGCCAGTTCGTGACGATGCGCTGCCGGGCGTAGACGACGCGAGGATCCGCGCCACCGGACGCGGCAGGGGCCGTCTCCTGCCGGCGGACGAGTGCGGCGACCTCGGGTGGTTCGCCGACCGCGGCGGCCAGTCCGGCGGCGGCCCGGGCACCGGTGAGCACGATCCCCGGCGCGGGCCGGGGGCGGCCGCGCCAGGCGCCGCGTCCGCCCTCGCCCAGCAGGTCCTTGCCGCCCACCAGGACCTCGTCGTCGTGGACCAGGATCCGGCCGCGCGCGGGCACCAGTCGCAGCCGGCCCGGGTACTCGGCCGCCAGCCGCACCAGTTCGGCGGGCTCCTGGCCGGGCGGCACCGCCAGCCCGAGGGTCACCCACACCCCCTCCTGGAGTCTGCCTGCCAGCAGCGTCACGAACCGGTCGTCGACGGACGGTGGCCGGTCACTGCTGATGACGAGCCGGCGCCGGGCCGAACGCAGTGCCCGCCACAGCAGATCGACGTGCGCGTCGGTGTCCACGACGCGGGCGGCCGGGAGTTCGCGGCTCGCCGCCGTCTCTGCCAGTGCCCGGGCGTACGCGATCCAGCCGTCGGACCATGCCCGTACGGCCCTTTCGGAGGCGTCGGCCTCCTCCGGGGGTGCCTCCGGGAAGCCGAGCGCCTCCGGGAGCACCGGCTGTCCGGTACCGAAGGCGTCACTCGTCGTCCTGAGCAGCCGGCTCATCCTCGCCGTGGGGACGATGCCGGCCGCCCAGGAGAGCAGCCGGCCGAAGACGACGGTGTGGCTGTCCTCGTCCGGGGCGGTCAGCAGGAGCCCGAGGGTGTGGGAGGCGGGATGCCCCATGATGTCGCGGTCACTGATCAGCGCGGCCCGGTCGTCCTGGATCACCACGTTCGTCTCGGGACAGGGGGCCACCTGCGGATACAGCAGCCGACCTGGGCCGTACCGGCGTACCAGGCTGACCAGGGCGTTGTGGACCGGGCTCGGCAGCTTGGCGGTGGGCTGCTCGCCCCACAGCAACGCCACCGTGACCCGGGCGTCGAGCGCCCGGCGCAGTGCCGGCTCCCAGCGCCGCCAGCCGGTGACCGTGATCTTCGGCGCGGCGATCACCAGTTGGGTCCGGCTCTGCCCTATCAGCTCGGCGATCCGGGCCTCATGCTCCTCGTCGGCGACGGTGACGGCGCGTACCTCGCTGGCGGTCCGGTTGTCGAGCGCCGCGCACACGGTCCGGGCCTCGTCGCCGAGTTCGAGGTGACGGGCGGACCGGGTGGCGGCGGGGACGGAGAAGGCCCGGTCGGCGCGTTCGTGCAAGCGGATGAGCAGCCGCTCCAGCGGAGGCGGGTCGATGAGGTCCTGTCCGGCCACGGAGCGCAGCGCGCGGACGAACGGGGTGGACGCGTTGTCGGCGGCGAGCTGGGTGAGCCGCTCCCCGGCGAGCTGGTGCCGGGAGGCGGGGTAGGCCCGGTCGGCGACGACGACCTGGAGCCGGCCCGTGTCGGGGTCCTCGTGGACGAGGACGTCCAGCGCGATCCAGCGCCGTTCGGTGATCTGGGCGTCGTTCGTGGGGGTCCGGTAGGAGAGCACCCGGGGCGGACGGCCGTTGCCCTGCCGTGCGTGGACGGCCCCGGCACCCGCGTCGGGGCCGTCCGCGTCCCGCTCGGTGAAGCGCCGGTGCAGGTCACGCTCCAGTGCCGGGATCAACTCGGCCCGGGGCACCTGGGCCGGCGTGGTGTCGTCGATCGGCGGTTCCACGGCCAGCCGGCCCGAGCCCGGGGCGAGGTTCCCCCGGCGCGGCTGGACCAGACCGGTCAGCCGGTCGATCATCACCTCGCAGTCGTAGTCGAGCGTCTCGGCGCCGGGCAGCTCGTGCAGGGTGTTCGCCACGATCCTGGTGCGGACCTCCTCGCTGACCAGGACTCCGCCGCTGGTGAAGTCCAGCCGCACATAGCCCTTGCGCCACACGTCGTGGAGAAGCTCCAGGGTGACCCGGTGTCCGAGGCCGAGGAGTTCCACGAGCTGCTCCACCGAGGTGATGCCGGGCATGCCGGCCCGGTCCCGCTCCAGCGCGTCGATGAGCCGCAGGGCTGTCATCTCGATCGGCGAGAGGACGTCCCCGAGGCCGGCGCTGACGTGGACCAGAAAGGTGTCGCAGGGGACGTAGATGACAGCTCTGCTGCCGGGGCTTGTCCTCATCACGGCTCCACCGGGCGGACTGCTGAGGCGGCTGCCGGGTCGACCGGCGGGCCGACCGCCACGCCGGAGCGCCTGAGGCCGGTGAGGTCGGCGACCGGAATCCGGGAACCGTACAGTTCCACCGCCCGGCAGACCTGGTGCCAGAAACCGACGTCGGTCATCGGCCGCTGGGCCCTGCGGCGCCCCTCCTGGACCTGGGCCTCGTCGTGGTCGTGCTCTCCGGCACCCCCGCGGGCAGGCATCGGGCCCGGCTTGGGCACCGGTGCAGGGGCAGGCCGGGCGGCCGGGACGGGCCGGGGCGGCGTCTCCGGGACGGGCCGGGGCACCACCTCCGGTTCGTCCTCCGTCGACCGCGGACGGAACGCCGCGAAATGCTCAAAATCCCCGACCAGGACGAGGAGTTGACGGGCCCGGGAGAGCATCACATTGATCAGGTCGGCCCCGGTCAGATGCCCCAGTCCCAGCCACGGCTGGGTTTCGGTGCCGGGCGGTCGCCTGTCGCGTACGAGGGACACCACGACGATGTCGGCCTCCCGGCCTTGGAAGGCGTGCACGGTGGACAGGTAGCGCTCCAGTCCACGCTTGGCCAGCTGTCGGTTCTGCTGCCGGTAGGGGCTGAGAACCGCCAGCGTAGTCCCGGGCTCGCCGGCGCCCAGCGGTACGGGAGCCGGGCGCATGGCCTCGACGAGTTCCTGCACGACCCGTGCCTCACCGTGGTTGAACCAGCGGGGCACGCCCTGGCAGTCCGGTTCGCCGTGGGTGTCCAGCCACACCAGCGAGCGCCCGGCCAGGGCCTCGGGCGCGGTCAGGTTCACCGGGGCGACCTCCTGCCCGGTGGTCAGCAGTCCCGGCGGCAGGCCGTCCGGCAGCCGTCTGCCGCCGGGCGCCGGGTAGAAGACACGACTGACGACCTGGCTGATCTCGTCCCGCATCCGGTACTGCGTGTGCAGCGTCAGCAGCGGTCTCCCGCGCTTGTCCTTGTTGCTCGTACTCCTCGTCCTGTTCGCATCATTCGCGCTGTCCGCTCCCTGCCCGGGCAGCTCACCGGGCGGCTCGAACAACGAGCGGAACAGGTCGAAGGCCCGGACGTAGGCGTCGTGGTTGGCGCCGATCCGTTGGAACTCCTCGTCCGGGTCGTCGACGCAGCTCTCCAGGAAGCGCAGGACGTCCTCGCGGCGGTGCGCCGGAAGCTGTTTGTGGTCGCCGATCAGGGTCCAGCGCCGTCCGCGGCACAGCGGCATGGCGAGCTCGGTCGGCCACGCCTTGGCCGCCTCCTCGACGACCACCCAGTCCATGGTGCTGCGCACTCCGACGGGTGTGACGTTCTCCGCGGTGGCCATCGCGCAGGTGGCGAAGACGAGGTTGGCCGTCCGGCGCAGCCGGTCGCCCAGCTCCGGCAGCACGCTGTCGGTGGCGTTCTCCTCCAGCATCCGCCGCCACTCCTCCAGTACGCCCCGCGCGTCGTCGCCCACCCCTTTCAAGCGGCGCGGCAGGTTGCGCCGAATCCAGTCGGCGCGCTCCTCTGCCAGCCGGTTCTCCCGCCACGGCTCCAGCACCGGGTCCACGGGCGCCTTGGGAGAGGCCACCCGGAGCGCCACCCCCTCCCAGCGGTGCGTGGACTCGCCGAGATCGTCGAGGGCGTCCAGCCGGCGCAGAACCCGCTCGGCCAGGTTGTCCAGTGCGAAGTTGGACTGGGCCGACACCAACACCCGGTGCCCGGGATAGACCCGCAGATAGTGCGCGATGGCCTCAGCCGCGACCGTCGTCTTGCCGGTACCGGGCGGGCCCTGGAGAGCGAAGAAGGGCTCTTGGGTGAGAAGCTGCTGCACCGCCTTCTTGCCGTCGTCCCCGCTCAGCCGCTCGCCCGCCCGCCGCCAGCGGTAGGGCAGCAGCCGGAGCGACCTCGGCGAACGCAGCTGATCGAGGAGCGCCGGGTTGTTCATCATCTCCAGACGGCCGTCCACCTGGCGTTCCAGGGCGATACGGCTGCCCCGGTCGTCCAGCGGCCTGATCCACCCCGTTTCGGGCACCGGGGGCGAGTCCTCCGTGAGTTCCAGGACCACCCGGTCCGGGCCGCCCCTGTCCTTGACCAGCGCGCGGGCGGCGTACCGGGACGGTCCGGGCCGCCCCCGCTCGTCGGGGACGATCTCCACGGCGGCCGGCATGCCGTGGTCGCCCTCCAGAGAACCGAAGAAGTCACCCAACGAGGGGCGGAACCCCATGTCCGCGTACTTGGTCAGCAGCGCCGACTCGTTGACCCACCCCTGGTCGCGATCCTCGTCCAGGCTGACGGTGACCGTGCGCGGCGAGTCCTCCGGGCCTTCGCAGGCGTAGGTACGTGCGAGCAGTTCCGCGCCCTGGTACTCCAGCAGCCAGTCGATCGCCGCCTCGTACTGCCGCTCGTGGTCAGGGGCCTGGCGCGCCGAGCCCACCGCCTCGACGAGCGGCCGCCATGAGGGGCGGTCCTCGCGCACCCGGTCGAACTCGCCGGTGTCCATGTCGGTCGGAACCGCTTCCAGTTCGGGTAGTTCCCGGCGCAGCGGCTGGTCCAGCAAGGGCTGCAGCCGTGTGCGGACGGAGTGCTGGTCGCGGCGCACCACGTATTTGATCAGCAGCACCTCGTCGAGTTCCGGACCCAGTCCGCCCCACCCGAGGCGCGGCCGGTAGTAGGTGCAGAACCACAGCGCCCTACTGCCGACCAGCACATGTTTCGCCTCGGCGCGAGCGCGCTGGTCACGTTCGCCGCCCACCACGAAGGGGACCGCGCCGTGCGGGGAGCGCAGCAGCCTGGCGCCTTTCAGATCCCGTTGGATCAGCCCGGCGAGCTCCAGGCGGCCGGTCTCGGTCTCGGGGCTGTGCCCCAGCCAGCCCCACGCGTAGATGGTGAGCTTGGACTCCTCCGGCATGTAACCGATCAGATACGGCCGGCTGCTGACTCGCTCGTCCCAGGTGACGACGATGCGTTCGTACTCCCGGTGCAGTTCCTCGACAACCTCGTATGCCGTGGGACGCTCACGCGGGCGGTCCCAGCAGAGCATCCGCTCAAGCAGGCCGGTGAGTTGGGGTGGCAGCTCCCGCTCAGTCCTGAGCCTGGCGATGAGATGGGCATTTAGCTCCGCCAGCCGCTGTGGTGTGCTGTGCGACAACTCGCCCTGCAGAGGCAGCAGTTCGGGGGGCATCGGACCAAAGAACCATTCCCAGACCACGGCCGCCAGGGCGTAGACGTCGACGCGTTCGTCCTCCGCGACGGGCGAGTGTCCGTCGTCCGGAAAGAGAAAGTCCAGTCGCTCCTTGGGGGCGAAGGCCAGCGCGCGGGGCGGCTGCGACAGGTACAGTCCGCGCAGTTTCTGTCCTTCACCATGGGCGTCGATCATCGAGTTCTGGACCAGATTCGCCATCAGCGCGCTCATCTCGAAGCGCGCCAGCCACATGTCCGGCGGGTCCTGGTCGGTGGCGCCGATCGTGCCGGGCCACAGGTTGCGGTGGTAGGCGCCGAGGCCGTGCAGGGTCGCCAATGCCTCGGCCAGCAGCAGGAACTGACGTAAGGACAGCTTGGGATTGCGGTGCATGTAGGCGACCGCCTCGGGGTCGGCCAGGGTGTTGCGGCTGCCGCGGGTGACAACCACCGCCACGCCGCGCAGAGTACTGCCGCCGATCGCGTCGCTCGTCTCTTCCGGAGAGCGGAAGCCGCCGTCCAGGATCCGCGGCAGGCCGGGCTGCCCCGTCGCGCCGACCCGCAGCAGGACGCGCACTTCCTGCTCCCACAGCAGCCCGCCCACGCCCGTGATACCCACATAGATCTGGACGTCCACCGGTCGGCCCTCGGTGTCGACAAGCCGGTAGCGGAAGAGCTGCTCAGGGATCAGCTCCTCGCGACTCAGGGCGAATTCCCCGCCCCTGGGTGGCTCGTACGGGCCGTGAACTGCCGTTTTCGGGTCGCAGCAGAAGTACCTGACAAACTTGTCCACAAGTTCACTGACGCCGTCCGACAAGGGCGCACCTTCCTTCAGCCGGAAGACCAGTGTGAACCATTATCCGCATTTACACACAGGTAACAGTGCAATCCCGCATAGCGGTTGTTCGTGATCAGGCCCCACCCAGGGACCGCGCCAACCACGGTCGACAGGGCCGCGATCAGGCCCCGTCGACCATTCCAGGGAGAGGGCAGCCCCAGGTCAGTGGCCTGGGGATTGGTTGTCGGCCGGGGTGGTGTGCCCTCGTGGCAGTCACCCGTGGGCGTTCCAGAACGCGCAGTGGTGGCGGACCTCCGCCGTGTGGGTGGGGACGATCTGCTCCGGTGCGAGGGAGAGCACGGTCCGCCGGGGCCAGTGCGGCGACGAGGGGCCGTTGGGGTCGGCGGTGCGGGCGAAGCGGGTCCAGTAGTCGATCATGGTGTCGGCCAGCCGGTGCTGTGCCGCGGTCAGGTCACGGGGGCGGCCGCCCAGGTCGAAGAGGTACGGCAGTTCGCTCGCGTGCGGTGCGCCGAGCGGGAACGGTGGCGTGCCGGAGGTGAGCGGCGGGGCGTGCTCGTCGGCGAACTCGTAGCGCCAGGTGGGTACGTGAGCGGTGAGCAGGGCGTCGGTGCGCGCCGTCGGGCAGGCGAAGTTCGCGTCGCCGATGACCGCGCCGAACACCGGGCCTCCGTCGGTGCGGTGCACCGGGTATTCGCGGACGACGGCCTTGGCCTGCCCCGGGGAGGGGAAGAAGGCGGACACGACGTCGGGCCAGGTGCCGGGGGTGACGGGGTTGCCGGCCTGGATGATCCCGGCGGCCCAGCCGTTGCCCTCGTCGTGGTTGTCGCCGATGAGTACGGGGACGTGGTGGAAGCGGCCGGCGGTGATCGTTGCCGCGGGGTCGCTGGGCAACAGCGGCGTGGCGTAGGCGGGTTGCTGATCGGCGTCCTGGGCCGCGAGCAGGCGGGGGACGGTCACGCGCCGGAGGCAGGCCATCACGTCGCGGGCGGATCCGCAGCCGACCTTCGCCGCGAGGCTCGCACCCGTGGCACGCGCCGTGGGCAGGGGGACGGCGGACGGCGCGAACGGGCGGTCAGGGCTGCCGGTGCACGGGCCGCTCTCGATGATCGCCCGGTCGAAGAGGTCCGCGGCGCCGGGTGAGGCGAGCTGGGCGCAGACGCTGTAGCCGCCCGCCGACTCACCGGCCAGCGTCACGTTGTGCGCGTTCCCCCCGAAGGCGCCGATCTCGGAGCGGACCCAGCGCAGCGCCGCCTGCTGGTCGGCCAGGCCGAAGGTGCCGGAGCCGGGCAGCCCGCCGTGGGCGAGGAAACCGAGGGCGCCGAGCCGGTAGTCGACGGTGACGACCACGACGTCGCCTCGCGCGGCCATGCGGTGGGCGTCGTAGGAATTGCCCGCTCCGGTGGTGAAGCCGCCGCCGTGCAGCCACACGATCACCGGCCGGGGGCCTGCCGGTCCCGCGCTGTCGGCCGTCGTGACGTTCAGGTGGAGGCAGTCCTCGGAGGTACTGCCGCCGGGCACCTCGCCGGCCGGCTGCGGGCAGGCACTCGCGGGCCGGGTCGCGTCCCGTACCCCGGGCCAGGGGGCCGCGGGGCGGGGCGGTGCCCAGCGCAGTGTGCCGACCGGGGGCGCGGCGTAGGGAATGCCCTCGAAGGTGCGGTAGCCGTCGTGGGCGGTGCCCCGTACCAGGCCGTCGTGGATACGTACCGTCGTGGCGGCGGGCCGGGCGGGCTGGGGCGGTGGCGCTGCGGACCAGGCCGTCGCGAGGACGGCGGTGAGGGCGCAGCCCAGGGTGGTCAGGACGCGGTGCATGGTCATCGTTTCCCCGTTCGGTCAGCCGCCGCCCATGCCGCCCTGCGCGGCGATCATGGTCATCGGCAGTGTGCGTACCGTTTTCTCCAGGCCCGGCGCGAGCGCGGCCAGCAACCCGGTGCAGCTGTCGATACGGGCCCGGAAGGTCTTGTGGTCCTGTCGTGAGACCACCGAGCGGATACCGCCCGCGGCGGCCAGTGCCAGCAGCGCGGCGTCGGCGGCGGGGAGCTCCCGCACGGGGCGGTCACCGTGCAGCGCCGCGGATACGCGGGCTCGGAGTGCGGCGGGCACGGCGGGGTCGCTCACGGTCAGGCGCCGGTTGCCGAAGCGGGTGCGGGGCGCCTTCACGGTGAGAACTCCCGCCGCGGCGAGCCGGTCCTCCACCCGGATCAGGGTCTGCTTGCGGTGGCGGCGTACCAGACGCTTCCAGCCGTGCCCGGCGATGGCATCGCGCAGTACGCCGTCCAGGACCGGGTCACCGGTCGGTTCCGTGCCGGACACGGTGACCGTGCCGCCGTTCTCTCCCAGCCGGCCGCGCGACGCGAGGTCGACGAGGGCGGCGGCACGCACCAGCAACCGGGTGCGGGAACGGTCGAAGGGGCCTTCGGCCGCGTCGTCGTGGGCGAGCAGATACATGAGGCAGGCCAGGTCGTCGTTCACCCTTCGACGCTAGGGCCGGGCACCCCGGCCCTGGATCGGCCGCGGGAACGGAACGGCACTGGGAACGCGGGAGGACCGCGGCCCGGCCTCCTCCTTGAGGAGGAGGCCTGCCGTCAGGGGCGGCGCGGCCGCACGAGGCAGTGGTCGTAGGCGGCGACGACGGCCTGGACGCGGTCGCGCAGGCCCAGTTTGCGCAGTACCGCGGTGACATGGTTCTTGACGGTGGCCTCCGACAGGCGCAGCCGCTCGGCGATCTCCGCGTTGGACAACGCCTGCCCGATCAGGGTGAGCACCTCGCGCTCGCGGCCGGAGAGGTCCCGCAACGAGGGCGGTGGCGCCTGGTCGGGCGCGGTGCTCAGGAACCGGTCGAGGACGCGGCCCAGCACGGTCGGCGCCAGCAGGGCGTCACCGCGCGCGGTGACGCGGATCGCGTCGACGAGTTCGCCGGGGCGCATGTCCTTCAGCAGGAAACCGCTCGCCCCGGCCCGCAGGGCGGCGACCACGTGCGCGTCCAGGTCCCAGGTGGTCAGCACGAGCACCCGGGCGCGACTGCCGTCCGCCACGATCCGCCGGGTCGCCTCGATGCCGTCCAGCACGGGCATGCGTACGTCCATCAGCACCACGTCAGGTGCCAGTTCCCGGGTCAGCCGCACCGCCTCCCGGCCGTCGGACGCCTCACCGACCACCTCCAGGTCGTCCCGGGCATCGATGATCATGCGGAATCCGGTACGGACCAGGGCCTGGTCGTCGGCCACCACCACACGCAACGTCATGACACGCCCTCCACCGGCAGCCGCGCCGCCACCTCGAACCCGACCCCGGGCTGCGGACCGGCGCGCAGGCTGCCACCCACGAGCCGCGCCCGCTCCTTCATCCCCACCAGACCGCGTCCCTCGCCCGCCGAGCCCGAACTCCCCTGGGAAGCACGTCCGTTGTCGACCACTGTGACCTTCACGCACTCCCCGTCGACCGTCACGCCCACGCTCACCTCGTCGGCACCGACCGCGTGGCGCAGCGTGTTGGTGAGGGCCTCCTGGACGATCCGGTACGCCGCCAGGTCCACCGTGGCCGGCAGCCCGTCGAGGACGCCCTCGCGGTGCACGTTCACGGTCATCCCGGTCGCGCGCACGGTGTCGGCCAGCTCGTCCAGGCGCGCGAGCGAGGGGCCCGGCCTCCGCTGCTCCCCAGCCTCGTCGTCCTGCGTGTCGGGCCCGAACGCTCGCAGCAGGAGCCGCAGTTCCCCGAGTGCCGAGCGGGCGCCCGTCTCGATGGCACGCAGCGCCTGACGGGCCTGGTCGGGCCGTTGCGTGAACACGTCGTCCGCGGCGCCCGCCTGTACGACCATCACGGACAGCGTGTGCGCCACCACGTCGTGCACCTCGCGCGCCATCCGCGCCCGTTCCTCGACCACGGCCCGGCGCATCTCCGCCGTTCTCCGTGCCTGTTGCGCCCGGCGCCACTGCCCCGCTGTCCACGCGAGGACCACCGCCAGCAGATAGACCGTCATGCCCGTGGGGCCACCGCCCGCCCGGAACGCCAGTGGCGCCGGCAGGCACATCGCCGCGAGCGCCCACACCGACGCCCGGCGCGGCCTGGTGGCCGACAGCACGCACAACGTGACCTGGGCCGCGAGCAGTGCACCCGTCAGGGACACCGCGGGCAGCAGCGTCCACACCGCGAGCCCCGTCGCCGTGTTCGCGGCCAGTACGGCGACCGGGGCGCGCACCTGCCACCTCAGAGCACAGACCTGCGCAAGAACCAGGGCCGCGGCCACGAGCGGTCGCCATCCGCGATCCCCGCCGGCGACGAACACCGAGGTACCGAGCACGGCGAGCACCAGACCGGCCGACCCCCACCACAGCGCCCGCACCGCACGCGGCGACGGCTCACCCCCGGCTTCACCGGCGGACGCGTCGCCCGGCTGCCTGCTGCTGAGGTCCACGCCCCGACCCTACCCAGCGACTCGGCGAACCCAGGCTGTCTGATGGCGCCGGTCGGCCGCCGTGGAGGTCTGATGGCGCCGGTCGGCCGCCGTGGAAAGGTCTCCCGCGTCCCGGTACTCCTCACCGGGCCGCGCCCGGGAGGACTCCGTGCACAGACCGGCCGGATGGCGTTGTCGGTCACGGGTGAGCGGCCCCGGCCGGGCGGTCAGCGCGACGAGCGGTCCGGACAGTCGACTTTCGAGGTGGCGTGACCGGCCGGACCACGGGCCCTGTGTCCGCCCTCGGAGTCCCAGACCGCCTCCACGGCCCGGTCGGCCTCGGACACCGTCCGCAGACGCGCCGCCTCCTCCATCAACCGGCTCGCGGTCGACGTGCCCAGTGGGTCGCTCGCGGCGGCCATCAGCCAGGCGGCCGACGCCTGGTCCGTCCCCGGCGGTATCACCAGCAGGTTCCATCGGCCCACGCCGTAGGAGAGCAGCAGCAGTTCGTGCGGGTCCTGCTCGGCCAGGAACCAGCCCACGTTGACCACATGCCCGGCGACGGGCACCTTGCGTGGAACGACCGGCCAGTGGGTGGGATTCACCGTGACCCGGGTGATCCGCCCCCACAGCGGATCCAGCACGGCGGTCAGGGTGGGGAGTTCCGCCCCGAGGTCACGGGAGCGGGGCCACCAGGCGCCGTCCAGGAGAGCCGGTGCGGGACCGACGGGAGCCAGCGACAGGCGGAGCGGGGACGAGGAGGAAGACGGAGAGGAAGCTGACGACGGAGATGGTGCGGACGACGACAACCGGTCTTCGAGTGTCGGCGAGAAGGAAATGGCCGCAGTCATGACGCGAACCCTGCCCCGGGCCGACCGTGATCGGCCCGGCCTATTCGATCGCCGAAAACGACACGAGCGTGGTAGCCGGTGCGCGAAATATCCTCGGTAATTCGAGCCTACTCCTCGGACAAGCCGAACGGACCGTCGCTCCGGCGGCCGGTGTATCGCCGGGGAAGGGGCCTGGTCATACGTGCCAATCCCAGAGACCCGAGCGGAGCACGAAACTCCTGATGCCCGAAATGCGCATCAGGCATAGGGTGAAAGCGGGTCGGCACACTCTCACGTGCGACCGGCCTGGAAGGGCGACCCCGGTGTGTAGACGCCGGGGTCGTTGGGGGGCGGCGGACGCGCCATCGGAAGCAGGCGGGGCGCGGGTTTCGGGTTCGGTGGGAGCGATCTACGTGGTCACCACCGACCAGCAGGCCAGAGCCACCGTCGGCCCGGTTCGACCAGACCGGTGTCCCGGGGTCGGCCCGTTCACCGGTCGGCTCGTACACCGGTCGGCGTGGTCATGTCCCCGTCGCTCCGGCGTCTTGCGGAGACGGGCAGTTGGGGGCCGACATGCCGCTCATGGCGTAATCGGCTCGTCGGACCGGTCGGCGATGGAAGCCTGGGCCGGTCGACAGCGTCGTGCCACGCCGATCGCCGCTGACTGCCGGATGGATCCGAGAGGGGCGGGGTGTGCGTTGCGTCTGGGCGCCGTGAGCGTGAGTCGGGACACGTGGTCGGGTGTCGAAGGCGCCGACGCCGTTCCGGCCGTCACCGCCCCGCACCCGCCGCGGTGCGACGAGGCCGGGGCACCGGGCCGCCCGGCGAAGACCGCGCGGCGGGGGCACCGGGCCGCCCGGCGAAGACCGCATGGACGCGGCCGCCCCATGAGTTCCCCGGGCAGATCGCGCCCCGGGGTGAAGGGAAGCAAGCAGCGATGACGGACGGTGGGCACAAGCCGGGCGGGATCGGGGTGGACCGGTCGGAGGGGTTCGGCGAACGGCTGCTGGGTGTGCTGCTGGACCGGGCCCACGAGATGCCGCCGGAGTTGATCGCACCGCTCGTCGCGGAGGAGGTGGCCAGGGTCGGGGGGCGGGACGTCTCCATCCTCCTGCAGGACTACGAACAGGTGCTGCTGGTGCCGTTGCCGGGCCGGAGGCTGAGGGTCGGCGGCCCCGAGTCGGTCGACGACTCGCCCGCCGGCGAGGCGTTCCTGAGCCGCAGAACGGTGGAGGTGCCAAAGGACGGCAGTGTGCGGATGTATCTGCCGCTGCTGGACGGCAGCGACCAGATCGGGGCGATGGCCGTCACCCTGGACAGGGTCGATGACGACGACCGGCGACTGCTCCGCAGACTCGCCGGTCTGGTCGCGGACATGATCGTCACCAAGGACGCCTACACCGACCTGTTCTTCCAGGCCCGCCGCAGTGCCCCGATGAGCGTGGCCGCGGAGATCCAGTGGTCGCTGCTGCCCCCGCTGTCGATGACCGTTCCCCAGGTCGAGGTGGCCGGAATCCTGGAGCCCGCCTACGACGTGGCCGGAGACAGCTTCGACTACGCCCTCAACGGCGACACCCTTCACGTGGCCATGATCGACGCGATGGGCCACGGGCTGGATGCCGCGACGATGGCGACGGTGGCCATCGGCGCCTATCGCCACACCCGACGGTCCGACACGGAGCTGTCCCAGGTGTACGCGTTCATGGACCGGGCCATCAACGAGCAGTTCGGCCCCGACCACTTCGTCACCGCGCAGATGATGGTTCTGAACATCGGCACAGGCCGGCTGCGTTGGGTCAACGCCGGTCACCCGGCGCCGTTCCTGATCCGGGACCGCGCCGTGGTGGACCGGCTGGAGAGCCCGACCACGTTGCCGGTCGGCTTCGGTGGCGAGGAGCCGGTGGTCACCGAGCGGATACTGCGCCCCGGGGACCGGCTGCTGTGCTTCACCGACGGCCTGATCGAGGAGCACAAGGCCGGCGGGGAACAGTTCGGTGAGGAGCAGCTCGTCGAGTGGACCGACCGGATCCTCCGCGAACGCACCGAGGTCCGGGCGGTGGTGCGAGGCCTCTCCCACGCCCTGAAACAGGAACGTGGCGGCACCACGAGCGACGACGCCACCATCTTCCTCATCGAGTGGCGAGGCGGCGACGCCGACCATCTCGCCGCCCTCGACTGAGCCCGCGCCGAGGACGCGCCGGGTCGGGGCGGGTGCCGCGGCCCCGCGCCTCACGAGGCCGAAGGGTCCGCGTGAGTGCTCACGTCCGACCGGTACGGCGTGGCCACCGTCAAGCACCGGACTCCACGCCGAGGTCGGTGAGCAGGCCGCGGATGCGGTTCTCGATCTCGTCGCGGATGGGACGTACGGCCTCGACGCCCTGCCCGGCCGGGTCGTCCAACTTCCAGTCCAGGTAGGTCTTGCCGGGGAAGACGGGGCATGTGTCGCCGCACCCCATCGTGATCACCACGTCCGATGCCCGGACGGCCTCCGTGGTCAGGATCTTGGGGGTCTCGGCGGAGACGTCGATGCCCACCTCGTTCATCGCCTCGACGACGGCGGGGTTGACCGTGTCCGCCGGGGCCGAGCCGGCTGAGCGGACCTCCACGGCGTCTGCGGCGAGGTGCGTGAGGAAGGCGGCGGCCATCTGGGAGCGGCCCGCGTTGTGGACACAGACGAAGAGGACGGAGGGCCGGTCGCCGGCGGGAGTGCTGGTCATGGTGGTGGCGGCTTTCGGGTGGTGGGTCAGGGGAGGGTGGGAGCGGCGAGTTCGGGCTCGCCATGAACCGAGGGCGTTTGTGGCCGGGTGGGGGCCGGGCGGCCGAAGAGCGCTGTCACGAGCGCCAGTCCGAGTGCCGTGCCGCCGACCTGCGCGGCCATGAACGGGGCGACCGAGCCGGGTGCGATGCCGGCGAAGGTGTCGGTGAAGGCCCGGCCGATCGTCACCGCCGGGTTCGCGAACGACGTCGACGACGTGAACCAGTACGCGGCGCCGATGTACGACGCCACCGCCACCGGGGCGAAGCGGTCGCGGCCGACTCGGGCCAGGCCGAAGACCAGGAGGACGAGGCCTGCGGTGGCCACGATCTCGCCCAGCAGCAGATGGCCCGCCGAGCGGTCGTGCGTCGACCAGTGCACCAGCGGCCTGCCGAACATGGCGTCGGCCAGGACCGCACCCGCGATCGCTCCCGCGATCTGGGCGGGTACATACGCGGCGACGTCCCGCCCGCCGAGTCCCTCGCCCGCACGCCGGCCGGTGAACCAGGCCGCGAGCGTGACCACGGGGTTGAAGTGAGCGCCTGAGACCGGGCCGAGCAACGCGATGAGGACGCCGAGGCCGAAGACGGTGGCCAGGGAGTTGGCGAGCAGCTGGACGCCGACGTCGTGTGACAGTTCGGTGGCCTGGATGCCCGAACCGACCACGACCGTGACCAGCGCGGCGGCGCCGACGGCCTCGGCCAGGGCGCGGCGCCCCAGAGAGGCGCTCACGCCGGCGCCTTGGCGGTTGTCGGAGTCGTGAGGAACGTGGCGAGCCGGTCGAGGGCCGGTGGCAGCACCCAGTAGTAGACCCAGGTGCCGCGGCGCTCGCAGTCGATGAGTCCGGCCTGCCGCAGCAGCTTGAGGTGGTGGGAGATCGTCGGCTGGGACAGGTCGAAGGCCGGGGTCAGCTCACACACGCACACCTCGCCGCCCTCCCCGCGCGAGGCGATCATCGACAGCAGGCGGAGCCGGACCGGATCTCCGAGGGCCTTGAACACCTTCGCCAGCTCGGCCGCCTGTTCCTCGTCCAGCGGCGCGGCGGTCAGCCCCGGGCAGCAGGCCGTGTCCTGGCCCAGCACCTCAAGCTCTTGTTTCGACATGCCTCTATGTTGACGTTTTTCGATCCAAGCCGCAAGGTTGCATCAATGAACGTCAATACAGGCCGTTCCGGGGCATCGCGATGCCCCGTCTCACCCAGGAGTGACGCCATGAGCGAGCAGTCCACCGACCTGCGCGAAACAGTCCGGCAGCGGTATGCCGCCGCGGCCGTGAAGGTCACCGAGGGCGGCGCCGCCTGTTGCGGGCCCGACCCGGTCGAGGTCGACGAGAACTTCGGCTCCACTCTCTACACCGACGACGAGCGCGAGACCTTGCCCGCCGCGGCGGTCGCCGCGTCCCTCGGCTGCGGCAACCCCACCGTCGTGGCCGAACTCCGCGAAGGGGAACGCGTCCTGGACCTCGGTTCCGGCGGCGGTATCGACGTCCTGCTCTCCGCCCGCCGCGTCGGCCCCACCGGCAAGGCGTACGGGCTGGACATGACCGAGGAGATGCTCGCCCTGGCGCTCGACAACGCGAGGAAATCGGGCGCGACCAACGTCGAGTTCCTCAAGGGCACCATCGAGGCCGTCCCGCTGCCCGCGAACACCATCGACGTCGTCATCTCCAACTGCGTGATCAACCTGTCCGTCGACAAGCCCGCCGTCTTCGCCGAGATCTTCCGCGTCCTGAAGCCCGGCGGCCGTATCGGCGTCTCCGACGTCGTCGCCGACGACCTCCTCACCGTCGGACAGCGGGCCGAGCGCGGGGACCATGTCGGGTGCATCGCCGGCGCCCTGTCCTTCGCCGAGTACCGCGAGGGCCTGGCCGCCGCCGGCCTCACGGACATCGAGATCACCCCGACGCACCCGGTCGCCGACGGCATGCACTCCGCCATCGTCCGCGCGGTCAAGCCCTTCGGCGTCGCCGAGGAGAGCGGTCCCGCTCCGGCAGCAGGTACGTGCTGCGGTGTCTCCGCGTGCTGCACCTCGGACGAGCGGGCCGCCGACCCCTCGGCCACGGTTGCCGAAGCCAAGGCCGCATCGGGATGCGGCTGCCAGGGCTGACACGGCTGCACCGGGGTTCCCGTCGAAGACCCGAGACGCTGATCGGCGACTCGATCGTTTCCCGTCCGATGTCCCTCCGCTTTCCGTCCGATACCCCTGCGATACCCGTTCGGGAAAATCACCGATACCTCCATCGGTGGCGGAATTTCGTGTATCTTCACGACCGTCACACAAATCGCATCATCGCGTATTCGTGCATTTGTGCGCTCTTCCCGATCCGGTGGGGCGTCATTCGTTCGATTTATGTGAGGGCAGGGCAATCCGTGTACCGCGGTCCGTCCTTCCCTGGGGGGCACGTGAGAGCGCAGCAAGACAACGGGGTGTTTGACCGTGACGACATCCTGACAGCCGCCGCCCGTGTGGTGCACGCACTGGGCACACCCGAGGTGGCCACGGTCGAACCGGGTTCCGAGCAGGTGTTTGAGCAGATCGAACAGACGGTCAGGGGTCACCTGCCCGAGGTCGCCCGCCACTCGCCCGAGCGATGGCGGGCGGCGCTGCGGAAAATCCGCGAACAGGAGCGGTGGCACCTCTTTCCGGCGGGACGGGGGTGGCTCGCCACCGCACTCGCCGGCGGGGAAATCGCTGAGGCGACTTTCGTGGAATGCGGCTGCGAGAGAATCCGGATCAGCCGGGTAACGGGTGACACGGGTGATGCCTTTCCGAGCAGCGACGTTCTTTTCGAAGCGGAATGGGACACCCTCCCGGCCGGCGCGGGAGATCGCTCCGCCGGCCGAATACGACGACTTTTCGAGCTGGCGTCCGGAAAGCCCACGGCCGAGGAATTCGACCGGACCCTGGGCCAGACGCTGGCACGGGCCCGGCGACGGCTGCCCGAACCCCTGGCCGGGGACATACCGCTCGTCGTGGCCGTGCGCGCGGCCGGCTGGACCTGCCTGGAGCAGGCCGTCGAACGGCTCGCTCCGCCCACGGCCCTGCTGTGGCTGCGTCTCCCGGCCGGCTGGCCGGACGGCCCCGACGACCTGCTCGCCCCGACCCCACTGCGCCGGACCCTGTGGTTCGCCGCCGCGCGCGTCCAGCCGTCCACCGGAGCGGTGCAGGTGGTGCGGCAGCCGCTGTTCTGGGCGGGCAGCACGGCGCCTGTGCCGGGACGGGGGCCCGCGGAGCAGCTCGCCGAGGTACAGGTGCAGGCCCACTCCGACGGCGGGGAACAGCCGCATGCCGGAGCCGTCGTCGTCACGGGACCGGTCGAGGACGCCCCCGCCGACTGGCATGCCGTCCGGGCCGACCGGCTGGTGCTCCCGGCAACGGGACAGGCGACGCTGCGCTACCGGCTCGACGGGCCCGGCCGGGTCCGGCTCCTGTACGAGGGCGGTCACCGGCCCGAGTCCACCGCCTGGACCACGCTCGTCGACAGACTGCCGCGCAGACTCGCACCCCCGATCCCCCTCGACCTGGTCCTGGCCGTGGAGACCGCGGTCCGGCGTCGGCAGGGCGCGGCCCAGCTGGCCGCCCGAGTCCGCCGGGCGAAGGCCGTCGTCGAGGCCGTGCGGGACGGCACCCGCCACCCGGAGTCGCTGCGGGTCGCGCTCATCGGCTACCGGGACCACATGCCGCTGGCCGGCCCCGGCGACACCAGCCCCCTCCACTACCGGACCGGATTCTGCCCCGTCACCTCGGCGCTGCGGATCCTGGAGGAGTGGGAGCCCAGCCCGCTGCACCACGACTTCGCCACCGGCCTCGAACACGTCCCGCACGAACTGCACTCCTGGCAGGGCCGGTGGCGTCCCGGCAGCCTGCGCGGCCTGATCGTCGTCGGGTCGCGCCCGCCGCATCCGCACAGCCGGCAACCGCAGGCGGTGCGCCGACGGGCCCCCGTGCGGGTCTGCCCCGACCGGCTGGACTGGGTAGCCGCGCTGGCCCGGCTGCGCCACGAGCAGCAGCTCAGTTGCCTGGCCCTGGTGGACGAGCCGGACTGGATGGACGACGACGGCGAACCGCTGGTGGCCCGCTGGGCCCGCCAGGCCTGGGCCCACATCGGCGCCCAGGGCTGTTTCGACGCACACGAGGACCCGGAGCGGGTGGTGACGGGCCTGTTGCTCGACACCCGCGCCGGGACGGGCGACGCCGGGCTTCCGGGGCTCGCGCTGGCGGCGGGCCGACCGGAGCGCTGGCTGCCGTACGTGCCGCCCCAGGCGCCCTGACACGACGTCGGGCGCCGCTCACCGGCTTCCGCGCCGTGCGGAGGCCGCCGACCCAGGGGGAACATGAACGACCGAGACGACACCACCGAATCCGAACCGCAGCAGGCGGGGCGCAGCCGCGCCGACAGCGGCCGCAAGAACCCCTATGCCGCCTTCGAACAGCATCTCGCCCTGCCCGGCCCCGCACCCTCGCCCACCCCGCCGATGACGTTCCCCGTGCAGGAGGACGCGCGGGTGGCCGAGGGCGTGGAAGAACGGACACCACCGCTGCCCCGCACCCGGCCGGGGCCGGGCAAGGAGCCGCCGGCGAAGTGGCCCGAGACCACCGAGGAGTCCGAGGAGTCCGCCGTCCCGGCCCCGCCCGCCGACGGGACCGACACGGTCGCGTCCACCATCACCCTGTGGGGCGGCATGGGCAGCGGCAAGTCGACCCTGCTGGCCGCGCTCACCCGAGCGCTGATGGACCCCGCGTACGGCTCGTGGAACGTGTTTCCCGAGGACCACGCCTCCAAGCAGTACCTCAGCGATCTCGCCCACACTTTCTACCGCGAACGCGTCTTTCCCAGCGCCACCCAGGACGAGCAACTGCCCGTCCGGCTGACGCTGGTCGGGGACGTCGGCGGAACTCCCTACGCCGGCAGGTCCGGTGGCAGGCGGCGGTGGCGCCGCGGCGGGCAGCCCGGGACGGACGTGCTCGAATTCCGGGTCTCCCTGCGGGACATGCCCGGTGAGGCCTTCGACCTGCGCTCGGAGATGGGTGCCCTCATGGGGCCGCGGCTGGTCACCGACCTGGCCGACTCACGGGCCATGGTGTACGTCCTCGACGCGGCCCGCGAGTGGCGCGTCAACGGCGAGAACGGGCCCGTGGACGAGGACGAGCGGCAGAGCGCCGACTTCTTCACCGAGGTCCTGGACGGGGTGGCGACCGAGATCGCCATCCGCGGGCACCGCGACGGGCACCGGCTGCCGCACAGCATCGCCGTCTGCCTGGCCAAGTTCGACGACGACGACGTGTTCCGGTTCGCCTGCGAGCACGGCAACGTACGGCTCAACCCGCGCACCGGCCAGCCCGAGGCCGTCGACGCCAAACGGCTCTTCGACGACCTGTGCGACCGCTTCCCGCACGGCAGCCTGGGCGAGATCAGGAACCAGATCGGCCGCTACTTCGTGCCCGGGCGCGTCGGCTACTTCGTGTGCAGCGCCGTCGGCTTCTGGGTCGATCCGGACCGGGGCTTCGACTTCGACAACCCCTCGCTGGTCAACGCCGTCGACGACAAGGTCCGGTTCGTGGCCCCGCCCCGGCCGGTCAACGTCATGGAGCCCTTCCTGTTCCTGCGCGGCCTGTCCCGGCAGCGATGACGTCCCGAGCGAGAGAGGGAGGTGCGCCCATGTCGTCCGACGGTGCCGGGCTGAGCGCGGGCTGGGCGGTCTGGGGCAAGCGCCCCCACAGCCCGCAGGGTTTCCATGTGATGGCGGCCTGGCCGCCGCAGTGGAGCAGCTACTACACCAAGGCGATCCAGCACTGGTCTCCGGGCACACCCTCGCCCGCCGACCGGCTGCCGTGGGTCACGGTCGGCCCGGGCACGAACCCGGACAACCGGCTGTCCCTCGGGGTCTTCGTCCTCGACCGGACCGAGACGGCCGACGTCCACAGCCGGCCGATCAACCACGTCACCCACTTCTGGGTCCCCTACGAGGAGGCGGCCGACCACGGTCTCGGCTGGAGCTCTCTGGCCCGCGCCGCCCTGGCCGGCCGGACCGGGCTCTCCAGGATCGCCGCGGGTGGCGAGTCCGGCGCGCTCCACGGCCCCGTACGCCTGCCGCTGTCCACCGACGAACACCTGATGAACGGCTTCGACGAGGAGTTCGTCTCGGCCAGCGACTCCCTGCTGCACTGGCACGCGGCGGTCGCCGCCCTGCTGCTGGACGGGCCGGTGGTGGTGACCGGCGCACCGGAGGACGACCCGCTGGAACGGCTGCGACTGCTGGACAACATCGCCGCCATGCTGCCGTACGGCCTGCGCGCGTATCTGTCGGCCGCCACCGCCACCTCCTCCGGCGCCAACCACCGCATCGGACTGTCGTGGGGGCGCTCCGCCCCCGGACGGCCCTGTGTGCCCTGGGGCGGCGCAGTGGGCATCGAGCGGCTGTCCTCCGTGGCGCGCCACTACCACGACCTGCTGATCCACGCCTGGGAGTCCCGGGGCGGCCACACGGTCCTGGACCATCTGGCCCGCTGCACGGCCCTGCCCGACAGTGCTCACGCGGGCCTGCCGACGGCACAGCAGGCGCATCGGCTGCTGTGCGCCATGGACCACGAACTCCAGGTCGAGGCGGAGGTGTTGCGCGGCGGGCCGGTGGCCGACGACGTGGTCGACGGCTTCCTGCGGGATCCGCGCACCAACCGCAGGACCGCCAGCATGATGGCCCGGGCGAAGCTCTCCGGGACCTCCACCGACCTGTCGTTGCTGCCTCCGTACCTGAACGATCCCCAGGTGGCGGCCTCGCTCCTGAAGCGGCTGCGCGAGGACCTGCACGCCCAGCGCCTTGCGTCCGTGCAGGAGAAGGTCAGCAGCCTCCTGCGGGCCACCCGCGTGGCGGGCACCAACCTCGAAGTCGTCGACCAGGCCCTCGCCTACCTCGTGGACCCGGCCGACGGACCCGACGAGGACATCGACATCACGGCCACCTTGAACCTGCTGCCGTCGTTGGAGCCGTTCACTCCCGGCACCATGCCCCTCGCGCGTGGCGCGGTGGCCGCCCGGCCCGAGCTGACCTGGATCCTGCTGGACGGCGCGGCCGGCACCCCGGAGCCCGCCGGGTCGGTCCGCCGCTGGCTGGAGTGGCTCGACAGCGGCGCCCGTGACGAACTGGCTCTGCTGTACGACCTGTTGCGGCCGGAGACCGTCGTCTGGCAGCCGCAGTCCGCATGGCGGGCCGCCAAGCATCCCGACGAGGCCGCGCGGCTGCTGAGCCTGGCCGTCGCCTGCGGACGCGGCGACACCCTGCTGACCTCGTCCTTCTTCGACGATCTGAGCGACGCGCTGGGGTCGAGCGGGCCGGGCCGCGTCCTGCGCCTGCGCGGTGCGCGCACCGGACAGGAGGGGTTGCTGCGGGCCACCCTGGCCGCCGGACCGCGCGCCGCCCTCGGCCTGGCCTCCCGAGCCCGCTGGGACCTGCTGTGCACGCTGGCCGGTGAGGCTCCGAGCGCGCTGCCGCGGGACGCCGAGGCGCTGTCCAGACGGGAGTTGAACCCCTATGCCGACACGCTGAAACGCGACCTGGACGCGCTGTCCCAGCATCGGCGCAAGACCGCCGCGAAGACCCTGCTGCGCTGTCTGCTGCGCTTCGACCCCGCCACCGGACGGCGCCCGGGAGCGGCGGCCCGGGCCGTGACCGAACGCCTGGTGCAGGAGCCGACGGACCCCGCACTGCGCCGCATCACCGCCGAGTCCGTCTCCGACCTGATGGCGGCGCCCGGCTGGCGTGCGCAGGGCGAGGAGACCGCCTGGCTGGAGCGGCTGGCGCAGTCCGTACCGCAGATCAGCGGCACACTGCGCCTGTACGCACTGGGCGAAGTGGCCCGGGACGGGGCTCTGGGCGCCGAGGAGTTCGGCAGGAGGCTGCGCTCGGCGCAGCGCGCCGGTGCGACCCGAGCCCAGCTCTGCGGCCCTCTGGCCGCCTGGGCGGACCGCCGGGCGCGCCCCGGGACGGCGGTGCTGGAGCTGCTGGACGCCTACCGGGAGGCCTACCGGGAACAGGGCGACCCGGCCGGACCAGAGCAACGGGCCTTGCTGGAGCAGGAGTTGTGGGAGCGGCTCGGCGAGCGGCTGTGGAGCGCGTACTTCGAGGCAGCCGAGGCCCACCTGCTGGACGAGGAGGAGCGGGCCACGGACACCATCCGCCGCAACGAGCAGCTGCGCGAGGAGGCCCGGCGTCGCCGGCAGGTGCTCAGAACGCTGCACTTCACCCGCCGCTGAGCGATCCGACCACCGACCACGTCCGTACGCGAACCACCCTCCGCGCCGGGGGTGTTCACCACCCGCGAGTCTCGACCGGGCCATGCCCAGGAAGAGTTGGCACGTCATGATCACATCCGCTCCGTCCGCGCCGCGCGTACGCGCGAGTGCCACGGCCCTGTTCCTCACCGCCGCGATGTTCCTCGGCGCCTCGGCGCCCCGGGCCGACGACCGGCCCGCGGCGCCGTCCCCCGACGACATCTGCCGTTCCCTGCACGTCGACGACGTGCCCGCCTCGTACGTCGTCCTCGTCGACACCTCCTCCTCGATGGAGGACCGCGGCCCCGACGGCGCCACCCAGTACGACACCGTGAGGAAACGGCTGCGGACGTTCCTCGCGGGACTCGGGCCCTCGGACCAGGTGGCGCTGGTCTCCTTCGGGCGCTCCGTCGGCGTCGTCCACCCGCTGGGCCCGGCTGCGGGCGCGCGGGACGCGGTCGACGACCTGCCCGCGCGGGCCACGGAGACCGCGAGCGACCCCGGCAGCGCCCTGGAGACCGCCGCCGACCAGCTGCGCGACAGCCGTACGCCGGTGGCGGCGGTGCTGCTGCTCACCGACGGCGCGATCAACGCCCCCGACAGCGCATACGCCAAGCTGGGCTCGCCGAGCTGGCGCAGGCTCGGCGAGCGCTACCGCACGCTGGGCGAGGACCGCACGGTGGTCGGCTACGGACTGCCGCTCGCCGACGATACGCACGTCTCCGACATCCTGGGCGCGGTCGTCGCGACGCCGCGCATCCTCCCGGTCGGGGCGGCCGCCCTGGGGACACAGCTGAACAGCGCCAAGGACCGGGTCCGGACCGACAAGGCGGTCCGCACCCTGCGCGACGACGCCGGCGCGGGGGTGCGGCTGTCCCTGACCGACGACACCGCCGGCACCGGCACCGGCTCCGACGCGCTCGACCTCGGCACCGGCGACCGCGAAGGCGCACGGCGGCAGACGGTACGGCTCACCGTCACCTCCACCGCCCACCACGTGCCGCTGAGGGTCCGGCTGCGCGCCCGGACCGACGGGGGCGGCCCGTCCGTGAGCTCCGTCGGACTGCCGGACGAGGCCGTCACCCTCGAACCGGGTGCGCGGCGGACCTACCACCTCACCCTGCTCTGGCGTCAGGACCCCCGGCCCGCCCTCGCCCCTTCCACCAAGCCCTTCGAGACGGGACTGGCCGTCTCCGCCGAGGTGACGTCGTCGTGGACGCCAACGGTCCACGGGGCACTGGGCTACCCCGGGTTCCGGCTCGCCGCCCCCGCCACGGCGCGGGTGCGGCTGCACGGCCAGGTGCCCGGCGAACCGCCCGTGTGGCTGTACCCGGTGCTGCTCGTGCTGGTGCTCGGCGGAGTGCTGGCGGGGTGGACGGCGTACCGGCGGCGCAACCACCCGCTGTCCGGGACGCTCGTCATCACGGACCTGCGCTCGGGCGACCGGGTCCACCATCCGCTGGACGGGCGGCTGTTCGCGAAGGACATCGAGGTCGCACAGGTACGCGCCCGGGTCAGGGTCCGCGGACGGGGCCCGGCCGGGCGCACGGTGCTGGCCGTGGAGTGTGTGCGGGAACCCGTACGTGCCAACGCCCCCCGCCTCGCCGACAGCGGGCAGTGCGAACTCGGCAAGTCGACCGTCCTGTGCGGGATCGGCTTCTCCCACACGTCCGACCGGTGACGGGAGCGCAGGTGAACCCTTCCGCGCCCGCGGTCCCGCATCCGGGCCCCGCCCCGATCGTCGCCCTGGAGCGGTCCGACCCCGCCGAGGCCGCGGGGTTCCGGCTGCTGGGCCGGCTGGCCACCGGCGGCTTCGGCCACATCTACCTGGGCAGACGGGCGGTCGACCACGCCGTGGACCCGGGCGGCGACCCGTACACGCTGGCGGCCGTGAAACTGCTCAAGCAGGAGTACTCCGGCAACGCCCTGCACGTGCAGCGCTTCCGTCAGGAGAGCAAGGCGCTCCTGCGGGGGGCCGGCGCCCGTATCCCCGAACTGCTGTCCTCCGAGTTCGACGCCGGCAGGCCGCCCGCCATCGCCACACGGTTCATCCCCGGGCCCTCCCTGTACCGGGTGATGGCGGTGCACGGCGGAGCGCTGCCGGCCGAGACCGGTTACGCGGTGGGAGCCGACCTGGTCGACACCTTGCTCGCGGCGCACGACCAGGGGGTGTGGCATCGCGATCTGCATCCCGGGAACGTCCTGCTGACGGCGGACGGGCCGTGGATCATCGACTTCGGCCTGACCCGGATCCGCGGCCAGCAGCTGACCCGGCCCCTCGACCAGGCCTTCGGTAATCCTCATTACTGCGCGCCGGAGCAGCTGGAGGGCCTGGCCGAGACGGACGCGGCCACCGACGTCTTCGGGATCGCGGCGGTCCTGCTGTACGTGCTGACCGGACACGCGCCCTACCCGGGACCGCGCACCGCCGCCGGGCGGCCGGCGGATCTGTCCGGGCTTCCGCGGGACCAGGCGGCGCAGACGGTCGGCGCCTGTCTCGCCGAACGCGCCGGCGACCGGCCCTCGCTCGGCGAACTGCGCTCGGCGCTCGGCGAGCCCGGCGCTTTCACGCTGCCGGCCGGTGTCCGGCGGGCCCTGGACACGCACCGCGCCCTGCTGACGGAGTTCCTGCGTGGCGCGGACAACGAGGCCGACCTCACCGTGCCGTTCCGGCCGGGCCGCCGCAGCTGGAGCAGACGGGTGGGGGAGTGGGCGCACGCCCTCGCGGCCGTCGGGGACGACACCGTGGCCACCGCCGACGGAGCGGGCCGGCTGCACTGGCTGCACCCGGGGACGGGCGCGATGGAGCGCACCGATGTCGGATTCCGGCCGCCGTTGCGGCTGTGCGCGGGAGAGCGCGCGATCCTCGTCCAGGACGCCGCCGGACGCCTGGAGGCCTGGGACACCGTGTCCCGGACGCGTCGCTGGTCGGTGCCGGAGCCGGGCGGCCGGGTCCTGGCTCCGGCGCTGCTGCACGGCCGCAATGTTCTGCTCGGCGACGCCGGGGGAAGGGTTCACCACTTCGACGCCGACACCCGTCTCGTGTGGTGGCAGGGCGAGCCGCTGCCGGGCGCCACCGCGCTGGCCGCCGGCCGGCAGCGGGTGTACGCGCTCATCGATCACGGACGGCAGTTGCACGCCCTCGACGACGAGGACGGCAGGGTGGCCTGGGCGGCGCCGGTCGCCCTGCAGGCGCCGGTGCGGGCGATGCCGCTGCCGGAGAAGGACGCGGTGTACCTCGCCGACACGCGGGGCGCGCTGTACTGCGTGGCGGCTTCCGACGGCGCGCTGCGCTGGCGGGTACGGCTGGGGGCGCCGGTCGTCGCCGCGCCGGTGCGGGTGGGTGACGCGGTGGTCGTCGGCGACACGGCCGGAGTGGTGCACGCCCGTGACCTCGCCACGGGAGCGGAGAGGTGGCGGAGCGCCGGCCCGGGAGGGGACGAGGTCTTCGCGCTGTGTGCCACCGCAACCGTCGTGGTGTGGGGCGGGTGGCAGGGGCGCCTGCAT
The DNA here is from genome assembly GCF_053611365.1 of Streptomyces sp. NPDC054813. Taxonomy (NCBI): domain Bacteria; kingdom Bacillati; phylum Actinomycetota; class Actinomycetes; order Kitasatosporales; family Streptomycetaceae; genus Streptomyces; species Streptomyces sp. NPDC054813. The sequence continues at coordinate 199,937 of NZ_JBSHAF010000011.1, read as the reverse complement.
GTCGTCGACGGGCTCGAGGGCACCTCGCTGCAGAGTTTCGACATGCGTGGCCAGGTGCTCGCCGTGGTCTGTGCCCCCTCGCAGGAGGCCGTGTACGCGGCGACCGCGAGTGGCGAGGTGCACGGCGTACCGCTGTGACCGAGGGCGGACGCGCCCCGCGACCGCCGCACGGAGCCATGACCGGGCCGGCTCCTCGACGAACCCGCGGACCGCACGGGACTCCCGCCCTGGAAGCGTGGTCAGGACGAGGGCGTCGCCGCCGTGGAAGCCGTGCCGGTCGCAGTGCTCGTTCAGGTCGCCGCACAGCCCGTCGCATAGGCGGGTGGGCCGGGGGTAATCGCATCGCGTGTCGCAGGCTCACGTGAATGGAGACCTCTGGTGCTGATGGCTCACCCCGCGGTGTTGAAGGACCTGGTCGTGCAGTACGAGACGCTGCGCGTGCTGCAGGCCGAGAACGGCAGCCCGGCCGCACAGCGGCGGATGGACGACATCGCCTACACCCTGTGCGTCTCGACCGGCACCCGGGACGTCGACATCGCCCTCGTCGCCGCCCGCCACCAGCTCCCCGGCGCCCGTCCCCAGGACGACTCCGTACTCAGCGCCGGCTGACCTCGCGCCTTCGCTGCCTCCGGTCACTCCTGGTCGGCGAAGACGCCGGTGTCGAGGTGTCCGAGGACGTCGGCGGGGTCCCGGTACACCGTGCGGGCGCCGGCCGCCTCCAGGTCCGCGCGCGGGATCCCGCCGGACAGCACCGCCACCGGGACCACTCCGTCCCGTACGGCGGCCTTCATGTCCCAGACGGTGTCACCGACGAACACGGCTCGTTCGCCCGGTACGCCGGCGAGTTCGACCGCCTGCAGGTGGTCGCCGCAGGGAATGCTCTCGGCCACGTCCTCGGGCCGGACGAACCGGGTGGCGGCTTCGAAGGCGGCGGGTCCGGGGAGTTCGGAGTTGACCGGCCAGCCGCCGCCGAACCAGCGGAACTGGTCGTGGGCGCGGGCGATCGCCGCGTCGCGGTCGGTGTCGTAGCAGATCGGCAGCTGGCCGACCTTGGGCTTGCCCGTGCCGCCGTGCCGGTCGAACGCGGAGATCAGTTCCGGCCTGGGCTCGGTGGCGATCACCAAGTCGGCGAGATGGCCCGCGAGTTCGCACGAACGGTCGCCGGAGACGGCGACGCCGATCGGCGGGGGCGCGCCGGGCAGATCCCACAACCTGGCGTTCTCCACGTCGAAGTGGGCGCCGTGGTGGTTGAGGTTCTCGCCCGCGAAGAGTGCGCGGGTGATCTCGACGGCCTCTTCCAGCCTCTCCAGCCGGACGCGGGCGACGGGCCGGCCGCCGCCCACCACATGCCCGTTGAGGTTCTCCCGGAGCCGAGTCCGAGGCGGAAGCGCCCCTGGGAGAGCAGGGCCTCACGGAGCTGATCCACAGCGACGTGGCCGCGGCTGTTCCCTGGGCAGGTCGTCACTCCCTTCCATGGCCAACGCCATACCTCGGGGCGCTCCTGCGGGGAGGTGGTCCGCCGCATGCCTGGCGGGGAGGGGAAAGGCCATCCGGCGCGGCCCGTGATCATGGCTGGTCGGGCGGCACGAGGCGCGGGGGTCAGCGGCGCAGCATCATGACGACGACGACGATGACAATGATGATGACGATGGTACCCAGACCTATGTACACGAGTTTCTCCTTCCTTAGCGGGGCGGCACTCATCGGTGCCGCAGAAAACCGAGTGCCCCCGTCAACGCTTTTCAGCCTTCAGTCTTCTTCGGCATGTTCGGCGGTACGGCCCGGGCCGGCGGAAGAACGCGACACACGTTGCGTCACCGCCCCATCCGTGTCCGCCACGAAACACCGAACCCAGGGGGAGCACGCGGAGCACGCGTCGACGCTCTGCCGTCACGCGCAGTGGGTGGCGAAGCCTCGGGGGATGACGGTCAGAGCGACGGATATCAAGCGCGAGATATCCGACCCATGGTGCTCTTTTGGAAAACGCACGGGATGACACCCCCGGTACGTAAGTTCCGTTGATCGATGGGACGGTGGCTCGATCTGTACCGTCAGCGCCGCCCTACGTCGTCGGGCGAGAAGTGGTCACCGTGATGCCGGCAGCACGCCTCCGCGGGCCGAAGAGGGGGAGGTCGGCAGGTGCGGCGGAGGCTGACGCACTGCGCCCGCACAGGAGGTGACTTGGGCTGACGCGACCCCCGGGGGGACATATTTCCGCCATCCCGGCGCTCTTTTGGATTTCCTGCCGTGCCGATGTGTGGGATTTCGGATCATGGGCACCCGCTGTTTTGAGAGAGCGTATCCGAATATCAAAGAGTCGCTGATCTGCTGCGCGGTTTCGACTGTTCAGCATGAAATCTCTGTCGTGAAATGTCTGTCGTGAAATCTCTATGAGGGAGTAGTTTTATGAGTGACAACATCTGGGGCTACCAGCCGACTTCCGGCCACACCACAGGAATCGACCTGATCGGGTACAAGGTCGAAGCCACGGACGGTGCCATCGGCAAGGTCGACAAGCACTCGGACGACGTCAACTCCTCGTATCTGGTGGTCGACACCGGCGTCTGGATCTTCGGCAAGCACGTTCTGCTGCCGGCCGGCACCGTGCGCACCGTCGACCAGGCCGAACGGAAGATCTTCGTCGACCTCACCAAGGACGAGATCAAGAACTCGCCGGAGTTCGACAAGGACAAGCACGTGGGCGACGCGGGCTACCACGAGCAGGTGGGCAGCTACTACACGGACCAGCGCCGCATCTGACTCCTCAGCCCGAACCCGGCCCGGCGGGGGCCGGCCGCGGAACACCGCGGCCGGCCCCCGCATTTGCGTGCCGCCGCCGTGCCGCCGCCGTGGCGCCCCCCGGGGGGGGGCCGCGCCCGGGGGGGGGGGCGGGGGGGCGCGCGGGGGGGGCCCCCCCCCCCCCCCGCCAGGGCTGCTACCAGGAGAGGGCGTCGCTCGCGTTGTCCTGCCAGTAGGTGACGGTGGCGGCGCTGTTGAAGAAGACACCGGCCTTCGGCAGCTTCAGGGTCTTCTCCTTGTTGGTCGCGTTGCCCTTCCGGTCGGCGAAGAACACGCCCAGGGTCTTCTCCTTGGCTCCGCCTTCGCCCTCGGGGGTGGACGTCGTGATGCCCGCGTACGCGGACTGGCCGGGCTCGAGCGTCACCACCGCCTGCGGCGTGGTGTCCTCGGCCCACGGCAGCGGGGCCTGGGCGTCGGCGCCGGCCCTCAGGTAGGGGGCGATGTAGGCGTAGCAGGGCTTGGTGCCGGTGTTGGTGGCCTTGAGCAGCAGGTGGTTGATCGGGCGGGACACCTCGGTGACGGTCAGCTTGGTGTTCGCCGTGGTGCAGGTGACGACCGACGTGGCCTTCTTGGTGGCGGCGGAGGCGGTCTGTTCGGTGGCCTGGAAGCCGACGAGGGCGAGTGCGGCGGCGACGACCATGGAGGAGGCGGCCGCGCGGGAGACGAAACGGGTGGCGATACGCATGAGTGAGCTGCTTTCTCCGAATATCCGGAAGATGTTCTTCCGGTTGTGAGCTGTGCCGGACGGTCCTGTCCTGGTGTGCTGCGTGTGGTGTGCGTGGGCGCGCCGGAAGTGCGGGCGTGAACGCGGGGTCGAGTGAGGACGATCGCCCTGTCCGGTGTGGCGCCGTTCTCGATGACCGAAGCCTGTGCCATGCGGCGTTCCGTCCGCCATTCCCCTCGGGAGTTTCGGGATGCTGGAATGCCCGCACCGGCTCTGAGCTGCAGAAACGTGGTCTTACTGGGATGCCGAATGGAACGGGGGACCGTGCTGGCGGCTGACGGGACCGCCGGCTTCGGCGTCGGCTTCGACATCGGCTTCGGCTCGGGCGCGGCTCCGTTTCCGGAACGGCAGGGCCTACTCTGATCCCCGTGAGGCAGGCAGGCGTTGGGAAGGATGATCGGCGATGACGCCCCTGAGCACCGGGGACCCGGAGTCCATAGGCGGGTACACCCTCCTCGGACGGCTCGGGACGGGCGGCATGGGAGTCGTCTATCTGGGAGTCTCCGCCTCGGGACGGCAGGTCGCGGTCAAGCTCGTGCACGGGCCGTACGCCCAGGAAGAGGAGTTCCGGACGCGCTTCCGGCAGGAGATCGCGGCAGCGCGCAGAGTGAGCGGCGCCTTCACCGCGCCGGTCGTGGACGCCGACCCGGACGCCGACCGGCCGTGGATGGCGACGCTCTACGTGCCGGGGCTCAACCTCGCCGAAGTCGTGGAGAAGGACGGCCCGCTGAGCCGGCCGGAACTGCGCGCGCTGGGGCTGGGGCTCACCGAGGCGCTGCGCGACATCCACCGGGCGGGCCTGGTGCACCGGGACCTCAAACCGCGCAACGTCCTGATGACCGAGGACGGGCCGCGCGTCATCGACTTCGGCATATCGCGCGCTTCCGACAACCAGAACCTCACCACGACCGGGCGAATGATCGGCACTCCGCCCTTCATGTCGCCGGAACAACTGGCCTCGCCCCGGGACGTCACCCCGGCCTCGGACGTGTTCTCGCTGGGGTCACTGCTGGTGTTCGCGGCCGTCGGCACGGGACCGTTCGACGCCGACAGCCCGTACATAACCGGCTATCAGGTGGTGCACGGGACCCCTGACCTCGCCGGGGTGCCCGAAGCGTTCCTGGGCATCGTCGAGCGCTGCCTGGACAAGGACCCGGCCGTACGGCCGGAACTGACGGACATACAGAACATGCTCCAGGCGCTGCCGGAATCCGACGCCACCGGGTCCCCGGGGACCCGGTCCGCGGAACCCCGGGTCCGCCCCGCTTCTCGGAGCGCGGCCACCGCCTCCACGGGCGCCGCGACCGGCACCGGCACCGGAAAGCGACGTCGAGCCCGGACACTGCTCACCGGCCTCGGTGCGGCGCTGGCCGTTGCGGGGCTGGCTGTCGGGGTGGGCGTCTTCGTCTCCGATCCGGACACCACCACCTCCCGGACCTCCGCCTCGGACGCCACCGCCCGTGCCGCGTCACTGCCCGCCGGCTGGCGGCCGTGGCAGAAGGAGCTGCGGTACGACGTGAAGGGTGTTCCTCTCGACTACGACAGCCCCGGATGCGTGACAGAGGGAAGCGCCCTGTTCTGCGGCGGTACGGGCTTCACGGCCGCCAGGATCGACGCGGCCTCCGGCCGCACCCTGTGGCGGACCGGTACCCGGCCTCAGGGGGCGCAGCCGATCGGCGTCCGCGACGGGCTGGTCTATGTGTACGAGGATCCGGACGACAGGACCAGGCGCGTGGTGGCCCTCGACGCCACTACCGGGCACCGGCGGTGGCAACGCGACATCAACAAGTCCGAGGCCGCCGTCCTGTACGACGGCGGGTTGCTGACCCTGTCTCCCGACTACTCGTCGTTCGTGGCCTACGGGCCTTCCGGCAGGGAACTGTGGCAGGCGCCCTCGCTGGACGAGTACTGCACTCCGTCGGCGCTGGGAGGCGTCCCCTACGCCCTGTGCTCGGAGGGCACCGAGCCCGGCAAGGCCCCGGTCGAGCTGATGAAGCTCGGACCCGGCAGTCTGACCGAAACCGCCACACTGCCCAAGAAGGCGGAGGCGCTCGGCGCTGTCGGCGGGCAGCCCCTTTTCCTCGCCCCTCAGACTGCGAAGGACGTGTACGAAGCCGGGTACGAACGGCCGTACAACGCACTGCTGCGGGTGGCTCCGGAAACCGGGCAGGTCAGACGGATACCGCTGGCACATCCGCTGACCGGCGCGGCCACCCTGGTGGACGGTGTCGTCTACTTCGTCCGGTCCGACGGGTCGGTCACCGCGGTGTCGGCGGGCAGCGGCAGACAACTCTGGCACAAGATGACGGACGTGGAGAGCCTGTCCGCGCCCGCGGTGTCGGCGACGTACCAGCGGGTCTACTTCTCCAACCGCTTCGGCCGTCTGCTGGCACTGGACAGCCGCACCGGAGCGGAGGTCTGGCGCACCTCCGCGCTGGACGACCCCGGGGACAAGGCGCAGGGGTACCCGCCGCGAGTGCTGTTCGTCAAGGACGCGATCGTGGCGATGGCCGGCGACACGGCCTTCTCCCGGAGCCCGGACGGACCCACCTGACGGACATCCCTCCCGGCAGGCATCTCCGGCCGCGTACATCCTCGGAGGACGGGTACTCGGTGGGCCGCGAAGATTACCCACTGGAGGAGTCATGATCGCTCTCGGTGTCATTCTGCTCGTCGTCGGATTCCTCACGGGAATCGGCATCCTCTGGACGATAGGCATCGTCCTGCTGGTCATCGGTCTCGTCCTGTGGGTCCTGGGGTCCGTGGGCCACGCGGTGGGCGGTCGTCGCCACTATTGGTGACGCATGCACGGCACCTCCGGCCCGTACCAGTCCTCGGTGCCGCCCTCCTGCCCCGGGGGCGGCACCAGCCGCCGGCGCGCGGCCGGGCGACCGCGGGTGAACGAACCGGATGGCCTGCGCCTGGTCATCCGGCTCCGCGGCCGGCTGCACACGGTCGCACGGGACACCGGCAGACAGGTCGTCGCTCACCTCCGTCTGCGCAGGCCCGCCATCCCTTGGGTATCAGGCGAGCATGCCTTCGCGCAGGCGGGCGAGGGTGCGGGACAGGAGCCTGGAGACGTGCATCTGGGAGACGCCGAGGCGTTCGCCGATCTGGGCCTGGGTGAGTTCCTCCACGAACCGCATGTGGATGATCTGCCGGTCGCGTTCGTCGAGTTCGGCGATCAGCGGGGCCAGGGTCCGGAAGTCCTCGACCAGTTCCAGCGCGGTGTCCTCGGCGCCTATGAAGTCCTGCAGGGCGCTCTCGCCGTCCTCGCCGGCGTTGATCGTGGCGTCCAGGGAAGACGAGTTGTAGCCGTTGGCGGCCAGGCGGGCCTCGCGCACCTCGTCCTCGGGCAGGCTCATCAGGTCCGAGAGTTCCTTGACCGTGGGGGTACGGCCGAGGCGGCTGCGGAGTTCCTCGGTGGCGCGGGCGAGTTGGACACGGGCTTCCTGGAGCCGGCGCGGGACGTGCACGGCCCAGGAGGTGTCGCGGAAGAAGCGCTTGATCTCGCCGACGATGTAGGGGATCGCGAAGGAGGTGAACTCGGCCTCCCGGGAGAGGTCGAAGCGGTCGATCGCCTTGATCAGGCCGATCATGCCGACCTGGACGATGTCCTCCATCTCCTCCGGCCCGCGGCTGCGGAACCGGCCGGCCGCGAAGCGGACCAGGGACATGTTCATCTCGATCAGCGTGTTGCGGGCGTACTGGTGCTCGGGCGTGCCCTCCGCCACCACCGCCAGCTGGTCGAAGAACAGCTTCGACAACTCCCGTGCGTCCTTCGGCGCGACCTTGGAAGGATCCGCGATCTCCGGAACTTCCACCGCCCGCCCGGCGGTCTGCAAGGTCGTCGTCGGCATGATGCGCCCTCCCAGTCGGTCGCCCTCGTCCTCGCCGGTCCGTCCCGGCAAGCACGCGCCTACCCCGGCTGCCGTCCGGCATTCCTGAACCCACGTCATTCTCCGCCGGCCTCACCGTCGGCGCCAAGCGCTCTCAGCCGTCCGGGATGGGCTCGTCCTTCGGGGGCACCCGGCAGGGCATGGCTACTGGATCGGCAACGGCAGGCGGACGCGGGCAGGTTCAACGTGCCGCGAACAGCAGAGCGGTCGCGGCAGCGGCGCGTGCGGGCTTCGTCGCCCGCGGGGTCATCTACGCCCTGATCGGCGTCCTCTCCCTACGGATCGCCTTCTCCGGCGGGGGCCGGCAGGCCGACCGGGGCGGCGCGATCGCCGAGATCGCCCAGAAGCCCTTCGGTGCCGTACTGCTGTGGCTGCTCGGCATCGCCCTGGCCGGGATGGCCCTGTGGCGGCTGTCCGAGGCCGCCTTCGGGCAGGCGGGTCCCGACGGCGGCAAGCTGGGCAAGAGGGCGGCGGCCGCGGGCCGTTGTGTCTTCTACGGATTCGTCGCCTACTCCGTGCTCTCCTACGCTGCCGGGGACAAGGGCAGCGGCAGCGGCAGTTCCGACAGGAACTCCCAGGACGTCACGGCGAAGGCGTTGGACTGGCCCGGCGGGCAGTGGATCGTCGGCGTCGCGGGTGCCGCGGTGACCGCTGCCGGCATCTGGATCGCCGTCCGGGCCGTGCTGCGCAAGTTCGAGAAGCACCTCAGGATGTCGGAGATGTCGGAGAAGACACGTAAAGTCGTCTCCTTCCTCGGGGTGTTCGGCGGTGCGGCCCGGGGCGTCGTCTTCGCCACCGCGGGCGGCTTCGCCATCGCCGCGGCCGTCCAGCACGAGCCCGGCAAGGCCAAGGGCATGGACAACACCCTGCGTACGTTCGCCGACACCCCCGCGGGCCCCTGGCTGCTGGCGCTGATAGCGGTCGGCCTCATGGCCTTCGGGGTCTTCTCCTGGGCCAACGCGCGCTGGCGCAAGGTCTGACGGGCGGTGGACGCGGCACACGCCCGGCAGAGGAGGCCCGGGTGGGCGCCGTCCCGCTCGAGGATCCGGCCGCAATCGGCGCCTCGCCTCGCCGGAGAGGGGTCGCGGGTCAGAACCGCGGGGCTCGGGCTCCCGACGCGGTCACGATGAACTGGGCGTAGGAATCGGCGTTCATCAGGGCGCGCCGGCCCATGGAGTACCAGTTCGGCTGGCGGCTGGAGTCGTTGTTCTCACCGCTGTACCCGGAGGGGTCCCGCAGGGCGCGCTTGGCGAGCGTGGCCGCGTCGCTGGCCGCCGCCGCGTCGGGGACGACGGTGGCCATCTCGGCGTTGTACTCCTCCTCCTGCAACTCCGAGGCGCGCGGGCTGTACTGGTAGTCCAGCGTGCCGGCGAACCGGTGCGTCGCCTCGTGGATGATGTACCAGGCGTTCTGGCCCTCGTCCGTGAGGTTGATCGGGCCGCTGCGGCCGGTGTCCAGGGTCGGAAGGTCCTCGCTCTTCTGCTGGTCCGGGTTGGTCACGCGGTTGTACACGTCGTACCAGCTGGAGCCGACCCAACCGGCGACTCCGCGAGGGACGTTGCCTTCGCCCACCAGGGCGATCTCGGCCCCCTGGGCGTTCAGTCCTGCCTGGATGCGCCGCACGACCTCGACGATCCGCGGCAGGAAGGCGGCGACCTGCCCGGGTGTCGCGGCCCGGAACGCCGGGAAGCCCGACTGGAGTGCCGTCAGCAGCTGACCGCCCGGCGCGTTTCCCGCCGCCGTCAGCAGGGCGAGGGCCGTCGAGATGGCCTGCTTCGCCTCGACCAGGGCCCGGCGGGTCCGGGACTCGCGCTGCGGGTACTCCCGATCCGGGATGGTGCCCTTCTTGGAGAACCTCGCGTTCGCGCTGCTGTGCACCTGCTGGGTCGCGTCGTCGTAGATGTCCCCGTGCCGCGGTGTGCCCTGGCCGTTGATGCCCAGTTGGGTGGCGGTGCGGACGTCGTCCGGGTTGCCCCTGTCGCGCCACCGGGTCTCCTGGCCCAGGCGGGGGTCGTTGAAGCTGGCGGCCTGGTCGAACTCCCAGACCGTGCGCTGGACCGCCGGGCTGCCGTGCGGCCCGGCGTCCCGTACCTCGACCGCCCCGGCGTCCGGGACCCGCTGGGCCGTCCGCTCCGCGCCGTCCGCCTCCTGGGCGACCGCGCGCTGCGCGACGGCCGACGGCGCGGTGGCCGCGCCCGCCGTGAAGGCGGCGCCGTCGGCGACGGCCGCGCGCTCCGAGCCCTGTCCCGGGTCGGTCACCGTGACACCGGCGCCGTTGTCGTTGCCCGTCTCGCGGATTCCCCGGAGGTTCTTGTCGAGATGGCTGGTCTCGTGGGCGAGGATCTCGGTGTCGCCGACGGCCGACGAGCCGAGGAAGATGTGGCTTCCGATCGTCATGGCCTGCGCGCCCAGCGCCGCGGTGGCGCGCTGGGCGGTCGCGTTGTCGTGGACGCGGCCCGCGGAGAGGGCGTCGTTGCCGTAGAACGCCTTCGCCTTGGTGAGGAAGGGGCCCGGGAGCGGGCTGCTCGGCGTGGCCATCGCGGCGTCGATGAGGCTGCGATGGTCTGCCGCGTGGGTCTCCTCGGCACCGTCGTGCTCGTGGCTGTGCCCGGGGGCCTCCCGGCGCTGGACGGCCGGGTCCGCGTGCTCGCATCCCGGGCCGTGCTGGTGCCGCTCCTGCTCGACCATGCGGGCCACCGCGGTGTTGCCCGCCGTCTGCTGGAGGTCCAGCATCCGCTGGACCAGCGCACTGGGCCGGATCACACGCTGGGCGGTGTCCCGTTCGTCCGACGACCGGTCCCGCTCTCCCCGCGCGTGCATGACGTTCCCTTCGCCCCGTACTGCTGCCTGTCCATCCTTACCGGAGCCCCGCCGTCGCCCACAGGTCCGTGAGGGCAGTTCCCGGGGCAGCCATGAGGGACGGTACGACGGTACGTCCGGGTTCCCGGGCACCGGTGAGGGCGGGAGCGGACCCGGGCGTGGCCGCTGCGGCCGGAAGAGTGCGCAGACGCACGGTGTCGAACCCCCCCCGGAACGAAAGTGAGCAGGTGCCACCCCTGCGTCCGACGTGTACGAACCGTGGACCGCGCGTGGCAAGTAAGCGAAGGGTAAGTGATGGTGCGGGGCGGCCCGGTACAGGGGTCGTGGAAACCCGGGGAGCGGGGGAGCCCGCCGCCGTACGGCCGGTGCGACCGGTGTTCGTCCGGGCCTTGCCTGCGACGTGGTGGGGGCCCTTGGATGATCTTTTCCGGGCGACGCTGCCGCGCCCGGACGACGGAACGGACGAGGAGTTGCCGGTGACCAGCGACAAGCGCACAGGACCGCCCGCCTTCGGAAGCGAACGCGACATGCTGCGGGCCTTTCTCGACTACCACCGGGCCACCCTCGCCATGAAGTGCGAAGGGCTCACCGACGAGGAGTTGCGGCAGCAGTCGATGCCGCCGTCCACGCTCTCGCTGCTCGGTCTGGTGCGGCACCTGGCGGAAGTGGAACGGGCCTGGTTCCGGCGGGTGTTCGAGGACCATGACGCGCCCATGGTCTGGTCCGACGAGATCGACTTCCAGGCGGCCTACGACGCGAGCGGGTCGACCCGGGACGAGGCGTTCACGGCCTGGGAGGCGGAGGTGGAGACCTCGCGCCGCATCGAGCGCGAGGCCGGCTCCCTGGACCAGGCCGGATACCAGCCGAGGTGGGAGGAGGAGGTGTCGCTCCGGATGGTGATGACCCACGTCCTGCTGGAGTACGGCCGCCACAACGGACACGCCGACTTTCTGCGGGAGGGCATCGACGGGAGCGTGGGAGCCTGACCGCCCGGGCGGTGGCCCGGCGCGCCGCCGGTTTCTGCATGGCGTGCCACGCGACCGGCGCAACGTGTGCGGTCACGCCCGCTGTCTCGGCAGCGCCGCTCGGAGGCCGCACGTCCAGGGCGGTTTCGCCCAGCGGTTCGTCGTGCCCGCCGACCGGGTACGGGTGCTGCCGGCCGGGCTCGACCCGCGTCGCGCCGTACTCGCCGAGCCGCTGCCGGTCGCCCTGCACGCGGTGCGCCGCGCCGGGGAAGTGGCCGGCCGGCGGGTGCTGGACCTGGGCGGCGAATGATCCCGGTCGGGGCGCGGCCGCTGCTAGACGATGTCGAGGCAGTCGAGGAACGGTGTCGCGGTGGCGGCGTCTCCCGTGATGCGGCAGTGGTCGCGCCAGGGTTTGCGGGTGGTGGCCCAGGCGATGAAGTCGAGTGCCGTGCTGTGGATCCGGGTCGTCGCGTCCGCGTCCGTGCCTGGGGCCACGGTCAGCCGCCCGTCCGGCCCGGCCGCGGGGAGGACGGTGACCGTGGTGGCGCCCGGACCGGCCAGGTCGAGGACGAGGGGCTCGCCGACGGTGGCGGTGAGTTCGGGGCCCTGCATCTGGGGGAGCCCGGCGAGCATGAAGTCGACGGCCGGGGCGACCAGGTCGTCGGTCGGTTCCGGCAGGGCGAAGGGGAGCGGGCCGTCCGGGGCGAGCAGGTCGTTGCGCAGATGGCAGAAGACGTTGAACGCCATGGTGTTCGCCAGCAGGTGGCGCGGATACGTGCCGAGTCCGGCCACCTCGACCGGCTCGTCGGCGCCGGGCGGCTGCTGGGCCGCTTCCAGCAGGTCCAGCTGGAGGGGGGTGCTGTGCCGCCACTCGTCGAGGACCTCCGCATGGCTCAGGCCCCGGCGTTCGTCGACGCGCAGGTCGTGGTAGCGCTCGCGGTTCTTCGGCAGCGAGGGGTCGGGCGGCGGCGGGTGCACCGCCTCGGAGGCGAGGGCCGCGAGGTGGGCCAGCACGTCGATGACACGCCAGCCGGCGCATACCGACGGCAGCTCCCACTGCTCGTCGTCCGTCCGCAGGACGATCTCCGCCAGGTCCGCCGTGCTCGAACGCGCGGCGGCGACACCGGCACGGGTCATGGTTCCTTCCTCCGGGGGTCTCAGGCGTCCTGGCCGATCCAGACCGTCTTGGCGTTCATGAACTCCCGCATGCCGAGGTCGGACAGCTCACGGCCGTAGCCGCTGCGCTTGACACCGCCGAAGGGGATCTCGGGATAGCTGGTCGTGTTGCCGTTGATGAAGGCCATGCCCGACTGCACGTCACGGACGAACAGGTCGCGTTCGGCCTGGTCCTCGCTCCACAGGTTCGAACCGAGGCCGTAGGGGTGCCCGTTGGTCTCCCGGAGGGCCTCCTCCAGGGACGCGACCGTCCACACCTGGGCCACGGGGCCGAAGACCTCCTCGTGGTACATCCGCATCTCGGGTGTGATGTCGGTCAGCACGGTGGGCGGGTAGAACCAGCCCGGTCCGTCCGGGACCCGGCCGCCCAGCAGCACCGTCGCGCCCTTGCCGACGGCGTCGTCGACGTAGGCGCCACGTCCTGTCGGCCGGACTCGGTGGCCAGCGGGCCGACGTCGGTGCCCTCGTCCATCGGGTCGCCCACCGCCAGCGCGCCCATCTTCGCCACGAACATCTCGATGAACGCGTCACCGATGTCCTGGTGGACGAAGAACCGCTTGCCGTTGATGCAGGACTGCCCGTTGTTGAGACACCGCGCCTTCACCGCGACATCGGTGGCCCGGTCCAGGTTCGTGGAGGGCATGACGATGAACGGGTCGGAGCCGCCGAGTTCGAGGACCACCTTCTTGATCTCGTCGCCGGCGATGGCGGCCACCGACCGTCCCGCCGGTTCGCTGCCGGTCAGCGTCGCGGCCGCCACCCGCGGGTCGCGCAGCACCTGCTCCACCCGTCCCGAGGAGATCAGCAGGGTCTGGAACACGTCGTCGGGGAAGCCCGCGTCGCGGAAGAGCTCCTCCAGGTACAGAGCGCACTGCGGCACGTTCGAGGCGTGCTTGAGCAGGCCCACGTTCCCGCCATCAGGGCGGGCGCCGCGAACCGCATGGCCTGCCACAGAGGCAGGTTCCACGGCATCACCGCGAGCACCACACCGATCGGCTGGTACGTCACGAACGTCCGCTTCGCCTGTACGCGTTCGGCGTCACCGTCCAGGTCCCGCAGGAACCCGGGGCCTTCGGCGGCGTAGAAGTGCAGCCCGTGCACGCACTTGGCCACTTCCTGTTCCGCCGCGCGGAAGGTCTTGCCCATCTCCTCGGTGATCATCCGGCTGACGCTCTCGACCTCCTTCTCCAGGCGCTCGGACGCATGCTGCAGCCATCCCGCCCGTTCCTCGATGCTCGTCAACCGGTACGAGGCGGCCGCGGCCGCCGCCCGGGCGAGCCTGTCCTCCAGTTCCTCAGGGGTCAGTTCGTCGAACGTCCTGAGGACCTCACCTGTCACCGGACTTGTCGTCGCGACAGCCATGAATCATTCACCTGTTCGCTGCGGACAGGACGCTGACGAGTTGTTCGGCGAGCGGGCCCGAGGAGGCAGGGTTCTGCCCGGTGTAGAGGTTGCGGTCCGAGACCGTGTACGGCTCCCAGGCGGGGCCCCGCGAATACTCGGTGGGCAGCTTCTTCAGCTCGTCCTCCAGCAGCCACTTGGCTTTGTCGGCGAAACCGACACCGACTTCCTCCTCGTTGCAGAAACCCGTCAGACGGTAGTTCGCGAAAGGCGTGTCGCCGTTCGCGTCCCGGGTCGCGAGGAGAGCGGCCGGGGCGTGACAGACGATGCCGAGTGGATTGCCGGAAGCGAGTGCTCTGCGCAGCAGTTCCCCGGATTCGGCATCGACCGAGAGGTCCTCCATCGGGCCGTGTCCGCCGGGGTAGTAGACCGCGTCGTAGTCCTCGAGGCGCACGTCCTCGAGGGAGACCGGGTGCCGCAGTTCGTCCGCCGACTCGATGACGGCCTCCTCCCGGAGGGAGTTCTCCTCGCCGCCCGCCATCCGCGGTTCCAGGCTCATCGTGTCCACAACAGGGACGACACCGTGCGGAGTTGCCACGGTGACGTCGTGTCCGGCATCGGTGAACACGCGGTAGGGCGCCACGAACTCCTCGGCCCAGTAGCCGGTCGGATGTCGGTGCCCGTCCTTCAGGGTCCAGTAGCTGGCGCCGGTCAGCACGCACAGGATCTTGGCCATGGGAAACTCCGGAAGTGCCGTGGGTGATTAGGCCTATACAACAAGTCTGAGCAGGCCTCTCGGCGGCTGCAACTCATGGTCTGCGGGAACGGAACGTAATTGTGCGGAACGTAATTGTGCGGAACGTAATTGTGTGGAACGAAATTGTGCGGACCGGAATTCAACTGCCACCTGCCCGGCAGGGGCATCCTCTCCGTTTGACCGCCGCCGATACAGGACTAGGCTGATCTGGCGCCCGATATCGGCCTTCCTGTTCTCACTTTGCACGTCGAGGAAGTGGAAGCACATGACCGCCTCTGGGATCTTGAAATCACGCGAGGGCGGACTGGCCCTCGCGGTGGCCGTGCTCGCCGCCCTGACCGTGGTGCCGGCGCACGCGGCGGACGGCGTCGCCGCGCCTCCGGAGGGCCGGAAACCGACCGTGGTCCTCGTGCACGGAGCGTTCGCCGACGGGTCCAGCTGGAACGGCGTGGTGCAGCGCCTCCAGGCCGACGGCTACCAGGTCATCGCCCCGCCCAACACGCTGCGCGGCATACCCCAGGACTCCACGTATCTGAACAGCCTGTTGAAGACGATCAAGGGGCCGATCGTCCTGGTCGGACATTCCTACGGCGGCGAGGTGATCTCGCAGGCGGCCGCCGGACTCGACAACGTCAAGGCGCTGGTCTACATCAACGCGATCATGCCGGACAAGGGCGAGTCGTTCGCCAGTCTCTCCGGCAAGTTCCCGCCCGTTCCGCTCACCAACGCGTTCCAGCCGGTCCCGTTCCGTAACGGCGACGGCACCACCGGCACGGACGTGTACATCCAGCCCGGCAAGCTGCACGCGACCTTCGCCCAGGACCTCCCGCAGCAGCAGGCGTCCGTCCTGGCGGCGACGCAGCGCCCGATCGCGCAGTCCGCGTTCACCGACAAACTCACCGAGGCGGCCTGGCGGGACAAGCCGGTCTACGTGCTCGTCGGCAACCAGGACCGGGCGATCAACCCGAGCCTGGAGAGGTACGAGGCCAGGCGCGCACACGCGCGCAAGACCGTGGAGATCGACTCCTCGCACGTGTCCCTGATCTCCCACCCCCAGGAGGTCACGGCCCTCATCGTGAGCGCGGCCCAGAACTCCGGACAGCGGTAAGCGGCAGGGGTGGCGCGGCCCGGTCGGCAATCCTTACGGGTCGCGGACGTCCAGGCGGTATGCCGGATTGGTCCGGTTGTCGCGAGCCCGGGCGACCTAACGTCTCAGTCATTCCGAACTTCCGTCCCACACACGGAGAATGACGATGACGCCTGCCCGCACCGTCCGTATCGCCGCCTCGATCGGCACCGCCGCGCTCGCCGTGGCCACCGCGTTCGCCGTCCCGGCCGCCGCCGCCTCGCACCAGAACGCGCGCCACCACTCCACGGTCTTCGTGCAGACCGACAGCCCTTCCGGGAACGCGATCGTCGCCTACGACCGCGACGCCGACGGCACCCTCACCGCCGCGGGCCGCTACCCCACCGGCGGCCTGGGCGGCAGCCTGGCCGGCTCGGTGGTGGATCACCTCGCCTCGCAGGGCTCGCTCGCCTACGACCGCGCGCACCAGCTCCTCTACGCCGTGAACGCGGGCAGCGACACCGTCACCGTGTTCGCCGTGCACGGCGACCGGCTGACGCGCACCCAGCAGGTGGCCTCCGGCGGCTCCTTCCCGGTCGGCATCGCCGTCCACGGCGACCGGGTCTATGTCCTCAACGCGTTGGACGGCGGCTCCGTGCAGGGGTTCGTCCGGGTCGGCGACCGCCTGACCACCGTGCACTCCTGGAACCGCGGCCTGGGCCTGGATCCCACGGCCACGCCCCAGTTCACCCACACGCCGGGCCAGATCGCGTTCACGCCCGACGGCACCCGGCTGGTCGTCACCACCAAGGCCGCGGCCAACAGCATCGACGTCTTCCCCCTGGACCGCTCCGGCGCCCCGGCCCGCGAGCCGGTGGTGAACTCCGAGCCCGGCACCGTGCCCTTCGGCTTCGTCTTCGACGCCAAGGGCCGCCTCCAGGTCACCCAGGCCGGCACCAACACCGTGGCGACCTACGTCGTGGCCCGCGACGGCAAGGTCACCCCGGTCGGCGCCCCCGCCGCCACCGGACAGGCGGCGACCTGCTGGATCGTCAGGGACGGGCGCCACCTGTACGCCTCCAACGCCGGCAGCGGCAGCCTGTCCGGCTTCCGCACCGGCGGCCGGCACGGCCTCGTCCCGCTCGGCGACACCGGTACCGACGGCGGCACCGTCGACGCCGCCGTCTCCTCGGACGGCCGCTACCTCTACGCGCAGACCGGCGCCAAGGGCGTCGTGGACGAGTTCCGGGTGAACCACGACGGCTCACTGACCGCGATCGGCTCGGTCACCGTCCCTGACGCGGTCGGCGGCGAGGGCATCGTGGCCCTGTAGCCGCCCCGGCGGTGCCCCGGGACGTCAGCTCCGCGGGCCCAGCAGGCGGATCGCGTCGGCGGCCACCGTCGCGTCGGCGTCGTTGGTCAGCTCGACCGACGTGCCGAGACCGGCCGCCAGGTGGTACTCCCCGAGGGAGACCCAGGTGCCGCCGCGCGGATCGGCGGCCCCCGCCGTCCGCTGGTCGACCCGGACGGTGGTGGTCGTACCGTCCGCCCGCACGACGGTGTACGGGGCGTTGCTCGCGCGGGTGGCCGCCGGAGGATACGACGCCTGGATCTCGTACTCGCCGTCCTGCGGTACGACCGGCCGCCAGCGCACCTTCCGGGTGCCCGAACCGGCCGGTGCCGTGCGGTAGTTGCCCGACCAGAAGCCGGGGTCCGCGGTCGCCGTCGGCCAGCTGCCGGAGACCACCTCGAAGCCCAGCCGGTCGTTGTCCACGACCACCTCCGCGCGGACGTCGGCCGAGCCCGGCGCCTCGATCAAGCTGAGCGAGTCGAGGCCGAGCAGGGTTCCGCCGCCCCTGCCGGGCCCCGCCACCGCGCACCGCACGGTGTGCCGTCCGGCGCGCAGCCGGGCGGTGCCGAGGTGGGCCAGGTCGAAGCCGGCCGCCGTCTGGGCCGTGGTGTCGATCGCGTAGGCGGGCAGCCCGGTGCCGTCGTCCACCGTGACGGTGACGAGGCCGCCGTCCGCCGGGCGGTAGTGGCGCAGGAGCAGTTCGTACTCGCCGGTGCGCGGCACCCGGATCGCGAACCGGACCGTGTCGCCGACCTGTGCGGGCGTGAAGGCCAGTCGCTCGCCGCCGCGCGCCAGCGGGTCGCCGACGGTCGTCACGGAGCCGCCGCCCGTGACCTCGCGGTCCGTGGCGGCCAGGGCGACGACGGTCTCCCGGTAGTGGGGGCCGTGGCGCAGGCTGTCACGGCCGCGGGTCAGCCAGTCGAGCGAGAAACGGCAGACGTTGACCCGGAGCGGGACGCTCGCCGAGTCGCCGTGGCAGCCGTAGAGCAGGATCACGGTGCCGTCGGAGAGATGGGCGAGATCCGAGTAGAAGGCACGGTTCTCGTTGACGACCCGTGAGTAGCGGTACGAGTAGCCCTCGTCGTAGCTGACCGACACCGTCATGTTGCGTCTGACGGGGGAGTCGGGGCGGCTGAACAGTACCCGGTCGGTGTCGTGGCCGCCGGGGCCGCCGGTGTGGCGCAACAGGCTCGCGTCCACCGCGTTGAGCGAGCCGGTGCCCCCGTCGAGCGCCGGAGGCGACCAGGTCAGGCCGTCGTCCGAGCTGACGGAGACGATCCGCTGGCCCTCCCCGCCCGCCGCCGCGCGGCCGTTCACCAGCACGCTGCCGTCGGCGCGCTGCACCATCCGTGCCTCGTTGACGGGGTAGGCGACCTGTACGGGCACCTCGCCGGTCGCCTGCCAGGTGACGCCGTGGTCGTCGCTATAGACCGGCGCCACGCCGTAGTACCGCTCGGCCACCGTGTTGCCGACGATCACCCTGCGGTGCAGGCAGTTGAGCAGCAGCCGGCCGGATCTCAACTGGAGTCCGTGGCCCGGGCCGGGGCCGTGCAGCGCCCAGTTGTAGGGGAACCCGTCGAACAGGCCGGCCAGGTGCCGTGCTTCGCCCCAGGTCCGGCCGCTGTCCCGGCTGGAGATCAGGTAGAGGTCGCCCGAGTCGCCCGAGCAGGAGGTGTTCTCCGGCAGCCGGAGCGAGAGCATGTAGAAGAGGAAGACCTCCCCGGTCCGCCGGTCCACGACCAGCGCCGGATTGCCCCAGGACTCGCCGTCGACGGAGGCGACCAGGGTGCGGCTCTCCTCCCAGGTCCGGCCGCCGTCGGTACTGCGGCGCAGCAGCAGATCCCGCGGCCCGGCGTCGCACACCTCGTGCCGGCCCTCGGTGACGGCCAGGACGGTGTCGTCGGGCAGCACGGCCAGCGCGTGCACGTGGTAGTTCACGAGCGGTCCCTCGACGGAGTCCCAGAGGGTCTGCTCCTCGAAGAAGGCGCCGTGCCGGTCGGCCCCGGAGGACCGGTCGGCGGCGTGGGCCGGGGAACCGAGGGCCGCGGGGCCGAACGCGGCGGCCGCGGAGACACCGGCCACGCCCAGGGCGAAGGACCTGCGGTTCATGGCGGTGCGCTGCGGTCCGTTGTCGGACATGGTGGGCCACCCCTTTCGGGCGGTCTGGAGGAGGCGGTACGGCGGGACGGGAGCCGGCAGGTACCGGTCGGGAGCGGGGAGCGTGCCGGGTCAGGCGCGTATGAGCTGTGCGTCGAGGGGCGCGAGCAGGTCGAGCAGGGCGTGTCGTTCCTCGTCGGAGCACGGGGCGAAGGGGGCCGCGACATGCGGCGGGCACAGCCCTCGGGCGGCCAGGACGGCCTTCACCGCCGGCACACCGGGTCGTACGGTGTGCAGCGCCAGCACCCGGTCGAGCAGCTGTTGCGCGCGGCGCGCGTCACCGTCCCGGCCGTCGCGGTGGGCCCGGAACAGCTCCACGGCAGCGCCCGGCGCCAGGTTGGCCACCCCGGGGACCACCCCGTCCGCCCCGAGGCGCAGCGCGTCCAGTGCCTGCCGCTCCGCGCCCTGGCTGACCCCGAAGTCGTCGCGCCGCCGGGCCGCGGCGAGGGCGTGGCCGAACAGCGCAAGGTCGCCCGAGCTGTCCTTGATCCCCACGAGGTGGGCGAGGCCGGTCAGTTCGTCGAGCAGGTCGGGGGTCAGCGGATTGCTGTAGCGGGGGGCGTTGTAGGCGACGACGGGAACGCCGAGGCCGGCCAGGGCCGCGTAGTGGGCGACGATCTCGTCGTGCCGGTGGTGGAAGTAGATCGGCGGGCTGAGCACCAGCGCGTCCGGTGCGGCGGGCAGAACGGCCTCCGCCCGCGCCAGCGCCCCGGCGGTGCCGGGAGCGGTGACATTCACCAGCACCGGTCCTCCGTGAACCAGTTGGCGCCAGCGTTCGGCCACCCCCGTGGCGAACTCGGCCAGTTCCGCCGTGGGCAGCAGCGGGCCCTCGCCGTTGCTGCCGAAGAGCATGAGGCCGCGGGCGCCTGCCGCCGCCAGCGCGCCGAGCAGGGCGTCGGCGGCCGGGACCGACGGTCGTCCCGGGCGGTCCATCGGCGTGACCAGGGGGACGGTGACGCCGGTCAGCAACGCGCGGCCGTCGAGCTGCCGTCGTTCGGCTGCTGCGCCGTCGTGGCTGGTCGCGCCCCGCGGCGAAGCCGCACATTGATGCAGCCCCGCGCCCCTTTGGGGCGCTTCGCCCGAACCTCGTCCTTCCCCGCCCATCAGTACCCCCTGACCTCGGGCCAGGCCAGTTCGACTCCGGCGTGGGTGAGTTCGGTCTGGAAGCGGCTCAGCAACTCGGCGTCCTCGTACACCTGGTCGGCCTCCAGGCGGTTGTCGAGGCAGTGCGCGGCCAGTGATCCGGCCGCCTCGCCGATGTTCCACTCGACGGGGTGCAGCCGGTAACAGCCGTTGGTGATGTGGGTGGTGCCGATGTTCTTGCACACCGGCAGGAGATTGCGAAGCCGTACGGGGAGCAGGGCGCCCAGCGGGATCTGGAAGGGGCTGCTGGCGACGTCGATGTAGGTGTCGCCGCCGGTGGAGGGGTGCAGGTCGATCCGGTACATCCCGATGCCGACGGAGTCCGGGTAGCGCACCGCGCCCCGCTCGCCCCGGACGGCCAGGGACAGGTCCTGTTCGACGATCCGGCGCCGGGCCACGATCCGCCGGGACTCCCGGATGTACGGCGCCTTCGCCAGCCCGTCGGCCGTACCGAACACGTCGCCGCGCAGCCGGAGCCCCGGCCAGCCGGTGCCGCCGTCGGGGCGGGGTGCCTCGGTCTGCAGCCAGTAGAGCATGCTCATGCTCAGCTCGCGGGCCCCCGCCAGATGCCGGTCCCGCTCCTTGTCGTCCACCCCGATCAGCGGTCCGGGCAGATAGTCGATCATGGGCCAGTTGACGATGGTCACATCGCTCGCGGCGAAGCCCGGCCGGTACAGCTTCCGGGAGACCACCCGCCGGAACTCCCACAGCTCCTTGTCCCCCGCGTCCTTGCCCTGATCGGCGACCACCGGCCCCGAGTCGGCGTTCGGCGTGAAGCCGCGCTCCACGGTCTCCAGCGTCCTCGGGTCGGGCGCGCTCAGGCTCAGCAGCCGGTTCGGCCACTGCGGGGGGTGGTAGTCGGCCCAGGCGTCGTAACCGGCCGGGCGGTCGACGGTGTGGTCCTCGCCGGCCAGATGGTCGACGGCGAACACCCAGGAGAACGCCTGCACGTTGGCCGGCTGCGCCTCCTCCGGCCCGCTCGGCTCCCCGGTGTCCCGACGTGACTCGAAGCCCGTCACGTGCTCGGCGCCGGTCAGCGGCAGCAGGTCGCCGAGTTCCGTCGCGTCCAGGACGTACGGCGCCGACACCTCGACCCGGGCCCCGTCCGGGCCCTCGACCAGCACGGACCGCACCCGGTCGCCGTCCACGGAGGCGGCCACCGGCCGGTGCCCGTACAGGATCCGCAGCCGGCCGGCCGCCACGTACGGCGCGACCATGGCCTCCAGTACGGCGGCGGCCACCCTCGGCTCGTGGCAGAGCGCGCTGACCCGCCCCTCACCCGGGTTGAGATACCGGCGCCGCCTGGCCTCCTCGGTGAGCGGATACCACCTCCGGTAGTGGTCGCGGATCGCCTCGCGCAGCGCCCGGTAGGTGCGGGTGGCGCCGAACTGCTCGATCCAGGTGTGCTCGTCGGGCGGTACGCCCTGGCTGGTGAGCTGACCGCCGATCCACTCGGTCTCCTCGGTGAGCAGGACCGACCGCCCCCGGTCGAGGGCGGCCAGCGCGGCGGCCACGCCACCGAGGCCCCCGCCCACCACGAGGATGTCCGTGGCCGCCGACGTCTCCGCGCTCATGTCCCGCTCCCGTCCTGTGCGTCACGCCCGCCGTCCGGGCCGAACACGAAGCTCCGGGGTGCACCCCTCACGTCCACCGGCACGGGCGGGCCACCGCCCGGCGGGGTGACCAGGACGTCCCCGACGCCCTCCGCGGTCCCGCTCACCTGGCTGCCGGTGAGCCGGTAGCCGCGTACGACGACCCCGGGCGCCATGTCGAGCAGCACCCGTCCGTCGAGGCCGACGGTGAGCCGGTCGGCCGCCCGGACGTCCAGGCGGCCCTCGCCGAGCGGCAGGTTGCACAGCTCGGCCGGCTCGCCCGGGTGCGCGAACCGCCAGCCGTCGGTCCGCGCGTCGGCCAGCTCGCCGAAGGCGAGATACGCCAGCAGCCCGCCCCAGGCCATCAGGCCGTCCGACCGTTTCCGGAGACCCGTCAGGTTCTCGCCGGCCACGGCCGGATAGTTCTCCCTGACATGGCCGTACTCCCGCCATTCGTCGAGGAACAGCCGCAGCAGGGCCCCGACCACCGGCCGGCTCAGCTCGGTGAGTTCGTAACGCCGTAGCCCGCGTACGGCGAGATAGGCCATCGGCGCCCAGATCCGGCCGCGCCAGTAGGTGGCCGCGAAACCCGGGTCGTTGCGGGCCACACTGGGCAACGGGCGTGCACCGCCCAGCACGTCGGGCCGGAGCAGGTCGGTGGCCATGGCCGCCGCACGGTCGGCGTCCGGCAACCCGCCGAGCAGCGCGTACAGCATCGTCGGCGAGACATGCGGATCGTGCGCGCCCGCCGAGGTGAGATTGCGGTAGCCGCGGTGCTCCTCGTCCCACAGCAGCCGGTCGGCGTCCGCCCTGGCCGTGGCGGCCTCGGCGCGCAGCCGGTCTGCTGTCGCCTCCTGTCCCAGGATGCCGGCGATCTCCGCCAGGGCCTCGGCGTCGGCGATGTGCAGGGCGTTCAGGCCGACGTCGGCGAGGTCCATGGTGTGGGTCGCCGCGTCGTAGCGGGCCTCGTCGTACATCGGTGAATCGTCCAGTCCCGACTCCCGTTTGGCCCGGTCCAGGGTCGCCGACGCGGGGTCGTCCGGGACCGGGTCGGAACCCCAGGCGAGCAGCCCGTGCGGCCCGCGCCGGGCCCGGGGCCACCAGTCGTGCCAGGCCAGAAGCGCCGGGAAGGTGTCGGTGAGCAGGGTCGTGTCGCGGGTTTCGGGCGACAGGCCGCCCGCCAGATAGGCCTGGTGGACCGTGAGTGCGCCGACCGGTGGCTGCGAACGGTCGTCGGTGCGGCCCCGCTCGTCCGAGACCCGGTTCGGGATCATCCCGGCCGCGTCCGCGTACGGGAGGATCTGCCCGAAGATGCCGCGCGCGTAGTCCCGGTCGACCGCGGAGGCGGCGAGGCCGGTGAAGAAGGTGTCCCAGGCGTGCAGGGCCCAGGTGCCGTAGAAGCCCTTCCGCTCGGCGCAGACGAAGTCCCGCGAGGTGGGGGTGAGGACTCGGCCGATGTCCGGGGCGTAGATGGTGTTCCAGGTGACGGCCCTGGTCAGGGCGGATGCGGCTTCGCCTAGCCAGCCGGTGGAGCGGAGCGAGGTGCGCTGCGCTGTGCGGGCCGCGATGTGTCGTCTTTCGGCTGCGGCGCCATCGTGGCTGGTCGCGCAGTTCCCCGCGCCCCGTTGGGGCGCCAGTGTGGCCGGCGTGATTCGCAACTCCACGTTGTCGCTTGCCTCGGTGTCGAATGCCAGCGTCAGTGTGTCCGCCCGGCCCTCGATCCTGCGGGCCGGCGCTGAGGTGGTGACCGTCCAACGGGTCCCGCCCACGCGGACGATGGAGGTCACGTCCGTCAGCTCCTCGATGGCGTCGAAGTCCCCCACCGACAGCACGATCACGCCCGTACTCTCGGCCCGCGCGTCCAGTACGTCCCCCGGGCCGCCCGCGAAGACCAGCCGCAGCCGATGGCCCGCCGCGCGTACCGTCACCTCGGCGTAGCTGCCGTCCACGGTGTGCGGGCCCAGGCGGTCGAGACCGTCGCGCCAGGTGAAGCCGTCGAGGACCGGGCCGTCGGGGCCCAGGACGCCGAACCGCACCCGTGGGCCGGCCGGCAGCCTGCTCATACCCGTGTGCGTACGGACGTCCCAGGTGTTCCAGCCGGCCGGCGCCGGAGTCACAGCGGCAGGCCTCTCGCTCATATGACCGCCTTGTCGTCGGCGGTGCCGTCACCGGGCACCGAGTCGTCCAGGTCCAGGGCCGCGTCCAGCAGGGCCCGGGTGTACGCGTGCCGTGGCGCGGTCAGCACCTCGGCGGTCCGGCCCTCCTCCACGAGCACGCCCCGGTGCATCACCGCCACCCGGTCGGCGATCTGGTGCACCACCCCCAGGTCGTGGGAGATGAACAGCATCGCGAGCCGGTGCCTGCCCCGCAGGTCCACCAGCAGCCGCAGGATCTGGGCCTGCACCGACACGTCGAGCGCCGACACCGCCTCGTCGCAGACCAGCAGCCGGGGCCGTACCGCGAGCGCTCTGGCGATGCTGACCCGCTGGCACTGGCCGCCCGACAGGTCCCCCGCGCGCCGTGACGCCACCTCGGGGTCGAGCCCCATGTCGGCGAGGAGCCGGTGCAGGGCTTCGGTGCGGTCGCCCTCGGGCGCGGTGACCGGATGGGTGCTCCACACCTCGGCGATGATCGCGGCGACCGTCATCCGCGGGTTCAGGGAGGAACGCGGGTCCTGGAAGACCATCTGCACCGCGCGCTGCAACTCGGGGGGCCTGCGTCCCGCGCGGGTGAGCGGCCGGCCGTCGAAGGTGAGTGTTCCGGCGCCGGGGCGCAGCAGTCCGGCCACGCACCGGGCCACGGTCGTCTTGCCGGAGCCGGACTCGCCGACCAGGCCGAGCGTCTCCTCGGGTGCGACCGACAGGCTCACCCCGTCGACGGCGACCGGACCGCCCCGGCGGCCCGGCCCCCGCCCGCCGTAACTGACGCGCAGATCACGCACATCGAGGAGCGGGTCCTCGCTCGTGCTCACGAACCCAGCACCTCCTCCGCGAAGTGGCAGGCGCTCTGGCGGCCCGGCGCCACCTCCCGCACCTCCGGTACTTCGGCGCGGCAGCGGGCGCGGGCGAGCGGGCAGCGTGGGTGGAAGGCGCAGCCGGCCGGCCGGTTCGCCGGTGTCGCGGGGGCGCCCGGCAGCGGGTCGGCGAGTGCGGTGCGGGTCCTGACGGCTGGCACGCTGCGTACGAGGGCGGCGGTGTAGGGGTGGGCGGGGCGGCGCAGTGCGTCGCGGGCGGGGCCGCGCTCGCAGACCCGCCCCGCGTACATGACCACGACCTGCTCGGCCACGTGCGACACGACCCTCAGGTCATGGCTGACCAGCAGCATCGACAGGCCGTCGGCCGTCTGGATGTCGGCGAGCAGCCGCAGGATCCGGGACTGCACGGTGACGTCGAGCGCGGTGGTGGGCTCGTCGGCGAGCAGGAGGGTGGGCCGGCCGGCCAACGCCATGGCGATCATGGCGCGCTGGCGCAGGCCGCCGGAGAGTTCGTGCGGGTAGGCGCGCATCCGCCGCTCCGGCTCCGGCACGCCGGCCCGGTCGAGGAGTTCGACGACCCGCCGGGTCACCTCGGGGCGCGGCAGCCGGTCACGGCGGGGGATCTCGCCGACCTGGCGGCCGATCCGCTGGGTCGGGTTGAGCGCGGCGAGCGGGTCCTGGAAGATCATTGCGATCTCCCGGCCGCGTACCGTACGGCGCCGGGCCGGGTCGGCGGCGATCAGGTCCTCGCCGTGCCACAGCAGCCGGCCCGCCAGGGTGGCGCCCTCGGGCGGCAGGCCCAGGACCGCGAGCGCGGTCATGGTCTTTCCGCTGCCCGACTCGCCGATCAGCCCCACGGTGGTGGCGCGTGGCACGTCGAAGGAGACGCCGTCCACCGCGCGTACCCGGGTGCCGTGCGGGCCGGGCAGTTCCACCACCAGGTCGTCGACGCGCAGCGGCGGCCCGTCGGTCGCGGGCGGGGCCGGTGCGGCGGCCCCGCGTTCGGGTGCGGTTCCGGCGGGGGTCACGAGCCGTCGGTCCGTACGGTGGCGAAGTCCGGCAGGCCGCTGGCGTCGGGGACGAAGCCCTTCAGGTCGCTGTTCCAGGCGTAGGCGATGCTCACCGACATCGGGTACATCCCGACGGCGTCCCGCCAGATGATCTGGCTCGCCCGGCCGTAGAGGTCGGTGCGCTGCTGTTTGTCGGCCGTCGCGCCTGCGGACGCCAGCAGCCCGTCCAGCTGCTTGTTGCAGTAGCCCATCCGGTTGGCGGCGCAGGTGTAGAGGCGGCCGAGGTTGCTGGCCGCGTCGTAGCTGGGGGTGGCCAGCTGCTGGAAGTTGATGTCCCACTTGAGGGCGATCAGGTCCTCCGTGAAGGTGGCCTGCTCCTTCTCCAGCGGGTCCGCCCGCACGCCGGCCTTCTGCAGGTCGGAGACGACGGCCTGGATGAAGGGCCGGAACTCGTCGTTGGCGAACTGGAGCCGCAGCTTCTTGGAGAAGTCGAAGCCCGCGGCGGTGAGCGCGGCCTTGGCGGCGGCCGGGTCGTAGGCCACCGGCGTCTGCGGTACGTGGCCGAGGACGACGCCGGTCACGGGCGCGTCGGCCGGCTTGCCGGTCTCCGGATAGAGCTTGGCGATGATGGTCTTGAAGTCGACCGCCTGCCAGATCGCCTTGCGTACCTTGGCGTCCTTGAGGGCGGGGGTCGAGGAGTTGAACCACATGGTGAACTCGGCGCTGCTCGGCACCGTCCGCACGGTCAGGTCCTTGTCGCCCTTCAGCGAGGCGAGTTGGTCGTCGGGGATGCCCCAGACGACGTCCACCTCGCCGGTGCGCAGCGCGGTCAGGCGCGCCGACAGGTCGGGGACGTTGCGCACGGTGACCCGGTGGAGCGCGGGCTTCGTGCCCCGGTACTTCTTGTTGGGCACCAGGACCAGCGACTGCCCCGGGGTGAACCCGTCGACGGTGAACGGGCCGGAGCCCACGGGGTGGTTGAAGAAGGCGGTGTCCTCCTTGCCGACGCCGGAGGGGAGGACGTAGAAGGTGCCGAGCTTGCCCGGGACGGACGCGTCGGGCGCGGGGCTTTTGAGCACCACCTCGGTGGGGGAGACCTTGGTCATGGTGTAGCCGGGGAAGTTGCCGGCGTTGGGGCCGTTCAGGGTGATCATCCGCTGGAAGGACGCCACCACGTCGTCGGCGTCGAGCGGGGAGCCGTCGGAGAAGGTCACGCCGGAGCGCAGCGTGAACGTCCACTGCGTGACGTCCTTGTTGGGCTTCCAGGCGGTGGCGAGGTCGCCCTTGAGGGTGCCGTCCGCGTCGGGTTTCACCAGTCTGCCGAAGATCTCCTGGGCGGCCAACTGCGTTCCGGTGGAGGCCCCTTGGGCACCGTGCGGGTCCAGGCTCTCGATCGGATAGGTGCCCGCGACCGTCACCTCGCCCGGGGCCCCGCCCCCGTTGTCGTCGCCGCCGGAGGTCGTCGAGCAGGCGGCGAGGAGGGCCGCGGCCGCCGTGCAGGTGGTGGCGAGCCGGATCAGCCGGCTCCGCCCGTACGCACGCGTCTTGGTCATGGAGGTGCTCCTGTCTGGGAACGAGAGCGGTGCGCGAAGTCCGGGAGGTTCAGTCGGAGCGGCCCCGCCCGTAGCGGGCGGTGAGCTGGTCACCGAGGATGCCGACGTTGATGATCAGGAAGGACAGGGCGATGCCGGGCAGCGTGGAGATCCACCACTGCGTTTCGAGGTACTCCTTGCCGTTGGCGATGGTCTGCCCCCAGGACACGGTCGACAGGGGCAGCCCGATGCCGAGGAAGCTGAGACCGGCCTCCGCCAGCACCACCAGCGCGAACTCGAGGGTGGCGAGGGCCACGATCGGCCCCGCCGTGAACGGGAGGACGTGCCGGGCGAGGATCTTCCGGCCCGGCACCCCCAGCACCCGGGCCGCGTCGACCCAGGGCCGCTCCCTGAGGGAGAGCGCGACACCGCGGGTGACCCGGGCGAAGGTGATCCAGCCGGTCGCCGAGAGCGCGAGGACGACCAGCAGGACACTGCGTTCGAAGGCGCCCGCGATCACGATCGCCAGCAGGATCGCGGGAAACGCCAGCAGGATGTCGAAGACCCGGGCGAGTACGGCGTCCACGGCACCGCGGAAGTAACCGGCGACGGCACCGAGGAGGACCCCGACGAGACAGGAGAGGGCGACCGTGGACACGCCGATGAGCACCGACGTCCTGGCCCCGTAGACGATCTGGGCCAGCAGGTCACGGCCGAGCCCGTCGGTGCCCAGCCAGGCGGTGCCCCCGGTGGAGGTCCGGGAGCCGGGGGAGAGCAGCCGGTCGTCCAGGGGCGTGTGCACCGGGTCGTAGTGGATCAGCGGCGGCCCCACGACGGCGACCAGCAGGTAACAGCCCACGACCACGGCGGGGACCCGGGAGAGCAGCCCGCGGCGCCGCGCCCGCGGCGGGGCCGCCGGCAGCGTTTGGGGGGCGGTGGCGAGGTCGGCCATCAGACGGCTCCCGTCCGGATCCGCGGGTCCAGCTGGGCGATGAGCAGGTCGGCCACCAGGTTGAGGACGACGACGATGCCGGCGACCAGGAGGGTGGCGCCCTGGACGACGGCGTAGTCGCGGTTGGCCACCGCGTCCACCACCAGCGAGCCGAGGCCGGGCCAGGCGAACACGTTCTCGACGATCACGGCGCCGCCGACCAGCGCCCCGACCTGGACGCCCACCACGGTCACCACCGGGATCAGCGAGTTGCGCAGGGCGTGCCCGAGCAGCACCTGACGCCTGGTCAGCCCCTTGGAGAGCGCGGTCTGGATGTAGCCCTCGCGCATCGTCTCCGCGAGGCTCGTCCGGGTCAGCCGGGCGATGATCGCGATGAACGGGAACGAGAGGGTGACGGCCGGCAGCACCAGATGCTGGGGCGTGCCGGACCCGGAACTGGGCAGCAGGCGCAGGCCCAGGGCGAAGACCAGCACCAGCATGATGCCGATCCAGAACGTGGGGAACGACTGGAGGGCGATCGTGCAGGCCGACACCACCCGGTCCACCACTCCGCCCGGCCGTCCGCCGGCCAGCATGCCCAGCGTCAGTCCCACGAGCACCGCGATCACGGTGGCCGTCAGGGTGAGGTCGACGGTGGCGGGCAGCCGGTCGAGGACCGCGTCCATGGCGGGCCTGCCGAGCCGGTGAGACTCGCCGAAGTCAAGGCGGGAGACGTCACCGAGATAGCTCAGGTACTGCGCGCCGAGCGGCCGGTCCAGTCCGAGCGAGGCGCGCAGGCTGTCGATCTGGCTCTGGTCGGCGTCCGGTCCGAGCAGCACGGTCGCGGGGTCGCCGGGCGCGGCCCGGACGATGAGGAAGATCAGCGAGGCGGCGCCCCACATCACGAAGACGCCGACGAGCAGCCGGTGCACGATCATCCGGATCATGCGCCGGGCCTCCCGCCCGTACGGGCCGGTCCGATCGAGTCGCCGGGTACGAACTCACAGGGCACCGTCAGCTGTCGTGGCTCGCAGGTCTCCCGGGTCTCCTGGTCGAGGAGTTCGATCAGCAGCCGTACGGCCTCACCCGCCATCTGGGCGCGGGGCAGGGAGAACCGGGTCCAGTTCCGCAACTCCGGTGTCCAGGACGGCGGATCGCCCAGCAGGGCCAGTGAGCAGTCCGCCGGGAACCGGATGCGCTCCGTGCCGGCCATCGTCGCCAGCGCCTCGGTGAGCCGGTTGTCCTCGGTCGGCTCGACCAGCAGCGCGGTGATCCCGAGCCCGCCGATCCAGCCCTCGACGTGTTCGACCGTCAGGTCCGCCGGGTCGGCCAGGCTCCGGATCAGCGCCTCGTCCACGGCGATGCCTGCCTCGGCGAGCCCGCGCCGGTATCCTTCCTCGCGGTCCCGGGTGGGCTCGCTGTCTTCCAGGGCCCGCAGATACAGGATCCGCCGGTGGCCGAGGAGCGCCAGCTCGGCGACGAGTGCCGCGGTCGCGGAGACGTAGTCGGCGGCCACGTAGGAGAGTTCGCCGTCGTCCACCTCGCGGCGGCCGACGAAGACAAAGGGGAAGTCCTCCCGGACCAGGGCGGAGAGTTCCTCGCGGCGGACGCTCCGGCCGAGCAGCACGCAACCGTCCGCGATCTTCAGCCGGTTGGCCCCGCCGACGTAGATCGACCGCTCGGCCGCCGAAGGACCGGATCCGCCCCCGCCGGAACAGAACAGCAGCAGGTCGTATCCCTGCCGTGCCGTCTCCGCCTCCACGCCGAGCAGAAATGGGTAGTAGAAATCGCGCTGGTCGGTCGGGAAAACCGACTCGAACGTGTACAGCCCGAGCAGCCGATTCCGGCCGCCTTTCAGACTGCGTGCGGCGACATTGGCCGCGTAGCCCAGTTCCTCGGCCGCCGCCAGCACGGCCCGGCGGGTCGGTTCCGCGATCTGCGCACTGGCCGCACCGCCGCTGATCACCAGTGACACCGTTGCCTGGGAGACGCCGGCGTGCCGGGCGATGTCCCGCTGGGTGGAGCGTCTACGCCGTTCGGGAGGGACCATGAGCACCCCCGGTTAATACGTATTAGCAAGTGCCGAATGACGCTACTCGGGCGCCGCGAAACGCGTCAAGACGCGTGAACTCCCTTTGTCGGGACCGTTTCCCGGGTATTTCGATCATGCCGGGTGACAGGATTCGCCATCCCCGTGCGCGGGCGAGCCATGGCAGGCGGGCGGGCCGTTCAGGAACATCGGAATCACGGCCGTTCTCCGTCGTGCCGCCGATGCTCCGGCAGGAAAGGGAATGCGATGACCGTCCGGGCCATTGTGGAAAATGATCTCGCCGCCCGCTTCGAACGGGACGGTTACGCCGTGCTGCCGGGCGCCCTGACGCCGGACGAGGTGGCGGAGCTGCGCGCGGAGACCGTGCGCATCTGCCGTGGCGAACGGGGCGCCGTCGAGGGGGCGCCGGCGCCGGTGGCGGGCGAGAGCGACGACGACACCGTGCGCCGGTTCCTGTGCGTGCACTATCCGCACAAGCTGTCGGCGCTCATGCTCGACACCATGCGCCATCCCGCCGTCGTCGGGCCGCTGACCGAGGTGATCGGACCCGACGTCAAGTCGATGCAGTCGATGCTGTTCGTCAAGTCCGAGGGCAGGCCGGGCCAGGCGTGGCACCAGGACGAGATGTTCATCCCCACCCGGGACCGGTCCCTGACCGCCGCCTGGCTCGCCCTGGACGACGCCACCGTCGACAAGGGCTGCCTGTGGGTCCTGCCGGGCTCGCACCGGCCCGGCGTCATCTACCCCAACCGCGAGCACGACGACGCCCGTTACGACTGCACGGTCCGGTCCTACGGCTTCCCGTACGAGGAGACGGACGCCGTACCCGTCGAGATCACCGCCGGTTCGGTGCTGCTCTTCAACGGCTACCTGCTGCACAAGTCGCTGCCCAACACCGGCCGGCGAGGCTTCCGGCGGGCCCTGGTCAACCACTACATGAGCGCCTCGTCGCTGCTCCCCTGGGCGCCCCCGGACGCCGGAACACCCATGGCCCAGGCCGACTTCCGGGACGTCGTGCTGGTCGCCGGGAGCGACCCGTACGCCTACAAGGGCACCACCGACATCCGCACACCCCGGGTACGCCGCGACCGGTCCGGGGGCTGCGACCGGTGAGGCCATGACGGAGGACTCCGGGTCCGTCCCGCTCCTGGCTCCCGCACTCCTCGCCCGGCTGGGCCCCGCCGTCGCCGACTACCCGCCCGGGTCGGTCTTCGGCCCCCGGGACGCGGGGTCGTACGAGTTCGTCTGGCTGCTGCACGGCAGCGCCCGCTGGGTCTGCGGTGATCTGACCGTGCCGCTGACGCCGAGCGCGCTGCTGCTCGTACGCCCCGGGATGCGCGACACCTTCCACTGGGATCCCAACCGGCCCACCCGGCACGGCTACACGCACTTCCGGCTGCCCCCGGCCGCACGGGGCGCAAAGCCCCCCGAGGACACCGGCTGGCCCGTCGTCCGGGACCTCACGGGGCGGGGCGATCCGATGGCCGCGCTCTGCCGGTACCTCCTGACGCTCGGCGCGGCCCGCCCGCCGGCCTGGGAGCGGCACGCCGAGGAGACCCTGCGGCTGCTGCTCCTCACCTTCGTGCACGGCCCCGGCCCCGAGACCGGCGCGGACACGCTCCCCCCGCCACTGGTCGCCATGATGACGGCGGTCCGGGCCCACTGGTCCGACGGTGTCGCCCGGCCGCTCGCCCTGGAGCGGCTGGCGCGGGCGGCCGGGGTCTCGGAGAGCACGCTGTGCCGTATCTGCCGGCGGCGACTCGGCGCCGGCCCCGTGGAAGCGCTGGAGCGGCTGCGTCTGGCGCGGGCCGAGCCGCTGCTGTGGCTGAGCAACCTCTCGCTGCGCGCCATAGCGGTCGAGTGCGGCTTCGCCGACGCGTACCACTTCTCGCGCCGGTTCCGCGCGGTCTACGGCCTGCCCCCGAGCGCCTTCCGTGCCGTCCCGCCCGAGTCGGCGCCACCGTCCCCGATCACGAACGGCGCGCTGTCCGCGCTCCAGGCCCTGGCGCCGCCCGCACACACCGCGTCCGGGTAGTTCGCGCCGGGCTCGGAGGTGACCGCCGAGCCCGGAGAGGGGCTGATTACCGGCGATAGCGGCCGCGAAGAGGGCCGGGCGTCACACGGCCTTCACCGATCCCTGGCTCGGGCCCACCGAAATCCGCACATTCGGCGACCTGCCTCCCGCCTTCCTGTCCGCACCGCCCTGACCAGCAACAACCGTCGCCCTGTCGCCCGTTGCCGCCCCGCCGTACCCTCTACCACCCAACAGGCCCGCTGCTCTCGCGGCTTGACGTGCCCGGCCGCTCCGCGTTTGCTTCCTTCACATCATCGGTTGCGCATGATGTTCCCCCACTCGGAAGGCGCCTGATGTGAGCGCTCCTGTCCTCTTCGGCACCGCCGTGCCCCGTATCGCCCTGGCCCTGGCCGTCTCCACGTCCGCTCTCGCCCTCACGGCGTGCGGCGTCGTCGACAGCATCGACGGGAGCGGTGACTCCGCGACCGCCACGAAGGGCGACGACATCACGGTGGGTCTGCTCCTGCCCGACAAGGACACCGCCCGGTTCGAGGCCTTCGACCATCCCATCTTCAAGAAGGAGGTCGCCTCCCTGACCCACGGCAGGGGCAAGGTCGTC
The DNA here is from genome assembly GCF_053611365.1 of Streptomyces sp. NPDC054813. Classification (NCBI taxonomy): domain Bacteria; kingdom Bacillati; phylum Actinomycetota; class Actinomycetes; order Kitasatosporales; family Streptomycetaceae; genus Streptomyces; species Streptomyces sp. NPDC054813. The sequence continues at coordinate 167,017 of NZ_JBSHAF010000011.1, read as the reverse complement.
TACGCCAACGCCGAGGCGAGCCCGGCCACTCAGAGCCGGCAGTTCGGGCGGATGGTGGACCAGAAGGTCGACATCATCCTGGTGGACGCGGTCGACGCCAAGGCCATCGCACCGGAGGTCCAGAAGGCGAAGGACGCCGGCATCCCCGTCATCGCCTACGACCGCCTGGCCCAGGGCCCGGTCGACGCGTACGTCTCCCACGACAACGAGCTCGTCGGGGAGGTCCAGGGCCGTGCCATCACGGCGGCGCTCGGCAGCAAGGCGGAGACCAGCGAGATCGTCATGATGAACGGCGACCCCGCGGACCCGAACACGGCGAGCTTCAAGGACGGCGCCCTCGACGAGCTCCGGAACAAGGTCCGGATAGCCAAGGCGTACGACACCGACAAGTGGTCGCCGGCGGTCGCCGGGGCGAACATGAAGAAGGCGATCCGGACCGTCGGCCTCAAGAACATCGCCGCCGTCTACTCGGCCAACGACGGCATGGCGGGCGCGGTCATCGACGCGATGAAGGCAGCGGGGGCCACCCGGATCCCGCCGGTCACCGGGCAGGACGCCAACCTCGACGCGGTGCAGCGGGTGGTCTCGGGCGAGCAGTACATGACCGTCTACAAGTCGTTCCTGGACGAGGCCACCCAGGCCGCCGAGATGGCGGTGTACAGGGTGCAGGGCAAGGACATCCAGTACGACGCGCTGACCCGCGACACGGTCCACAGCGCGAGCGGGCGGAAGATCCCCGCGACCCTCGTGCCGGTTGTCTCCCTCACCAGGGACAACATCAAGGACACGGTGGTCGCGGACGGCGTCTACTCCGTCGACGAGATCTGCACCCCGAAGTACGCGGCGGACTGCGCGGCGATCGGTCTGAAGTGACGGACCGGCCGCGCTACGCGGCGACGACGGCGACCCCGGTCCTGCCGCCGTCCACATCGACCACCGTCCCGTGCACGAAGGACGCCTCGTCGCCGGCCAGCCAGACCACGGCATGGGCGATGGCGTCCGGGGTGCCGACCTGACCGGCCGGGGTGCCCTTCATCATGACCTCGCCCGGGTGGGGCTCCGCGCCCGGCGGGGTCGGGGGCAGGATCACGCCCGGTGAGACGGCGTTGACCCGCACCCCCTGGGGGCCGAACTCCGCCGCCCAGGCCCGGGTGAGGGTCTCCATGGCCCCCTTGGTGGAGCTGTAGAGCGCGCCGACGGGGACGGCGAGCCGGGCGATCCACGAGCCGAGGTTGATGATCGCCCCGCCGCCGGCGTCCACCATCGCCGGGGCGACGGCGGCGGTCAGGAAGAACGGCGCCTTGACGTTGACCGCGTAGACCTGGTCGAACGTCTTCTCGTCGGTGGCGGTGGTGCCCGGGGACGGATAGATGCCGGCGTTGTTCACGAGGATGTCGATCCGCCCGCCCAGGCTCTCCCGGGCCCGGGCGGCCAGGTCCCGGGAAGCCCCCGGGCTGCCGTCGAGGTCCGCCGCCAGGAAGTCGGCCCGGCCGCCGGCGGCGCGGATCCCCGCCACCACCTGTGCGCCCCGTTCCGCATTGCGCCCGGACACGATGACATGTGCCCCCTCGGCGGCGAGCGCCTCGGCGATCGCCTGCCCGATGTTGCTGGTCGACCCCGTGACCAGGGCCGTCTTGTTCCGCAGCCGTTCACTCATGACGCCGTCTCCCTAAGTCCGTTGTCCCGCGACGGGCGGTGTGCGGTCCACTGTGCGTCGCATAAAATGGACCAGCAAGTCCAGAAATTCGACCGTCGGGGCGCTCCACGCCACCGGAGTCCGAAGGGAGGAGCCGGATGTCGGAAACGCTGACCGCGAAGGGGCGGGCCACCCGGGCCCGGATCGTCGAGGGGGCCGCCGAGGTGCTGCGTGCGCAGGGGGTCGCCGCCACCACGCTCGACGACATCCGCAGCCGCACCGGCACCAGCAAGAGCCAGCTCTTCCACTACTTCCCCGACGGCAAGGACGCCCTGCTGCTCGCGGTGGCCCGGTTCGAGGCGGACCGCGTCCTGGCGGACCAGCAGCCGCACCTGGGGCGGCTGGACTCCTGGGAGTCCTGGCGGCAGTGGCGGGACGTGGTGGTGGAACGCTACGAACTTCAGGGCGACCAGTGCCCCCTGGGCTCGCTTTTCCTCCAGGTCGGGCGGTCCAGCCCCGGCGCCCGGGCGATCGTCACGGAGCTGATGCGGCAGTGGCGGCAGCAGCTGGCCCGCGGCATACGCGCCCTCCAGGCGAACGGGATGGTGTCACCGGACCTCGACGTCGACCGCACCTCCGCCGCACTGCTCGCGGGCATCCAGGGCGGTGTCTCGATCATGATGTCCACCGGTGACTCGACCCACCTCAAGGCGGCCCTCGACACCGGCATCGAGCACCTGCGCGTCAGCGGGCCGCCGAAGGTGCGGCCTTCTTGCGAGCCCGGTACGCGGCTGCCTTGATCCTGTTGCCGCAGGACTCCATCCCGCACCACTGCCGGCGCATCCCCCGGGAGCGGTCGATGTAGGTGCGGGTGCACTCCGGGTTCTCGCACTCCTTGAGCAGCGGCACGTCCGGCCCGCTCAGCAGCTCGACGGCGTGCCGCGCCACCAGGGAGAGGGCCTCCTCCGGCGTCGCCTGCGTCCAGCGCCCCGACGGGGTGAGCTGCGGCACCGCGGGCGGCTTGCGTGCCGCGTTGTTGACGATGGTCAGGGCAGCCCCGTCGTACTCCTCGCCCAGCCGGCGGGCGGTCACCAGCCGGTAGACGGCCTCACGCACGTTTCTCGCCTGCTCGACGTCGGCCTCCTCGCCGGGCGAGACCGCGTCGACGATGCCCGACTCCACGTACCAGGCGTTCAGCCGGTCCGGCGTCACGAACATCTCGAAGCGCACCGAACGGCGCGCCCGGAGCGTGGCGGCGAAGTCGAGGGCCGGGTTTCCGCAGACGAATACATGGGAGGCACTGTCGAGGTTCACATCACCATTCTGACGGGTGACTCGCCTGCCATCAAGGCCGGCCTTCAGAGGCCCAGGTCGGCGGCGAGGCAGGAGAAGGACGTCCAGGACCCCTCGGGGTCGTAGGCGTAGCGGGCCGGGTCGGCCGGGGTGGCGGTGTGCTCCTCGACCATGTCCTCGTAGCGGATGCGCGCGGGCAGCGCCCCGAACCGCGCCCGCCGCAGCGCCGCCGCCGCGTCGTCCCTGGCGGCCGTAGCGCCCGTAGCGCCCGTGAAGTCCGTGGTGTTCCGGCTCTCCATCGCTGAACTCCCTTCGTCCGACTCGATGCTCAGTGACTGTCGCACGGAGGGCATCACCAGTCAAGAGGGTGACGAATCTCGAGGGGTGGCCGTGTGGGCCGGTTGCTCTTCCTATTCGTCACCGTCTTGACGGGTGACGAAGGAGCCTGCAAGTATCCGATCACCGCTTCGACAGGTGACGAACAAGGGAGAACTGTCATGGCAGTCAGCTACACCGCCGTCGTGAACGTCGACGGAGAGGGCCGCAACGGCGGCCGGGTCCACTCCGCCGACGGGCTCCTTCACACCACGCTGGCCATCCCGAAGGAGCTGGGCGGCGCCGGCGACGCCACCAACCCCGAGCAGCTGTTCGCGGCGGGCTGGGCGGCCTGCTTCCTGGGCGCCGTGCGCCGCGCCGCCGCCGAGCGCAAGGTCCGGCTGACGAGCACCGCCATCACCGCCGAGATCACCCTCCATCACGGTGACGACGGGGAGTTCGGCCTGGCCGCCGTACTCGATCTCGAACTCGGCGGCGTCGACCAGGCCACCGCAGTCGAGCTGGGTGCGGCCGCCCACCGGATCTGCCCCTACTCCAAGGCCACGCGCGGCAACATCCCGGTCACCGTCAACGCCACCGCCGCCGCGGCCTGACGCGACCGGCGCCCGGTAATTCCGGTCCCGCGGTGTCCGGCGGTGCCCCGGGGTGATTGTCTGGCCCCGGCAACCCCGTCCCGACCCGGCCCCGGCCGGCAGGAGGATCCCTCAGTCATGAGCAGTGCCTACGCGTACGAGTACAAGGTCGTCACCTTCCGGGAGTCGCTGATCGGCGACGCGCTGGACAGCGACAAGCTGGAGAAGGTCCTCAACAAGCACGCCGAGGACGGCTGGGGCCTCAAGGCCATCACCTCCGCCGACGTCAAGGGCCGGATAGGTCCCGGTGCCGTCGAGGGCCTGCTGCTGACCTTCGAGCGCCCGCGCGGCTGACCGATCCGGAGCACATGAGGAGCGCCCCCCGACCCGTAGTGGGTCGGGGGGCGCTCCTCGTGTGAACGGGTTACTTCACCGGCTCCGGCTCCGGCGCGCTCTCCTGCTCCGCCTCGCCCGCCGGGTCGACCGGGGTCTTCACGGAGTCGAGGAGCAACTGGGCCACGTCGACCACCGTGATGGACTCCTTGGCCTTGCCATCGTTCTTCTTGCCGTTGACCGAGTCGGTGAGCATCACCAGGCAGAACGGGCAGGCCGTAGAGATGATGTCGGGATTGAGGGACAGTGCCTCATCAACACGCTCGTTGTTGATGCGCTTGCCGATGCGCTCTTCCATCCACATCCGGGCACCGCCGGCGCCACAGCAGAAGCCGCGCTCCTTGTGGCGGTGCATCTCCTCGTTGCGCAGGCCCGGGACGCTGGCGATGATCTCGCGCGGCGGCGTGTAGATCTTGTTGTGGCGGCCCAGGTAGCAGGGGTCGTGGTAGGTGATGATGCCCTCGACCGGGGTGACCGGGACCAGCTTGCCCTCGTCCACCAGGTGCTGGAGCAGCTGGGTGTGGTGGATGACCTCGTAGTCGCCGCCGAGCTGCGGGTACTCGTTGCCGATGGTGTTGAGGCAGTGCGGGCAGGTGGCGACGATCTTCTTGGCCGACTTCGGCTTGCGGGACTCCTCGGTCACCTTGCCGTCGTCGTCCGTCTCCTCACCGAACGCCATGTTCAGCGCCATGACGTTCTCCATGCCGAGCTCCTGGAACAGGGGCTCGTTGCCGAGGCGGCGGGCGGAGTCGCCGGTGCACTTCTCGTCGCCGCCCATGATCGCGAACTTGACGCCCGCGATGTGGAGGAGCTCGGCGAAGGCCTTCGTCGTCTTCTTGGCGCGGTCTTCGAGGGAGCCGGCGCAGCCGACCCAGTAGAGGTACTCGACCTCGGTGAGGTCCTCGATGTCCTTGCCGACGACCGGGATCTCGAAGTCGACCTCCTTGAGCCACTCCAGGCGCTGCTTCTTGGCCAGGCCCCAGGGGTTGCCCTTCTTCTCCAGGTTCTTGAGCATCGTGCCCGCCTCGGAGGGGAAGGCGCTCTCGATCATCACCTGGTAGCGGCGCATGTCGACGATGTGGTCGACGTGCTCGATGTCCACCGGGCACTGCTCGACGCAGGCGCCGCAGGTGGTGCAGGACCACAGGACGTCCGGGTCGATGACGCCGTTCTCCTCGGCGGTGCCGATCAGCGGCCGCTCGGCCTCGGCGAGGGCGGCGGCGGGCACCCCGGCCAGCTGCTCCTCGCTCGCCTTCTCCTCGCCCTCCATGGTCTTGCCGCCGCCCGCGAGCAGGTAGGGCGCCTTGGCGTGGGCGTGGTCGCGCAGCGACATGATCAGCAGCTTGGGGGAGAGCGGCTTGCCGGTGTTCCAGGCCGGGCACTGCGACTGGCAGCGGCCGCACTCGGTGCAGGTGGAGAAGTCCAGCAGGCCCTTCCAGGAGAACTGCTCGACCTGGGAGACGCCGAAGACGTCGTCGTCACCGGGGTCGGTGAAGTCGATCGGCTCGCCGCCGGAGGTCATCGGCAGCAGGGCGCCCAGCGAGGTCTCACCGGTGGCGTTGCGCTTGAACCAGATGTTCGGGAAGGCCAGGAAGCGGTGCCAGGCGACGCCCATGTCGGTCTTGAGGGCGACCACGATCATCCAGATGAAGGAGGTCGCGATCTTCAGGCCGGCGAAGAAGTAGGTGAGGTTCTGGAGCGTGGAGACGTCCATGCCCCGCAGCCAGGAGACCACCGGGTAGGAGATGAAGAAGGAGGCCTCGTAGGAGTCCACGTGGTGCTGGGCGCCCTCCAGGGCGTGCAGCATGAAGATGCAGACGCCGACGATCAGGATGACCGTCTCGACGAAGTACGCCTGGCCGAAGTTGGAACCGGCGAAGCGGGACTTGCGGCCCGGCCGGTTCGGCTTGCTCAGCTGGCGGATGACGATCAGCACCAGGATGCCGAGGACCGTCATGGTGCCGATGAACTCGACGAAGACGTTGTACGGCGCCCACTCGCCGATGACCGGCAGCAGCCAGTCGGCCTGGAACAGCTGGCCGACGGCGTTGACGATCGTCAGCAGCAGCGAGAAGAAGCCGACCGCGACGAACCAGTGCGCCACGCCGACGATGCCCCACCGGTTCATCCGGGTGTGGCCGAGGAACTCCCTGACCACCGTGACGGTCCGCTGCACGGGCTCGTCGGTACGGGTGCCGGCGGGCACGTTCTGGCCGAGCCGCATGAAGTTGTAGATCTGCAGGACGGCGCGGGCGAACAACGCCACGCCGACCACGATCAGAACCAGCGACACGATGATCGCGGCGAGTTGCATGGGGGGCTCCTCGGGCCTGCGAGGGGTCTCTTCGGGTCTCTACGCGAGGGTGCCCGAAATTACTAAGCGGTAACTTATGCAGTCGGTCTGAGACTACCCGCATCTTTACTCGCACTGTAGTCAGGTGCGGGGTGATCTGAATCGCTGAGGTGTGCCTGACCTGCCGCCGCCTTGCGGTGGCAAAGTGATCGTGTTATTCGTGTTACTCGTAAGGAATTGTTACATTTAGGTCTAATTTAGACCTGTGCTCTACGGGATCGCCGCCGCCACCACCGCCCTGCTGCTCGCCGCCGTCCTCGCCGCGCTGATCCGGCCGCTCGCGCTGCGGCTGGGGCTCGTCGACCGCCGGCGGGCGCGCCCCGTCCCGGTGCTCGGCGGGTTCGCCGTCGTGGGTGCCACCTGTCTGGTCGCCGGTGCCGGCGACTGGAGCGGGGTCGCCCCGCTCGGTACCGGGGTCGGGGAGCTGCTGATCGCCGGGGGAGCCGTGTCGCTGCTCGGGCTGGTCGCCGACGTGTGGCGGCTGAAGACCCGGTTCCTGCTGATCGGTACGGCGGTGGCGGCCGCGTGTGTGGTGCCGTACGGGGAGTTCGGGGTGGTCGAAGGGGTGCTCGGGGTCGGATGGATCGCCTTCGTCGCCGTCGCCTTCAAGGGGCTCGACCACGCGGACGGGCTGGCCGGGACCGTGGGGGTGATCACCGCCTTCGGGGTGGGGGCCTGTGCCGCCGCCGAGGTCATGGACGGGCTGGCCGTGCTGCTGAGCGTGCTCGCGGCCGCGCTCACCGGGTTCCTGATGCACAACTGGCATCCCGCGCGGATCGCGCTGGGCGCCACCGGCTCGCTCTTCGCCGGGTTCGTGCTGGCCGCGGCCGCGCTGATCACCCGGACCGGGTACGACCCCGGCGCCAGCGCGGGCGTGCTGTTCGCGCTCACCGCCGTCGCGAGCGCCGACGTCCTGCTCGTCGTGCTGTCGCGGCTGCTCGCCGGGCGGCCGGTGCTGCGGCGCGGGCCCGACCATCTCGCCCACCGGCTGCGGCGGCTCGGGCTCACCCCGCCGGGCGCGACCGTCGTCCTCGGCGCCGGAGCCTTCGCGGGGGTGCTCGTGGGGGTGCTCGTGCATGGCGGCTGGGTCGGGCGGACAGGCGCCACATGCGTCGCCTGCGTCACCGTCAGCGTCGTGCTGCTACTCCTTCGGGTGTCGGTGTATGGGCCCCGACGTCTGGAATCCACGCAGGTCAGCGGGCACTTGCGTGTAAGGAGCGGATAAGAGTTGAGTCTGGACGACTCAGGTCTGTTGACCCATGGCCAGGCTTGATGCACACTTGAGTCCGTTCCACTCAAGTCAGCTGGAGGAAATCACCATGGCACGTGCGGTCGGCATCGACCTGGGCACGACTAACTCTGTCGTCAGCGTTCTTGAAGGCGGCGAGCCCACCGTCATCACCAACGCCGAGGGTGCCCGGACCACGCCGTCCGTCGTCGCCTTCGCCAAGAACGGCGAGGTTCTGGTCGGCGAGGTCGCCAAGCGTCAGGCGGTCACCAACGTGGACCGCACCATCCGGTCCGTGAAGCGTCACATGGGCACCGACTGGAAGATCCAGCTGGACGGGAAGGACTTCAACCCGCAGCAGATCTCCGCGTTCATCCTGCAGAAGCTGAAGCGGGACGCGGAGGCCTACCTGGGTGAGAAGGTGACCGACGCGGTCATCACCGTCCCGGCCTACTTCAACGACTCCGAGCGCCAGGCGACGAAGGAGGCCGGCGAGATCGCCGGTCTGAACGTCCTGCGCATCGTCAACGAGCCCACCGCCGCCGCGCTGGCGTACGGCCTCGACAAGGACGACCAGACGATCCTCGTCTTCGACCTCGGTGGCGGCACCTTCGACGTGTCCCTCCTGGAGATCGGCGACGGCGTCGTCGAGGTGAAGGCCACCAACGGCGACAACCACCTCGGTGGTGACGACTGGGACCAGCGCGTCGTCGACTACCTGGTCAAGCAGTTCGCGGCCGGCCACGGCGTGGACCTCGGCAAGGACAAGATGGCTCTCCAGCGCCTCCGCGAGGCCGCCGAGAAGGCCAAGATCGAGCTGTCCAGCTCCACCGAGACCTCGATCAACCTGCCCTACATCACCGCCTCCGCCGAGGGCCCCCTGCACCTCGACGAGAAGCTCACCCGCGCCCAGTTCCAGCAGCTGACCGCGGACCTCCTGGAGCGCTGCAAGACGCCGTTCCACAACGTCATCAAGGACGCCGGCATCCAGCTCGGCGAGATCGACCACGTCGTCCTCGTCGGCGGCTCCACCCGTATGCCCGCCGTGGCCGAGCTCGTCAAGGAGCTGACCGGCGGCAAGGACGCCAACAAGGGCGTCAACCCGGACGAGGTCGTCGCCATCGGCGCCGCCCTCCAGGCCGGTGTCCTCAAGGGTGAGGTCAAGGACGTCCTGCTCCTCGACGTGACCCCGCTGTCCCTCGGTATCGAGACCAAGGGCGGCATCATGACCAAGCTCATCGAGCGGAACACGACGATCCCGACCAAGCGGTCCGAGATCTTCACCACCGCCGAGGACAACCAGCCCTCCGTCCAGATCCAGGTCTACCAGGGCGAGCGCGAGATCGCGGCGTACAACAAGAAGCTCGGCATGTTCGAGCTGACCGGTCTGCCGCCGGCCCCGCGCGGTGTCCCGCAGATCGAGGTCGCCTTCGACATCGACGCCAACGGCATCATGCACGTCACGGCCAAGGACCTCGGCACGGGCAAGGAGCAGAAGATGACCGTCACCGGCGGCTCCTCGCTGCCGAAGGACGAGGTCGACCGGATGCGCCAGGAGGCCGAGCAGTACGCGGAGGAGGACCACCGCCGCCGCGAGGCCGCCGAGACCCGTAACCAGGGCGAGCAGCTCGTCTACCAGACCGAGAAGTTCCTCAAGGACAACGAGGACAAGGTCCCGGGCGAGATCAAGACCGAGGTCGAGGAGTCCATCGCCGAGCTGAAGGAGACGCTCAAGGGCGAGGACACCGCCGAGATCCGCACCGCCACCGAGAAGGTCGCGGCCGTCTCCCAGAAGCTGGGCCAGGCCATGTACGCCGACGCCCAGGCCTCGCAGGCCACCGCCGGCGGTCCTGCCGGTGCGGCCGCCGGTGACGCCGACGACGTGGTGGACGCCGAGATCGTCGACGACGAGCGCAAGGACGGTGCCGCGTGACGGAGGAGACCCCGGGCTTCGAGGAGAAGCCCGACGTCCCCTCCGGCGCCACCTCCGACGACGCCGAGCCGAAGGCCGCTCCCGCACAGGGGGCGGCCCCGGCCGGGGACGCAAACGCACAACTGGCCGGTCTGACGGCACAGCTGGACCAGGTGCGCACCGCGCTCGGCGAGCGCACCGCGGACCTCCAGCGCCTCCAGGCCGAGTACCAGAACTACCGCCGGCGAGTGGAGCGCGACCGGATCACGGTCCGGGAGATCGCCATCTCGAACCTCCTGACCGAACTCCTGCCGGTGCTCGACGACATCGGCCGCGCCCGGGAACACGGTGAACTGGTCGGCGGTTTCAAGTCGGTGGCCGAATCGCTCGAAACGGTCGCGGCGAAGATGGGACTCCAGCAGTTCGGCAAGGAGGGCGAGCCCTTCGACCCGACGATCCACGAGGCGCTGATGCACAGCTACGCGCCGGACGTCACCGAGACGACGTGCGTGGCGATTCTGCAGCCCGGGTATCGCTTCGGCGAGCGCACCATCCGCCCCGCGCGGGTGGCGGTCGCCGAACCGCAGCCGGGAGCGACGCCGGCGAAGGCCGAGGGGACCGACGAGGCCCCCGCGGCGGGCGACGAGAAGGACAACGGCCCTGAGGAGGGCTGACGTAATAAGGACCGAGCGGAAGGAGGGGCGTCGGGGATGAGCACCAAGGACTTCATCGAGAAGGACTACTACAAGGTCCTCGGCGTCCCCAAGGACGCCACCGAGGCCGAGATCAAGAAGGCGTACCGGAAGCTCGCCCGCGAGTTCCACCCGGACGCCAACAAGGGCAACGCCAAGGCCGAGGAGCGCTTCAAGGAGATCTCCGAGGCGAACGACATCCTCGGCGACCCCAAGAAGCGCAAGGAGTACGACGAGGCACGCGCCCTCTTCGGCAACGGCGGCTTCCGCCCGGGGCCGGGCGCGGGCGGCGGCAACTTCAACTTCGACCTGGGCGACCTCTTCGGGGGCAACGCGCAACAGCAGGGCGGGGGCGGTTTCGGCGGCGGTTTCGGCGACGTCCTGGGGGGCTTGTTCAACCGGGGCGGCGGCGCGGGCACGCGCACCCAGCCCCGGCGCGGCCAGGACATCGAGTCCGAGGTCACGCTCAGCTTCACGGAGGCAATCGAGGGCGCCACGGTCCCGCTGCGGATGTCCTCGCAGGCCCCCTGCAAGGCCTGTTCGGGCACCGGCGACAAGAACGGTACACCGCGCGTGTGCCCGACCTGTGTCGGCACCGGCCAGGTGGCGCGGGGATCCGGAGGCGGCTTCTCGCTCACCGACCCCTGCCCGGACTGCAAGGGCCGCGGCCTGATCGCGGAGCACCCCTGCCTCGACTGCAAGGGCAGCGGCCGCGCCAAGTCGTCCCGGACCATGCAGGTCCGCATCCCCGCCGGGGTGACCGACGGCCAGCGGATCCGGCTGCGCGGCAAGGGCGCACCGGGCGAGCGCGGCGGTCCGGCGGGCGACCTGTACGTCATGGTCCACGTCGACACCCACCCGGTGTTCGGCCGCAAGGAGGACAACCTCACGGTGACCGTCCCGGTGACCTTCACCGAGGCGGCGCTCGGCGGCGAGGTCAGGGTGCCCACCCTGGGCGGCCCGCCGGTCACCCTGAAGCTGCCCCCGGGCACGCCCAACGGCCGTACCATGCGCGCCCGTGGCAAGGGCGCGGTCCGCAAGGACGGCACCCGCGGCGACCTGTTGGTCACCGTCGAGGTGAGTGTCCCGAAGGACCTGTCGGGGAATGCTCGTGACGCGCTGGAGGCGTATCGCGAGGCGACCGCGGACGAGGACCCGCGGGCCGAGCTGTTCGAGGCCGCGAAGGGAGCATGACAGAGATGGACGGCCGTCGACGCAGTGACAATTTTCGGGGACCTTATGAACTGACCGAGGAGACCCCGGTCTACGTCATCTCGGTGGCGGCCCAGCTCTCCGGACTGCACCCGCAGACGCTGCGCCAGTACGACCGCCTGGGCCTGGTCTCCCCGGACCGCACGGCCGGGCGGGGCCGGCGCTACTCGGCCCGCGACATCGAACTGCTCCGCCAGGTGCAGGCGTTGTCGCAGGACGAGGGCATCAACCTGGCCGGCATCAAGCGCATCATCGAACTGGAGAACCAGGTCGCCGCGCTCCAGGCCCGCGTGGCCGAGATGGAAGCGGCCCTGGACGGCGCGGCGGCCGCGATGCGCCAGCGCGAAGCGGCGGTACACGCCTCGTACCGCCGTGACCTGGTCCCGTACCAGGAGGTCCAGCAGACCAGCGCGCTGGTGGTGTGGCGGCCGAAGAAGGCCAAGGACTAGCGGTACCTGCGCGAAGGGGCCCGGAGGACATGTCCTCCGGGCCCCTTTCGTCATGTGGTCAGTAGTCCCAGATGCCGTAAGCCGTCGAGGTGACCGACGCCTCGGCGCCCGAGGCGTCCAGGCGGACGACGCGGTAGTAGTAGAGGCCCAGCGAGTCCCCGGCCACCGTGGTGTCCATGTAGTACGCGGTGTTGCCCGTAGGGCCCTCGGACAGGGTGACGTAGGCGGCCGCGGCCGGGTCCCAGCGCTCCACGCGGTAGGCGGCGAACCGGGAGCAGTCGCCGAGGCCGGAGCTCGCGGAGCAGTTCACGTACAGCTCCGGGTAACGGTCCGCACGGATCTCGGTCTTTGTCCAGCCGGGCGGCCGGGTGTCGGGCAGGGCGACCGAGACGGTGGTGGTGTGGAAGAAGTCGGGGCCCTCGTTCTCGTACAGGTGGAAACCGTCCGCGGCGGCCACGCGGTAGACGTGGGTGGCGCCGTCGGGGACGGTCGGGCAGAGGATCCCGGTGGCTGCGGAGTTCGAGGTCCAGCAGTTCTTCTTCCAGACCGTCTCGCCGGTGTCCGGGTCGGTCATGCCCTGCCATACGTAGTACTCGGTGACGTCGTCGTCGGCGGGCGGTGTCCAGGTCAGGCGGACGCCCAGGGGGACGGGTTCGGCCGTCAGGTTCTCCACCGGAGCCGGGCGCACGGTGTCCGGCGTGGTCGCCGTGGCGGCCGGACCGGGCCGCGACTCATGGCCGTACGGGTCGATCGTCACGACCGTGTAGTCGTACGTCGTCTCGGACGCGCCGGAGACGTCCCAGCAGAGGCCGTTGATCTGCCGGTCCCCGGCGTACGCGGGGGCGTCGTCGTCGGACCAGGTCCAATACGTCTCGGGATCCGCCAGCGGCAGGTCCTGCGAGCTGTTCGGCTTACACCCGGTCACGGTGCTGCTGACGCCGGTCGCCTTGTCGGTGCGGACGATCCGGTAGGTGAGCAGCGGCCGGTCCTCGCCGAAGGTCCACGGGTCTGCGCTGCTCCACTCGACCATCACGCCCTCGTCGAACCGGTTCGCGGTGGTCCGGAAGGCGGGGACGGCCTCGGTGCGGTCCGCCATCGTCAGCGTGACCTCCACCGGGGCGGCCGCGTTGCCCTGCGCGTCCACCGAGCGCACCGCGTACCGGTAGCTGTCGGCGACCGCGAGTTGCTGGAGCGGGACGACGTCGGTGTCCTTCGTGGTGTGGACGGCGGTGCCGGTGCCGGGCAGGGCGTCGACATAGCCGCCGGTCGCCGGGTCGTACTGGAGGACCTGGTAGGAGGCGGCGCCGTCGACCGGGGACCACACCAGGTGGGGCACGCCCGAGCGGTACCCGGACCGGGCGTCGGCCGCGGTCGCCGGAGGCGTCAGGTCGCTGGTGGTGAACGTGGTGGCGGCCGAGTACACCGACCAGTTCCCGGCGGCGTCGCGGGCCCGGCCCCGGTAGGTCACCTTGCTGCCGTCGGCCGGGTAACCGGTGTCGCAGACGGCGCCCTTGGCGCCGGTGTACACGGTGGTCCAAGCGCCGGTGACGGGGTTCCGTCGCTGCATCTCGTACCACGCGATGTCCGCCGCGTTCTCCGCGGTCGTGACGAGTTCCGGGGCCGCGTAGGGCTGGTCGGACGGGCACCCGTCCATCTCGACGAACGGCGCGGCCGGCGGGGTCTTGTCGGGGGTCGTGACGCCCAGGTCGGCGCTGCCGGGGGACTGGTTGCCCGCCTTGTCGTGGGCGCGGACCTCGTAGTAGTAGGTGGCGCCGGTCTTCGGCGGGGTGTCGGTGTAGGTGGCGGAGGCGGTCGTGGCCAGCGGCTTGCTGCCGAAGGAGCCGCCCTTGATCCGCCGGTAGACCCGGTACCCGGCGAGGTCCAGCTCCTTGTTCTTCGACCAGGTGAGCTTCGCCCTGCCGGCGGCCGTGTCGTACGAGACCGATGTCCCGCTCGGCGCGAGCGGCTTGACCTTGTCGACGGCGGCCGAGGTCCTCGGGGTGTACGTGAACCTGACCTTGGCGGCGCCGGTCCAGTTGACGTAGTCGATCCGCAGGGTGTGCCGGCCCTTGGGGATCGTCACGTTGACGGTCTTGGTCACCGTCTTGGTCGTGTTCTTCCACAGGTCGACCTTGCGACTGCCGTCGACGTACACCCGGATGCCGTCGAGTCCGGAGGCGGCGAGGGCGAAGGGGCCGCCGGAGCCGAAGTCGCGGGTCACGCTCCAGCGGACGCCGAAGTTGTCCTTCGGCAGGCCGGAAGCGGGGGCGCCGCTCCAGCTCTCGCTGATCGCGGAGTCGCAGGCCGTCTTCTTCGGTGTGCCCTTGAACGTGGTGTTCGCGAACAGCTGCCGCTTGTAGACCGGTGCGGTGCAGGTCGTCGTGGCCGCCGAGGCGGACACGGTGGCGCCGCCGAGCAGGGTGCCGGCGGTGGCGAGCACCACGGCGCCGGCCGCGGTGCGTCTGGCTGGCTTCATTCGATCCTCTGGTCGTTTCCGTTACGACGGAGATGGCCGTTACCGATGTCGACTCATGAGGAAAGGAGTTGGTTGTACTGATCTTTGCCTGCCCATGAACTCCCTTTGGATGGAGGGTCCGTAAAGGGTGTTTGGAGGCGATTCCGCTTCACCTTCACAGGTGCAGCGGAGGGTAGTGTTGCGCACTCGTTAAGTAGTTCCGCTTGACGCCGGGTGTGGCGTACGCGTTGGCTTTTCAGACATCTGGGTCGCAAGCAGCCCCATGTCCGGAACGCACCTGAAGTGAGCCCCCGAATGCGTCGTATAGCCATGTTTGTGGCCGCGTCCACGATGACCCTCTCGCTCGCCGGCTGCGGCGTGTTCAACGCGACGGGATCGTCGACCACCGCGAGCCCCACCAAGGGCAACGACATCACCGTGGGGGTGCTGATGCCGGACATCATCAACACCCGGTACCGGAACTTCGACTACCCGATCATGAAGGCCAAGATCGCGGAGCTCACCAACAAGCAGGGGCGGATCGCGTACGAGAACGCCGGGTCCATCGCCTCCAAGCAGGCCGAGCAGATGCAGAAGATGATCGACGACAAGGTCGACGTCATCATCCTGGACTCGGTCGACTCGCACGCCATCGCGCCCACGGTGAAGAAGGCCAAGGAGGCGGGCATCCCGGTCATCGCCTACGACCGCCTCGCCGAGGGCCCGATCGACGCCTACGTCTCCTTCGACAACGAGCTGGTCGGCGAGGTGCAGGCCCGTACCCTCCTGGAGGGTCTCGGGCAGAACGTCGACACCTCCGACAAGATCATCATGATCAACGGCTCGCCCACGGACCCGAACGCCAAGCAGTTCAAGACAGGTGCGCTGTCCGAGCTGACCGGCAAGGTGACGATTCCGAAGGACGCCATGTTCGACACCAAGGACTGGGACCCGCCGACCGCCGGCAAGGAGACCACCAAGGCGGTCGACGCGATCGGCAAGGACAACATCGCCGGCGTCTACTCCGCGAACGACGCGATGGCGGGCGAGATCATCAAGTCCCTCAAGGCGGCCGGCATCACCAACCTGCCGCCGGTCACCGGCCAGGACGCGGACCTCGACGCCATCCAGCGGATCCTCGCCGGCGAGCAGTACATGACCGTCTACAAGCCCTACCCGGACGAGGCCGAGGCCGCCGCCCAGATGGCCGTCTACAAGGTGCAGGGCAAGGACATCCAGTTCGACGCGCTCACCCAGGACCAGGTCGACAGCCCGACCAACAAGAACATCCCGGCCCAGCTGGTGCAGGTCAACGCCGTGACGAAGAGCAAGATCAAGGACACCGTCGTCGCGGACGGCATCTACAAGATCTCGCAGATCTGCACGGCCGACTACAAGACGGCGTGCGCGGCGGCGGGCCTCAAGTAGGCCCCGCCGCGGCCGCGGGCGGGCCCGGCCCACACCGGCCCCCGCCCGGCCCGCGGACCGCTAAGCGACCCTGGTGAACTCCACCGTCACCTCAGGAGCTCCGCCGGGGACCCCTCGGTAGATCCCCTTGTGGGGCGGGACGTCGTCGTAGTCCCGCCCCCGGGCCACCACCACGTGCGACTCGTCGACCCGCACCCGGTTCGTCGGGTCGTAGCCGCACCAGTCACCCGCCCAGTACTCGATCCAGGCATGGCTCTGCCCGGCGACGGGACGGTGCAGCTCCGCCTCCCGCTCCGGGTGCAGATACCCCGACACGTACCGGGCGGGCAGCCCCAGCCCCCGCAGCAGGGCGATCGTCAGATGCGTGATGTCCTGGCACACCCCCGCCCGCTGGGCCCACGCCTCGGCCGGTGACGTGTTCACACTGGTCGCCCCCGGCAGGTAGGTCACCCGGTCGGCCACCATCCCGGAGACGGCCGCCGCGGCCTCGTGCGGCCCCAGCCCGGCCGCGGCCTCCCGCGCCTTCTTCACCAGCTTCTTCGGCACCGTCGTCCGGGACGTCCCGGTCACGAACTCCGACAGGCGTGACCCGCCCGCCCGTTCGGTCACCTCCGCCCAGGCCGGCGGCTCCGGCAACGGCCCCGGCGCCGAGGTCTCCACCAGGCTCGACGCCGTGATGGTCAGATCCTCGTGCGGCTCCAGCAGATCGAACCCGGTGACCTGGGTCCCCCAGTAGTCCCAGTACGACCAGACGGTGGTCGCCGGAGTGACGGTGACCCGCGCGTCCAGCGTGGTCTGCCCCGGCAGGGTCAGCGGGGTCATCCGGACCTCGTTGTGCGAGGAGGCCGCGGGCCGGGCGTACGCGACGCGGGTGACGTGCCGGATCCGGAGGCGACGAGCCATGTCAGGCTCCTTCCTGGGCCCACTCGACGGGCCCCTGGTACGGGAAGAACCGTTCCGCCACCGCATCGGCGGACGCCATGCAGGCCTGCTGCAGATCCCGCAGCAGCACCGGCAGCTGGTCCTCCAGGGTGTGCGTGTCCAGGTACTCCAGGCGGGTCCGCAGCCGCCCGACCGGCGACCGCGCCGGATCCTGGCGCGGCCGGCCGAGCGCGGCCAGACACTCCTCCGCCGTGGTCAGGGCGTGCAGCACCGAGCGCGGGAAGTCCCGGTCCAGGAGCAGGAACCCGGCCACTCTCGGGGTGTCCCCGAACCCGCTGTGCACCCGCGCGTAGGCCTCGTCGGCGCCGCTCGCGCTGAGCAGCGTCGGCCAGTCCGGCGCGTGCGCCGCGTCCAGCACGCGCACCGACAGCAGCCGTACGGTCATGTCCACCCGCTCCAGGCTGCGGCCGAGGACGACGAACCGCCAGCTGTCGTCGCGGCTCATGGTGGAGTCGGCGAGGCCGAAGAAGAGGGCGGCCCGGCGCCGTACCAGCTCCAGGTAGGAGTACGGGCCGGTGCGGCGGGCCGCCAGGCGCTGCCCGGCCAGGGCGTGCCAGGTGGAGTTGAGGCACTCCCACATCTCGGAGGAGACGGCCTCACGGGCGCTGCGCGCGTTCCGGCGGGCGCCGCCCAGGGCCCCCTCGATCGCGCCCGTCGAGCGGGCGTCGAAGGCGAGTTGCTCCAGGACCTGCTGCATGTCCACGGGCTCCGGGCCGGCGTCGACACCGAGGATCGCGTACAGCGACCGGCAGGCGGTGTCCTCGTCGCGCCAGGGGTCCTCCAGCATCCGGTGCAGGTAGGCGTCGAGGATGCGGCCGGTGGCGTCGGCGCGCTCGACGTACCGTCCGGTCCAGGTCAGTGCCTCGGCGATACGGGACAGGATCACGTCGCTCACTGCTGGTGCGCTCCTTCCGGTACGTCGGGACGGGTGCCGTCGGGGCCCAGGCGGCGCGGGGCGATCTCCGGGACCGCGCCGGCCGGGGCGGGCGCGGGCCGCTCGGCGGGGCCCTCGGCCAGCACCCAGGTGTCCTTGGAGCCGCCGCCCTGGCTGGAGTTGACGATCAGGTTGCCCTCCTGGAGGGCGACCCGGGTCAGTCCGCCGGGCAGCACCCAGATGTCGTCGCCGTCGTTCACGGCGAACGGGCGCAGGTCAATGTGGCGGGGTGCCATGCGTTCACCCGCGAGGGTGGGGGAGGTGGAGAGGGCGACCGGACGCTGGGCGATGAAGCCGCGCGGGTCGGCGATGACGGCTTTGCGAGTGCGTTCCAGGGTCTCGGCGTCGGCCTTCGGCCCGATCACGATGCCCTGTCCGCCGGCGCCGTCGACGGGCTTCACGACCAGCTGGTCGAGCTGGTCCAGGACCGCCGCCAACTGGCCCGGTTCATCAGGTCGGTAGGACTCCACATTGGGGAGAATCGGTTCCTCGCCGAGGTAGTAGCGGATGAGGTCGGGGACGTATGTGTAGAGCAGTTTGTCGTCCGCGATGCCGTTGCCCACGGCGTTCGCGAGTGTGACGTGACCGGCGATGGCGGCGTTCAGGATGCCGGGGCAGCCGATCACCGAGTCGGGGCGGAAATGGAGCGGGTCGAGGAAGTCGTCGTCGAGGCGCCGGTATACGACGTGCACGGGCACCTCGCCGCGGGTCGTCCGCATCCACACCCGGTTGTTGCGGCACACCAGGTCGTGGCCCTCGACCAGCTGCACGCCCATCAGGCGGGCCAGCAGGGCGTGTTCGAAGTAGGCCGCGTTGCCGGGCCCCGGGGTGAGCACCACGACCCGGGGGTCGCTCGCCGCCCCGCCGGGCGCGGCGGCGCGCAGCGCGGCGAGCAGTCGACCGGCGTACCCGTCGACCGGCAGCACGTGCTGCTCGGCGAAGAGCGAGGGGAGGATCCGGGTCATCGCCCGCCGGTTCTCGATGACGTACGACACCCCGCTCGGCACCCGTACGTTGTCCTCGAGGACCCGGAACTCGCCGGCCTCGTCCCGCACCAGGTCGATTCCGGCCACGTGGATGCGTACCCCGCCGGGGGGTTCCACCGCGTGCGCCGCCCGGTGGAAGTGGGGCGAGGACAGCAGCAGTCGCCAGGGCACCACCCCGTCCTCGAAGGCCCGGGCGTGCCCGTAGGCGTCCGCGAGGTAGGCTTCCAGGGCTCTGACACGCTGGGCGACGCCTCTTCGTACGAGATCCCATTCCAGGGCGTCGAGGATCCTGGGCACCAGGTCCAGCGGCCAGGGCCGCTCCTCGCCCGCGAAGGCGTAGGTCACACCGCGGTCGGTGAAGGCACGGGCCATCTGGTCGGCCCGGAAGCGCAGTTCACTCGGCTCGATCGGCTGGAGTGCCGCCAGTACCGGCTCGTAGGCGGTCCTGACCTCACCCGGCCGCACAAACATCTCGTCCCACGCGTCGGCCAACGCGTACGCGTCAAATATGTCCGCCATGAAGGGACGTTAGAGCGGGCACGTAACGCGGTGATCACCGGCGGATTTCGGGGATTCGCCAGGTCCTCCGCGTACGTGCCCGCGAGCGGCCCTCCCGCAACGCGCCTCCCCCGTGGGCGCGTTGCGGGGGCCCCGGAGCCGATCGGGGGCGGCCGGACCGGGGCCCCTCCGGGTGTCCGGCGAACACCCGTGGGAAGCGGTGTCCACGATGCCCCTCCGGCCCCTCCATCAACACCGTCATCTTGTTGCAGTGCGGGCTGCGGAGGCCGGGAGATAGCGGGGCGTATGCGTGGATTACGACGCCCGGTGCGAGGAGAGCCGTGTTGCGGACCCGGTCCGGACCGCTCATAGTTGCGCTGCGGAAGAGGCAGCAAACCGGGGGTGGAATGGGCGATGGCCGGGCACGGGACGGACAAGCATCCACACGGTGCCGACCGACTGTGCGCCGCCGGGGATCGCGTGTATTCCCGTGCCGTGCGCCGGGGCCGGGTACCGCGCACGGACGCCGACGCGGTGCCCTGTCTGCTGGAGCTGGCGCTGCTGCACCCGGACCCCGACGACATGGACTGGCTGGTGCCGACCTCCCCGCAGGAGGTCATGACCCGGCTGCTGCGCGGGGTCTACGACGAGGTCACCGACAGCCAGCGGCGGGTGGGCTCGGCGGTCGCGGCCTTCGAGTGGTACGCCGGTCTGGGACGGCAGTTGCAGGTCGCGTCGGCCTCCGCCGAGGGCACGGCGGCGATCCGGGTCCTGGACGGGCTGTCACGGATCCAGGCGGCGATGGACGAGGCGACGGAGGCGTGCACCAGTGAGGTGCTGACCGTGCAGCCGGGCGGTATCCGCCGTGAGTCGGAGCTGACCGAGGGACTGCACCGGGCGGTCGCCCTGCGCGGCCGGGGCGTGCGCATGCGGGACCTGTACACCCATGTCGCCCGGCACGGCCAGGGCCTGCTCAACTACCTGGAGCTGATGGGCGACGCGGTGGAGGCCCGGACGCTCGACGAGGTCATCGACCGCCTCATCCTCTTCGACCGCACGGTCGCCTTCATCCCCGCCAACGCCGACCGCACGATGGCCCTGGAGCTGCGCCACCCCGCCCTGGTCGAGTACTTCGTCACCGTCTTCGAACGCCTGTGGCGCCTCGCGATCCCCCTCACCGCCCCGCTTCCCGACACCGGTATCGAGGGCATCTCGCACAGGGAGCAATCCATTGCTGCGCTCCTTGCGGAGGGCCACCAGGATGCGGTGATCGCCGAACGCCTGGGCATCAGCGTCCGTACCTGCCGTGCCCACATCGCCCGCCTCTCCGAGACGCTGGGCGCGGCCAGCCGTACCCAACTGGGCGTGCGGATAGCGCAGGTGGGTCTGGACCGGCCGCCGGGTGGGGCGAGCGGGGCGCCGGCCGGGGTCAGCCTTCCTGATCAAGGATCCCCGAGCGTCCGATGAGGTAGCCGAGCTGGGCGCGGCTTTCGCTGCCGAGGGTGGTGGCGAGCTTGGCGATGTGGACGCGGGCGGTGCGGATGTTCATGCCGAGGCGTTCGGCGATGACGGCGTCGGTGTGGCCTTCGACGAGCAGGGCGGCGATGGCCTGCTGGCGGGGGGTGATGCCGTTGACGGTGGGGCGTTGTTCGCGGTGCGGGTAGACGGGGGCGGCCAGTCGCCAGAGGCGATCGAAGACCGTGGCCAGGTAGGTGACCAGGGAGGGCTGGCGGATTTCGAGGGCGAGGCTGCCGTCTTCGCCCGCCGGGATGAAGGCGACGGTGCGGTCGATGACGATCAGCCGGTCCGGGGACTCGTCCAGACCGCGTACCTCGTTGTCGCCGGTCAGTATCTCGTTGTAGGCCAGGACACCCGGCAGATGGACCATGGAGTGCTGGATGAGGACCCGGATGCTGCCCCCTCGCTCGAGGAAGGCCTGGTCGCGTGCGAAGGAGGTCGAGTTGGCGATCTCGCCGCGCTCGCCGACCATACCCGCGTGGGGCTGGACGCAGCGGACCTCCCGCTGGGCGTCCGGCATGGCCTCGCCGATGGCCTCGTTGATCCGCCGGGTGCCGCTGAGCAGGCGTAGCGCTGGGGAGTCCGTCGTCGCGCCGGTCTGGCCTTCGATGTGCGTCAGTGGTTCGAACAGATCCACCAGCCGCTCCTCCAGTCGCCATTCGGCGGCGACGCGGGCGCGGGCGCCGCGCAGGAGCCGGGTGAGGGCTGCGGCGGGGGCGACGGGCTCCAGCCGGCCGGGGTCGTCCAGGGCCGGGTGGAGGAGGCCGAAGTCGGTGAGGCAGGGCGCGTCCACGGCATCCGCGGTGCTGATGCCGCCCACGCGCACGGCGCGTTCGTACAGCTTCGTCCCGGTCGGGCACAGCTCCTCGACACTGTGTTCGTAGTGGGTCATGGACCTGCCTCCGGCTTGAGGATTCCTGACCGGCCGATGAGGCAGCAGAGCTGGGCGTGGCTGTCGCAGCCGAGGGTGGTGGCGAGCTTGGCCAGGTGGAGGCAGAGCAGTTCCTGGTCCCCCTCGGACATGGCGCTGGTGAGGGCGTCGTTGATGCGCGCCGTGCCGGTGTGGAGCCGCATCAGCGGAAGCCGGTGCCGGTGTCGGCGATCGGGTTGTGGTCCAGCCGGAGCAGGGGCTCGAACGTGTCCACCAGGAGGCTGTCGCGGCGGTGGGCATCCGCGAGCCCGGTCTCGACCAGGCAGGAAGACCTGGCGGACGTGGCGGCGTCCATGTGGCCCTGGCGTAGCGCCTGCTCGTACAGCCCGGCACCGGCCTCGCCCAACTTGGCGACGGCGTGATTCGGATGCGGTGGCGGGGGAGTTGCCTCCGGGGTCACCGATCGCCCTCCGGACCGGCGGGAGGGCTGCCACTGTTCAGAATCCCCGACTGTGCGATCAGGTACCCGAGTTGGGCACGGCTGCCACTGCCCAGTGCCTGGGCCAGCTTGGCGATATGGGCGCGGCAGGTGCGGACGTTCATGCCGAGCCGGCGGGCGATGGCCTCGTCGACATGGCCCTCCACCAGCAGCTTCGCGATGGAATGCTGAATCTCTGTGATGCCGTCGGGTGCCGCTTCGTACGGCCCGTCGATGTTCAGGGGCACCGCGCGGCTCCACATGAACTCGAAGACCTTGATCAGATAGCGAACGAGGCCGGGGTGGCGTACTTCGAGTGCGACCTGCTGGTCGTCCCGGATGGGGATGAAGGCGACCGTCTCGTCGCAGATGATCAGGCGCTCCACGACTTCGTCGATCGTGCGGTACTCCGCCTTGCCGTCCGCGAGATAGGCGGCGTAGGCCAGCTTTTCCGGGTTGTGCCTGGCCGTGTGCTGGTACAGGGTGCGGATACGGACCCCTCGCTCGATGAGAGGCCGGTCACGCTCCATTCCGCGCAGCACGTTGCGCTCGGAGACGCGTTCGCTCGGATGGACGCTGAGCACCTCCGTCTGGCACTGTGCTGTCGCCAGGTTGAGCGCCGCGTTGATACGTTCGCCGCCTTCGAGGACGGCGATCGAGTCGCTGGTCGCCATGACCTGTGTGCTGAGCGTCATGAAGGGCTCGAATGTCTCGGCCAACTCGGTCGACAGACGCCGACGCTCGGAGATCTCGTGTTCGAGAGGGCCGAGCCGCCTTGCCAGAGCCACCGCAGGGGGCACCGGACGCAGCCAGTCGGGGTCGTCCGGATCCGGGTGGAGCAGGGCGAACTCCATCAGGCAGGGGACAGCCTCCACATCCCTACGCGCGACGCGTCCCGCGCGCAGAGCTGTGGAGTAGATGCGGGCACCGTCCTCACACAGTTCTGTCACTGCGTGGGGATGCGTCTCCTTTGTCTGATTCGTTATCAAATCTCCACCCCCCAGGGTCCTGAACATGCAGGAACATGATGCATTGATTGTGTGGCCACGACGTGCCCGAATGAGCCATCGTCGTACAAGACGAAGGAGCAGGGACCTTCAAGTGAGGACGAAGCCGAACATGCGCGGGAAATTGCTTCGGTCGGTGCTTGTCGCCGCCTGCTCCATCGTCGCGGCCCTTGTTGCGTGGAGTGGTGCTGTCGACGCGAAGGGTGACGTTCGGGCAAATACCAGCTGGCCGAGTGTTGCAGTGGACACCGTGGAAGGAACCGGGAGCTGACGTGACCACCCCACCCGACGACCGATCCTTCCGGCGTGAAATGGCCACCGCCTACCGCTCCGGCTGGCACTTCATCGACCTGGTCACCGCCATCCCCCACAGCGGTGACTCGCTGATGGTGACCGTCTTCGGTGAGCCGGTCGTCGTCACGCGGGACGAGGACGAGGACGTACGGGCCTACCGGTGCCTGCGCAAGCCCCGGGGTGCGCCGCAGCCCGTGCGGTGCGCCGTCCGGTACGGAATGATTTTTGTGAATCTGGACCAACGGGACCACCGGCTGGCTGAGCCGGACGTCCCGGACGTGAGGACCATCTCGGCCACCCCCCGCAGTGCCTGACGCGATTCCCCCGTCGTAAAAGATCGCTCAGGTACTTCCCCCCGCAGCTGGTGGGCGGGGGCACAGACAAAACGGGAGCGGCCGCGGCGTGGTGGGGTGAGTGGGTGGGGGGGGGAGGGGGGGGGACAATAAA
>NZ_JBSHAF010000011.1:45502-143073 GCF_053611365.1 Streptomyces sp. NPDC054813 | reverse complement strand
GGTCACGCTTGCGGCGGAGGCCGGCGCCGACGTACGTCAGGTACTGCTCCGCCGTTCGGGACGAGGGAGCCGAGCGGGCCGTGGGGGGGGGGCCCCCCCCCCCCCGGTGTAAGCCCCCCCCCCCCCGGGCGCGGCGCGCGCCCCCCCCCCCCCCCCGCCCCCGCCGCCCCCCCGCCCCACCCCCCGCCCCCCCCCCGCTGCAGTTTTCGGGGGACATTTCGGCGTATCGGCCGGTTTCGGCCAAGGTCCACCGTGGCTGAAACATGTCGCAGAACCGCCGAAAGAACGGGGCGGCCGCCCCGGGGGACCGGCTCGATACCGCTCCCAGGCCCCGGCATCCGCGTCACAGTGACCCCGGCGGCCGTCGCGGAGGGCGTTCCCCGTCCCCGGCCGCTCTCCCGTGCCGCTCCGCGCGCCTCCTCGTGCTTTCGCCGCCCGCTCCCGGCCGCCCCGGTCCGCCTTCTTCCGACCCCCGGGCCGCCCCGGTCCGCCTTCTTCCGGCCACCTGCCCCTCCGCGCCCACCCTCTCGGTCGGCCGGGTCCGCGTGCCCCGAAGCTGGTCCCCGGAAGGGGTCCCGTCTCCATCTTGAGTGGAATAGACTCAACTTTGTGTACGTTGGCTGAGTCAGCCGAACGACGCCGAGGAGGAGAACGCGAACGTGGACGCCGAGCTGACCAACAGGAGCCGGGACGCGATCAACGCGGCCAGCAGCCGGGCCGTGACCGAGGGGCACGCGGACCTCACCCCTGCCCACCTGCTGCTGGCTCTGCTGGCGGGGCAGGAGAACGAGAACATCACCGACCTGCTCGCGGCCGTGGACGCCGACCAGGCCGTCGTACGGCAGGGTGCCGAGCGGGTGCTGGCCGCCCTGCCCAGCGTGACCGGCTCCACGGTCGCGCCCCCGCAGCCCAACCGCGAACTGCTCGCGGTCCTCGCCGACGCGGGCGAGCGCGCCCGGGACCTCGGTGACGACTACCTCTCCACCGAGCACCTGCTCATCGGCATCGCCGCGAAGGGCGGCGCGGCCGGCGAGGTGCTCGACCGGCAGGGGGCCACCGCGAAGAAGCTGGTGGAGGCCTTCCAGAAGGCGCGCGGCGGCCGCCGGGTGACCACCGCCGACCCCGAGGGCCAGTACAAGGCGCTGGAGAAGTTCGGCACCGACTTCACGGCCGCCGCCCGGGACGGCAAGCTCGATCCCGTCATCGGACGGGACCAGGAGATCCGGCGGGTCGTGCAGGTGCTGTCCCGCCGTACCAAGAACAACCCCGTGCTCATCGGTGAGCCGGGCGTCGGCAAGACCGCCGTGGTCGAGGGGCTGGCCCAGCGGATCGTCAAGGGCGATGTGCCCGAGTCGCTGAAGGACAAGCGGCTGGTGGCGCTGGACCTCGGGGCCATGGTCGCGGGTGCGAAGTACCGGGGTGAGTTCGAGGAGCGGCTGAAGACCGTCCTCGCCGAGATCAAGGACTCCGACGGGCAGGTCATCACCTTCATCGACGAGCTGCACACGGTCGTCGGCGCCGGAGCCGGCGGTGACTCCGCCATGGACGCCGGCAACATGCTGAAGCCGATGCTGGCCCGCGGCGAGCTGCGCATGGTCGGCGCGACCACCCTCGACGAGTACCGGGAGCGGATCGAGAAGGACCCGGCGCTGGAGCGCCGCTTCCAGCAGGTGCTGGTGGCGGAGCCGACCGTCGAGGACACCATCGCCATCCTCCGTGGCCTGAAGGGCCGTTACGAGGCACACCACAAGGTGCAGATCGCGGACAGCGCGCTGGTGGCCGCCGCGACCCTGTCCGACCGCTACATCACCTCCCGCTTCCTCCCCGACAAGGCCATCGACCTGGTCGACGAGGCGGCCTCCCGGCTCCGTATGGAGATCGACTCCTCGCCCGTGGAGATCGACGAACTCCAGCGTGTCGTGGACCGGTTGAAGATGGAGGAGCTGGCGCTGGAGAAGGAGACCGACCCGGCCTCCCGGGAGCGCCTGGAGAAGCTGCGCCGCGACCTCGCCGACAAGGAGGAGGACCTGCGCGGTCTCAACGCCCGCTGGGAGCGCGAGAAGCAGTCCCTGAACCGGGTCGGCGAGCTGAAGGAGAAGCTCGACGAACTCCGCGGCACCGCCGAACGCGCCCAGCGCGACGGTGACTTCGACACCGCCTCCAAGCTGCTGTACGGCGAGATCCCGCAGCTGGAGAAGGAGTTGGAGGCCGCGTCCGAGGCCGAGGTGGAGACCTCCCGGGACACCATGGTCAAGGACGAGGTCGGCTCCGACGACATCGCGGACGTGGTGGCCGCCTGGACCGGCATCCCCGCCGGGCGTCTCCTGGAGGGCGAGACCCAGAAGCTGCTCCGCATGGAGGACGAGCTGGGCCGCCGGCTCATCGGCCAGACCGAGGCCGTACGCGCGGTGTCCGACGCCGTACGACGGTCCCGTGCCGGTATCGCCGACCCGGACCGACCCACCGGCTCCTTCCTCTTCCTCGGCCCGACCGGTGTCGGAAAGACCGAACTGGCCAAGGCGCTCGCCGACTTCCTCTTCGACGACGAGCGGGCGATGGTCCGGATCGACATGTCGGAGTACAGCGAGAAGCACAGCGTGGCCCGGCTGGTCGGCGCCCCGCCCGGATACGTCGGCTACGAGGAGGGCGGCCAGCTGACCGAGGCGGTCCGCCGCCGTCCCTACACCGTGGTCCTCCTGGACGAGGTGGAGAAGGCCCACCCCGAGGTCTTCGACATCCTGCTCCAGGTGCTGGACGACGGCCGGCTCACCGACGGCCAGGGCCGCACGGTCGACTTCCGCAACACCATCCTGGTGCTCACGTCCAACCTGGGCAGCCAGTACCTGGTCGACCCGGTGCTCGGCGAGGAGGAGAAGAAGCGGCAGGTTCTGGAGACGGTCCGGCACTCCTTCAAGCCGGAGTTCCTCAACCGCCTGGACGACCTGGTCGTCTTCTCCGCTCTGGCCAAGGACGAGCTGGCCCGGATCGCCCGGCTCCAGATCGACCGGCTGGCCAAGCGGCTGGCCGACCGCCGGCTCGGCCTGGAGATCACCCCGGAGGCCCTGGCCTGGCTCGCCGAGGAGGGCAACGACCCGGCGTACGGCGCCCGCCCGCTGCGGCGTCTGGTCCAGACCGCCATCGGCGACCGCCTCGCCAAGGAGATCCTGTCCGGCGAGGTCAAGGACGGCGACACGATCCGGGTGGACGCCTTCGGCGAGGGCCTGATCGTGGGCCCGGTGACGGCGGTGGAAGCGGCCGGTGAATCGGTCGGCGAATCGGCCGGTGAAACGGCCGGGGAAGCCGTCGAAAGCACCGGTCAGGAGACCGGAAAAACGCTCTGAGCGGAATTCCGCCAACGGGAGATGAACCCGCCGGGGCGGGGGTTGCCACCCCCCTCCCCGGATGGGGGAGGATGGCGGGATCCGTATGAAGGGAAAATCACGGTGACCATCGACCCGTCCTCGATTCCGAACTTCGGGGGCCAGCCCGAGCCGCAGCCCCAAGGACCGGCGGGCCCCGTCGTCCCGGATCAGGATCTTGTGAAGCAGCTCCTCGACCAGATGGAGCTGAAGTACGTCGTCGACGACGAGGGCGACCTCGCGGCGCCGTGGGAACAGTTCCGTACGTACTTCATGTTCCGCGGCGAGGACGAGCAGTCGGTCTTCTCGGTGCGGACGTTCTACGACCG
Organism: Streptomyces sp. NPDC054813; assembly: GCF_053611365.1. Lineage (NCBI taxonomy): Bacteria > Bacillati > Actinomycetota > Actinomycetes > Kitasatosporales > Streptomycetaceae > Streptomyces > Streptomyces sp. NPDC054813. The sequence continues at coordinate 139,385 of NZ_JBSHAF010000011.1, read as the reverse complement.
CCCCCACAAGATCGACGAGAAGCCCCAGCTCCTGGAGTCCATCGACGACTGGAACCGTCGGACGCTGTGGCCCAAGGTCTACACCCACACCCATGACGACGGCACCGTCCGTCTCATCGGTGAGGCGCAGATGCTGATCGGCATGGGTGTCGACATCAACCACTTCGTGTCGTCCACGGTCAGCTGGGTGCGGGCCGCGATCGAGTTCGACAAGTGGCTCGTCGAGCAGCTCGGCCTGGAGGAGGCCGTCAACGACGCCGACCAGCCCGAGGGCGACGACGAGGAGTAGGCAGCGCTACAGGGGTGTGCCGGCGAAGACGACCAGGTACGCGCCGTAGCCGAACGAGAGCCCGGCCAGGGCCGCGACCACCACGGACGCGTGCCAGGGCCGGGCTCTCGCCGTGCGGACCAGCGCCCGGGCCAGGGGGAGGAGAAGGGGGAAGGCCGGCAGGAGGAAGCGCGGCTTGGACTCGAAGAAGCCCGAGCCGCCGAGCGTGATCAGCAGGAGTACGGCGGTGTAGGCGAGGAGCGGGAGCGGCGCCCGGTCCAGCAGCAGGAGCGCGAAGAGGACCACCGCCGCCGCCACGATCACCAGGGCCGTCGGGAAGACGAAGCGGTCGCCGCGCAGCAGCAGGTCGCGGACGAAGCGGAGCGAGCCCCGGCCGAAGTCGAAGCGCGACCCCCACAGGCGCTGCACGCCGAAGTAGCCGCCCGGCGGACCGCCGGCGCGGCGCCCCACCCACAGGACGTACGCGAGCCAGCCGAGCGGGGCGAGTGCCGCGCCCGTCCACAGCCTGTGGGCAACCCGGCCCCGGGAGCGGTGAATCTCGCGGACGGCGGCGAGCAGCACGGCCACCGCGACCGCGAAGCCGTTCGGCCGGGACAGGCCCGCCAGGGCTGCCAGGCTGCCCGCCCACAGCCAGTTTCCGGCCAGGACCGCGTACAGGGACCAGGCGGCGAACGCGGTCAGGACCGGTTCCGTGTAGGCCATGGACAGCACCACGGAGTGCGGGAGCAGGCCCCACAGCAGGACGAGGGCCGTGCCCACCGCGCGGCCGTGCAGCCGGGCGCCCAGCGCGTAGATGCCGGCGGCGGCGACGCCCGCGGCCGTCCAGGACACCAGCAGGCCGGCGCCCGCCCCGCTCAGCGGGGTGACCGCCGTCAGGATCCGGATCAGGGCCGGGTAGAGCGGGAAGAACGCCAGGTCGCTGTGGATGACGTCGGGGCGGAAGTACAGGGTGCGACCGTAGCCGTGCGCCGCGATGCCCAGGTACCAGACCGAGTCCCAGGACCGGCCGAGCAGGGTCAGCGGATGCCTGCCGCCCGCCCAGGCGGCCAGCGCGACCACGGCCATGCCGGTGAGCCGGGCGGCCGCGAACAGCCCCACCGCGACACCGCCCGCGGTGACGAGGGACGGGGCGAGAGCGGTGGTGCCGGTGGTCGTGCCGTTGGTCGTGCTGGCGGTGGTGCTGGCGTGGCTCACATTCGCACCCTGCGGGGCACCGGGGCGAAGTGCGAGAAATATGCGCCCGATGGGGTAGCGGAGAGGCACGCCTCCTGGCGTGGCGCGGGCCGCCGACGAGCCCGGGGGTGGTATCGCGGGCCCGGCTACCCCATCCGCCGCAGCCGCTCCGCCGCGTCCTTGAGCACCTCCGCACGCTTGCAGAACGCGAACCGCACGAACGGGGCCCCCGCCTCCCGGTGGTCGTAGAAGACCGCGTTCGGGATGGCGACGACATCGAGGTCACCCAGGCCACGCCTCGTTCGCACACCCGTTCACGCGTGGCGCACCGGGCCCACCAGGGTCAGCCGTCGCCGACCGAGGCGCGGGCTGAGAAGTCCCGCCGCTCCGGGCCGTACGACTGACGCACCGTGCGGATGGGTCGGGACCGGTGGATCGCCGCGGTTCACCGGTCAGCTCTCGTAGTGGTAGCGGCACTGTGCGATCAGGACGGCGTCCTCGGTGGCCTTGTAGATCAGTCTGTGCTCGTCGTTGATGCGGCGCGACCAGTACGCCTGGAATCCGTGCTTGAGCGGTTCCGGTTTGCCGATCCCCTCGTTGCCGTTCCGGGCGATGTCCGCGACAAGCGTGTTGATGCGCTTGAGGATCTTCCGGTCCTGTAGCTGCCACCACAGGTAGTCCTCCCAGGCACGGGAGGAGAAGGTGATCTTCAACTCGGGGCCCTCATTCGTCGGTCGCCAGCTCGCGTACGGTGCCGCCGCCGTTCTCCAGCTCGTCGATGGAGGCGAGCAGGCGTCGGGCGTTGGCCGGGCTTCGCAGCAGGTACGCGGTCTCCTTCAGGGACTCGTAGTCCTCAAGGGAGACGATGACGACCGGCTCATGTCCGGCCCGGGTGATGACGACCTCCTCGCGGTCGTCGGTGACGGAGTTGAGCACCTCGGCGTACCGCGCGCGGGACTCGGAATACGTCATGGTCTTCACGATCAACCCTCCTTCGACGTACAAGAAATTGTACGTCTTGCTCAGTGGTGCGACAAGCGCAGGTACGACGGTCGGGAGCATGCGGCCTCCGATGCGGACGTTCCGGGCGGGTGGGGCGGGGCGGGCGACGGGGAATGCGAGGCGTCGGCGACCTCACCGGCTACGGCAAGGCCGACCTCCTGTCCCGCGACACCTCCGGCAACCTGCGGCGCAACAACGGCAGCGGCAAGGGGGCGTTCGGCGCCCGCACGAAGATCGCCACCGGGTGGCGGGGGTACAAGGGGATCTTCTGAGCGCTGACGGAAGACGCGCCACGGGGCTGGTCGACCTCGAACCCGGCTGCCCGCAGGCCGTTGCCGAGCAGGTCACGCTTGCGGCGGAGGCCGGCGCCGACGTACGTCAGGTACTGCTCCGCCGTTCGGGACGAGGGAGCCGAGCGGGCCGTTGGCCGTGACCCGGCCCGCACCGTGTTCACGCACCCGCCTCGCGTGCCGCGCGGCAGGCCCCGCCGAGCGAGGCCGGCGAGGTCGGTGGACCGGCTGTCGCTCCACCCGGTCGTGCAGCTCCGCGTCAGCAGTCGCGCTCGTCCATCCACCGCGCCGCTCTACGACCTGCGTCATCTACGCGCTGCGCCGTGAGTCAGGCCGGGACCGTTGCCGGTACGGCTGTCGGCTGTTACCCGGCCAGCGTCTTGAGCCGGCTGGCGGCCTCCTCCAGCACCCCCGTGCGCTTGCAGAAGGCGAACCGTACGAATGGCGCACCCTGCTCGCGGTGGTCGTAGAAGACCGCGTTGGGGATTGCGACCACCCCGCAGCGCTCCGGCAGTGCACGGCAGAAGGCGAAACCGTCGCTCTCACCGAGGGGCCGGATGTCGGTGGTGATGAAGTACGTGCCGGCCGGGCGGAAGACCTTGAAGCCCGCCCGCTCCAGGCCCCCCGCGAGCAGGTCCCGTTTGGCCAGCATGTCCGCGCGGAGGGCCTCGAAGTACGAGCCGGGCAGGCGCAGGGCCTCGGCCACGGCGTACTGGAAGGGCCCGGAGGCGACATACGTCAGGAACTGCTTCGCCGAGCGCACCGCCGTGACCAGCTCCGGCGTCGAGGTCACCCAGCCGACCTTCCAGCCGGTGAAGGAGAACGTCTTGCCGGCCGACCCGATGGTGACCGTGCGCTCGCGCATGCCCGGGAAGGTCGCGAGGGGGAGGTGCCCGGTCTTGTCGAAGACCAGGTGCTCGTAGACCTCGTCGGTGACGACCAGCAGGTCCCGTTCGACCGCCAGTTCGGCGATCGCGGTCAGTTCGGCGCGGGTGAGGACCGTGCCGGTCGGGTTGTGCGGGGTGTTGATCAGCAGGAGCCGGGTGCGCGGGGTGACGGCGGCCCGCAACTCGTCGAGGTCGAGTCGGAAGGCGGCGCCGTCCGGGCGGAGGGTGACCGGGACCCGGGTGCCGCCGGCCATCGCGATACAGGCCGCGTAGGAGTCGTAGTACGGCTCCAGGGCGACGACCTCGTCACCCGGCTCCACGAGGGCGAGCAGGGCGGCCGCGATCGCCTCGGTCGCGCCCGCCGTGACCAGCACCTCCGCGTCCGGGTCGTACGACAGCCCGTACCGGCGCTCCTGGTGCGCGGCGATCGCGGTGCGCAGCTCGGGGACGCCCGGCCCCGGCGGGTACTGGTTGCCGCGCCCCTCGCGCAGCGCCCGCACGGCCGCCTCCCTGACCTCTTCGGGGCCGTCTGTGTCCGGGAAGCCCTGCCCCAGGTTGATGGACCCGGTGCGCAGAGCCAGGGCGGACATCTCGGCGAAGATCGTGGTCCCGAACTCTGAGAGCCGGCGGTTCAGGAGAGGGCGTTCGCTGGAGGTCATGCCGGTCATCCTGCGCCCAAGCTCTGGAGTTCCTCAACTTACGTTCGGGGCGTGGTGTCTGCGGCGATACCCGATGCGGCCCCTCTGAGCTGGGCGAGGGCTGGTGTCATCTGTCGACGTTGGTCGTCGTCGGCCACCCTCGGACGGCCCGGAGACGGCCCGAGGGTGGCCCACATGTCGTCAGTTGCCGTCGGCCTCGCGCATGGCGCGGGCTTCCTGTCGGCTGAACTCCTCGCCGCAGTTCAGACATGCCCAGTCGGTGTCGCGTGCTCCCAGGTGGAACTCCTGATCGAGATTATGGCGCTCGCATGCCGGACTTCCGGCGTCGATCCACCGTTGTCGGATCTTGGCAACATCACTGATTTGCACCATGTTTCGACCCTATGTCATCCCTGGTCCACCCATGCCAACGTGACCGATGGAGTGACGGGCCGGCAGTTTTGATGAACCAGCCAAGCGCTGGCATGCCCGGATCCTGGAGCACCAGTTTGGGAGCGAGGTTCAGCGATCACGCGCATGACCTGCGGATTCCATACTTGGGCAGAGTCCGGCCGACTCACCTCTGCAGACCCGGTTCCCCGTGAGTCCCCATCCGTTATGGCACGAGAGTGGCATGGCCACGGGACCGTGCCATGGTCGGAGCGCACGTGGCCCGGCGTCCTGGGCAGAGGCGGTTGGAGGTCGAGGCAGGCCCGACTAGCAGCCCGAGGCGTGCCGACCCTAGAACGGCGGCCCGAAAGAGGTGGCGGGGAGATCCGAAGCCAGCCGCAGAGCCTTCCGCACGTCTCGCTGGTACTTGTATGAAGGTTGGTTCCAGGCGTTGTCAGAACGGGCCCAGTAACTGTTGTCCGAACGTGCCGCCACGGCCTTGCGCCAGAGCTCGGCGCTCTTTCGAAGTTCCCCGACGTAGGCGGTGACCTTGGGCCTGGCGCCGGCAGACCAGGTGGCGGCTTTGAGGCCGTCTGCCTCATGGTCCAGCGCGGCCGCCATCTTCGCAGACCAGGCACGATCGGCGGCCACGCTGCCCAGGTGCGGATAGGTCTTGAAGACGCGCGCGGAGGCCAGCTCCAGCTTGAGGAAGGCAAGCTGGTCTGCTGTCAGGCTGGTCTCCTGGACGCGTACGCTGCCTGTGGTCTGACCGTCCGTGTCTGCCGTAAAGCAGGTGGCCGTCCTGTTACCCGACTGCTGGATCTTACGGGTCGGGTAGTAGTAGTTGACGCCCGTCGTGTGGGGCAAGGACCAGTCGTCCATGACGTAGTCGGTCAGCCGATCCCTGCACTGGTGGTATGACTGTTTTGCGAGGACCTCGTCGGCGCCGGTGGACCCGGTGAGTGCGAACGTGGCGAACACTTCGCCGTCGTGTGGCTGGGAGCACGGCACAGGTGCCGCGGAGTAGACCTCTCCGTTCTGCGAGCTAGTGAAGCAGTCGCCCACCGCGAGACTTATGGCCAGCCGGTCGCCTGCGCCGGACATCCGCTTGTCCGGATTTTCGTCGGAGTTACCGGAGATTCTTCCTATGATCGGACTCATTGCCAGTGCGACCCCACCGAGCACTAGCACACCCGAGATCGCCAGGCGGCGACCCTTTTGGTTGCGCTTGGAGCCGGGCTCAGACGGCGTGGGCAGCGATATGGCGGACATGGATCTCCGGTCGACCTTGGCAGACACGTATGCGGAGCCGGATCTTCGCACACGACCAGTTGTCTCTGTCACCCCCGTGCACCTTGCGCGAGTTGAGCACCTTCCTCAGCCCAACACTCTCCCCAGCTCCCATCCCGTACGCCGTCGACCCACACACCGTGGAGCGGGCGTGGTTCATGGCGTCCAGGTGGAGCGCGCCACTGTACGAACGACCTGGAGGCCATGGGCCGCGTCTGCTCGGCTCTGCCTGGGTCGATGGTGTACGGGATGGGAGCCCCCAGTATCCGCCACGATGGACCCGCGATCGGCGATGGCGCCCCTCCATCCCGGTGCCGGCCGATCCCCCGCCGGAGGCATTGTCTTGACCGTGGGCCGCTCTATGCGGTGATCGACTCATGACCTCCGGTCCTATCCATGAGCGGGCGCGCGTCGGCGCAGCGCGGGGGAGCGGGCCGGAGGCAGGAGCGGCGCCCGCAGCGGAGCCGGGAAGCGCGCCCGGCGGAGCGGAGCGCAGCCGCTAGCTGACCGCGCTCCGCTCGGCCAGGCCGCGCAGGGACTCAGGAACACGAGGCTCGGAGAGCTGCACCAAATCGCGGATGACTTCGCGCGCAGGTGGTGATCGTGGATCTGCTCGGGAGCCAAAGCCTCGGATTCCAGGAGTGCGCAGGGCTGGGGCGGCACCCACGAAGACCTCGTCGCACCCACCCGCGCACTCCTCGATGCCTCCGGGCTGCCGTACGTGATCGAGCAGCCCAACGGCAAGGCGGAGATCCGCAAGGACCTGACCCTGTGCGGGGAGATGTTCGGGCTCGACGTGCTGCGCCACCGCAACTTCGAATTCGGCCACTGGGCCACCCCCCAAGCGCCGCGCCATCGACATGGTGTTTCAGCACAGTTCCGGGAAGGACCAGGGCTCGCAGTGGACGGAGTGAGGCAGCCTGGCCTCGGCCATCCGGCGCTACCGTCGACGCTGAACGGGCGAAGCCCTCGCGGATAGTGTGTGGCAAGCGTGAGCGCGATCAGCCCGCTCGACATCCTTTCTGGTAGCCCAAGCGCCAAGCGAGTAGCTGCCGCGGCGTACGTCATCCACCCAGCAAGGACAACCGAGTGAAGCCAGCCAAGACATTCAGCACCCTTTGCGCTGCCGTCACAGCGGCCATGTTCCTCGGCGGCACTACCGCCTACGCAGACAGTGATGGGGGGTTGCTCGGCCTCGGTCTCCTTAATACGCCCTCCATCACCCTCGCGTGTTTCCCAACGGGGCAGGTGGGCCATGGCAACTCCTTCACCGGCAACCAAAGCATCAACTGCAGCCAGTCCGCTTCCGCAACGGGGGCAACGCCACCCCCGAGTGGCAACGGTTTGACGGGGTTTGACTATGAAGTCGGGTCTGCTACCGCGCAGCCTGGAGAGGTAGCTGTTGCGACGGCGATCTGCCCGGCTGGGAAGACCCCCACGGGCGGCGGCTTTAGTACAGCGTCGGGTGACTCCTGGCAGGTGACGGGCTCTGAATTTCAGCCGGGTATCGTCCCGAATCCGTCCGGCTGGGCGGTGTTCGCTAAAAACACCGGTAGTGGGCCTCAGACACTCACCGCCGAGGTGGTTTGCTACAACGGCGTGACCTGACGGGTAGTCAGCTTCGTGTGCTGCCAGTCGTCTCTGCTTGCCAACTGGCAGTAGTCCACTGACTGCTTGAGCACGTCACGGAGGATGAACACGGCCCACAGGCGGCCCGGTGACGTCCGGAAGGCCCCTGAGCTGCGCATGTGCGCAGGTCAGGGGCCTTTGCCGTGCGTTGACCCTCAGAAGTTCCTCAACTCCGCTTTGGCCGCCGGGCGGGCCGGGCATCACCGGGGCACGCCGCGGTCACGCGGCGGCCGGGGCGCCCACGGGGGGTCGCTCCGCGCGAACCGAAAGAAGGTGACGCCATGGGCATCGTCTTCATCGTGGCGGCGGCCGCGATCGTCTGCCTGGTGATCGTCGGGAGCGCGGCCCGCAAGGGCGGGGTGGGCAGGGGGGCGTCCGGCCGGGGCGGCTCCTCCTCCTGCGACAGCTCGGGCAGCTGGTGGGCCGGGGACTCGGGGTCGTCGTCGCACGGAGGCCACGGAGGCCACGGAGGTCACTCGTGCGGCGGGGGGCACTCCTCCTGCGGCGGCGGCTCGTCCTGTGGCGGCGGGGGTGGCTGCGGCGGGGGCAGCTGACCCGGAGCCTCGGTGACACGGGGGACACGGGGGACACGGGGGAGCGGGGCAGCAGGGGAGCGGGGCGTCCGGACGGTGAGTGGGTGGCTTTCTCCGGGCGCCCCGGCGTGCGCCAGAGGGAACAGGGCGCACAACGTGGTTGAACAGTTGAGCTGTGGAGCCCTCTGAGGGATGGAAACCGCACGAAGTTGGGTAAAAACGCTGTGGCAGCGCCACAGTTCATGATTCCCTCTAAATCACCAAAGCAGCGCCTCGGACGTCCTGACGACACCCTTCCCCCGGCTGGGCCGACCGGGCCGATCTCCCGGTGTCCACCGAGGTGCGCCGGACCCCCCTCCTCCTCCCCATTTGCGTGTTAGCGGAGCCGATCCATGCTCACGACCCTGAACACCACCTACACCGATACGCGCGCGGCCGACCTCGCCTGGGCCCTGGGTCGCGAGCCACTGCCTGCCCTGGCCACCCTCGACCTGGAACTGTCCGGGGCGAAACTGCAGCTCAGACTGTTGGGCGCGTCCCACCAGGTACTCCTGGAGGAGGAGTGCGGCGGTTGTTCGGAGACGGTGGCGTGCATCCCGGGGTCCAGCACCCCCCTGCCGCTCGGGGTCGCCAAGCGCATCGGCGACTGGGAGTACGAGTTCGCGGCCCGCGTCGAGGTGCTGTCACCGGGCTCCTTCGCCGGCCGCGCCCAGGAACTGATCGCCCTCGTCTCCGAGCACCCGCACGGCCTCGCCGGGGTCTTCCCGGGCAGTCCGCACGCGTTCACCGCGCTGCTCGCCCAGCGCCACGAGGGCCAGGTGCACTGGCGGACCTGGCACGCGTACCCGCAGGACGGCCAGTTGGTGGCAACCCGGACGAGGGTCGGCGTACGGGTTCCGGCGGCCCGACGCATCCCCGGATGACATAAACCTACGAGCCGTCAAGGCGGCCGATTTCCACACGTGTGGGTGACGAAGCGTACCGAGCGAGTGACGTAACGTCGCAGAGTGATCGATCCGCACGCACCCGCCCCTCCCGGCGCACCGCCGCTCTGGGGTGCCCCCGCGCCGCTGCCCGTGCGGCCGGGGACGGGCCGGTTCCTGGTCCTCGCGTGCGTCTTCGTCTGCGCGGCCTGCGGGCTGGTGTACGAACTCGAACTCGTCGCCCTCGCCTCGTACCTGATCGGCGACTCGGTCACCCAGGCCTCCGTGGTGCTGTCCGTGATGGTCTTCGCCATGGGCGTCGGCTCACTGGCCGCAAAGCGGCTGCGCTGGCACGCGGCGGCCGGATTCGGCGCGGTGGAGGCCGCGCTGGCACTGGTCGGCGGCTGCAGCGCCATGGCCCTGTACGCCGTCTTCGCCTGGACCGGCGGCTGGGGCGGCCTGTGGTCGGACGGCCCGCGCTGCCTCCTGGTCGCCTTCTCCCTCGCCATCGGCCTGCTGATCGGCGCCGAGGTGCCGCTGCTGATGGAACTCATCCAGCGCATCCGCCGCCAGGACGCGGGCGGCGCGGTGGCCGACCTGTTCGCGGCGGACTACGTCGGCGCGCTGGTCGGCGGCCTGGCCTTCCCCTTCCTCCTGCTGCCCTTCCTCGGCCAGTTGACGGGCACCCTGCTCACCGGCACGGTCAACGTCGTGGCCGGCGGCGCCCTGGTCCTCGGCCTGTTCCGCCGCGACCTGTCCCGCCGGGCCCGCTGGACCCTCCTCGCCGTCAACGTGGCCGTCCTCGGCGTCCTCGCCTCCGCCGCCGCCCACGTCGACGACTTCGAACGGGCCGCCCGGCACGCGGTCTACGGCGACGACGTCCGGGTCGCCCTCCAGACAGACGTCCAGGAGATAGTCCTCACCGGCGGCACCCACGGCCGTCCCCTCGATCTCTTCCTCGACGGCCGGCTGCGCGTCGGCGGCCGCGACGAACGCCGGTACCACGAAGCCCTCGTCCACCCGGCGATGAGCGGCCCGCACGCGCGCGTGCTGATCATCGGCGGCGGCGACGGCATGGCCGCGCGCGAGGTGCTCCGGCACACCGGCATCGACCGCGTCGACGTCGTCGAACTCGACGCGGGCCTGGTCCGTCTCGCCCGCCACGACCCCGCCCTCTCCGCGCTCAACGGGCATGTCTACGACGACCCGCACGTCCACGTGGTCACCGCCGATGCCTTCTGCTGGCTGCGCCGGACCGCGCCGCCCGCCGCGTACGACGTCGTGATCGCCGACCTGCCCGACCCCGGCATCACGGCCAGCACCAAGCTGTACTCCGAGGAGTTCTACGGCCTGGCCCGCCGTGCCCTCGCCCCCGGCGGCCGCCTGGTCGTGCACGCCGGCCCGGTCCGGGCCCGCCCTCGCGACTTCTGGACGGTGGCGGCGACCATGCGCGCCGCCGGCCTGGCCACGACCCCCTACCGGGTCCTCGGCCGCGACCCTGGCTTCACCGCCGGCCCCGACCGTTCGGCGGGCGAGTCCAGGGCCCCGCACGACTGGGGCTTCGTCCTGGCGACGGAGGGTTCGCGCGGGCCCCGGCTGCGGCTGTCGGCCGACGGTCCGCGGCTGCACACGCTGACCCGGCGGAACCTTCGCAAAGACGCACTGGCGACACCATCGACGGAACTGCCGGCCTCCACGTTGGTGGATCCGCGGTACTGAGCACGGGCCCGTCCACGGGGAGCCCGGGCCCCGGCACCGTGCCGTGCGTCGCGGAGGGTACGTCGGCTTGACTCCTGGGTAGGCTCAGTCGGCATGGAGCACCAGGTGTACGTCCCGGCCCCGGCCTCGCGGCTCAGGGAGGCGCTGGCCGACCCCGCGCGGGTCGCCCGGGCGCTCCCCGGCCTCCAGCAGGACACGGGCGCCGCCCCCGGCACCGGCCGCGTCAAGGTCCGCATCGGCAGCCACTCGATCACCTACCGGGGCTCCCTGCGCGTCAGCGCCCGTGCCGACGGTTCCTACGCGCTGGACGGCGACGCCACCGAGGCGCGCGGTGCCGGCACGGTGAAGCTCGCGCTCACGCTCCGCCTCACGGACACGGACGAGGGCTGCCAGGTCACGGTGACCGGCACGGCCTCCGCCGGCGGGCGGGTCGCGGAACTGGCGCCGGAGGCGGTGGAGTCGGCGGCGACACGGTTGCTCAACCGCTTTGTGGAGGGCCTGGGGGAGGCACGGCCCGAGCCCCCGGACCAACCGGTGTCGATCTTCGAGACGGAGGTCCCGCCGCCTTCGCCGGCGCCCGAACCGGTCGAGGAGCCGCTGCCCGAGATCTTCGCCGAGGCGGCCCATGCCCGCCGCACGATGATCGGCCGCAGCGCGGAGGAGGTCGACCACGCGCCGCCCCGCGGCCGCTACGCGCCGGTGCCGGCACCGCAGACGGTGGCGGCGGCTTCGGCACTGCGCTGGGCCGCACCGGCGGCGGCCCTGGCCCTGGCGTCGGCGATCGTGGTGACGAGAGCACTCCGCAGACGCCGCTGACGTCTGCGGAAGCGCCCCTTCAGGGGCGCGGGGCGGTGTCGATGTGCGGCTCGGCCGCGTGCGCGCGAGCAGCCCCCACCCACCCGCACCCGAAACCGAACCGCCCCTCCCCAGTACTGTCATCCCGTGAGTAACGAAGACATCACGCTGACCGCAGGCGACGCCACCCTCCACCTGCACCCCGGCAACGGCGGCCGTATCGCCGGACTAGAAGTCGGCTCCCTCGAACTCCTCCGCCAGGGCGACCGCTTCGGCTGTTTCCCGATGGTGCCCTGGTGCGGCCGTATCCGGGACGGCCGTTTCCGCGACGGCGCCGACATCGTCCAGATGCCGCTCAACTCCCCGCCGCACGCCATCCACGGCACCGCCCGCGACGGCGCCTGGCGCACCGCCCGCCGCTCGGCGGACGAGGCCGTGATCACGTGCGAACTCGGCGATCCCTGGCCGCACCCCGCCCGCGTCACGCACGTGGTCCGGCTCGCCGAGGACTCGTTGACGCTGACCATGGCCGTGGAGACGTACGACAACTCCTTCCCGGCGCAGATCGGCTGGCATCCCTGGTTCAACCGCAACCTCGGCGGCCAGGACGCCCAGGTCGACTTCACCCCCGCCTGGCAGGAGGAGCGCGGCGCGGACCACCTGCCCACCGGCAACCGCATCGACCCCCTGCCCGGCCCCTGGGACGACTGCTTCGGGATGCCCGACGGCGTCGACGTCACCCTCACCTGGCCGGGGCAGCTGGAGCTGAAGGTCGCCAGCCGTGAGCAGTGGGTCGTGGTCTACGACGAGCAGGAGGCGGCGGTGTGCGTGGAGCCGCAGACCGGTCCGCCGAACGGCCTCAACACGCTTCCCCGTCTCGTCACCCCGCTGGAGCCGCTGGAAGCCACCACCACGTGGACCTGGCGCCGCCTCTGAGCGTGCCGCCTCTAAGCTGGTCGGCATGACGGACGTACGCGCTGAGCTGCTGCAACAGATCAAGGACAAGGCCGTGGTGCACGGCAGGGTGACCCTGTCGTCGGGGCTGGAGGCGGACTACTACATCGACCTCCGCCGCGTCACCCTCGACGGCACGGCCGCCCCGCTGGTCGGCCAGGTGCTGCTCGACCTGACCGACGGCCTGGAGTTCGACGCCGTCGGCGGCCTCACCATGGGCGCCGACCCGGTCGCCGGCGCGATGCTGCACGCGGCCGCCGCGCGCGGCCGCCGCCTCGACGCCTTCGTCGTCCGCAAGGCGGCGAAGGCGCACGGGCTGCAGCGCCGGGTGGAGGGGCCGGAGATCAAGGGCCGGCGGGTCCTCGTCGTGGAGGACACCTCCACCACCGGCGGCTCCCCGCTCGCCGCCGTGGAGGCCGTGCGCGAGGCCGGCGCCGAGGTCGTCGCCGTCGCGACCATCGTCGACCGGGCCACCGGCGCCGACGAGAAGATCCGCGAAGGCGCGGGCGTGCCGTACCTGTTCGCCTTCTCGAAGGATGAACTGGGGCTGGACTGACACCCCGGTCGCCGAGTGGGATTGACCCGGATGCGACCGGCGCCCGGCGCCCGGAGCATCGGTTCATGTCTGGAAAGATGGGGACGACGATGACGTCGTACCTCAAGGTCTAGGTCAGGGCCGTAGAGAACCAGCAGTACGCCGACCCGCACACCCAAGGAGCGGACAGATGCCCATCGCAACCCCCGAGGTCTACAACGAGATGCTCGACCGGGCGAAGGCAGGCAAGTTCGCCTACCCGGCCATCAACGTCACCTCGAGCCAGACCCTGAACGCTGCGCTGCGCGGCTTCGCGGAGGCGGAGAGCGACGGCATCGTCCAGATCTCTACCGGTGGTGCCGAGTTCCTCGGCGGCCAGTACAGCAAGGACATGGTGACCGGCGCGGTCGCGCTCGCCGAGTTCGCGCACGTCATCGCCGAGAAGTACCCGGTCAACATCGCGCTGCACACCGACCACTGCCCGAAGGACAAGCTCGACGGGTACGTACGTCCGCTGATCGCGATCTCCAAGAAGCGCGTCGAGGCCGGTCTGACCCCGCTGTTCCAGTCGCACATGTGGGACGGTTCCGCCGAGACCCTCGCGGACAACCTGGCCATCGCGCAGGAGCTGCTGGAGCAGGCCCGCGCGGCCAACATCATCCTCGAGGTCGAGATCACCCCGACCGGTGGCGAGGAGGACGGCGTCTCGCACGAGATCAACGACTCCCTCTACACCACCGTCGAGGACGCGATCCGCACCGCCGAGGCGCTGGGCCTGGGCGAGAAGGGCCGCTACCTGCTCGCCGCCTCCTTCGGCAACGTGCACGGCGTGTACAAGCCGGGCAACGTCGTGCTCCGCCCCGAGCTGCTCAAGGAACTGGCCGACGGCGTGGCCGCGAAGTTCGGCAAGGCGTCCCCGTTCGACTTCGTCTTCCACGGCGGCTCCGGCTCCTCCGAGCAGGAGATCGCCACCGCGCTGGAGAACGGCGTCGTGAAGATGAACCTGGACACGGACACCCAGTACGCCTTCACCCGCCCGGTCGCCGACCACATGTTCAAGAACTACGACGGCGTCCTGAAGGTCGACGGCGAGGTCGGCTCCAAGAAGACCTACGACCCGCGCACCTGGGGCAAGCTGGCCGAGGCGGGCATGGCCGCCCGCGTCGTCGAGGCCACGCAGCACCTGCGCTCGGCCGGCAACAAGATCAAGTAGTCGGGCATTTCCACGGACCCGGTGCTACGGCACCGGGTCCGCTGTATACCTGGAACCATGCCCGACGTCCGGCTGGCCTCCTCGCAGGGCAAGTGGATCCTGTTCACCACCGTCCTCGGTTCCAGCATGGTGCTGCTGGACTCGACCGTCGTCAACGTCGCCCTGCCCCGCATCGGCCGTGACCTGGGCACGGGCCTCGCGGCCCTGCAGTGGACGGTCAACGCGTACATGCTGACGCTGGCCGGGCTGATCCTGCTCGGCGGCTCGCTCGGCGACCGGTACGGCCGTCGGAAGATCTTCGTGCTCGGGGTCGTCTGGTTCGCCGCCGCTTCGCTGCTGTGCGGCCTGGCCCCCAACGACATCGTCCTGATCGCCGCCCGCGCCCTCCAGGGCATCGGCGGTGCGCTCCTCACACCGGGCTCCCTCGCCCTCATCCAGGCCTCCTTCCATCCGGACGACCGGGCGAAGGCGGTCGGCCTCTGGTCCGGCTTCGGCGGCATCGGGGCGGCCGTCGGCCCGTTCCTGGGCGGCTGGCTGGTGGACGGCCCCGGCTGGCGCTGGGTGTTCCTGCTGAACGTCCCGCTGGCCCTGCTCTGCGTCCCCGTCGCCCTGCGTCATGTCCCCGAGTCCGATGGGGGCACCTCGAGCGAAGCCGAGAGTGGGGGCGGGCGCGTGCACGGCCGCTTCGACGTCCTCGGCGCGGTGCTGGCCGCCCTGACCCTCGGGTTCGTGACCTACGCGCTGATCGAGGCCGGGACCACGTCGCTGCTCGCCCTCGCGGGCCTCGCGACCGGCGTGGCCTTCGTGTACGTCGAGAAGCACCGCCAGGACCCGATGCTCCCGCTGGGTATCTTCGCATCCCGCCAGTTCACCGCGCTGAACGTGGTCACCCTGTGCGTGTACGGCGCGTTCGGCGGCTACTTCTTCCTCACCGCGCTCCAACTCCAGGTGGTGGCGGGTTACTCGGCGCTGGCCGCCGGCACGGCCCTGCTGCCCTCCACCGCGCTGATGCTGCTCTTCTCGGCCCGCTCGGGCGCGCTGGCCGACAAGATCGGGCCCCGGCTGCCGCTCACCGTCGGACCCCTGCTCTGCGCCACGGCGATGATGCTGATGCTGCGGGTGGGCGAGCACGCGAACTACCTGACGGACGTCTTCCCGGCGGTCCTGGTCATGGGCGCCGGCATGGTCACCCTGGTGGCCCCGCTCACCGCCTCGGTCCTCGCCTCCGTGGGCACCGCCCGGGCGGGTATCGCCAGCGGCATCAACAACGCGGCGGCCCGCGCGGGAAGCCTGATCGCGGTGGCGGCCCTGCCGCTGCTCGCGGGGATGGGCCCGGAGGCCTACCGGTCGCCCACGGCCTTCGACGCGGCGTTCGACCGGGCCATGCCGATCTGCGCGGGTGTGCTGGTGGTGGGGTCGGCCCTGGCGTTCGCGCTGGTCCGCAGGCCGGCCCCGGGCTGTGTCCGCCCGGAGTGCCGCACCCACGGAAACGTGACCTCACCACCGCTGGAGGCGGAGAGCCGGTAGCCGGAGGGCCGGTGACCGGAAGGGCCGGTGACCGGAAGGGCCGATGACCGGAGGCGGAGGGCCGGTAGCCGGGGCCCTCCGCCTAGCGGCGCGCTATGCCTTCAGCTCGGCGTACGCCTCCGCGCTGCTGTCCTTCAGGAACTGCCAGCACCGCTCGTACTCGTCCTTCTCGCCGATCTCGCCCGCGGCCCGGCCGAGCGCGGCCAGGCAGCGCAGGAAGCCGCGGTTGGCCCGGTGGTCCCAGGGAACCGGGCCGTGTCCCTTCCACCCGGCGCGGCGCAGGGCGTCCAGCCCACGGTGGTAGCCGGTACGCGCGTAGGCATACGACTCGACCACCGCGCCGCGCTCGAAGGCGTCGTCGGCGAGCAGCGCCCAGGCCAGCGAGAAGGTCGGGAACTTGGCCGCCACCTCGACCGGAGCCAGCTTCTCGTCGCCCAGCAGGCGGTACGCCTCTTCGTTCTCGGGCAGATAGGTCGGCTCCGGGCCACCGAGCAGGTTCGTGTGCGTCGTCATGGCGCCAGTCTGCCACCGACGGCAACCTCACCCCGCGTCCTGCCGTCTTCCAGACCGCCGCCCCGTACGTGACGGCAAGGGGGGAGCACACGTGCGTGATCAGAAGCCCGGCGGGCAGCCGCCGGAGGCCCATGCCCTGGCCCGGTTCCTCACCGCGGACCCGGAGCAGTGGCCGCGGCTCGCCCCGCGGGTGACGGAGGCGGTCGGGATGGCGACGCTGGAGCGGATCGTGCACGCCACGGCCGCCCGGACCGGCGGGTTCGGCACCGTCACGGACAGCCCGGACGGGCTGATCGTGTCCGGCAGCACGGGCCGGGTGCGGGCCTGGGCCCAGGCGGGCCCGGACGGTGAACTCACCGCGCTGCGCATCGAAGGCGCCCGCTACACCCCGCCCCGCCGCCGCCCGCGCCTGCCCGCCTCGCTGACCTGGGCGGTCTGTGTGGGTCTGGTCGTCCTCTGGAACGGCCTGACCCTCTGGACCGCCGCCGATCGCGTGGCCTGGACCGGTGACCTGGCGATCCTCGGCGCCTGTTCCGTGGTCGTCGAGGGCTGGGGTGCACCGGCGATGCATCCCCGCCTGCTGCGGCGCACGGTCGAGGCGGGCGCCGCCGTGGCCCTCGCGTCCGCGTGGCGGCTGCCCGGCCTGCCCACCGGACAGGGTGTGCTCCGCCTCGCCGTCGGCGCACTGCTCCTTGCCGCCGTCGGATGGCCGGTCGGCGCCGCCCGGCTGCACCGCTGGCGGGCACCGTTGTCCCGGCCGCTGCTGTTCCCGCTGGAGGGCTCCTGGTACGTCGTACAGGGCGGCGGGCGCCTGCTGAACCACCACACCCGGGTGCCCGAGCAGCGCGGCGCCCTCGACCTGGTCGCGCTCGGCCCGTACGGCACCCGTACCCGGCGGGGCCGCGAGCTGACCGCGTACGCCGCCTACGGGCGCCCGGTGCGCTCCCCCTGCGACGGCAGGGTGGTCTCCGCCGCCGACACCGTCCGGGACCAGAACCCCGGCGAGATCCGCTACCAGCCGCCCTACGGCAACCACGTCTTCCTGGACACCGGACGGGAGATCGTCAAGCTCGCCCATCTGCGTCCCGGCTCGGTCACGGTGACCGAGGGCGACACGGTCCGGGCGGGCCAGCCGCTCGGCGAGGTCGGCAACACCGGCAACACCACCGAACCCCACCTGCACATCCACGCCGAACGCGACGGCGTCGGCCTGGACCTGGAGTTCACCGGCGTACCCGGCCGGCTGTACCGGGGGCGGACGGTCCGCGCGCGGTCGTAGCCCGGCCGGTTCCCGCGGCCCGGGGCGCTCGGCCGACCGGGTGATCCCGTGCCGGTGGTGACCGGTGTGGCCCGTCTGGCAACGGGCGGGCCTTGCCGTGTGCGGGGTACGTTGCGGAAGATGCGGGTGGGGACCGGGGCCCCCGTGTCGAGAACGGCAGGGGCGGACCGCTACCCGGAGTACACAAACAGGAGACAGCGATGTCCCTTCAGGCTCAGCCCGACGAGGCTTCGGAGCCCGAGACCCCGCATCTCGACTTCGCCGGCACCACGCCGTACGAGGACTACGTCAAGGCGGACGTGCTCACCCATCTCCAGCACACCCTCTCCGACGATCCCGGAGAGATGGTCTTCCTGGTCACGACCCAGGTCATGGAGTTGTGGTTCACCGTCCTCGTCCACGAGTGGGAGACCGCGGCGACCGCCCTGCGCGGCGACGACATCCCCACCGCGATCAACGCGCTGAAGCGTTCCACCCGGGAACTGGAGGCGCTGAACGCCTCCTGGAAACCGCTCGGCCAGCTCACCCCCGCCCAGTTCAACTCCTACCGCTCGGCCCTCGGCGAGGGCTCCGGCTTCCAGTCGGCGATGTACCGGCGGATGGAGTTCCTGCTCGGCGAGAAGTCCGCGTCCATGCTCGTCCCGCACCGCGGAGCCCCCCGCGTCCACGCGGAACTGGAGAAGGCCCTGTACGAGCCGAGCCTCTACGACGAGGTGGTACGGCTCCTCGCGCGCCGCGGACACCCGGTCCCGGACGCGGTGCTCCAGCGTGACGTGTCCCGGCGGTACGACGCCTCGGACGCCGTCGAGGCCGCCTGGACGACCGTCTACTCGGGCGACGGGGACGCCGAACTCGCCCGGCTCGGAGAGGCGTTGACCGACGTCGCCGAACTGGTCTGGCGCTGGCGCAACGACCACCTGGTCGCCACCCGCCGTGCCATGGGCGCCAAGGCCGGCACCGGCGGCTCGGCCGGGGTCGCCTGGCTGGAGAAGCGTGCCCGCAAGAACGTGTTCCCGGAGCTGTGGACGGCGAGGTCCCATGTCTGAACTGGCCCTGCGGGCGGAGAAACTGGACGCGGCGGACGAGCTCGCCGGGGTGCGCTCCCGCTTCGTCCTCGACGAGGTTGTCTACCTGGACGGCAACTCCCTGGGCGCCCTGCCCGCGCACGTCCCCGGCCGGGTCGAGGACGTGGTCAGGCGGCAGTGGGGCGAGCTGCGCATCCGGTCCTGGGACGAGAGCGGCTGGTGGACGGCGCCGGAGCGGATCGGCGACCGGATCGCCCCGCTGGTCGGCGCGGCGGCCGGCCAGATCGTGGTCGGCGACTCCACAAGTGTCAATGTCTTCAAGGCACTGGTGGGTGCGGTACGGCTCGCGGGGGAGGGGCGTACGGAGATCCTGGTCGACGCGACCACCTTCCCCACCGACGGCTACATCGCCGAGTCGGCGGCCAGGCTCACCGGCCGTACGCTGCGTCCGGTGGCGCCGGCGGACGTGCGCACCGCGCTGAGCGACCGTACGGCCGCCGTCCTGCTCAACCACGTCGACTACCGCACGGGCCGGCTGTACGACCTGCCGTCCCTCACCGCCGCGATCCACGCGGCCGGGGCCGTGGCCGTCTGGGACCTGTGCCACAGCGCGGGCGCGCTGCCGGTCGGCCTCGACGAGCACGGCGTCGACCTGGCGGTCGGCTGCACCTACAAGTACCTGAACGGCGGCCCGGGTTCACCCGCGTACCTGTACGTCCGCCGCGACCTCCAGGACCGCTTCGACTCGCCGCTGCCCGGCTGGAACTCGCACGCCGAGCCGTTCGGCATGAGCCCGGCCTACACCCCGGCCCCGGGCGCGGTGCGCGGCCGTGTCGGCACCCCGGACATCCTCTCCATGCTGGCCCTGGAGGCGGCGCTGGAGGTCTGGGACGAGGTGCCGGTGGCCGCCGTACGCGCCAAGTCCCTGGCCCTGACGGACTTCTTCCTGGAGTGCGTCGAGGCGTACCTGCCGGCGGGCCGCGTCGAGTGCGTGACCCCGCCGGCGCACGAGGAGCGCGGCAGCCAGATCGCGCTGCGCTGCCCGGACGCCGGGGACGTGATGAAACGGCTGATCGAGCGCGGGGTGGTCGGGGACTTCCGGCATCCCGACGTCCTCCGCTTCGGCTTCACCCCGCTCTACGTCGGTTTCGCGGACGCGGAACGGGCGGCGCGGGTGCTCGCGGAGGCCGTGTAGCACCCTGCGGCGAGTCGACATACGGATACGACGACCCGGTTGGGAAAGGCCGGGACGGTACAGAACCGTGTAATCCTCACCGTGCGTGACATCCACGTGTCGCCGCACGTCATCGGCCTGATACCGTCCCGGCCAACGGCCGCTTTCCCCACCTGGTCCGCCAATGTCAATACGCCGCTGAGAGGTTGAGCATGCCGGACGACGCCGCAGCAGAACGGGCCGCCGCCGAGGAGGAGTCGGCCTTCTCGCACCCGCACGTCGGACCCGACGCCACGGCGGCCTACGGCGATCACCCCGACCAGGTCATCGACTTCTACGTCCCGCGCGGTGACGAGACCATGGCCCCGCTGGTCGTGGTCCTGCACGGAGGCGCGTGGCGGGCACCGTACGACCGCGGCCACATCACCCCCTTCGCCGACTTCCTGGCCCGGCGCGGCTTCGCGGTCGCCAACGTCGAGTACCGGCGCGGCGCGGTCCTTCCCGAGCAGGGCGGCTCGGCCCCGGTGGCCGGCCGCTGGCCGGACACCTTCGACGACATCGCGGCGGCGCTGGACGCCCTGCCCGCGCTGGCCCGCGAGGCCCTGCCCCAGGCGGACCTGCGCCGCACCGTCCTCACCGGTCACTCGGCCGGCGGCCACCTGGCGCTGTGGGCCGCGGCCCGGCACGTCCTCCCGGCGGACGCCGCATGGCGCACGTCCGGCCCGGCGCCGCTGCGGGGCGTGGTGGCGCTGGCCCCGATCGCGGACTTCGCGGTGGCGGAGAAGCTTGAGGTCTGCGGTCATGCGGCGCTCCAACTCCTCGGCGGAAGCGACCAGTTCACCGACCGGCAGCGCTATGCCGACCCGGCGCTGCTGCTCCCCACCGGCATCGCGACCACCCTGGTCCAGGGCCGCACGGACAACGTCGTCCCGCAGGCGGTCGCCGAGGCCTACGCCGAGGCGTCGGCGAAGGCGGGCGAGGTGGCGGGCCTGACGCTGCTGGAGGACGTCGGCCACTTCCCGCTCATCGACCCGGCGGCGGACGCGTGCGCGGTGGTGGCGGAGGAGATCGCCCAACTGGCGTACTGAACCCGGCCGACCCCGTGTTCGGGCTGACCTGCCGGCCTCGGCTGACCTGCCGGGCTCGGTCGACCTCCTGTGTCGGGCCGAACTGCCGGGCTCGGCAGGCCTCGTGACGACCTGCTCCTGAGTCTCCCCCACATACCCGTAGTACCTGAGAGCTACCCGCCAGGTGAGTTCTCTGGCGGGACGCGAACGACGTCGCCCGCTCCGTAATTTCCCGATCAGACAAGCCCGACGGCCGGGCGAACTGAACGGGGAGGGGCCGACCATGACAGGGGAGCGGGAGAGGTCTGTCCGGGGGTGCGGGGACTGGCGTCACAGGCTGCGCCGCACCACGCTCGCCGCCCTCCTCACCGCGGCCGTGGTCCTGCCCCTCTCGGCGGCCACCCAGCCCCGGATCCCGGCTCCGGCACCGGCCGCCCTCTCCGCACCCCTCACCCCGGGCGCCGTCACCACCGCCTACCAGGCCAACCGCGAGAACGCCGCCGAAGCCGCCCGCATGGCCGCCGCCCACGGCGACCTCTCCCGCGCCGCCGCCGACCGCGCCCTCGCCTCCCCCTCCCGCCGTCTCCTCCGCTTCGACGCCCGCGGCACCGGCCAGGCCACCGAGGTCTTCGGCGACCTGGCGCACGCGGGCCGCGTCGCCGTCCTCGTCCCCGGCTCCGACACCACCCTCGACACCTACGCCCGCTTCCACAGCGCGGCCGAGTCCCTCTACCGGCGCCTCGCCCACGGGCACCCACGGACCCGGACCGCCGTCGTCGCCTGGCTCGGCTACCGGACCCCCGCCACGATCAGCACCACCGTCCTCACTCCGGGCCGGGCCGACCAGGCCGCCCCGCACCTGCGCGAGTTCATCCGTGAACTGCACACCCTCACCGCCCCCGGGCCGGCGGCGATCTCCCTCCTCTGCCACTCCTACGGCACGGTGGTCTGCGCGCGCACCGCCCCCGCCCTCACCGGCCTCGGTGTCACCGACATCGCGCTGATCGGCAGTCCCGGCACCGGCGCCGACTCGGTCAGAGCCCTGCGCACGTCCGCCCGCGTCTGGGCGGCCCGAGGCGCCGGCGACTGGATAGCCGAGGTTCCGCACGTCACCGCCGACCTCTTCGGCACGACCGTCGGCTTCGGCACCGACCCCGTGTCCCCGGCCTTCGGCGCCCGCGTCTTCGCGGCGGGCCCCGGCGGCCACAGCGACTACTTCACCCCGGGCTCGGTCTCTCTGGCCAACCTCGCCCGGATCGTCCTCGGCGAGACCACGGAGGTCACCCGTGCCTGAGTCACCGCCACCCCGCCTCCCGAACCGTATACGCCTTCTCGCCCACCGCATCGACACCGCCACCCCACCCGACCGGGACCGCGCCGTGGACGCCCTCCGCGCGTTCGCCATCCTCGGTGTGGTGCTCGGCCACTGGCTGGTCACGGCGCTGGTGGCGGACGGCGGCAGGCTGCACACCAGCAGCCCCCTCCAGCAACTGCCCTGGCTGGCCCCGATCTCCTGGATCTTCCAGACCCTGGCGGTGTTCTTCCTGGTCGGCGGTCATGTGGCAACCCGCAGCCACATCACCGCCCAGGCCGACGGCACCCCCTACCACCGTTGGCTGAAGTCCCGGCTGTCCCGTCTCTTCAAGCCGGTCGCCGCGGTCCTGACCCTCTGGACGATCGCGACCACCGCCCTCCTGCTCTCCGGCACCGACGTCACCACCGTCCACACCCTCGTCAAACTCGCCCTGTCCCCGCTCTGGTTCCTGGTGGTCTTCGCGGCGCTCACGGCGGCCACTCCGCTGGTCGCCCGGCTCAACCCCCTGTGGCCGCTGGCCGTCGTCCTTCATGTGGACCTTCTCCGTTTCGGCTTCGGCGCTCCGGCCGCCCTCGGCTGGGTGAACCTGGCGGCGGGCTGGCTGGTGCCGTACACCCTGGGCGCCGCCTGGACCCGCGGTGAACTGGACCGGCCACGCGCCGGCTGGGTCCTGCTCGTCGGCGGTACGGCGGCGACGGCCGGGCTCGTCGCGTGCGCGGGCTATCCGGCCTCGATGGTCGGCGTCCCCGGCGCGTCCGTCTCCAACCTCAACCCGCCCACGCTGGCCGCCGTCACCTTCGGCCTGGCCCAGTGCGGCCTGGCCCTGCTCCTGCGCGAGCGGCTGCGTCGTACGATGCGCCGCCCGCTCGCCTGGGCGGCGGTGGCCCTGGTGAACCTCTCCGCGATGACGATCTTCCTCTGGCACCAGACGGCCCTGATGGCGACCACCGCCACCGGCCTCCTGTTCGGCACGCTTCCCGGCCTCCACACGCCCCCCGACCACCTCGCCTGGGCCGCGGCCCGCCTGATGTGGCTCCCGGTCTTCGCCTTGACCCTCGGCGTCTGCTGGGCGGCGTTCCACACGTACGAGCGTCCTGGCCCGCCACACCGCTCCCGCACCCGCTCGCGTGTCGCCGTCTCCCGGCCGGGCACCACCCGCCCGCACATCGTCACGGACCACCACTCGTCCGATCAGGCGACACCGATCGGAGCCCGTCGTGTCTAGGCTGGCCGGCGAGACGGAAACGGGGAGCCGGCGGGCGTTCGCGGGCCGCGTCCTGCTCGGGCTGCGGATCCTGCGCGACGACCTGTGGACCGTCCGGGCGGACCCTCTGCCCCCCTCGGTGTGGCTGCGCTGGCTGCCGCACGGGGTGCTGTGGCTGGCGGCGGTCGGCATCACGTTCGGCGGCCTCGCCGAGCTGCAGAACCACGGGCGTCTGGGCTTCGGCGGCGCCTTCCTGATCGCGCTCTCGCAGGGCGGCGCGGTCGTCCTCGCCATGTCGCGGCCGATCCCGGCGTGGTGGCTGTCGACGGGCGGCATGCTGGTGGGCGCCGTCGCGTTGCTCGACCGGCTGGACACGCCGCCGGGAATGCGGTTCGCCTGGCCGTGGACGGTGTCCGGGATCATCGCGCAGTTGCTGGTCCTGCTGCTCCTCGCGCTACGGGTCCGGTTCCGGGTGGCCGTCGAGGCGCTGGTGCTGACCGCGCTCGTCACCTTCTTCCTGGAGGGACAGCTGGGCGCGCGACCGCACGTGTCCACCGCGGTGGTGACCATCGCCCTGTCCGCGCTGGTCATCCCGTTCGGGGCGGCGCTGCGCGGCCGCCGCGAGGCACGCGCGGAGCTCAGCCACCAGGCCACGCTGACCGCCGAGGAGCGGGCCCGGCGCACCCTGCTGGAGGAGCGCAGCCGTATCGCGCGCGAACTGCACGACGTGGTGGCCCACCACATGTCCGTCATCTCCATCCAGGCCCAGGTCGCCCCCCACCTGGTGGAGAACCCGTCGGACGAACTGCGCGAGAACCTCGACGGCATCCGGCACAACGCCCTGGAGGCACTGACCGAACTGCGCAGAGTCCTGGGCGTCCTGCGCGCGGAGAGCCCCGACGAGGGCGTGCCCGACGGCGCCGGCGTCGGCCCGCACAGCCCGCAGCCGACCCTGGACCGGCTGGACGCGCTGGTCGAGAACACCAGGGCGGCTGGTCTGACGGTCACCGCGCGGATCGTCGGCGACAGCCGCCCGCTGCCGCCGGGCGTGGAGCTGTCGGCGTACCGGATCGTGCAGGAGGCCCTGAGCAACGTCCTGCGGCACGCGCCGGGGGCCACCGCCCATGTAGAGATCGAGTACATGTCGTACGGACTGCTGGTGGGGGTCGGCAACACCCGGCCGACCCGGCCCGCTCCGCCGTCGCCGGGTGCCGGGCACGGACTGCTCGGCATGCGGGAGCGGGCGGCGATGCTGGGCGGCGCGCTGACGGCGGAACCCCGGCCGGACGGCGGCTACCAGGTCTTCGCACGGCTCCCGGCCGGTACCGACGCGGCCCTGGCGCCCCGCCGCACCCCCGGCATCCTGCCCGGTGCCACCGATCGCACCGGCACCATCCCTGCCCTTGATTCGAAGGACGGCCGCGCATGACGAGCAGCAATGGCAGCAGCCCCATCCGCGTGGTCATCGCCGACGACCAGCAGATGGTCCGGCAGGGCTTCACCGTGCTGCTGAACGCCCAGCCCGGCATCGAGGTGGTCGGCCAGGCCGTGGACGGGCTGGAAGCCGTGGTGAAGGTCGCCGAACTCACGCCGGACGTCGTCCTCATGGACATCCGCATGCCCGAGCTCGACGGCATCGAGGCCACCCGCCGGATCGTCGGCGAACGCCCCGACATCAAGGTGCTGGTGCTGACCACCTTCGACCTGGACGAGTACGTGTACGAGGCGTTGCGGGCCGGGGCGTCCGGGTTCCTGCTCAAGGACGCGTCCGCGGACCAGCTCGCCGAGGCGGTCCGGGTGGTGGCGGCCGGCGACGCGCTGCTCGCGCCCGGCGTCACCCGTCGGCTGATCGCCCAGTTCTCCCAGCTGGACGGCGGCGGGGTGCGTGCCCCGCTGAAGACGCGCGTCGGCGATCTGACCGAGCGCGAGACGGAGGTCCTCGCGCTGATCGCGCAGGGGCTGTCGAACGCGGAGATCGCCGAGCGGCTGGTCGTCGCCGAGCAGACCGTGAAGACCCATGTGGGCCGCATCCTGGTGAAGCTGGGCCTCAGGGACCGCACCCAGGCAGCGGTGTTCGCCTACGAGTCGGGGCTGGTACGGCCGTCGGGATACTGACGGCCCGGAACCCTGTGGTGACGTTCCGGTCGGAGCCCTGCAGTGACCCTCGTAGTACCTGAGAATGATGCCGCAGGACCCGTCTCACTGGTGACGACGGCGACCCTGCCCGCCGCATACCGTCGTGTACGTGACCGAGACGACCCAGACGCACACGATGCCATCGGAGCCACCGGACGGCGCGTTCGAGCCGTACAAGCCGCGCAGCCCGGAGATCCGGGCCGCGATGGACGCCCTGCGCAGGCTGCGGCAGGACCTGTTCCACGACGCCTTCGCCTACCGGCCGTTGCCCCCGCTGAGCAGCGACGGTCCGCGCATCCGCCGCCTGTCCGGCCGCATGCGGGAGTACGCGGTCTGGACCCCGCATCTCGCGGTGGCCGCGGCGGGCGCGGTGGCGCTGCTGGCGGCCGTCGCGGACCGCCCGCTGGGATCGGCCGGGGGCCTGCTGGCGGGCCTGATCGTGGTGGCGCCGGTGCTGCTCACGCTGGCGCGACCGGTCGCCGCCTTCTGGCTGTCGCTCGTCGCGAGCTGGGCCGGCACCCTGCTGGACAATTCCTGGGACGACTGGCCGTGGACAACGGGCAACTTCATCTCCCACCTGGTGGTGCTCACGGTCGTCGCGGTCCGCACCCGTCCGCGCACGGCGGCCTGGATGTGGGCGATCACCGCGGCCTACGGCTTCTCGTTCGTCTCGGTTCTAGGCGGGGGCCACTACACCAACGACGTCGGCTCGATGCTGGTCGTCTCCGCGATAGCCCTGCTGACCGTCACCGTCCGGCAGATCCGCCGGGAGGCCGAACAGACGGTGACCGCACAGCAGTCGGAGACGGCGCACGAGCGGTCCCGGCGCACGCTCCTCGAAGAGCGCACCACGATCGCCCGCGAACTGCACGACGTGGTGGCCCACCACATGTCCGTCGTGGCCATTCAGGCGGAAGCGGCCCCGTACCGGGTCGAGAACCCGCCGCCGGAGCTGGAGAAGGCGTTCGTCACGATCCGGGAGAACGCGGTGGCGGCGCTCACCGAGCTGCGCCGCGTCCTGGGTGTGGTCCGCGCCGAGGACTACGAGGCCCCCGACGCCCCGCAGCCCACCCTCGCCGACCTGGACGCGCTGCTCGCCAACGTGCGGGAGGCGGGCCTGACCGTCGACAAGGGGGTGACCGGCGCGGTCCGTGAACTCCCGCAGGGCGTGGAGCTGTCGGCTTACCGGATCGTCCAGGAGGCTCTCAGCAACACCCTGCGCCACGCGCCGGGTGCTCCCGCCCGGGTGGAGATCGGATACGTCATCGGCGGCCTCGGCCTGCGCATAGTCAACGGGCCTCCGCCCCAGCCGGCCCTCCTGAAGCCCTCTCCCGGCGCCGGCCACGGCATCACGGGCATGCGGGAGCGCGTGTCGATGCTGAACGGCGAGATGACAGCGGCCCCGACGGCCGAGGGAGGCTACGAGGTGACGGTCTTCCTGCCGGCCGTCCCCCCTACCGAAGGTGACGCATGACCATCCGCGTAGTGATCGCGGACGACCAGATGATGGTGCGCGAGGGCTTCTCGGTCCTGCTGAACGCGATGCCGGACATCGAGGTCGTCGGCGAGGCGGTCAACGGCCGTGAGGCGGTGGACCGCGTCCGTGAACTCGCCCCCGACGTGGTCCTGATGGACATCCGGATGCCCGAGCTGAACGGCATCGAGGCGACGAGGGAGATCGTGGCCGTCGACAGCACGGCCAAGGTCCTGGTCCTGACCACCTTCGACCTGGACGAGTACGTCTACCAGGCCCTGCGCGCCGGAGCCTCCGGCTTCCTCCTGAAGGACGCCTCGGCCAGGCAACTGGCGGACGGAGTGCGGGTGGTGGCGGCGGGCGAGGCCCTGCTCGCCCCCTCGGTCACCAAGCGCCTGATCACGGAGTTCTCCAAGCTCTCCGGCACCCCGCGTCTGATGCCCACGGCCCATGCGGCCTACGGTGACCTCACCGACCGCGAGACGGAGGTCCTGGTCCTCATCGCCCAGGGCCTCTCGAACGCGGAGATCGCCGAACGCCTGGTGGTGGCCGAGTCGACCATCAAGACCCATGTCAGCCGCATCCTGGTGAAGCTGGGCCTCAGGGACCGCACCCAGGCGGCGGTCTTCGCCTACGAGGCACGGCTGGTGACACCGGGCTAGCGCGGGGCGATGCGGTACAGCACGTTCGGACGCAGTGGCCCGTCGGGCTCGGTGGGGTCGTCGAAGTCGTCGGCGGGGTCCCGGGTCATGCCGATCCGGCGCATCACCGCCTGCGAACGGAGGTTGGTGGCCGTGGTGACGGCGAGGATCTCGGGAAGCGCAAGGGTGTCGAAGCCGTGGGCCAGGACGGTCAGCGCGGCCTCGGTGGCGTAGCCGTGGCCCCAGGCAGGACGGGCGAGCCGCCAGCCGATCTCCACCCCTGTGAACGGCATGTCGTCGTCCACTTCGTCCAGGCCCGCGAAGCCGATGAACTCGCCGGTTGCCCGCACCTCGACCGCCCACCATCCGTAGCCCCGCCGGTCGAACTCGGCCTGGAACCTCGCCACGGAGGCATCGCTCTGTTCGCGGGTGAGCAGGTCACCCAAGTGCTCCCGCACCTCGGGGTCGGCGTTCATCGCCGCCCACGGTTCGAGGTCGGAGTCACGCCATCGGCGCAGGACGAGGATATCGGTACGCAGTTCGGTCACGCTGCCCAGCCAACGTGACCTCTGTTCCCGGAGCAATCCCTTTTCTCCGGGGCCGAACCGGGACGCACATGCCATAAGCACGCTCGCCGTGCTCGCCGCGACCGCCGCGCGCTGGGCGGCGGTGTCGATCAGCGCGGTGTGGGCGACCGTCGGGGCCGCCCTCGTGATGGCCGGAGCGATCGTCATGTTCGGCCGTGGGCGGCCGGCGCGACTGGCAGCCCGCCGAGCACCCGGAACCCGTGCCGACTCGGCGTTTCACTTCCTGAGCGCCGCGTAGGCGGCTCACGCCGAGCCGAGTTCGCACCACACGTACTTGCCCCGGTTGCCGAACCTGGACAGCGGCTGCCAGCCCCACAAGTCGGAGCAGGCCCGGACGAGGGCGAGTCCTCTGCCGCCGTCTTCTTCGGCGGGATCGGCAAAGGCCTCGGATCCGCCCGGGAAGACGGGGGGTTCAGGATCCGCGTCCCACGCGCCGACTCGCAGCACCCCGCCCGCGTAGCGCACCCTCAGGGCCACCGGACCCTTTGTGTGCCGTACGGCGTTGGAGACCAGTTCCGTCGCGAGGAGTTCGGCTGTGTCGACCAGTGTGATCAGGCCGTGCAGGGTGAGGATCAGGCGGAGGGTACGGCGGCAGACCGTGACGGATCGGGGGTCGCTGGGGACGTAGAGGGAGTACTCCCAGGAGTCGCCTTCGGGCATGCGTGAACTCCGTTTGGTGGTGGGGGGTGCGGTCGTCGGGCGGTGGCATTGCCGCAGCCGCCGTGGCAGGGCGGAGCGGTGCGCTTCCGGGGTCCCGGGGTATCGCAGCGTGTGCGTCGCATCACCGACGGTATTTCCTAGACTTAGGAAAGTGCAACCCGCTGCCGTATTCTGGCCCTCGAACGAGGTATGTCCACGGGGAAGTTGGAACGAGGAGGCGCCGGTTGCCGCCGAAGAGGCATCTCACGGCCCGAAGGGTGAGGCTGGGCGCCGAGCTGCGAAAACTGCGCGAGGCTACGGGCATGACGGCCAAGGAGGCGGCCGGCCTGCTGGAGGCAGACGCCGTCCAGATGAGCCAGATCGAGTCCGGCGTCGTAGGGGTGAGCGCCAAGCGTGTGCGCCGCCTCGCCGCCAACTACGCCTGCACGGACGAGCCCCTCATCGAGGCGTTGGTCGCAATGGCGACCGACCGCACGCGCGGCTGGTGGGAGGACTACCGGGATGTCCTTCCCCAGACATTCCTCGACGGAGCCGAGGCCGAGCATCATGCGGCGTACTTGCACGAGGTTGTGATCCACTACGTCCCGGGGCTGCTGCAGACCGCCGAATACGCCCGCTCGGTGTTCGGCTACACGAATCCGGGCCTGTCCGAGGAAGAGGTGGCCCTCAGGGCGGAGCACCGTATGCAGCGCCGCGCTGTCATCGAGCGCGATGGCCCGACCCCGTACGAGACGATCGTCCACGAGTTCGCCTTGCGGGTGCATGTGTCCGACCGCCAGGCATCGCTGACTCAACTCCGGTTCATCCTGGACAAGATCGAGGCGGGCCAGGTGACTGTGCGTGTCATCCCCGTGGAGCGCGAACACTTCGCGGGCGCCGGGGCCTCGATGCTGTACCTGGGCGGTCCGGTACACCAGTTGGACACAGCCCTCAGGGATGCCCCCACAGGCGCGCGGTATATCGATGAGCAGCCGCGACTGGAGCAGCTTCGTACGCTCTTCCGTAGGGTGCGGTCAGCGTCGCTGGACCCCACCGCGTCGCGTGACTTCATCCACCGACTGGCCAAGGAGCTGTGATGAGCTGGCGGAAGTCCACCTACTCCGGCGGAGGCGACGGCGACGCCTGTGTCGAAATTGCGGCCACTCCCACCCACATAGCCGTCCGCGACTCCAAAGCCCCCACCCGCGCGACCCTCTCCTTCCCGGCCCCGGCCTTCGCCGCCCTCATCGAGTACCTCAAGGCCCCGTCGGACGGTTGAGCAGGTTCGGCAGGGCGCTCAGTGTCATTCCGGCCGTGCCGATCCACAGCGTGGGCGCCGCTCCGAACAGCGAGCCCGAGGCGCCGCCCAGGAGGCCGCCCAGCGGAACGCCGCCCCAGGACACGAAGCGGGCGGTCGCGTTCATCCGGCCCAGCAGCCCGTCCGGGGTCAGGGCCTGCTGGAGGCTCGACTGCGCCACCACACGGACGACCCCGCCCAGGGACAGCGCCGCGAGCCCGACCGCGGCCACCCATACGCTCCAGCCGGGGCGCGCCAACTCCATCAGCCCGGTCGGCGGACACGTGACCAGCGGCGCGAGCCGGATGACCGGGCCCTGCCCGAGCCGGGCCGAGACCCTGGTCGCCAGCAGCGCGCCCAGCAGCGCACCGCATCCCATGCCCGACAGCACGAGGCCGATACCGAAGGGCGAGAGCCCGATCGCCCGCTCCAGCCGGACCAGCAGCATGGCCTGGTACATGACCAGGAAGAGGTTGAACATCGCGTCGCCGAGGACGAGGGCGCGCAGGGTGGGATGCCCGAGAACGAACCGCAGGCCGTCTGCGATGTCCCGCCCCAGCCGGGGGCGTTCGCCCGCCCGCGGCCGCTGTTCCCGCCGCCGGACACCGCTCGCGACGAGCCCTGACAGGGCCATCCCGGCCGCACTCGCCACCAGCGTGGCGGGGGCGCCGACCGCGCCGACCAGGGGACCGGCCACCGCGGGCCCGCCGATGCCGGTCACCGAGCGGATCGCCGAGAGCTTCGCGTTCCCCTCGACCAGGCGGTCGCGGCCCACCAGGTGCGGGAGGTAACTGACGTAGGCGACGTCGAAGAAGACGGTCAGCACGCCGTGGACCAGTGCGACCGCGCACAGCCACCAGAAGGTGAGCAGGTCCGCCCACCAGGCCGCCGGGACCGTCAGCAGGACCAGCGCCCGCGCGAGGTCGGCACCGATCATCACCGGCCGCTTCCGCACCCGGTCCAGCCACGCCCCCGCCGGCAGCCCGACGAGCAGGGAGCCGGCCGTGGTCGTCGCGGTCAGCAGGCCGACCTGGAACTCGTCGGCGTCCAGCGCCACGATCGCGACCAGCGGCAGGGCCAGGAAGACGATGCGATCGCCGAGTTGGCCGAGGGCGGTGGCGGCGAAGAGGCGGCCGAAGTCCGGGTCACGCAGCAGCCCGAGCCGGGCGGATATGAGACTCATCGACTACCGCTCGACCGCGAACTCGTAGACGACCTCACGGCGGATGTCCGGGACGACGATGTCGGCGGTCTCCACCGGCCGCCCGCCCGTGTCGTAGATGGTTCGCTCGATCCGGAGCACGAGGTCGCCGACGCCGATGCCGAGCAGGTTCGCCTGCGTGCGGTCGGCCCGGGCCGGGCGCGGCAGTTCCACCACCGTCTCGACGTCCACGCCGATCGACCGCATCCGCTCGACCACCCCCTTGCCCGCCAGCGGCCCCTGCTCGGGCAGCACGATCGGGGTGCCGCCCGTGAGGGCCAGCGGCTCCCAGGACTCGGAGAGCTGGACGGGCCGGCCGTCGGCGAGGAACTCGTAGTGGGTTCGGACGCAGAGATCGCCGGGGGAGACGGCCAGCCGCTCCGCGATGTCCTCGGGGGCCGGGACCCGTACGTCGCTGTGCGCGTCCCAGGCACGGGCCCGGCCCCGCTCCGTCACGGCGGCGAGCGAGCGTTCGCGGCGCCGGGCCCGGACCATCCGCAGGCGCTCCCGCGGCACCCGGACGAACGTCCCCGAACCCGCGCGCCCCTCCAGCAGCCCGTCGGCGATCAGCAGGTCCACCGACCGCTGTACGACGTTGCGCCCGACGCCGTACTCCTCGGCGAGCCGCGCCCGCGACGGCAGGCGCTGTCCGACCTGCCACTCACCCGCGGCGAGCCGTGCGCGCAGCGCCTCGGCCGTGGTCAAATAGGGCGCCTCTCGGGGCATGCGCGGCTCCTCCGCTGCTCGTTCCGGACGGAGTCGGCAAGCTACTGCCCGCGCCGCAGGCTACTGGAGCAGCACCACGCTCGGTGGCCCCCGCGACGATCACCTCAAGGCCGGTGAAACCGCTCCGCCAGTCGGGTGAAGCCGCTGCTCAGGGCCTGTCGGCGTGGGACCGGATCCGGCTACATCAAGAGACATGATCAAGCCCCTGGAGCACGGCCTGACCGCGCTCGCGCTGACCGCCGTCCCCCTCCTCGTCACCGCTCTGCCGGTCCGGGCGACCGCGGTGCCGCAGTACTTCCAGATCACCACGCAGCTGAACGGCAAGTGCCTGGCCTCCAACGGCGACAACGTCGAGGTGCAGACCTGCAACGCGGGTACCGGCAACCAGCTCTGGTACTGGGCGGGCAAGAAGCTCGTCAACGGCGCCGAGCAGCACTGTCTCGACGTGAGGAACGGCGAGGTCAACGCCGCGGCCCAGGTCGTCGGCGACTGCCACGGACTGGCCAACCAGCGCTGGTACAAGGACGGCGGCTGGCTGCGCACGGACGTCAACAGCCAGTGCCTGAGCATCCAGAACAACGGCGACCAGCGCGAGCACGCGGGGATCAACCTCCGCGACTGCGGCTCCAACACCTGGCAGTGGTGGACCCTGCCCAACCCGTAGGCCCCTGAGAGACCCCTGGTCAGGAGGGGGACCGGCGGTCTAACGTCCGTCCATGGCAGCCTTCGACCCCTGGGACCCGGACTTCCTCGCCGACCCGTACCCCGCCTACGCCGAGCTCCGCTCCCGGGGCCGGGTGCAGTACTACGAGCCCACCGACCAGTGGCTGGTCCCGCATCACGCCGACGTCTCGGCGCTGCTGCGGGACCGGCGGCTGGGGCGGGCGTACCAGCACCGGTTCAGCCACGAGGACTTCGGGCGGACCGCACCGCCGCCGGAGCACGAGCCGTTCCACACGCTCAACGACCACGGCATGCTCGACCTGGAACCCCCGGACCACACCCGCATCCGCCGCCTGGTGTCGAAGGCGTTCACCCCGCGCACCGTCGAGCGGCTCAAACCGTACGTGGCGAAACTCGCCGGCGAACTCGTCGACGACCTGGTCCACCGGGGCGGCGGCGACCTGCTCGCCGACGTCGCCGAACCGCTGCCGGTCGCCGTCATCGCCGAGATGCTGGGCATCCCGGATGCGGACCGGGCCCCGCTGCGGCCCTGGTCGGCGGACATCTGCGGAATGTACGAGCTGAACCCCTCGCAGGACACGGCCGCGAAGGCCGTCCGGGCCTCGGTGGAGTTCTCCGACTACCTGCGCGGGCTGATCGCCGAGCGGCGCACGGAGCCGGGCGAGGACCTGATCTCCGGGCTGATCGCGGCGCACGACGAGGGCGACCGGCTCACCGAGCAGGAGATGATCTCCACGGCCGTCCTGCTCCTCAACGCCGGCCACGAGGCGACCGTCAACGCCACGGTCAACGGCTGGTACGCCCTCTTCCGCAACCCCGCCGAGCTCGCCGCCCTCCGCGCCGACCACTCCCTGGTCCCCACCGCCGTCGAGGAGCTGATGCGCTACGACACCCCGCTCCAGCTCTTCGAACGCTGGGTGCTGGACGAGGTCGAGATCGACGGCACGACGATCCCGAGGGGCGCGGAGATCGCGATGCTCTTCGGCTCCGCCAACCACGACCCCGACGTGTTCGACCACCCCGGGGAACTCGACCTGACCCGCCGCGACAATCCCCACATCTCCTTCAGCGCCGGCATCCACTACTGCATCGGCGCCCCGCTGGCCCGCATCGAGCTGGCGGCCTCGATGACGGCCCTGCTGGAGAAGGCCCCGACGCTGAGCCTGGCCGCGGAGTCGCACCGGAAGCCGAACTTCGTGATCAGGGGGTTGGAAGGGTTGAGCGTCAGCGTCGAGTGATCACCCGTTCGGCTGATCACTGACCGATTCCGACGGCCGGTCGCGAGTGTCGGGTCAAGCTGGTGCCTGCCTGCGAAGGGAGGCACCATGACGGTTATGGCAGAGCGCACCTCGTCCCAGATGTCGGTGGACGTGTTCGATCGAATCGCAGAATTCGCCGAGCGCGTGGACGACACCGTCAGGCTCGAATTCATCGACGGACGGATCGGGGTCAAGAAGGTGACGAACGGCGACCACGGCTCGATCATCATGTGGTTGATCCGCCAGTGCATGCAGGCTCGGCCGGAGCTCGATCTCAACCCGACGCAGGGGCTGAAAGTGGAGGCGTACCGCCGGGGCCGGGCCCGGCCCGATGGGGCCCTCGCACCCGTGGGGCACTTCGCGGGGCAGGGGGACTGGGCTGAAACCCGGGGGGTGTTGATGGTCGTCGAGGTCACGTCGTACGACTCGGACACGCACAACCGGGACCGGGTCGAGAAACCCCGCGCCTACGCCGAGGCAGGTATCCCGGTCTACTTGCTCATCGACCGCGACAACCTCTCGGTCCTCGTGCACAGCAACCCCGACCCGGAGGACGGATACCGGGACATCCACGTGGTGAAGCTCGGGGGCAAGGTCACTCTTCCCGACCCCGTCGGTATCGACCTCGACACCGAGGAACTCAAGCAGTACGTCGACTGAGAGGCTGCTGTCAGCCGGTCATGTCCCGGCGTCTCAGCCCCGCCAGCCCGGCGGACGCCAAGACCACGGCCAGCCCGAGCAGGATCAGTACCGGCCCCCACTCCATCCCCCCGCCCGGCAGCTTCGGCAGGTGGCCGAAGGGGGAGAGGTCCAGGACGAGTCGGGGGGCGTTCAGGGCCGGGCCCACCCAGCCGACCAGCAGGACCGCCACCGCCACTCCCCAGGCCGCCGGGGCCAGCCGGGGCGCTACCCCGTACAGCAGCAGCGCCAGTCCGCCGATCACCCAGACCGCCGGGAGCTGGACCAGGCAGGCGCCCAGCACCGGGCTCGCCTCCCTGCCGTAGCCGACCGCGAAGCCCAGTCCTGCCAGCAGCATGATCAGGGCCGAGCCGCCGAAGGCGATCGTGAGGTGGCCGGCCGCCCAGCGCAGCCGGCCCACCGCACAGGCCAGCAGCGGTTCGGCGCGGCCCGCGGTCTCCTCGCCGTTCAGCCGGAGGACCGACGCCACGACGTACAGCGCGGCGATCAGCCCCAGGATCCCGACCATCGAGGCGAGGAACGCGTTCGTCACCCCGCTCTGGCCACCCATCCGCTCGAAGATGTCCCGGGCGTTCTCGTTGTCGCCGACCAGATCGGCCGCGCCCTCCGCCAGCCCGCCGAAGACCACGCCCGCCAGGAAGAAACCGAGCGACCAGCCGAGCACCCCGCCCCGCTGGAGCCGCCAGGCGAGCGCGGCGGCGGAGCCGAGGCCGCCGGTGGCCGGGCCCGGGCGGGCGGGGAAGAAGCTCATCCCCAGGTCACGGCGGCCGGCCAGGACGTAGGCCACCCCGGCCTGCGCCAGCACCGCGGCCGTGAACAGCGCCAGCACCCACCAGCGTTCGGCGGCGAAGGGCCGCAGATTCTCCAGCCAGCCCAGCGGCGACAGCCAGGTCAGCGGTGACGACCCTCCCCCCGTGCTGGAGGCCTGGGAGGTACCCCCGCCGCTCGCCGAGTCGCCCGCCGCGCGCAGCACGAAGGCCGCTCCCAGCACCGCCGACGTCAGGCCCCTGGCCAGCCGCGCGCTCTCGGTCAGCTGCGCCGCGATCGCCGCCGCCGTCGCGAAGACCATGCCGGTGCCGGCCAGGCCGAGCCCGAAGGACAGCGCCCCGGCGACCCCCTGTCCCGCCAGGCCCGCCGTGATCAGCAGGGCCAGCACCCCGTTCGCCACGGCCGCCGCCAGCAGGGCCGCCGTCAGCGACGCCCGGCGGCCCACCGCGCCGGACGCCATCAGCTCGGCGCGGCCGGTCTCCTCCTCCTCGCGGGTGTGGCGTACGACGACGAGCAGGCTGGTGACGGCCGCGAGGGCACCGGCGTACACGCCCACCCGCCATGCCGTCAGACCGCCGAGCGAGGTGTCGTAGAGCGGGCCGATCAGGGCGCGGAAGGAGGCGTTGGTCTGCAACTGGCTGACGAGGTGGGTGCGTTCGGACTCCGTGCCGTACAGGGTCTTCAGCGTGTTCGGCATGGAGAGGACCATCAGCGCGTTCACCGCGATCCAGACCGGTGTCGTCACGCGGTCGCGGCGCAGCGCGAAGCGCAGCAGGGTGCCGGTGCCCGTGAGGGTGGTCATCGGGCGGCCGCCTCGTCCTGGTAGTGGCGCATGAAGAGTTCTTCCAGGGTGGGCGGGGTGGAGGTCAGGGAGCGTACGCCGGTCTCGCTCAACGAGCGCAGCACGGCGGTGAGTTGCTCGGTGTCGACCTGGAGGCGGATCCGGTGGCCCTGGATGTCGAGGTCGTGCACGCCGGGGAGACGGGCCAACCCGTCGGGCGGGCCGGCGAGTTCGGCGGTCACGCTGGTCCGGGTGAGATGGCGCAGGTCGGCGAGTGAACCGGACTCGACCGTACGGCCGTTACGGATGATGCTGACGCGGTCGCAGAGTTCCTCGACCTCGCTCAGGATGTGGGAGGAGAGCAGGATCGTACGGCCGCGGTCGCGCTCCTCCTCCACGCAGCGCCGGAAGACCTCCTCCATCAGGGGGTCCAGGCCGGAGGTCGGCTCGTCCAGGATCAGCAGGTCCACGTCCGAGGCGAACGCGGCGACCAGGGCGACCTTCTGCCGGTTGCCCTTGCTGTAGGTGCGGCCCTTCTTGGTGGGGTCCAGTTCGAAGCGCTCGAGCAGATCGGCCCGGCGGCGGGCGTCGAGGCTGCCGCCGCGCAGCCGGCCGTAGAGGTCGATGACCTCGCCGCCCGAGAGGTTGCGCCAGAGGGTCACGTCTCCGGGGACGTAGGCGATCCTGCGGTGCACCGCCACGGCGTCCTTCCAGGGGTCGCGGCCGAGGATCTGCGCGGCGCCGGAGTCGGGGCGCAGCAGGCCGAGCAGGACCCGGATGGTGGTGGACTTCCCGGCGCCGTTGGGGCCGAGGAAGCCGTGCACCTCGCCGGCCTCGACGTCCAGGTCGAGGCCGTCCAGGGCGTGGGTGCGGCCGAAGGACTTGTGGAGCCCGGCGACCGTGATTGCCTTCGTCATGGTTCAGAACGTACGCTGTCTTCAGAAAATTGTGAAGTTAAGGAAGTGTAGAAACCCCCGCTAGGCTGGTGACCATGACTACGGATGCGATGGGGCGCGATCAGGAGGCCGTCTCGAAGTTCGTCGAGAGCTTCGCGGCACAGCTCGTCGAGGCCGGGATGCAGCGCATGCCGGCCCGGATCTTCGCGGCCCTGTTGTCGTCCGACTCGGGCACCCTGACCTCGGCGGAACTGGGGGAGCAGTTGCAGGTCAGCCCGGCGGCGGTGTCCGGCGGGGTGCGCTATCTGGCCCAGCAGCACATGGTCGCGCGCGAGCGGGAGCCGGGGTCCCGGCGGGAGCGGTACCGGGTGCACAGCAACCAGTGGTACGAGGCCCTCACCAGCCGGGAAGCCGTGATCAAGCGGTGGGAGGGCGCGCTGCGGGAGGGCGTGGGCAGCCTCGGCGCCGACACCCCGGCGGGGCGGCGGATGGCCGAGACGCTCGCGTTCTTCGAGTTCGTGGACGGGGAGATCGCGGCGATGATGGAGCGCTGGCGGGTGCACCGGGACGAGCTCTTCGGGCGGGAGTGAAACGCCCCGTCAGCCGTCAGGTGGTGCCGTCCGACGGCCCCTCGGGCGGTGCCGTCAGCTGCTCCCGCAACCGTCCGTGCCGGAACTGGTACACCGCTCCGGCCCGCCGCAATGCCCTTCGGTCGCACGCGTCCTCGAGGAACGTGACCAGCCGCCAGGGCAGCCGGCCCGTCAGCGGCAGCCAGACGCGGGCGAGTGCGATCCACTGCCCCCATGCGGTCAGACAGAGCCCGTACCCGAGGCCGCCGGCGAACGCGCCCTCGATGCCGAAGACGAGGCCCTGCTGGAGGCTGCGGAGCGGGGTCTCGGTGAAGCTGCCTGCGAACCAGGCGATGAAGCCGAACACGATCGCCCAGACGAGGATGTGGGCGTGGACGTTCCGCCGGTTCACCCGCAACAGGCCGACGCAGCTCACGGACTTGTCCAGGTCGACCGTTGCCTCCAGCCACGCCGTGATGCCGAGCACCAGCCCGGTCCCGAGACCCACGATGAGCGGGAACTGGGCCGCGGACACCAGCCCGCCGCCGAGCCCGTCGTCGAGTCCGAGCCACGGCACGACGGAGCGGTCGACACCGACGATGGCGACCGCGCCCGCCAGAGCGACCAGTGAACCGATGGTGATCCTGCTCAACAACTTCTCCCCCAGCCGCCGTTGGGCATCACGGCGGAAGGTGATCTCGATCGGTGACGGTTTCAGCAGGTCGTTGCCGCTCGCCCGGTGGTAGATGAAGCCGAACGCCGCTCCGATCAGCAGCCCGTGCAGGGAGCCGACGACCAGCCCGCGCCGGACGGCGAAGCCGAGCCCGTGCGAGGTGGCGACCAGGTCGACGGGGATGTTCCCGACCGCGGTGACGAAGGCGAAGGACAGCCCGGCGAGGAACGCGATCACGGCGGTCCGCTGCCGCAGCGGCAGCGTGGTGCCCAGTTCCCACCAGGCCAGGTTGCGGGTCTTGCGCTGCTCCAGGTCATGGGCGAGGTAGGTGAGCCAGCGTTGGGCGCGTCGCGCCTGCGACGGGCGCCGGTACACCGAGGGGAGGAACGCGGTGAGAAGGTGCCGCTCAAGGCGGTCCGGGGTCGGGAACTCCGCGGCGTCCAGCAGCGCATCCGGGCCGCTGGTGCCGCGCTCGCCGTGGACGGCCGCGGCCAGGGCGACCATCAGCGGTGTGGAGAGCGCCCGGCGCAGTGGACCGTCTGGGTTGGCGTCCATGTCGTCCAGCACCGGGTCCCACGCCGACTTGGCGTCCGGGGGACTGCTGAACCGGAGATACGTCACCGAGTCGGCCGGAGGCAGATCGGCCAGTCGTACGACGGCGGCCTTGTGCAGCCCCCTCCCCTTGACCGCGTTCTTGTACTCGCCGTAGCGGCTGGTGAGGACCAACGGCAGGGAGGTCTCGGAGAGCTGCTTCAGTGCGGTCCCGCGGAGGCTTTTGGAGATCTCGTCGAAACCGTCCAGGACGGGCAGGATCAGCCCGACGCTCACCAGCTTCTCGGCCAGCGTCATCTCCCCGTCGGGGTCGACGGCGGTCAGCCAGGGCTGGTCACGGCTCAGCTGGTGACTCAGCCGGTCGTTCAGCGGTTCCTCCTCCGGGTTCCACGAGGCGAGACTGAAGATCTCCGGCACGGGTGCGCCGGCGGGGCGTTTCCTGAGCCACTGCAGCACGAACTGCATGGCCAGCACGCTCTTTCCCGAACCGGCCCTGCCCAGCACCACCAGGCGGCCGGACGGGATGCTCTCGTAGAACTCCGCGATCCCGTTCAGACCTCCGCTCAGGTTCCCCTCGCCCCGGTCTTCCCAGATGAGTTCCGGGTGATCCCTCGCCAACGTCTCGTCGTTCGGAGGCTCCCAGCGCACGGGCAGCAGCTGGGGATCCCTGATACCGAGCTGTGTCTCCTCTTCTTGCCGGCGTTGCCGGACGAACTCGGCCAACTGGTCGGCTTTCGCGAGCAGTCCGCTCTGAGGTCGCTCGGTGTAGGTGTAATTGTTGTTCTGCACCCCGATGGATCCGGCGACGATCTGCGTGCCGTCGCCGTACTGGTTCGCATTCATGCTGCGCGGCGGCTGCTCCTTCCCGCCCGCCGTGCCCTCAGCCATCGTCACCCCGGCGTCGCCGGAACCACATCGCGCTGCCCACCGCGGCCAGGGCCACGATCAGCACGCCGGCCGCCGCGCGCAGCGCGACCGGGAAAGCCGTGCGGTCCTGCGCGCTGGAGCGCAGGTCGGAGCGGGCCTTGGGCGCGGCGAAGGTCGGAGCGCCGCCCGAGGCGGGCGACGCCGACACCGATGCCGTAGCGCTCGCGGTGACCGAGCCGCTCGGGTCGGGGCTGCGGGAGGCGCCGGGGTGAGTCCCTGAGGTCCCCTTACCTCCCTGACCCCCCGCCCCCGTCCCCGAGCCGGACCCGGAGCCGGACCCCGCCCCGGCCCCCGACCCTGACCCGAATCCCGAGCCACGGCCCCCGCCCCCTGTCCCTGTCCCCGTCCCCGACGCCGTGGGGGACGGCTGTCGCTGCGCTTTGGGCAGGATCCGGAACGACGCCAGAACCTTGTCCTGGTCCGAGTCCACGCTGCACGACGCGTTCACCGTGCCCAGCGGGGTCGTGCTGCCGTCCGCCCGCCTCGGCGTGACGCTCAGGTTGATCGCGCCGACGACGATGCTCGCGATGCCCGCCTTGGTGAAGGTCAGCGACGGCGCGGTCCCGTTCGCCGGGACCGTCATGGATCCGGAGGACGGGATCTGGGTCACGGGCACGTCCATCGCCATGGAGACGGGGACGTTCCCCTGCGGTGCGGCCACGACGGCGGTCACCTTCGCCGTGCCCTCGAGGCTCGTCGCGCCGGCCACCCGCAGCCCTTGCGGGATGAGCGCCCCGACCGTCGCCGACGCGGTCACCGGCAGTCGGGGAGTGGGCCGGCCGACCACATGGGTGTCCGAGACGTTCCACACGACCGAGGCCGTCATCGACTGGCCGCTGAGGATCCCGAAGTCGCAGGTGTACTGGAAGGTGCGGGGAGCGGGTGCCGCGCTCGCGGCCCCCGGTGTGACGGCGAGGAGGACACCGGCCACCCATGCGGCGACCGTACGTCCGGCTAATGCGGCGACCGTATGCCCCGCTCGTAATTCACCTGACATGTGCGCACCTTACGGACGCGGATGCGAGGGCGTCTGCCCGGACGGTGGGACCTTCACTCCGCTTCCACGAACCGTCGGGCGCACGCGCCCCCTACCGCTCCTTCGTCTCCTCCAGCACCGTCCGTCCCAGCAGCGCGTACCGCTCCGGCGACCGGTGCTTGAGGTACTGCGCGTAGCCGACGCCCGTCGCCGCCACCAGTGCCACCAGCCACGGCGTCGCCTTCAGCAGCAGCGAGCCGGACTCGGTGCCGGCCGCGACGCCCATGTTGGACACCAGCAGGACGACCACGGCGAGCATCGCGACGCCGCCGATGAGCGGTGCGGCGAAGGTCCTGAACCAGTGCCGGCTCTCGGGGTGGTTCTTCCGGAAGTAGACCAGCACCGCGAACGAGCACACGGCCTGCACGACCAGGATCGCCATCGTGCCGAGGATGGCGAGGAGGACGTAGAGGGCGTTGTACGGGTCCTTGCCCGCGGCCCAGAACGCCCCGATCAGGACGGCCGAGATCACCGTCTGGACCAGGCCCGCGATGTGCGGGGAGCCGTGCCGGGTGTGGGTGCGGCCGACGGTGTTCTGGAGCGAGGGGAGGACCCCTTCCCGGCCCAGCGCGTACATGTAGCGGGCGGCGCAGTTGTGGAAGGCCATGCCGCAGGCCAGTGAGCCGGTGACCATCAGCCACTGCATGAGGACGACCGCCCAGTGGCCGACGTAGTGCTCGGTGGGGTTGAAGAAGAGGGCGAGCGGGTTCGCGGAGGAGGCGGCCTTGACGGCCTCCGTCTCGCCGTTGCCGATGATGGCCATCCAGGAGACGAAGACGTAGAAGACGCCGACGCCGAGGACCGAGATCATCGTCGCCTTGGGGATGATCTTCTTCGGGTCGCGGGACTCCTCGCCGTACATCGCCGTGGACTCGAAGCCGACCCACGACCAGAAGGCGAAGAAGAGACCGAGCCCCGCGGACGTGCCCTTGAAGGCGTTGACCGGGTTGACCGGGCCGAAGGTGAAGCCGTGCGGGCCGCCGCCGTGCAGGGCGACCGAGATCGCCATCGCGGCGAGGACGGTCACCTCGGTGCCGAGGAGGACGACGAGGAGCTTCTCGGCGACGCTGACGCCGAACCAGGTGCCGGTCGCGTTGATGGCGAGCATCAGGATCGCGAACGCCCACCACGGGACGTCAAGTCCGGTCTGGTCCTTCAGGGTTGTGTTGGCGAAGACCGAGAAGATGCCGATCAGCGCCGGCTCGAAGACGGCGTAGGCGAAGGTGGCGAGCAGCCCCGACGCCAGGCCCGCGGTGCGGCCGAGACCGTAGGAGATGAAGCCGTAGAAGGCGCCCGTCGATGTGATGTGCTTCGCCATCGACGTGAAACCGACGGAAAAGATTGCCAGGACGACCATTGCGACGAGGTAGCTCGCCGGGGCGCCGATGCCGTTGCCGGACGACACCATGAAGGGCACGTTGCCGGTCATCGCGGTGATCGGCGCGGCGGTCGCGACGGCCATGAAGACCACCCCGAGCAGGCCGATCGCGTTGGGCTTCAGCCGGTGGACCGTGCCGTCCCCGTCTGTCTTCGCCGCTGGGGCGACTCCCTCGTCCACTGCCATCGGGGTGGCCCCTCTCCTGCTGATCGCTGGCTGTACTGGACCGGAACTCTGTAGCCCGAATGAGTCGGTAGAGGGTCTCGGTGCGTTAAATGTTTGTCAACCAGACCTTTAGAAATCCGGCCGCAACACCCGGCCCGTACGGTCGCCGCCATGAGCACGTACACGGCCACCCTCGGCGGCGAACGCCACCGCTTCGACTCCCTGGCCCGCCTGCTGGCCGCCGCGAGTCCGGAACGCTCCGGCGACCGGCTGGCCGGCCTCGCCGCCGCGAGCGCGCGGGAGCGGGTCGCGGCCCGCTGGGCGCTGGCGGAGGTGCCGCTCGCCACCTTCCTGACCGAGCCGGTGATCCCCTACGAGACCGACGACGTGACCCGGCTGATCCTCGACACGCACGACGCGGCGGCCTTCGCGCCGGTGGCCGGGCTGACGGTCGGCGAGTTCCGGGAGTGGCTGCTGGCCGCCGACACCAGGGCCCTCGCCGCGCTGGCGCCCGGGGTCACGCCGGAGATGGCCGCCGCCGTGTCCAAGCTGATGGGGAACGCGGACCTGGTGGCCGTCGCCCGCAAGGTGCGGGTGGTCACCGCCTTCCGCTCGACGATCGGCCTGCCCGGCCGCCTCGCCACCCGCCTCCAGCCCAACCACCCCACCGACGACCCGGCCGGAGTGGCGGCCGCCCTCCTGGACGGTCTGCTGCTCGGCTCCGGAGACGCGGTGATCGGCATCAACCCGGCGACCGACAGCCCGAAGGCGGTACGGGACCTGCTGGAACTCCTGGCCGGAGTGATCGACCGCTACTCGATCCCCACCCAGTCCTGCGTCCTCTGCCACGTCACGACGAGCGTGGACCTGATGGAGCGCGGCGCCCCGGTCGACCTCGTCTTCCAGTCCATCGCCGGCACCCAGGCGGCGAACGCCTCCTTCGGCGTGACCCTCGGCCTGCTGGACGAGGCGCACGAGGCGGCCCGCGGGCTGGGGCGGGGCACGGTCGGCGACCACGTCATGTACTTCGAGACCGGCCAGGGCAGCGCCCTGTCGGCGGACGCGCACCACGGCGTGGACCAGCAGACGGTGGAGGCACGGGCGTACGCGGTGGCCCGCCGCTACCGGCCCCTCCTGGTGAACACCGTCGTGGGCTTCATCGGCCCGGAGTACCTCTACGACGGCCGGCAGATCCTGCGGGCCGCCCTGGAGGACCACTTCTGCGGCAAACTCCTCGGCCTGCCCATGGGCCTGGACATCTGCTACACGAACCACGCCGACGCGGACGACGACGACATCGCCACCATGCTGACCATGCTGGCCGTCGCGGGCGCCTCCTTCGTGATCTGCACACCGGGCGGAGACGACATCATGCTCAACTACCAGTCCGCCTCCTACCACGACGCGCTCTACCTGCGGGAGGTGCTCGGCCTGCGCCCGGCGCCGGAGTTCGAGGCGTGGCTGGAGTCGATCGGGCTGCTGGACGGGGACGGCGGCCTGCGCGAGGTCGGCGGCCATCCGCTGACGGCGATCGGAAGGGAACTGGCCGCATGACCGACCTGACCGAGGCGCCCGCCGCCGGACCCGACGACCTGTGGCCGCTGCTGCGCCGCCACACCCAGGCCAGGATCGGCCTCGGCCGCTCCGGTTCCGCGCTCCCCACCCGGCACCGGCTGGGCCTCCAGTCCGCGCACGCGGCCGCCCGGGACGCGGTGCACTCGCCGTTCGACCCGGACGCGGTGGCGGCGGGGCTGGCGGGGCTCGCGACGGTACGGGTCCGCAGCGCGGCCGGCGACCGGGCGACCTACCTCCAGCGCCCCGACCTGGGCCGCCGGCTGCACCCCGTGGACCGGGCGCACCTGCCGGCCGGTGACTGGGACGTCGTCTTCGTGGTCGCCGACGGGCTGTCCAGCCGGGCGGTGCACGAGCACGCGGCGGCGATGGTGCGGGCCACCGCGGCCCGCCTCCCCGACCGGCGCATCGCCCCGGTCGTCCTGGCCGAGCAGGCCCGGGTGGCCCTCGGCGACGACATCGCCCACGCGATGGGTACGGCCCTGGTGGTCGTCCTGATCGGCGAACGACCCGGGATGTCGGCGGCGGACTCCCTGGGCGCCTACCTGACGTACCGGCCGGTGCCGGGCGTGACCACGGACGCGGACCGGAACTGCCTGAGCAACATCCGGCCGCCGCTGGGGCTGACCTATGAGGTGGCGGCGGGCAAGCTGGCGGCGTTGCTGAGGCGGGCGCGGGAGCTGGGGGTCACGGGCGTGGCGCTGAAGGACGAATCCGAACCCGATCACGGGAACGTGCCCGAGCGGCCCCACTGAGCCGCGGCCGTCCCACGCCACCAGGAGTTCTCCCGCGCCGCGGGGTGGCACGGGGAGTTCTCCT
Source organism: Streptomyces sp. NPDC054813 (assembly GCF_053611365.1). Classification (NCBI taxonomy): domain Bacteria; kingdom Bacillati; phylum Actinomycetota; class Actinomycetes; order Kitasatosporales; family Streptomycetaceae; genus Streptomyces; species Streptomyces sp. NPDC054813. The sequence goes on along the minus strand of NZ_JBSHAF010000011.1, from coordinate 94,542 downwards.
GCGTCGTGGGGTGGCACGGGGAGTGAGCCGCCCGCGCCGCCGAGCCCGCTGCTACGGGGCCCCCGGCACCGTGAGCCCCCAGGCGCCCTCCACCACCCGCCAGGTCCGCCGCCGTACCGGACCCGTCACCCCCACGTCGGCCCGGTACCGGAAGTCCGCGCCCGTCACCGTCACCGTCCGCCCGGCGGCCCGTACCGGCGTCGCCTCCGCGCCCACCGACAGCGGTCGTACCTCCACCTCGGCCAGACCGTCGCGGCCGCCCGGGGTCACCGAGATCCCCTCCACCGGCTGGTCCAGGTCCACCACCGTCTGCCCGTCGACCTCGACCCGCAGCCGCGCGGGCCCGGGGCGGGGCACGGCCGGTATCGGGCGGGCGGACAGGGACCGTACGAGGGTCTGGTACGGCCGCAGCCACCCCCGGGCCGCAGCCGGCACCGCGGCCACCGGCACCGCCGCCAGCGGCGGGATCCGCAGCGCGCCCAGCACCACCCCGTCGCTGTCGTCGACCAGCAGGTCCAGACGCCGTTCCACCCCGTCCAGGACGGCCCGCGCCGCCGCCACGGCACCGGTGGGCACCCCCAGCGCGTGCGCGACGCCCAGCGTGCCCCCCACCGGGACCACGGAGAGCACACATCCGGCCAGCTCCCGCTGCCGGTGCAGAAAGGTCACCGCACGGATCAGCGCGCCGTCGTCGCCCACCACCACCGGCCGCCGCGACCCCCTGCGGGCCAGCGCGCGGGCGAATTCCTCGGGCCCGTCCGGCAGACACACCTTCGTGGTCGCACCCGCGCTGAGCACGTCTTTCGCGATCCGGACGGACTCACCGTCCGTCTGCAGTGCCGCCGGATCGATGATCACCAGCAGCTGATCGGACGTCGCGAATGTCGCCACCTCGGTCGTGCCTCGCTTCCTCGGGTAGCATCACTGTGCAAGAGCCCCTTGCGCTATTGCGCCAGGGGCTTCGTCTATTCCGGGGCATCCGGTCCGACGGTTGTGCGGCCAAAGACGGTCGCGGTGGTACGCGGCGCCGAACCTTACGCGTACGCCCCTGACCTTGGACATGCCCCGCCCGGAAGGGGTGTACGCGCGTGCCCGCACTTGTGCTGCTCGGTGCTCAGTGGGGTGACGAAGGCAAGGGAAAGGCGACGGATCTGCTAGGCGGCTCCGTCGACTACGTGGTGCGTTACCAAGGTGGCAACAACGCCGGCCACACGGTCGTCGTCGGCGACCAGAAGTATGCGCTCCACCTCCTCCCTTCCGGAATCCTCTCGCCTACTTGTGTTCCGGTCATCGGCAACGGTGTCGTCGTCGACCCGTCGGTCCTGCTCTCCGAGCTGAGCGGTCTGAACGAGCGTGGCGTCGACACGTCCAAGCTCCTGATCAGCGGTAACGCACATATCATCACGCCGTACAACGTCACCGTCGACAAGGTGACGGAACGCTTCCTCGGCAAGCGGAAGATCGGCACGACAGGGCGCGGCATCGGGCCGACCTACGCGGACAAGATCAACCGCGTCGGCATCCGGGTCCAGGACCTCTACGACGAGTCGATCCTGACCCAGAAGGTCGAGGCGGCCCTCGACGTCAAGAACCAGGTCCTCACCAAGCTCTACAACCGGCGCGCGATCGCCATCGAGCAGGTCGTCGAGGAGCTGCTGACGTACGCGGACAAGCTCGCCCCGTACGTCGCCGACACGGTCCTGGTCCTCAACCAGGCCCTGGAGGAGAACAAGGTCGTGCTCTTCGAGGGCGGCCAGGGCACGCTCCTGGACATCGACCACGGCACGTACCCCTTCGTCACCTCCTCGAACCCGACGGCGGGCGGTGCCTGCACCGGCTCCGGCGTGGGTCCGACGAAGATCAGCCGGGTCATCGGCATCCTGAAGGCGTACACGACCCGCGTCGGCGCCGGTCCGTTCCCGACCGAGCTGTTCGACGCGGACGGCGAGGCGCTGCGCCGGATCGGCGGCGAGCGGGGTGTCACCACCGGCCGGGACCGCCGCTGCGGCTGGTTCGACGCGGTGATCGCCCGTTACGCGACCCGCGTGAACGGCCTGACCGACTTCTTCCTCACCAAGCTCGACGTGCTGACGGGCTGGGAGGAGATCCCGGTCTGCGTCGCGTACGAGATCGACGGCAAGCGCGTCGAGGAGCTGCCGTACTCCCAGACCGACTTCCACCACGCGAAGCCGGTCTACGAGACCCTGCCCGGCTGGTCCGAGGACATCACCAAGGCCAAGTCCTTCTCCGACCTCCCGAAGAACGCGCAGGCGTACGTCAAGGCCCTGGAGGAGATGTCCGGCGCCCCGATCTCCGCGATCGGCGTGGGCCCGGGCCGCAACGAGACGATCGAGATCAACTCGTTCCTGTAAGTCGTGTTTATACACGTCCACTTGGGCCGGTCTTGGGAATCCTTGACCGGCCCTTGGGTCTTCCGTGGTTACGCCGGTAACGGGCGAGGGTCAGCATCTACGCGGGTAGCCCGCCGCGCCCCGCACGCCACTCCCGTCCTCACCGCCCTTCCAGGAGTCCTGAATGCCCGTCAATCCCATGAACCGCCGTGAGTTCGTGCAGAAGTCGGCCGTCACCGGCGCCGCCGTGGCCGTCGCGGGAACCGTCGGTGCCGGCACCGCCCAGGCCGCCGAGTCCGGGCACGGTCACCCCAAGCCGCCGAAAGCGCCCAAGACCTGGAGCTTCTCCATCCTGGGCACCACCGACCTGCACAGCCACGTCTTCAACTGGGACTACTACACCAACGCGGCTCCCGTGGACTCCAAGGGCAACACCTACGGCATCGCGCGCATCGCCACGCTGGTGAAGAACATCCGCAAGGAGAAGGGCGAGGACCGGGTCCTCCTCGTCGACGCCGGCGACATCATCCAGGGCACGTCCCTCGCCTCCTACTACGCGAGCGTCGACCCGATCACGGGCAAGGACGGCAAGCGCGGCCCCAAGCACCCCATGGCGATCGCCATGAACGAGATGCGCTACGACGCGGCCGCCCTCGGCAACCACGAGTTCAACTACGGCATCGAGGTCGTCCGCACCTTCGAGAAGCAGTGTCACTTCCCGCTGCTCGGTGCCAACGCCCTGGACGCCAAGACGCTGAAGCCCGCCTTCCGGCCCTACACCGTCAAGCACATCAAGGTCCCGCACGGCCCGGACATCAAGGTCGGCATCCTCGGCCTCACCAACCCGGGCATCGCCCTGTGGGACAAGGACAACGTCTCCGGGAAGATGGCCTTCACGGGCCTGGTCGAGCAGGCGAAGAAGTACGTCCCGCGGCTGCGCGCCCTCGGCTGCGACGTCGTCTTCCTCACCGACCACTCGGGCCTGGACGGTTCGACGTCGTGGGGCGACGAACTCCCCTACGTGGAGAACGCGTCGAACCTGGTCGCCGAGCAGGTGCCCGGCATCGACGCGATCCTCGTCGGCCACACCCACGTCGACGTCCCGACGTACACGGTGAAGAACGCGGAGACGGGCGAGGACGTTCTGCTGTCGGAGCCGTACTGCTACGGCTACCGCCTCTCGGTCTTCGACTTCGAGCTGGAGCACGTGCACGGCTCCTGGAAGGTCACCAAGAAGACCGCCACCACCCTGAACAGCAACACGGTCGCCGAGGACCCCCGGATCACCGAACTCCTCACCGCCGACCACGAGTTGGTGGTCAAGTACGTCAACACCGCGATCGGTACCAGCACCGTGGCGATGACGACGGCGGAGGCCTGCTGGAAGGACGTCCCCGCCATCGACTTCATCCAGCAGGTCCAGATGGACGCGGTGAAGGCGGGCCTGTCGGCGGCGGACGCCGCGCTCCCGCTGATCTCGGTGGCCGCGTGCTTCAGCCGTACGGCCACCATCCCGGCCGGTGACGTGACGATCCGCGACGTGGCGGGCCTGTACGTCTACGAGAACACCCTGTACGGCAAGAAGCTCACCGGCGCCCAGGTCAAGGACTACCTGGAGTACGCGGCGAAGTACTACCACCAGGTGCCGGCGGGAACGGCGGTGGACACCGCCACCCTCACCAACGCCAACAGCTTCTGGGACTACATGTACGACATGGCGACCGGCGTCGACTACGAGATCGACATCGCGGCGGCCGAGGGCTCACGCATCAAGAACCTGACCTACAACGGCACCGCGGTCGCCGACGACCAGGTCTTCGTCGTCGCGGTCAACAACTACCGCGCCAACGGCGGCTCCGGCTACCCGCACATCGCCGCCGCGGAGATCGCCTACAGCTCCACCAACCAGGTCCGCGACCTGATGGTCGCCTACGCCACGGCGAAGGGCACCATCGACCCGTCGACGTTCGCTGCGACCAACTGGAAGCTGACGCAGGGCGGCACGCCGGTCTTCTAGCGCTTCTTCCAGCCCTCGCCGGTTCATCCGGTGGTGGCCCCACCTCTCGGGTGGGGCCACCCTGAGAACCCGCTCCGGCCTGTGGCACTGGCTGACCTGGGACATCCCCGCCACGGACACCCAGCTGGGCGCCGCCCTGCTGACCGGCGCGGTGGCCGGCACGAACGACGCCGGCCAGACCGGCTACCTGGGCACCTGCCCGCCGGCCGGCGACATCACCCACCACTACCGGAGCACGGTCTACGCCCTGGAAACCCCGAGCCTGCAACTGCCTGCGGTGACGCCGGTCGCGAGCACCGAGTTCACCATGTCGAGCCACGTGCTCGGCACGGCCACCATCACGGCAACGGCCCGCCGAGCCGCCTGACGGTCACTTCCCGGCGTGCGCACCGGCCCAGGCGGTGGGGGAGACGGCGAGGCTCATGGAGGCACGGTCAACGAGATTGCCCCCGCAATGCGCCAACACCGCTCCTGGCGTCGTCGGGCCGTGTGGCCGGACTTCCGTGAACCGGATCAGCGATCCGGTGGCCCTCCGAACGGTCTTGAGGGTCGGGGAACAGCGTGAGCTGGTCACCTGGGCGCAGTCGAGTCTTGCCGCCTGCATGAGGCGTGCTCGCTGTCCTGGGCGGGCTCGCGGTCCCACACATCCTCGGGGCGTGCACGGTCTGGCCGGTAGCTCTCCGCAGCACCATCCGCTGGTGGTGAGCGGTCACACCTGGCCGACGCCGTGCCCGGTGCCCGAGGGCGCGTCGTCCGATCGCCACCGAGGCGCCATGGTGCCGGGTGACGTGTGTCCTGGTCTGTTGCTGGAGTGGGGCCTTCCAGTACTTCTCGCCCCAGATCGAGGTGTAGGCGGGGTCCACGGCGATGACAAGCAAACCTTGGTGGTAGGCCATGCCACGCAGCCGTTCTCGGAAACGCGCTGTGGGAATCCCGGACACAGTGCGGCGGAAGATTTTGCCTCGGCGTCCGCGGCCCATGGTCTCCCGGCCGATGTCGCGTGCATCGGCAAAGCCAAGGTTCTCCACCGCGATCCCCGCACAGCCGTGTTGCCGGGCGATGCCGATCAAATTGGTGATGGCTTGGCGTAACCGTCCGTCCCGGGTTGCGGTGGGACCGGTCAACTCCAGCCGAATCCGATGCGGTTCACCGACAGGGTTGCCGTGCGCATCGACGACATAGGCAGCCAGATGGTCGGCGTTGAGGTCTACGGCGAGTAGCCTCGCTCCGAACGCCTGAATCTCCTCCGGGCCGAGCAGGTCTCTCTTGCCGGCCGACCAGGATGCGTCCAGGTACCAGCGGCCTCGCGCGGCGTCGTGGACGATGTCGTAGCGCACGGCGCGGTGGGCGGTCACCCGGTCCAGCCACTCATGGCGTCGGTGGTGGAAGGTGACCGTGCACGACAGCCGGTACCGCCCGCGTGGGGCGTTGGCCAGATGGCGCAGTGGCTCCGGCAGCACCAGTGTGACCGAACCGTCTTCGGGGGTAACGGTGATGGTGTAGTTGCCGTGTGGGGCGCCAGACTCGCCGTCGGCGGTCAAGAAAAGCCGGGCAGCGTCCCAACGCCTTCGCCAGTCGGTCTCGCTCATGGCGGCGTCGGCGAGGTAGTGACGGACCCTGGCCAGTCGGTGCCCGCCCACTGTGATCGACGGGCGTCCTTCCTCGATCTGCCGTTCCACTACCGCCAGTCGGCTTTCGAGGTTCCTCAGGTGTCGCTGTTTCTGCCAGCGCTCGGCCTGGTCCGCGTATCCACGGACCCGTACCTGCCTGTGGCCGCACGCCACCGACAGCCGCTGCTCGATCGTCCGGATTCGGCGCCGCAGACCGGCTCGCTCGTTCATTAGGCAGCGCATCGACAACTGGTACTGGTCCTCCGACGCGCGGGTCATCGCCCCTGCCCACCGCGACGAGGAGACAGCAGTCAGCTGCTTCTTCCGCCCGGTGCGGTCGGTCAGCTGTGCCGCGACATTCCCGATCCGGACACGTGTGGCGAGGTCGGTGCGCTGGTGGTGGCCCAAGTGCTCGCCCACTAACACCAGTACTTCTGTATCCGTCGCCGTCAGGTCCTTGAGCCGGTCCCGGATTCTCGCCCCCGACGGCGCAGTCACGGTGAACGGGGCGGCAATCGCGCACAGCTCATGTTTCCTTCCTCGCTTGCGCGCCACCGTCCGGTCCCCTCCCTTGATTGCATCGAACGCATCCCTCGCTACCGATCATGTATTCCACATATGAGTAAGAACGTGGGAATCGGCCTGGTTCACCTGATCGAGCGGCGCCTGGGCAAACTTGGCGCACAGCCGCACAACGCCACCGTATTGCTTTCGTGTCAGGAGCTGCCCTGCGATGGAACGGGCCGCAATCCGGTCTGCGAGGTATTCGAGAGGTGGGGCGAATTTGGCTCACCGGCGGGTGGGCCGCGGAAGGTTCACCCCGCGGAACGCGGAATGAGCATGCGGGACCTCGTGGCAGAGCTGGCCGGGGCCACGCCCACCAACGAAGAGCTGCGCAAGCGGTACGAGGAGACGAGGGCGTACGTCGAGGAGCACTTTCTCGGCCGGCCCTACACCGAAGAGGACGAGAGGGCCGGCGAACAGCTCTGGGCCGACATCGAGTCGGGTCGTATCGGGGAGGTCCAGTGACGGGGGAGGAGCGGTACCCGCTGCCGCGTGCCGTCATCTTCGACGACACGGCGGCCCTCGCGCCCGGCGCCGGGAACAGCATGGCCTCGCGGCTCGTCGTCGAGGCCGAGAGGACCCAGCGCCGCGGGTCTACATCCCGGCGGTGAGCCTGGCCGCTGCCGAGCGGGAGCGGGCCGGTGTCGCCGAGCACGTCGGAGCCCTGCCGTCCGTCAACATCGAAGCGCTCGACTTCGCGGCGGCCACCGCCGTGGGCAAGCGCCTGCGCGCGGCGGAGGACGGCAAGGACGAGCCCGACTGGAGCGGTGCCCATGTGCTGCACCTCGCCCTGCCGACCGTCGAATGGCCGCGCGGCCGTGCCGTACTGACCAGGACCCCGACGCGCTACCGGGGCACCGGCATCCGCGCCATCCGCATCGTCGGGCAGAACTGACGTAGGTAGGTCGGCCCCCTTCGTCTCAGCTGAACACGATCATCGAGCCCTGGGCCAGACTCCGCGTCGCCGCCGCGTGCAGGCCGAGCCAGACGTGGCGTTCGCGGGCGAAGGGGCTCGGGTCGTAGGGGGCCGGGTTCGCCGGTTCCTCCAGGTCGGTGGGGGCGGAAGGGGCCTGCGGGGCCGCCGGCGGGTTCGCCGGGTCGATGCCGATCGACGGGGCGACGTACTCCAGCTCGCGCAGCAGGCTCTGCGAGGAGCCCAGCGGGCCGCCGCTCGCGAGGAGTTCGTCGCTGGAGAGCGGGTTCGGGAAGTCGACCGGCACGTACGCGCCCGCGTGGTCGTAGTGCCAGACCAGGTGCGACTGCTGGGCCGTCGACTCGAACATCTCCAGGAGCTGCTCGTAGTCGCCGCCCAGGTCGTCCACCGGAGTGACGGGCAGACCGCAGACCTGGAGGAGATAGACGCGGCGCAGGAAGTGGAGCGCGTCGTAGTCGAAGCCGGCCACCGGGGCGACCTCGCCGGACAGCCCCGGCATGTACTGGTACACCGGCACCGGCGGCAGCCCGGCCTCGGCGAGCACCTTGTTGTATTGCGCGAGTTCCTCGGCGAACGGGTTGTCGGGCGTGTGGCACAACACGTCGACGAGCGGTACCAGCCAGAGGTCACAGGCCAAAGAGGGCTCCTCGTATCAGCGCGATATCAGCGCGTTCACGGCAAGTGTTCAGCTAGGTGGTCAGGGAAGAGTAATCGGTGCGGCGCCGGTCAGCTCCCCTCGTGCAGGTCCCATACCCAGACCCCACCGGTCCACTTACCGGGTTTTCCGGTCAGAGCCCGGAGCGCCTGCCGCAGCTTGTCGTCGTTGGGCTGCGGGGCGACCACCAGGACGCCCGCCTTCCAGTACGCGAAGTCCTTCGCCGCCTGCGCCCGCCAGTTCTTGCCGATCACCGGCACCTTCCCGGTGTAGCGGACGTCACGCAGCATGGTGGAGGTGTAGCGCGGGACGGCACCGTAGATACCGATGCGGTCCTCGCCGTAGGGGCCGTTGAAGTATCCGCCGGGGACCTTGAAGCCGAGGTCCGCCGTCGTCTGCCAGTGCAGCGCCTCCGCGTACCCGGGATCGGGGAGGGGGAGGGGGACGAGGGACTCGCCCTTTCCCACGTACGACTTCCACATCCCGCTCGTGATGAACTCCGGGACCGCCGTCCGCTGCTCGGACTTGAGGGGGGCGGGGACGATCGGGAGCAGCGCGAGCGCGATGGCGAGCAGGCCGAAGTACTGGGTGCCGATACGGCGGGTGCCCAGCACCTTCTCGAGCGCGAGCGCGAGCAGCACGCCCAGCGCCGGGGCGCAGATCATCGCCACCCGGCCCTCGATCACCGACTCGAAGAGCGGCAGCTTCCGCACCAGCGCCCAGGGGCCCGGATACACCGTGTCCGTCAGCGGGATCCGGATCTTCGGGCCCAGGGACAGGACCGCCGCGGCCAGGGACGTGAACGCCAGCGCCTTGACCAGGGGCCGCGACCACAGCCGTACCACGATCGCGAAGGCGAGCAGGACCAGCGGCCAGCCGTAGAAGGCGTTCTGCTCGGTGGGGTTGAGGGCGAGCTCGTTGGCCCGGCCCGCGTCCCCGAAGAGCAGCGAGCGCTCGGCGAAGGCGAGGAGCGAGAGCGGGCTGTTTCCGGCGTTGTCGCCGTGCAGGACGCTGTGGTAGCTCTGCGGGCCGCTGAACTGCCAGTACAGGGGGTAGATCACGAGCGGCAGACAGACCGCTCCGGCGATCAGCAGGCCCTTGCCCAGCGGGCGCCAGGACTCCTTGGCCACCTGCGGTCGTACGGCCGCGTAGGCGACGGCGAACAGCGCCATGCCCAGCGCCGCCAGCAGGAACGGCTCCTCGCCCAGGAAGACCTGGTAGGCCGCCATCAGGCCGAGCACGATCCCGTCCCGCCGGACCCGGGTGCCCGCGGCCAGGCGCAGGGCGCGGTCGATGATCAGCGGGACCATGAACAGGATCACGAAGTTGGGGTGCGCGTTGGCGTGGCTGACCATCGGCGGCGCGAAGGCCGCGAGGGCCGCGCCGAGGAAGGCGGCACCCCGGTGCCGTACCACCCGCTTCACGATCAGCCAGTACCAGGCGACGGCGGTAGCGGCCAGGCCGAGCGCCATGCAGACGCTGAGCGAGACCGCCGGTCCGGCGAGCAGCGTGAGCGGGGCGAAGGGGACGGAGACGCCCAGCATGACGGTGTTGGCCATCAGGTTGACGCCGTCGGGGAAGTTCTGGAGGTCGGAGAAGAACGGGTTCCGGAAGTGCGCGAGGTTGTCCGCGGTCACCGCGAAGAACCACTCCCACTGGTTCTGGTCCTGGAGGGAGTCGGTGAGATAGCGGTGGCCCGGGTCGAAGAAGCGGCCCGAGTAGAGGGCGATCGACAGGGCCAGGAAGAGCACCGGGACCAGCAGGTCGGCCGGGCGCAGGCGGCGCAGCCGGAGGCGGGCCAGGTCCGCGAGGACCTTCGGGTAGGCCAGTGGGCCGACCTTGGAGCCGGGCTGGTGGCTCCAGCGGACCGGCACCTCGGCGATGGATCCGCCGTCCCGGTGCAGATGCTGGAGGACCTCGACGTCGATGCCCCAGCCGTCGAGACGGGAGTCGGCGAAGGCCTCCCGGGCCCGGTCGCCGTCGAACAGCTTGAAACCGCACTGGGTGTCCTTGATGCCGGGCACCGCGGTGGCCCGTATCAGCAGATTCCCGGCGCGGCCGAGCAGCTCGCGCAGCCGGTGCTGGTGGTCGGATATCTCCGCGCCCGGCACCGCGCGCGAGCCGATCGCCGCCGCGTACCCCTCGCTGAGCGCCTTGTCGAGCGGCTCCAGCTCCTCGATCGGGGCCGCGAGGTCGGCGTCGGTGACCAGCACCCGGCGGCCGCCGCTGGCGGCGACCCCGAGGCGCAGGGCGTTGCCCTTGCCGCGGTTGCGGTCGGCGGCGACCAGACGGACGTGCGGATGCCCTAAGGCCGCGACCTCGCGCGTCCCGTCGGTGGAACCGTCGTCGGAGATGATCACTTCCCAGGTGCCGAAGCGGGACTCGTTGTCGGCGAGGTAGCGGGTGACGGCGTCGAGCGTCGGGCCGAGCCGGCCCTCCTCGTTGTACGCGGGAATGACCACGGACAGGTCGACGGTCTCCGGGGGCGCGGTCATCCGTTCTCCGACAGACGCTCGATGAGGGCGAGGGAGTGTGTGTTGTACGCGGCGACGATCCCCCGGGCGGCCTCGGTGTCCCGCCGGGACAGCGCGTCGACCAACTCGGTGTGCCGGGACCACAGATACCCGCGTAGATCGGGGAGGCGGCGCAGCTGCTGCACCGCGCACACCCAGGACTGCACGCGCAGCCGGTGCAGGAAGTCGCCGAGGTAGGGGTTGCTGAACAGCGCGGACAGTTCCCGCCAGAAGCGCAGGTCGTAGCCGATCAGCACGGTGAGATCGCCGGCGGTCGCGGCCCGCTGGGCCTCCTCGCCGCGTCGGCGGACCGCGGCCAGGGCGGCCGCGACCCGCGGCTCCTCGGGATCCTTGAAGGCGGGGTGACGGCCGTCGGTGAGGGCGTGGAACATACCGTCGACGACCAGGCTGCGGGCCTCGATCATGCCCCGGTAGTCGGCGAGGGTGTACTCCGGGACCCGGAAACCGCGGTGCTGGTCGGCGTCGAGGATGCCCTGCGCGGACAGGTCGACCAGGGCCTCGCGGACCGGCGTGGCGGAGACCCCGTACTGCTCGGCGATCTCCTTGACCGTGAACTCCCGGCCCGGCTGGAGGCGCCCCGCGAGCACCTCGTCACGGAGCGCGTCCGCGATCTGCTGGCGCAGCGTACTGCGGGTCACAGCGCCGTTGCCGGGCATCGTCGGGTGCCTCTCCTCACGCGTTCGGGTGACGTGCTCGCTTACGTGTACATCTACGAGCACGCCACCTTACGCGTTCGGGTTCCATGAGCGCCCCTTCAGGGGCGCGGGGAACTGCGCGCTCGGCCCCCACTCACCCGCACCCGAAATCGGCGCCCCTACACCGTGTACTCGTCGGCCACGCTCAGCGCGGCGTCGAGCGCGGCGAAGCCCTCCTTCAGCTCGGCCTCGGTGACGTTGCACGGCGGCACGACATGCGTCCGGTTCATGTTCACGAACGGCCACAGACCCTGCTGCTTGGCGGCAGCCGTGAACGCGGCCATCGGTGCGTTGGCCTCCCCGGCCGCGTTGTACGGCACCAGCGGCTCCCGGGTCTCCCGGCTCTTCACCAGGTCCAGCGCCCAGAACATGCCGGTGCCGCGCACCTCGCCGACGCTCGGGTGCCGCTCGGCGAGCGCGGCCAGGGCGGGCCCGACGACGTCCGCGCCGAGCCGCTTGGCGTTCTCGACGACGCCCTCCTCCGCCATCACGTTGATGGTGGCGACGGCGGCGGCACAGGCCAGCGGATGCCCGGAGTACGTCAGCCCGCCGGGGTAGGGCCGCCTGGCGAAGGTCTCGGCGATCCGCCCGCTGATGGCGACGCCGCCCAGCGGCACGTACCCGCTGTTCACGCCCTTGGCGAAGGTCATCAGGTCGGGTACGACCCCGAACAGGTCGGCGGCGAACCACTCACCCGTGCGCCCGAACCCGGCCATGACCTCGTCCAGGACGAAGACGATCCCGTGCTTGTCGCAGATCTCCCGGACACCGGCCAGGTACCCGGCGGGCGGCACCATGATCCCGGCGGTCCCGGGGATGGTCTCCAGGACGATCGCCGCGACCGTGCCCGGCCCCTCGAACGCGATCGTGGTCTCCAGGTGCTCCAGCGCCCGCGCGGTCTCCTGCTCCTCGGTCTCCGCGTAGAAGCGGGAGCGGTACAGGAAGGGCGCCCAGAAGTGCACGACCCCGGCGGCGGCACCGTCGGAGGCCCAGCGGCGCGGGTCACCGGTGATGTTGATCGCCTGCTGGGTACCGCCGTGGTACGAGCGGTAGGCGGACAGCACCTTCGGGCGGCCGGTGTGCAGCCGGGCCATGCGCACGGCGTGCTCGATCGCGTCCGCGCCGCCGTTGGTGAAGAAGATCTTGTCCAGGTCGCCGGGGGTCCGCTCGGCGATCAGCCGGGCCGCCTCCGACCGGGCCTCCACGGCGAAGGCCGGCGCGAAGGTGGTCATCTTCGCGGCCTGTTCCTGGATCGCGGCGACGACCTTCGGATGCTGGTAGCCGATGTTGGTGAAGACGAGCCCGCTGGTGAAATCCAGGTAACGCCTGCCGTCGTAGTCCCAGAAGTACGACCCTTCGGCGCCGGCCACGGCCAGCGGGTCGATGAGGTCCTGCGCGGACCAGGAGTGGAAGACATGCGCACGGTCGGCCGCCTTGACGGCGGCTCCGGCCTGGGGATTGGGCTGAGGGGTCATGGCGCCGAGCCTAGGAGTGTCCGGTGCGGACGCGATATCGGCGACATGTTCCATGGCCAGGGAAATTCCGCGACAGGTTGTCCACAGCCCGTGGATACACCGGAGCGACCGGTACCTGTTACGGAACCGTAGACAAGGCGGGTCCCGGCCGCCGGAGCTGCCGGAATATTCTCGGCTCGATCACAAGTGTGGAGAAGGGGCGGATCTGCCATGGAGAAGCTGGGGCCCGGGGATCCGCAGCACATCGGGAAGTACCGGCTGCTGGCGCGGCTGGGCGCGGGCGGCATGGGGCACGTGTATCTCGCCCGGTCGGAGCGCGGCCGTACCGTCGCCGTGAAGCTGGTGCGGGCGGAACTCGCCGCCCAGGAGGACTTCCGGGCCCGCTTCCGGCAGGAGGTGCGCAACGCCCAGCGGGTCGGCGGGTTCTGGACCGCGCCCGTCCTAGACGCCGACACCGAGGCCGCCGTGCCCTGGGTGGCCACCGGCTATGTCGCCGGGCCGAGCCTCCAGCGGGTCGTCGAGCACGACCACGGGCCACTGCCCGAGCGGTCGGTGCGCATCCTGGCCGCCGGGCTGGCGCACGCGCTCACCAACATCCACGCCGCCGGGATCGTCCACCGCGACCTCAAGCCGTCCAACGTGATGCTCACCATAGAGGGACCCCGGGTCATCGACTTCGGGATCGCGCGGGCGCTGGAGACCCTCCCCGGCGAGGGCATCACCCAGACCGGGTCACTCGTCGGCTCGCCGGGCTTCATGGCCCCCGAGCAGGTGCGCGGCGACCGGATTACCCCGGCCTCCGACGTCTTCAGCCTCGGCTCGGTGCTCGCCTACGCGGCCACCGGCCGGCTCCCCTTCGGCTCGACCGAGGGCGGCGCACACGCGCAGATGTTCCGCATCGCCCAGGAGGAGCCGGACCTGTCCGGGCTCCCCGAGGGCATCGCCGACGTGGTCCGCGGCTGCCTCCGCAAGGACCCGGCGGCCCGCCCCTCCCTGGACGCGATCCTGGCGAGCACGGGAGCGGTCGACACGGTCGAGGAGGGCCGCTCCCGGGACCCCTGGCTACCGGGTTCCCTGGTGGCCCAACTGGGCCGCCACGCGGTCGAATTGCTGGAGGTGGAGGACCCGACGGTGCAGGGGCCTCGGCAGACCCCGGCAGGGGAATGGGCGCAGGGGCCGGCCGGCCAGGGGGCGCGGGGAGGTGCTGAATCCACGGCTGCCGGCGGGGGAGCGCGACCAGCCGCAACCCACCCGCAGCCGACACCCGGCCCAGCCTCCCCCGAACACGCCCCGGCCTCGCACCCGGCCTACGGCTACCCGAACCAACCCCACCAGCACCCGCAGCCGTACAACCCCTACAGCAACCCCTACAAAACCCCCCGCACCACCGTCGCCACCCCCGAGCCCACCCAGCCGCCGCTCTACACGCCCCCGCCGTACGACCCCACCCCCGACGGCGAGTCGCGCCGTACCCGCCGCTCCACCGCGCTTCTCGTCACCGTCGCCGCGGTCGTGATGCTGGCCGCCGGCGGCTCCGTGTACGCGCTCATGAACAGCGGCGGCGACGACGACAAGGCGGGCGGCACCCCCACCCCCTCGGCGACCGCCCAGACCTCCTCCGGGGAACCGACGCCCAGCGAGTCGCCCTCCTCCTCGGCCTCCTCCACCGGCACTGTGCCCACCGCCTTCCTCGGCACCTGGGCCACGGTGATAGACAACTCCACCGGCCACAACACCCGCGAACTGACCATCCGCCAGGGCGCCGTGGGCGACACGGTCCTCACCCTGGTCGCGGACGGCCCCGGCTACCACTGCGAGTTCGACGCGAAGCTCGCCGGGAAACCCGGCTCGGGCGGCCCGTTGGAGATCGGTCCTTCCACGGTCACGACGGGCAAGCCCCGTTCGTCGTGCAGCGCCGGAGAGGCCACCGAGGTGACCCTGCTGTCGGACGGCAGGCTGAAGCGGGAGAGGAAGGACGGCGAGGAGAGTCTTACGTACAGCAAGCAGTGAACTCCCGCGGCTCCTGGGGTAGTTGAACGTTCGGAGAACATTCGTCCAGGTGTCCGAATTATCCCGTCCCGGCCCCCTCCGTACCCCTTACGGTGACCGCACCATTCGACTCCGGGGAGTGGCGGGGGCACCCACATGGAGTGGCTGAGCGCGGAGAACATCGTGGCCGTCGGCACCGCGGTGGCGGGCATCGTCGCGTCGGCGGCCATCTTCTGGTTCGAGCGGCGCGTCCCGCGCCGGTGGGGGCACCTCCCACGCCCTTAAGGCAGTGGGGGAGCATCGGCTACCGCGTGCAGATGGACAACCCGATCGGCGACGACGTCCGTTCGGGCCGGCTCGGCCGGCGCCTCGGCCTCTTCGACGAGGCCCCGGACATGGCCGACGCCACCCTCGTCCTGCTGCGCATCGAGAACGACGGCTCGCAGGGCATCGGCCGCGACGACTACACCAGCCCGGAACTGCACGGTCTCACCGCGGTGTTCAGCGACCGGACGATCCGCGGTGTCTCGGTCACCCAGCCGACCGACAGCCACCACCTCATGCCGCACTTCACCCCGGAGCGCGGCTTCGGCTACTCGGGCAACTCCCTGCGCATCCCGCGTGTCCCGCTCAACCACGGTGAGCACTTCAAACTGCTCGTGCTGCTGTCCGGCGGCGACGTCGGCCGGGAGATCAGGCTCATCGGCGGTATCCACGACGGCGAGGTGCACCCCAACCGCAGCGCCACCCTGGACGACGCGACCCCGCTGTTCAGCCGCGCCTCCCGGCTGATCACCACCATGCTGACGCTCAGTGTCGTCACCCTGGCCACGATCGTCGTGGCCCGCGACGACAGTCCGCCGCCGATCGGCTGCGCGAAGGGCTCGTTGAAGGTCTACGGCTCGACGGCGTTCGCGCCGGTGATCACGGAC
Source organism: Streptomyces sp. NPDC054813 (assembly GCF_053611365.1). Classification (NCBI taxonomy): domain Bacteria; kingdom Bacillati; phylum Actinomycetota; class Actinomycetes; order Kitasatosporales; family Streptomycetaceae; genus Streptomyces; species Streptomyces sp. NPDC054813. The sequence goes on along the minus strand of NZ_JBSHAF010000011.1, from coordinate 78,786 downwards.
GCGGCGGAGAAGTACGAAAGGGACTGTGAGGGGGCGTCCATCCGCGTCGACGCGCACGGGTCGACGGCCGGGATCAGGGACCTGGACAGCGCGGGAGCCGACGGGAAAGCGAAGGGCTCCCCCTCGGTCGTGGCGCTCTCGGACGGCCCCAAGCCGCCCGGCAAGCCCGAACTGCGCGAGAACCGGGTCGCCCTGGTGGTCTTCGCCCTGGTCGTGAACGACGACGTGAAGCTGGCGGACCTCGCCACTGCCGACGTACGCCGGCTGTACCGGGGCGAGATCACCAACTGGAAGCAGCTGGGCGGCCCCGACCTGCCGGTGAAGCTGGTCAGCCGGGACGCCAACTCCGGGACCCGGCAGGTCTTCCAGCGGCGGGTGCTGAAGCGTGGCGAGATCGCCAACTCCTCCGTCGACTGCGTGCACAAGGACGACCCGACGGCGAAGGTGATCCGCTGCGAGCTGGACTCGACCGACCAGGTGCTGTCGGAGGTGGCCCAGCTGAAGGGGGCGGTCGGCTACGCCGAGCTGAACGTGGCGGCCGGGGCGAAGGGCCTGCACATTCTCTCCCTGGACCACGACGCCCCGTCCGTGGAGGCGATCGAGAGCGGCCTCAGCCCGTACCCGTACCGCGAGATCGAGTACGCGTACACCTACGGCCGGCCCGCGGCCGACACCCTGGCGTCGAGCTTCCTGTCGTACGTCGTCAAGGGCAGCGGCGAGGACGTGATCCGCACGCACGGGCATGTGCCCTGTTACACCCCGGTGGGAATGAAGCTCTGCCGGTGAGGCCGGTGAGGCGCGGCGGTTCAGTCGAGGCTCACCCAGGTGCCCCCGGCGGCCGAGCGGCTCATCGCGTCGAGGGCGGTCGCGCTGTGCACGGCGTCCCGCAGGGTCGGGCCGTACGGGGTGTCCTCGGCTATGGAGCGCAGGAAGTTGCGGGCCTCGACGACCTTGAGGTCGTCGTAGCCCATGGCGTTGGCCGCGCCGGGCTGGAAGGCGCCGTACTCGCCGTGCCCGGGGCCGACGTGGACCGTGCTGACGGGCTGGTCCTGGTAGGAGGTGCCGCGGCTGATGCCGAGTTCGCCCATCCGCCGGTAGTCCCAGAAGACGGCGCCCTTGGTGCCGTGCACCTCGAAGCCGTAGTTGTTCTGCTCGCCGACCGAGACCCGGCAGGCCTCCAGGACGCCCCGGGCGCCGGAGGCGAAGCGCAGCAGGCAGTTGACGTAGTCCTCGTTCTCGACCGGGCCGAGTACGCCGCCGGTGGCCAGGGTGTGGCCGGCGGTGGCGCCGGTGGGGCGGGCGCGCTCCGGGATGAAGACGGCGGTGTCGGCGGCGAGCGCGGTGATCTCGCCGAGCAGGAAGCGGGCCAGGTCGACGCCGTGCGAGGCGAGGTCGCCGAGGACCCCCGTGCCGCCGCGGGCCCGCTCGTAGCGCCAGGTCAGGGCGCCGTCCGGGTGGGCCGCGTAGTCGCTGAAGAGGCGGACGCGGACGTGCGTGACGGTGCCCAGGTCGCCGGAGGCGATGAGGTCACGGGCGTAGGCGACGGCGGGCGCGTTGCGGTAGTTGAAGCCGACCGTGCCCTGGACGCCCGCCTTCGTGACGGCGTCGGCGACCGCGCCGGCGTCCTCCGCGGTCAGCCCGACCGGCTTCTCGATCCAGATGTGCTTGCCGGCCTCGGCCATGGCGACGCCGATCTCCCGGTGCAGGAAGTTCGGCGCGGTGATGCTGACGGCGTGCACGCGCGGGTCGGCGACGACGTCACGCCAGTCGCGGGTGGTGGACGCGAACCCGAACTGTGCGGCGGCCTCCTCGGCCCGGCCGGGCACCTCCTCGGCGACGGTCACCAGCTCGGGGCGTACGGACAGCTGCGGGAAGTGGTGGGGGACCCGCTGGTAGGCCTGGGTGTGCACCCGCCCCATCCAGCCGAACCCGACGACGGCGACGCCGAGCGTACGCACCATGGCTGCCCCTCTTCGGACCGTTCCGCGGACTGTCCGCTCACGATGCGGGGCCGCTTCCGTCGATGTCAAGACATTAGGCCGTCGTGACAAATCTGCTCACCGGAACCGGGCTGGGGTCTTGCCGGAACCGGGCTGGGGTCTTGCCGGAACCTCGCCGGGGTCTCGCCGGAACCTCGCCGGGACCTCGCCGAGGTCTGGCAGGGGCCTCACCGGGGCCTCACCGGGGCTCCGGTGGCCGTTGTCTGGGCATGTTCGGGCGGGTTCCGTTCGTGCCCGGGGGCAGTGGGAAGCGGCCGTTCAGATGTCCCGCGTCCGCGCGCGGCCCCGCCGTCACCGTCGCCTGCATGCCGAGCGGCGCCGGTCCGGTCCGGAACTCCACCATCCAGTCGGCCGTCTCCGTGCGGACCAGCTCGGTCACGTCCTCCGAGAACCGCCGCAGCACCGCAAGGCACCGCTCGGCCGCCTCGCTCGCCGTGCCCTCAGCCGGTCCCAGCACCTCCCGGACGCTCTCCGACGCCCAGTCGAACTGGAGCACCTGGAGCCGCCGCTGCACGGCCTGCGCGGTCGCCATGTCCCTTATCCAGCCGGAGGTCACCCCGAAGAACCGGTCGACGCCGACGCACGCCACCGCCAGCAGCAGCGCGAGATACCCCCAGGGCGCGACCCCGCCGACCACCCCGGTGAGGTCGAGGAGCGGCAGCGCGGCGCCCAGCACCGCGCCCACGGCCGCTCCGCACCGCAGCGCCCGCGCCCCCCGCCGCTTCCACACCCGGTCCGCCAAATACCACGCGGCGGTCTGCAGCGCCCCGCGCTCCACCCACCGGTACAGCTCGTCGAGCCGCTCGGCCGGTTCACCCCAGTCCCCGAGCGGGAACGGCCGCCCGGTCAGGTCACCCGGCCGCAGTCCCGCCGCACCCTCGCCCCGCCCGTCCTGAGGCGGTCCCTCGGGCTGCATCTCCGGCTGGCCCACCCGGCACTCCCTACTGATCACAACCGATCACGTTCCGTGACATCGGACCGTCATTGCGCATGGCGTCGGCCATGACACTGGACGTGACAATGGATGCTGACAACGGGAACCCTTCCTACCGCCCAATGGGTGGCGAAGGCCTTGCTTTCGCCTCTTTTCCGCTCGGAAGTGGGCCTTGATCAGGTATAGGGCCGCCAGGATTCTCACTCGAAAGAGTGGCGGGGCGATGGCTGCGTCGACCACGTAGGCTCATCCACAGCAGAGCAGAACCAGACACGGATGCGGACCCAGGAGCTGATCGTGATCCCCGGTGGTGGCCAGCCCAACATGCAGCAGCTGCTCCAGCAGGCCCAGAAGATGCAGGAGGACCTGGCACGGGCCCAGGAGGAGCTGGCGAACACGGAGGTCGACGGGCAGGCGGGCGGCGGCCTGGTGACGGCCACCGTGACCGGCGCCGGCGAGCTGCGCACGCTGAAGATCGACCCGAAGGCGGTGGACCCGGAGGACACCGAGACCCTCGCCGACCTGGTCGTCGCCGCCGTCCAGGCGGCCAACGCGAACGCCCAGGCACTCCAGCAGCAGAAGCTCGGCCCGCTGGCGCAGGGACTGGGCGGCGGCAGCGGTATCCCCGGTCTGCCGTTCTGATCCCCGGCCGTTTCCGCCACCGCTCTGATCTCGCCGTTCTGATGTTCGTCGCCCGCGCGACACCCGCACCGCCTTCCTAGGACAGGCGGCAGCCAACTACGGTACGTACCGAAAGACTCCAGGAAGGGCAGTCCGTTGTACGAAGGCGTGGTCCAGGACCTCATCGACGAGCTGGGGCGGTTGCCCGGCGTCGGTCCGAAGAGCGCGCAGCGGATCGCCTTCCACATCCTGCAGGCCGAGCCGACGGACGTACGGCGGCTCGCCCAGGCCCTCCTGGAGGTCAAGGCGAAGGTCCGGTTCTGCGCGACCTGCGGCAACGTGGCGCAGGAGGAGCTGTGCAACATCTGCCGTGACACGCGCCGCGACCCGACGGTGATCTGCGTGGTCGAGGAGCCCAAGGACGTGGTCGCCGTCGAGCGCACCCGTGAGTTCCGCGGCCGTTACCACGTGCTCGGCGGCGCGATCAGCCCGATCGAGGGCGTCGGCCCCGACGATCTGCGGATCAGGGAGCTGCTCGCCCGGCTGGCCGACGGCACGGTCACCGAGCTCATCCTGGCCACGGACCCGAACCTGGAGGGCGAGGCGACCGCCACCTACCTCGCCCGCATGATCAAACCCATGGGCCTGAAGGTCACCCGCCTGGCCAGCGGCCTCCCGGTGGGTGGCGACCTGGAATACGCGGACGAGGTCACCCTCGGCCGCGCCTTCGAGGGGAGACGACTCCTAGATGTCTGACGCCACGCTGCACGACACGACGCTGAATCCGGACGACTTCTCGGTCCAGATCGCGGACCAGGTGGAGAGCTTCCTGGTGGCCGTCACGGAGGTGGCCAAGGGCGACGAGCCGGACTCGGCGGTCCCCTTCCTCCTTCTGGAGGTCTCCCAGCTGCTGCTGGCCGGCGGCCGCCTCGGCGCGCACGAGGACATCGTCCCGGACGAGCGCTACGAGCCCGATCTGGGCCTCGAGCCGGACGTCGACCAGCTCCGCGAGAACTTCGCGCGCCTCCTGGAGCCCATCGACGTCTACTCCGAGGTCTTCGACCCGTACGAGCCCCGCAAGGCCCCCGTCCCGGCCCGTCTCTCGGACGACCTGGCCGACATCATCACCGACCTCCGCCACGGCATGGCCCACTACCGGGCCGGCCGCACCACGGAGGCCCTGTGGTGGTGGCAGTTCTCCTACTTCTCCAACTGGGGCCCGACCGCCTCCGCGGTCCTCCGGGCACTCCAGTCCATCCTGATCCACGTCCGCCTGAACCAGCCCCTGGACGAGCTGGACGGCCTGGACACGGACCAGGACACGATGGGCGACGAGACGCTGGAGTTCGAGGCGGGCCAGGTCATGCAGGAGGAGATCGGCGGGGCGCTGGGCCTGGGACCGGTCAAGTAGCCGTCCTCGGGAACCGGCCCACCTGTCCCAGCAGGACGAACAGCTCCGTCGGGGACTGTGTGACGCCGGTGCCCCCGGCGTCGGCCACCTGGTCCCGGCGGGCCGCCGCACCGGCGCCTCCGTAGACGAACACTGGTGTCGCGTCGTCGGTCTCGCGGATCTTCCGGATCAGCTTGAGCCCGGCGTCGGGGTCGAACCCGCCGGCCTCGGCGCGGCCCATGTCGGAGATCACGGCGTCGAAGGGCCGCGGTGCCCCCTGCAGGGCTCGCAGGCCCTCTTCCGTGGACTCGGCCTGTACGACCTCCACCCCCATCGCCTGCAACTGCCCGGCTTCGTAGGCGTTGTTGGAGGGTACGTCGTCGACCCACAGGATCCTGTGCAGGACGCGCTGCTGCGGTGGCGGGTTGTGCCCCGCCCGGCCCTGACCGGCCTGGGCCGCGACCTGCTGCTGGAGTTCCGCGGTGGTCTCCACGACCTTGTCGGTGAACTGCTGGACCGTCAGTTCGTTGTTGCCGACCTTGAGGCTGAAGTCCCGCTTCTTCATGATGTGCTGGATCTCCGGAAGCAGCTTCCCCACCACCCAGGCAGCGAAGAAGGGCCAGGCCAGCCCGGTCAGCGCCCGGATCAACTCCGTCGCGTCCTTCATTAAAATCCTCCCAGTCCGCCGTCCGGTCCTCCCCGGCTCCCCGGGCCACCCGGCCTGGGCGGGTCACTCGGATCGGGCGGGTCACCCGGACCGGGCGAGTCATCCCACTCGGTCAGGTGATCCGGCCTGGGCGAGTTCGGTTCGATGTTGCCCGGCCCGCGCGGGTTCGGTTCGGAGTTGCCCGGGCCGGGCAGGTCGGGTCCGGTGTCGCCCGGTCCGCGCGGGTCCGGTCCAATCGGTCCCTCGTGTATCACCCTCATGCCGAGATTCAGCGGTACCAGGACGACTGCGGGCAGTTCGGCGGTTTCCGTGGTCAGCAGGTCCCTCATCCGGTCCGGGCCGAAGTGCTGTACGCCCATCGCCATCGTGCCGATCACGTCCAGGTCCGCCACGTCGATCGGGGCCGCGGCGTTGAACCAGGTCAGGGTGTTGGCCATGGCGAGGTCTACTGTCCTGGCGTAGGCGCGGGACAGTTCGGTGAGCGTGCCGGCGTACGACTGAGCGGCCGGTTCGTCATCGGGGGAGAGCATGTCCAGCGCCAGGCCCCAGAACGTCCGCACCGGCATGGCCATCGACCCCACGGGGACGACGCCGTCCCGGTGCGGTGACTCGGTCGCGAAGGACCTGAGTTCTGCCGCCTGTTCGCTCCCGGGCGTGGTGAGCCGGGCGCAGGCCAGCAGCAGATAGGTCTGCTGCTGGACGTGGTCGAGGATCTCGTCCGGCCGGCGCTCCTCGAACCCGAGCTCGCTTTCGCCGTGCGGCTGCCCGACAGTGCGCAGAAGCCGGTCCGTCCAGGAATCGAGCTGGTCGCGACAGCTGTCCGGTGCCAGCGAGGCTCTGAGGTAGGCGCCGTACGTGAGTCCGGCTCGGGAGAGCAGCGAGGCGGCGTGGAGCAGCAGGTCGACTCCGGCGTCCGGGTCGACCAGCAACCGCCACTGGCCCGCGAGACGGAAAGCCGACGCGGCCTCGACGAGGGCCGCGAAGTCACTGTCATCCTCCGCGTCGGGCTGCACGAGGCGCCCGTATGCCTCGTGGAAGTCCGCCGTGCTCCTCACCTGGTCGGCGTCGAGTCGCAGCGGGTCGAGCGGTGGGGAGGTCATCTCAGAGCATCTCCCTGACGTTGCTCAGCGCTTCGGGCGGCACGAAACCGGAGTTGAGGTGGGTCCAGGCCCGCCGGATCGTCTTGCTCCCGCGGTCCCACTCCCATTTCTCGCACCGGTTGATCTGGTTCGCGGGCAGGTGGATCTTCGCGGCCACCTCGCCCTCGGTCTGGTACGGCGAGTACCTTCGGTAGGTGTTCAGGTCCCGGACCTCCTCGGCGACGCCCTCCACGGCCACCGCGGAACGGGGGGCCAGGATGACCCAGCAGAAGTAGAGATAGGCGACCGGCTCCCGGCCGAAGCCGGTTCCGAACCACAGGGCCGTGTGCCGGGCGGTGTGCACGAAGTTGGTCTTCGCCGCCGTGTCCCGCTCCACCGTCCCGCACGAGAGCGAGATGAACGGGGTCTCCTCGCAGAACGGCAGCCCCGTGGTCGGATCGATGCTCTCGAAATGGTTCACGTGCAGATTGAGGTTCCGCGCGGTCAGTTTCGAGGCGATCTCGTTGCTCGGCAGGGGATCGTTCCGTCCCCACCAGCGGCAGGTGATTCCGATCCTGTGGTCGATCAGTCCCCTTGCGACGTCGTCGCCAGGGAGCGACATCCCCTTGACACACCACTGCACGATCACTGCTCGTCCCCCGATGCCACGCGCGTGCCGGACCCGTCAGCGTAGGGCAACTCATCGCATCGGCAGGGGAGTTTGGGTCATATTCCGCCGATCTCCTTGCTCGCCGCCCATTCCGGACGCCGACGAGTTGCGCGAGGCCCGACTCCCGCGCCCGTCAGCCTTTAGGACAGCAACAGTCCTAAGCGGTGCCTACGGTCGTCGGTGACACCCGACACCAGCGAGGGGACCGCGAGGCACGAGCAGACCAGCGCCACACCGGAGGGCTACACCACGGTCGCGCCCTGGGTCGTCACCGACGACACCGGGGCGTTCCTGGACTTCGTCACCCAGGCGTTCGGGGGCGAGGAGCTGGCGCGGGCGCGCACGGAGGACGGTCTGATCGGGCATGGTGAGATCTGGGTCGGTGACACCGTCGTGCTGGCCTTCGACCGGCACGCCGACTGGCCCGTCCTGCCGAGCCTGCTGCGCGTGTTCGTCGCCGACGCCGACGCCGACGCCGACGCCGACGCCGACGACGCCTTCGCCCGGGCCCTCGCGGTCGGCGGGCGGGTCGTCACGGACCTGGCCGACGACGCCTTCGGGCAGCGCGGCGGGCGCGTCAAGGACCCCTTCGGCAACATCTGGTGGGTGGTCGGCCACGTCGAGGACGTCTCCGAGGAGGAGATGTGGACACGGCTGCGGGACCCCGGGTACGCCGAGGCCATGCGGGTCACTCAGGAGACGCTCGACGCCGAATTCAGCGGCCGCCGGCAGGGCCGAAGCAGCGCCCCCCTACAGGTCGATTGAGCTGTTCGCGGTCACGCGGCGGCGACATCTGGCTACATTGAGTAGCGGAGGTGGGTGCCGTGTCCGGCGATAACAACAACCAGCCGCCCGCTGCCTGGCGCTACAGCGGCGACCAGCTGAAGCGCTGGCGCACGAGGGCCGACGTCACCCGGGAGAAGCTGGCCTCCGCCGCCAACTACTCCACGGAGACCATCGCCTCCATGGAGCGCGGGGTGCGCAGGCCGACCTCGCGGGTGCTGGACGTGGCGGACGAGCTGTGCGGTGCGAAGGGGATGCTGAGTGCCGCGAAGGAGTATCTGGACCGGGAGCGGTTCCCGGCGCGGGCGCGGGATTTCATGGAGCGGGAGAAGGAGGCGACGAGCCTCTGGTGGTACGAAGTCTCGCTCGTTCCTGGGCTGTTGCAGACGAAGGGGTATGCGCGGGCGCTCATTGACAACCGGATCCCGCCCCTGGACGAGGAGACGGTGGAGGAGCGGATCGCCGCGCGCATGGACCGACAGGCCGTCCTCACCGAGCGGAAGCCCCCGGTCGGCTCGAGTTTCATTCTCTACGAGGCCGTACTGCGCTGCCCGCTGGTGGACGACGAACAGTTGCGCCGCCTGCTGGAGGTGTCGCGGCTGCGGAACGTCGTGGTGCAGGTGCTTCCCTTCGAACAGGCCTTCAGTGACGCGCTCATGGGGCCCATGATGCTGCTGGAGACTCGTGACCACGAGCGATTCGCTTTCACAGAAGGTCCGTTCACCAGCGAGCTTTCGGCCGATCCGGGGGTTGTCAGTCGCGTGACCGAGCGGCTTAGCATGATCCGCACACAGGCTCTCGATCCCGACGGGTCGGCCCGTTTCGTCGAGCGGATGGTGGATCAGCGTGAGTGACCGGCTGAAGTGGTTCAAGTCGAGCTACAGCGATAACGAGGGCGGCGCCTGCGTCGAAGTCGCCCTCTCCACCGCCGTCCACGTTCGCGACTCCAAGGTTCCGGCAGGCCTCGAAGTCCGCGTGGCCGCCCCTGCCTGGGTGGCCTTCGTTTCCGCACTTCAGCCCGGAGCTTGAGCCCCGGGCTCCGAGCCTCGGGCTTCGAGCTCCTCCATTGGTTTCCGGGTTTCGGGATGGTTGAAAACCAACCCAACCAACCAAGTCTGAACGTGAGTTGAGCCCGCCTACCTCGAAAGAGTGACGTTCCGTGATCGGCTTGCGTCGGAACGTAAAGGCGCTCTAGGTTCGCGGCAATAGATCGGCCCCGGTCGGTGCTGGAACACCGGCTCCGGGGCCTCGACCTACTCATCGAATCGAGACTTCGATGGTGGCTTGCGCCCACCCTAGCCCTGCCCTGCCGTCCCCGTCGCACCCGTTGGCCAAAACGGGGTATGGAAAGCGTTCCGCGGGTGACGAAGTCCCGCACGCGGAGCCGGACTTCGCACATCTGATCCCCCGTGACCGCGAGATCGCCGTCTTCGTCGACCACCTCGACGACGGCCACGCGATGGGCTACAAGGCGATCGCGGCAGAGCACCCCCGCTACGGCCAGCAGGCCGTGCGTACTTCGCTGCGGCGGCTGAGCGACGCCGGTCACCTGAAGCAGATCAGGGAGCACATCACCGTCGAGGACAACTCGATGCGCTGGGTCACGCGGACGTACTGGTCGCGTGCGCCCAGGTCACCGGAGTGGTGGGCGGAGTTCGCGCGCGAGCGCGGCGGCAGGATCGTCGACGAGTACTACCGGCCTGGCCTGGCTCGTGCCGAGGAGGAAGACGCGGCGGAGCAGGCCGCGCCGGACACCGCGCCCGCCTCCGGGTCCGACGCCGAACCGGCGAGCAGCACGGCGTACCGGATCCTCGCCGGACTCCGCGACGAGGACCCCCGGATGCCGCTGTCCGAGTCCGACTGCCGGTCCCTCGAATCCCTCACCGCCGAGTGGCTGTCACGTGGGTCGACGCCTCAGGAAATCATCCGCGCCCTGACGGACGGACTCCCGTCCGACGTCACCAACCCGGGCGGACTCGCCCGCAGACGACTGGAGGACAAGATGCCCCCGAAGAAGGCGAAGGTACGGCAGAAGGCCGCCCCGCGCCGCGCCCGTGTCACCCGCGTGATCATGTGCTGCGTCACCTGTGACGCGGACGAACTGACGACGGAGATTGTCAACGGTCTGTGCCCCGAGTGCCGTGCGGAGATGGAGGCGGAGGAAGCCGGCGAGCCGCCCCTCGGATACGTCCCCGACACCTTCCTGCCGGGCCCGGACGTCGTGGACGTGGCCCGCCGGGCGGCGGAGGTACGGGCGGCGGGGGGCCTGCGCCCGAGGCTCGGGAGTACAGCGTGACCGGGCCGGACGAGCCCGTGTGTCTGTCCGTACACCTCGGCGCGGAGGAGTACCTCGGAACGCGTGCGAACCACGAGCAGGACGGCTCTCCGAGTGAGGGGCAGCCGGATGGGAGGGACGTATGAGCGTGCAGGAGGTGCCGGTCAAGGCAGTATGGAGTCGAGGAGGCGACGCCATGACCCCCAGGACCGAGCCCCAGCCGCAGATGTCCGTCGAGGAGTTCGAGGAGTTGGAACGCCATGCCCCGGAGACCGTGTGGCTGGAGTTCATCAACGGAAAGGTCGTGGTCAAGCCCATGGGGGACGGCAATCATCGCGAGATGATCGCGTGGCTGCAACGAGCGTGCATGCAGCATCGTCCGGATCTGTGGCTGCACGGCGAGAGCGGCCTGAAGACGGAGCGATACCGCAAGGGGCGCGCTCGTGCTGACGGGGTGCTCGTCAAGGTGGGCGGTCTCAAGGGGCACGGTGAGTGGTCCGAATCGGAGGGTGCCCTGATGGCTGTGGAGATCACCTCGTACGATTCCGACACCAACCAGCGCGACCGCGTCGAGAAGCCCGACGGCTACGCCGCCGCCGGCATCCCCGTCTATCTCCTCATCGACCGTGACGACTGCTCGGTCGTCGTGTTCAACCAGCCGGAGGACGGCCGCTACCGGCACGAGGAGAAACTGCCGTTCGGAGCGGCTGTGAAGCTTCCGGAACCGGTGAACATCGCTCTCGACACGGAGCCCCTCAAGGAGTTCGTGGACTGAGCCGCCGTACCGCGAAGGTCACAGCGTCCACAGCCCCTTCGTCACTGCTGTGACCCCGCCCGTCAGAGCCAGCAGGAGGACCAGTCGGCGGGCGTGGTGTTCGGGCATGCGGTCGCCCACAGTCCTTCCGAGCACCCCGCCCGCCACCATCGCCCCGGCCACTGCCGCCCACTCCGCCGCGCTCAGGCCCGGCACCCCGTTCGCCGTCACCGAGAACGCGTTGACGATCACGCCGTAGAACTGTGCGTTCGGGACGAACTCCCGCACCGTCCAGCCCGCGTTGAGCGCGTACAGGGAGACCGGCGGGCCGCCCACGCCCGCCGCCGAGTTCATGAAGCCGCCCACCGCGCCCGCCGTCAACGCGCCTGCCCTGCCGCGGAGTACGGGGACCCGGGCGCCCCGCATCACCAGCAGTACCGCCGCCGTCACCAGGGCACCCATCGTCAGCAGCAGGGCGGGCGGCGGGAGTCGGTGGGTCAGCCAGGTGCCCGCCGGGACCGTGCAGGCCGCCGCCGCGCACAGCGGGACCATCGCCGCCGGGCGGACCCTGCGCCAGCCGCCCGCCAGGCCCACCACGCTGATCGCGCCGGCCGCGCAGTTCGCCAGGGCGACCCCCTCGGCCGGGCCGAGCAGCAGGATCAGGGCCGGTACGGCGACCAGCGCGAAGCCCATGCCGGTCAGCCACTGCACGCTCGCGCCCAGCAGCACGATGCCGGAGAGAAGGAGGAGAAGGATCGGTGCCGTCACGGTGTACCTGACTACACCAGCGGTCGGGCAGCGTACTCCCTCGTCGCGGTCCTCGGGAGCCGGAATCGTTGATCTCGCCAGGCCAACCGGCCGGCCAAGCCGAGAAAAGGATCTCTCCCATGAAGCCGCTGCTCTCCTCCCGACCCGTCCTGTGGTTCCTCTTCCTCTTCAACCTCGTCGTCGCCGCCGTCGCGCCCTTCGCCGTGGACGGCACCCAGGGCGTGCTGACCGCCGTCGGGATGGGCGTCGTCTCGCTGGGCGCCGGGGTCGGCCTGCTGCGCGGGTGAGCGCACGCACCGGCGTCACTGTGAGCCACCGCACTTTCCTGCGTGGTGTGCCGCGCGCTGGGCATGTTCCGTCCCGGAAGCGAGCGGCGGAACACCCCGCCAGGACGTCTCACCATGCGGGAGCACGCTGGTGGAACTCGACCGCTCGTTAAACTGAGCCGACACAGACAAACCGAGCGAGGAGCGCACGTGGGCCTTGTCGTGCAGAAGTACGGAGGTTCCTCCGTTGCCGATGCCGAGGGCATCAAGCGCGTCGCCAAGCGAATCGTGGAAGCGAAGAAGAACGGCAACCAGGTGGTTGTCGTCGTTTCCGCGATGGGCGACACGACGGACGAGCTGATCGATCTGGCCGAGCAGGTATCCCCGATGCCTGCCGGGCGTGAGTTCGACATGCTGCTGACCGCCGGAGAGCGTATCTCCATGGCACTGCTGGCCATGGCGATCAAAAACCTGGGCCACGAGGCCCAGTCGTTCACCGGCAGCCAGGCAGGCGTCATCACCGACTCGGTCCACAACAAAGCCCGGATCATCGACGTCACGCCGGGGCGGATCAGGACGGCGCTGGACGAGGGCAACATCGCCATCGTGGCCGGGTTCCAGGGCGTCAGCGCGGACAAGAAGGACATCACCACGCTGGGGCGCGGCGGGTCCGACACCACGGCCGTGGCGCTGGCCGCCGCGCTGGACGCCGAGGTCTGTGAGATCTACACCGACGTCGACGGTGTGTTCACCGCCGACCCGCGCGTGGTGAAGAAGGCGCGGAAGATCGACTGGATCTCCTTCGAGGACATGCTGGAGCTCGCCGCCTCCGGTTCCAAGGTGCTGCTCCACCGCTGTGTGGAGTACGCCCGCCGTTACAACATCCCGATCCACGTCCGGTCCAGCTTCAGCGGACTTCAGGGCACGTGGGTCAGCAGTCAGCCGATTGGGGACAAGAAGGTGGAGCAGGCCATCATCTCCGGTGTCGCGCACGACACCTCCGAGGCCAAGATCACGGTCGTCGGTGTGCCGGACAAGCCGGGTGAGGCCGCCGCGATCTTCCGGACCATCGCCGACGCCCAGGTCAACATCGACATGGTCGTGCAGAACGTGTCCGCCGCGGCCACCGGCCTGACGGACATCTCCTTCACGCTGCCGAAGACCGAGGGCCGCAAGGCCATCGACGCCCTGGAGCGCAACCGGCCGGGCATCGGCTTCGACTCGCTGCGCTACGACGACCAGATCGGCAAGATCTCGCTGGTCGGCGCGGGTATGAAGACCAACCCCGGGGTCACCGCCTCGTTCTTCGAGGCGCTGTCCGACGCGGGCGTGAACATCGAGCTGATCTCGACCTCCGAGATCCGTATCTCGGTCGTCACCCGCGCCGACGACGTGCCGGAGGCCGTGCGCGCCGTGCACACCGCCTTCGGACTCGACTCCGACAGCGACGAGGCCGTGGTCTACGGAGGCACCGGCCGATGACTGCCAAGCCGACGCTCGCGGTCGTGGGGGCGACCGGGGCCGTCGGCACGGTCATGCTCCAGATCCTGTCCCAGCGGGCGGACGTCTGGGGCGAGATCCGCCTGATCGCCTCCGCGCGCTCGGCCGGCCGCAAGCTGACCGTGCGCGGGGAGGAGGTCGAGGTCGTCGCCCTGTCGGAGGAGGCCTTCGACGGGATCGACGTCGCGATGTTCGACGTGCCCGACGAGATCTCCGCGCACTGGGCGCCGGTCGCCGCCGCCCGGGGCGTGGTCGTCGTGGACAACTCCGGGGCCTTCCGGATGGACCCCGAGGTGCCCCTGGTGGTGCCCGAGATCAATTCGCACTGCGCCCGCAGCCGGCCGCGCGGGATCATCGCCAATCCCAACTGCACCACCCTGTCGATGATCGTCGCCCTGGGCGCGCTGCACGCCGAGTTCGGGCTGCGCGAGCTGGTGGTGTCGTCGTACCAGGCGGTGAGCGGGGCCGGGCGGGCCGGCGTGGAGACACTGCGGGCCCAGCTGTCGATGGTCGCCGGCACGGAGCTGGGCACCAAGCCCGGTGACGTACGGCGGGCCGTCGGGGACCTCACCGGGCCGTTCCCGGAGCCGGTCGCGCTGAACGTCGTACCGTGGGCCGGGTCGCTGCGCGAGGACGGCTGGTCGTCGGAGGAGATGAAGGTGCGGAACGAGTCCCGCAAGATCCTCGGGCTGCCGAAGCTTCCGGTCGCCGTGACCTGCGTCCGGGTCCCGGTGGTCACCACGCACTCCCTGACCGTGCACGCCCGCTTCCAGGGCGAGGTCACGGTCGACGGGGCCCGGGAGATCCTGGACACCGCCCCGGGTGTCGTCCTCTTCGACAACCCGGCCGCCGGGGAGTTCCCGACCCCGGCCGATGTGGTGGGCACCGATCCGACCTGGGTCGGGCGGGTACGGCGGGCGCTCGACGACCCGACCGCGCTGGAACTCTTCGTCTGCGGGGACAATCTTCGCAAAGGTGCCGCCCTGAACACCGCGCAGATCGCCGAGCTGGTGGCGGCGGAACTGACTGGCCGTTCAGGCGCGGCGGAGTTCGCGTGAACAGCCGGTGACCACGGGAAACGTCCTGGGTGGGAGCGGGCCCACAAGTAGGGTCCGGGTAAGAAATGTGGCCATCAGCATGGTCCAAACCACTTGAACCTCGGCCCCTCGGCGTTCGAAGATTTTCCTCCCCGTCCTCCGCAACCGCGCGGGCGGCGGGGAGCGTCTTTGCGATCGCCCTCTTACGGGGCGCTTACGCGGCCGGCCCTCGGGTCGTGGGACGCATGATCCTGGCGTGGGGACGCCGTGATCAGGGCGTGGGGACGCCCGTTCATATGGGACACAAGGGAAGAGCGGGACGCATGACGGCATGTGAGGCACCGTCGGGTGTACTGCCGGACGCGCGGAGAACGGTCTCGACCGCGCGGGCCGGCCGGCCCGGCATGCCCGGCGCGACCCCGCCCGGCGCGCCTGACACGAAAGTGATGCCCGGCACGTACAACCCCGAAGGGGGTAGACGTGTCCAACTGACGTGGCAGAGGTACTCGAACTCAGTGCGCCCCTCGGCGCGACGGCCTTGCGGCCGCCCCGCGCGGGCCTGCGCCCCCGCATGCCCGGCGCGGCCGGCGGCATGCCGGTGATCGCGCCCATGCCCGCAGCGCGGCCCACCCGCATACCCAGCCAGCGCGACGGCGCCGAGGAGACGGCGGCGGCCGGTACCACCGTCGACCACCTCACCGAGACCTACCGGGCGCACTACCGTTCGCTGCTCGGCCTCGCCGCGCTCCTCCTCGACGACACCGCCTCCTGCGAGGACGTCGTCCAGGAGGCGTTCATCCGTGTCCACTCGGCCCGCAAACGCGTCCGTGACCCGGAGAAGACCCTGGCCTACCTCCGCCAGACGGTCGTCAACCTCTCCCGCTCCGCGCTGCGCCGCCGCATCCTCGGCCTCAAGCTCCTCTCCAAGCCGATGCCCGACATGGCGAGCGCCGAGGAAGGCGCCTACGACCTGCTGGAGCGGCGCGACCTGATCAAGGCGATGAAGGGCCTGCAGCGCCGCCAGCGCGAGGTCCTGGTGCTGCGCTACTTCGCCGACATGACCGAGGCCCAGGTCGCCGAGACGCTCGGCATATCGCTGGGATCGGTGAAGGCGTACGGATCGCGCGGCATCGCGGCGCTACGGGTGGCGATGGAGTCGGCGGCATGACGGACAGCCCCGAGGGAGGCGACTCACATGATCGCCACGAGCCCTACGCCTGGCACGAGCCGACACCGGACGGTGCGCCACGCGCCGGCCACGAGCCGCGCGGTTCGCACGGCTCGGGGGAGCCACACGGTCCGGGGGAGCCGCACGGTTCTCACGGTCCGGGCAAGCCGCCGGCCCGGGACCATGGGCCGTCCGGTCGGCGAGAGCCGGCGCGGGACCACGAGCAAGAGCACACGCAATCGCACGCTGGGAACGGAACTGTGAACCACGGCCCCGACGAAAAGGGCCCCGAGGAGCTCGGACAGGGCTTCGACGGGCTCGGCGCCGGCCATGACGGGCTCGGTGCCGACGAACTGGCCCTGCGCCGGATGCTGCACTCCGCGGTCGACGATCTCGCACCGCGCGACGGCGTCCTCGACCACCTGCGCCGCGCGGTCCCGGCCCGCCGGGCGCGCAAGCGCCAGGCCGCCGTCGGCATGGCGGCCGCGGCCCTGTTCATCGGCACCGCGATCCCCGCCCTCGTGCACGTCTCCAACTCCGGCGGCACCGACCCCAACACCTCCATGGCCGGCCAGGCCTCCGAGGCCCAGGGTGGCTCCGCGGGCGGCAAGAACCCGGACGGCGGCTCCAGCACCGCGGGCGGCACCAGCGGCCAGGCAACCGGCCAGCAAACCGGCGGCACCAAGGACGGCGGCAAGGACGAGACCACCGGCGCCGTCGGCGGCACCAAGGTCGTCCCCTCGGCCAGCGCCGACACCATGGCCCCGGTCTGCACCTCGGACCAGCTCGCCACCCCGACCGCCACCGTCGACGCCCCCGACTCGACGGGCGTCGTCTACGGCACCTTCCGGGTCGTGAACGTCTCGAAGACGAGCTGTACGGTCGGCGGCCCCGGCAGCGTGGGCCTGCTCCCGCAGGGCGCGGCCGACGCCACCAAGCTCGGCACGGCCCGGCACGTCTCGGGCGACGCGGCGGCCGGGCTCCCCGACCCGTCCACGGAGCTGACCGGCCTGGTCCTGGCACCCGGCGCGGCCTACGACGAGAAGTTCGGCTTCGTCCCCCTGGAGACCTGTCCGACCAGCGGCTCCAGCACCGGCGGCTCCACCGACACCGGCGGCACCGGCGGCAGCACGCCCTCCCCGAGCCCCTCCGAGGACCCCACAGGCACCACCGGTACGACCACCTCCGGCTCGGACGGCACCACCACCCAGCTGCTCACCGAGGACGGCACGGCCGACGGCAGCGTCGCGGTCTCGTACACCCCGGAGGCCGGGTCCCCGACCGGCTCCGCGACGGTGACGAACGCGTGCGCCGGGACGGTCTACTGGACCGGGGTCCTGCCGGCGGTGTGACCGGCGCCGCGGGGGCGGCGCCGTCGGCGTCCGTCAGACGGCGGTCGGCTGCCGGGCCTGGGTCTCCTCGTCCGGCACCAGGCCGAGCGCCGCGTCCCGGGCGAACTCCACCTCGCGGCGCAGCAGCCGGAACCACATGAACAGCGTGAACCCCGCGAACACGAACCACTCGCCGGTGTAGCCGAGGTTCTGGAACGCCTTCAGGTCGAGCCCCGAGTTGTCCGGCGCGGTCGCCGGGACGGCCGTCATCCCCGAGTCGGCCTTCTCCAGCGTGATCCACGCGTCGTACACCCGGTACGGCACCAGGTTCACCAGCGAGGCCGCGCTGATCGCCGCCGTCTGCCCGGACGGCAGCCCGCCCTGGGCGCTGACGCCGTTGTCCCCGGGCGTCTCGGAGGCCTGCAGCGCGCCGGTGACGGTGACCTCGCCGGCCGGCGGGGCGGGCGCCTCGGCCGCGTCGGCCTTGCCGGGCAGCCAGCCCCGGACGACGGGCAGGGCCTGGCCGGAGTCGGTGCGCAGCAGGGTCAGGACGTAGAAGCCGTCCCTGCCGTCGAGCTGCCGGTCGGGCACCAGCAGCTGCTTGGCGTACCGGCCGCTGACGGTGGCCCGCTTTCCGGAGGTCGACTGGTCGACGGGGAGCAGGTCGGCCAGCGGCCGGGCCGCTTCCGTCCGGGCGGCCTCGACCTGCTTGTCGGCGCTGCGGTGCGCCTCGACCCGCGACTCGAAGCGGCTCAGCTGCCAGGACCCCATGAAGATGCAGAACGGGATGGCGAGCAGCACGAAGACGTTGATGCCCCACCAACGGGGTGTCAGCAGAAAGCGGTACACACCTTCCACGGTACGGGGCGCTTTGCGGCGGCTTGGGAGTGGGGTCGGCCCGTGCGGGCGGCCGCTCGCAAAGTTATCCACAGGCCGAGGACGCCCGCCAGCGCATTGTGGGTGGGTGCGGGCACTATGGGGCCATGACTGCGGCCATGAGTGAGAGCGACATGCCGGACTGGGAGAAGCGCTTCCGCGCCCCTCGGGTCTCCCTGCCGGACTGGGCGGAGGACGCCCCCGACCGTTCCCTGTTCGTTTCGAACGCGACGGGGACGTATGAGCTGTACGCCTGGGACCGCGCGAGCGGAGAGCAGCGCCAGGCGACGAACCGGCCGAACGGCACGACGGACGGGCTGCTCTCCCCGGACGGCGCGTGGATCTGGTGGTTCGACGACAAGGACGGCGACGAGTTCGGCGTCTGGCGCCGCCAGCCCTTCGGCGGCGGCGCGGACGAGGAGGCGACACCGGGCCTGGAGCCGTCGTACCCCTCGGGCCTGGCCCTGGGCCGGGACGGCCGTACGGCGGTCGTGGGCCGTTCCACCGACGACGAGGGTACGACGATCTACCTGGTCAGAGCGGGGGAGAAGCCGCGGGAGATCTACCGCCACCATGAGTCGGCGGGCGTCGGCGACCTCTCCCACGACGGCTCGCTGATCGCCATCGAGCACACCGAGCACGGCGACGCGATGCACTCGGCGCTGCGCGTGATCCGCCCGGACGCCACGCCGGTCGCCGAGCTGGACGACACCAGGGGCGGCGCGGAGGAACTGGGCCTGGAGGTGCTGGGCTTCGCCCCGGTCGAAGGCGATCCGCGGCTGCTCATCGGCCACCAGCGACGCGGCCGCTGGGAGCCGCTGGTCTGGGACGTCGTGACCGGCGAACAGACGGACCTGACCCTGGACCTGCCGGGCGACGTGAGCGCGGAGTGGTATCCGGACGGCAGCGCACTGCTGATCGCCCACAGCCACGAGGCCCGCAGCGAACTGTTCCGCTACGACCTCGCGACGCACGAGCTGACCGGGATCCCGACCCCGGCGGGCTCGGTCTCCGGGGCGACGGCCCGACCCGACGGAAGCGTCGAGTACCTCTGGTCCTCCGCCGCCGAGCCGCCGGTGGTCCGCTCGACGACGGGCGAGGTGGTCCTGGACCCGCCGGGCATGAAGTGCCCCCCGTCCGTCCCGGTCTCGGACGCCTGGGTGGAGGGCCCCGGCGGCCGTATCCACGCGCTGATCCAGAAGCCGGTGGGAGCGGAAGGGCCGTTGCCGACCGTCTTCGACCTGCACGGCGGCCCGACCTGGCACGACAGCGACAGCTTCGCGGCGGGTCCGGCGGCCTGGGTGGACCACGGCTACGCGGTGGTCCGCATCAACTACCGGGGCTCCACGGGCTACGGCCGGGCCTGGACGGACGCGCTGAAGCACCGGGTGGGCCTGATCGAGCTGGAGGACGTGGCGGCGGTACGGGACTGGGCGGTCCAGTCCGGCCTGGCCGACCCCGACCGGCTGATCCTGACCGGCGGCTCCTGGGGCGGCTACCTGACCCTGCTGGGCCTGGGCACCCAGCCCGATTCCTGGGCGGTGGGCATCGCGGTCGTCCCGGTCGCCGACTACGTCACGGCGTACCACGACGAGATGGAGGCCCTGAAAGCGATGGACCGCACGCTGCTGGGCGGCACGCCGGAGGAGGTCCCGGACCGCTTCGCCGCGAGTTCGCCCCTGACCTACGTGGACGACGTCAAGGCCCCGGTCTACATCTCGGCCGGCCTCAACGACCCCCGCTGCCCCATCCGCCAGATCGACAACTACGTCACCCGCCTGGCAGCCCGCTCGGCCCTCCACGAGGTCTACCGCTACGACGCGGGTCACGGCTCTCTGGTGGTCGACGAACGGATCAAGCAGCTGAGACTGGAGATGGAGTTCGCGGAAACCCACCTCACGCCTGCGGCGACAGCACCGACGGACTGAGGGACCAGCCCCCACCCACCCCCACCTCTCAGCCGAGCGAGTCCGGTGGGTGGGTGGGCGGCACCCGGCGTCCGGACAACTCCGCCAGCCCCCTGCGAGTGACCGCGACCACCACCCGGTCCCCGGCCCGCAGCAGATAGTCTCCGGCGACCGGGCGCCCCTCGAGCGCCAGCACCCGCCACGCCCCCGCCCGGAACGCCCCGTCCACCGTCCGCCCCTCCAATTGCGGATGCCCGCCCACATCCACCGCCGCCACCAGCAACACCTTCCGCTCCACCGGAATCGCCCCGAGGATCTGCCGCCCCAGCATCGCCCCCGCGAAGGACGGCGCCGCCAGATAGGACACACTCCGGCTCCGGGTGACCGCACGCGGATGCGCGGCCCGCAGCGTCCGGTACACGGCCGTCGCGAAGTCGTCGTCGTACAGCCGCAGCACCGCCTTCAGGTCCGGCCGTACCGCCCGTGCGTACAGCACGGCCTCCAGATTCGTCGTGTCCGCGCTGGTCACCGCGAGCAGCGCCTGCGCCCGATGGATCTTGGCGGCCTCCAGGACCCCCTCCTGGGTGACATCCCCGAGCACCACCGGCACCCGCAGCCGCCGGGCCACCGCCAGCCCGCGCGCCTCCGGATCGGACTCGACGCACACCACGGGGACATGCAGTTCACGCAGCCGCGTCAGCACCCGCGTCCCGATCTTGCCAAGCCCCAGCAGCACCACATGCCCGCTCAGCCCCCGCGGCGGCTTCCGCAGCGCGGAAGCCGTCCGGAAGGTACCGAGCGCCTCGAGCACCGCCGCCAGCAGCACCGGCAGCAACAGCAACCCCATCAACCCGGAGAGCAGTTGAAGGATCTGCCGCCCGAGCGACTGCCCGATCGCGGGGTCGTCGATGGCGAACAGATCGAGGAGCGTGTAGTAGAAGGCCCGTACCGGATGAATGCCCGTCACCACCGACAGCGCGACCGCGAGCGCGATCACACACCCCACGACCCCGGCCAGCGACCACCGCAGCCGCCGCGAGAACAGCGAGACGAGCAGCGGCACGACCCCGGCCCCGAACCCGGCCCGGCGCCGGTCCTGCGCCGCCGCCGCGGAGGAGGACGAGGACACCTGCTCCAGCACCATCACGCCGCGCTCACCCGCGGCCCGTACCTCCGCGTCGTCGGGCAGCAGCCGCGGCCCCTGCTCCCCGGCGCCCTCGACCGGTTCGGGACCGTTGTTGTTCGCCGAGAACAGCGCCAGCGTGCACAGCCCCTGGCCGGCGTCCTGCCCGGCGAGGGCCCCCGGCGGCAGGTCCACCGCCCGCAGCACCAGCCCGTCCGTCTGGACGACCTTGCCGGTCCCGGCGAGCGCGGTGGCGGCGAGCGCGGGCGCGGCGGTGTCGGCGTCGGAGAGTACGGTCGTGGACGTGTCGCCCGCACCGCCGTCCGTGTCGCCGACCGCCAACACGGCGGCCTGGTCCAGGAGTTCCTCGATGTGCTGCCCCAGTCGCCGGTTGTACAGCCGCAGCACCAGCCGCAGCCGGGGGTTCAGCCGGCGGGCGGTGAGAGCGGCCCGGATGTTGGTCTCGTCGTCGTCGTACACCAGCGCGAGCGCGGCGGCCCGCTCCACGCCCGCCTCGGCGAGCACGGCCTCGGTGGCCTCGACGGCCTCCAGCACCCGCTCCCCGCGCGGGCCTTCACCGGCGGCCGGGCCGGTACCGCCGCCCGCACCGTTGCCGCCGTTCCCGTTGGCGCGTCCGACGGCGGCGCTGACCACCCGGTCGAGGAGCGCGGCCGAGGCGGCCCGGGCCCGTCCGACCACCGGCGGCCTGGCGATCCGCACGTTCGGCGGTACGACAAGGGTGACCTGTTCGCCGTACACCACGCGCAACTCGGCCGCCAGCCGGTGCGCGAGCCCGTCGTCGCCGCAGACCACCATGTGCGCCGGGGCGCCACCACCTTGATACGGAACGCTCGCCACAAGGGAAAAGACTGCCTCAACAGGACGCATGGTTCCAGCAACGAGGTGAACAGCCGCCCCCGACCGCCCGTAGGGAAGGGCAGGGAGCATAATCCCGGATCTGACCGAAGTGCCGGAGGTATCCCAGCCGTGGCCATCACCGAAGAAGCCGCCCCGCCCGGCCACGCGTCCGAGGACGGGACCCCCGGCGACGGCACCCGCACCCCGCCCGACCGCGAGGGCTGGCATCTCAGCTCCCCCCTGGCCCTGACCCTGCTCCTCCTGCTGGTCGTGGTGTTCCAGGGCCCGGTGCGCGGCGCGCTGTCGACGCCGGTGATGCAGAGCTGGATGACGGTGTTCGTGGCGGTGGTCGTCCAGGCGCTCCCCTTCCTCGTCCTCGGTGTGCTTCTCTCGGCGGCGATCGCGGTCTTCGTGCCCCCGTCCTTCTTCGCCCGCGCCCTGCCCGGCCGCCCCGCCCTGGCCGTCCCGGTCGCGGGGCTGGCCGGCGCCGTACTGCCGGGCTGCGAGTGCGCGTCCGTCCCGGTGGCCGGCGCCCTGGTCCGCCGGGGCGTCACCCCGGCCGCGGCCATCGCCTTCCTGCTCTCCGCCCCCGCGATCAACCCGATCGTGCTGACGGCGACGGCGGTGGCGTTCCCGCGCAACCCCGAGATGGTGCTGGCGCGGTTCGCCGGCAGCCTGCTGGTGGCGTGCGGGATGGGCTGGCTGTGGCAGCGCCTCGGCCGTACCGACTGGCTGCGCCTGCCGGCGCACGCGCACCACGAGGGCGAGACCAGGGCGGAGGCGTTCTGGGACTCGGTCCGCCACGACACCGTGCACGCGGGCGGCTTCCTGGTCCTCGGCGCGATGGCGGCGGCGACCCTGAAGGCGGTGGCCCCGGCGGAGTGGCTGCGCACGGCCGCCGCCAACCCGGTGATCGCGATCCTCGCCCTGTCGATCCTGGCGGTACTCCTCTCCATCTGCTCGGAGGCGGACGCGTTCGTGGCGGCGTCCCTCACCCAGTTCTCGCTCACCGCGAAGCTGGCGTTCCTGATCGTGGGCCCGATGATCGACCTCAAACTCTTCGCGATGCAGGCGGGCACCTTCGGCCGCGGCTTCGCCCTGCGCTTCGCCCCGGCCACCTTCGCCGCGGCGATCGCCGGCGCGGTCCTGACCGGGGCGGTGCTGCTGTGAACCGGCAGGCCCAGGCGGCGGTGATGTTCCTGGTGGGGGCGGCCCTGCTGCACGCGGGCGCCACCGACCTCTATCTGCGCTATGTGAAGGCGGGCCTGCGCCCGCTGCTGCTGGCGGCGGGCGTGGTCCTGATCGTCTCGGCCCTGGCGACGGCCTGGTACGAGTGGCGCCGCAGCCGCCGTCGTACCCCCGCTGCCGCCACGGACCACAGCCACCCCGAACCCCGGATCTCCTGGCTCCTGGTCCTCCCCCTCCTGGCCCTGATCCTCATCGCCCCGCCCGCGCTCGGCTCCTACAGCGCGATGCGCGCGGGTACGGCCCTGCAACAGCCGTACGGGTACACGAAGTTGCCGTCCGGGGACCCGATCCCGCTCAACCTGGTCGACTACGCGGGCCGGGCGGTGTACGACCACGGCCGGTCGCTGGACGGCCACAGCGTCCGCATCGCCGGCTTCGTGGCCGTGGACGGTGCGGGCACCCCCTACCTGGTCCGGATGGCCCTCAACTGCTGCGCGGCGGACGCCCAGCCGGTGAAGGTCGCCCTGACCGGCAAGATCCCCCCGGTCCTCCAGCCGGACGCCTGGCTCCAGGTGACGGGCACGTACACCGCCCGCCAGACCCGCGACCCGGTGAACGGCGGTCCGATCCCGTTCCTGGAGGTCACCGAGGCCAAGCCGATCCCGACGCCGGCCGACCCCTACGACGAGACCTGGAACAACTGACGGGTCCTGAGACGGGCTCCAGTAAATGCTTGATCAAGAATCAGCAAGTCTGTTCGAACCCGGTGTTACGCTCCGCCTGCTCCGCGGCCGGGGACCGCGGCACAGGGGGAGGACGACACGATGAACAGCCCCACGCACAGACGCGCCCGGCTGGCTTTGCTGCTGGCAGGCGCGGTGGTGGCAGCGCTTCCGGCGACGGTGGCGTCCGCCGACGAGACTCCCGTCGACCCGGCGCTGCCGACGCCCACCGTGCCGACCGGCACGAGCTGCGGCACCGCGGACGCCCCGCTGTGGCGCACCGCCTCCACCCCGCCGCCCGAGGGTTTCAGTGTGTCGATCGGTGTCCCGCGGCCGACCGTGAACGGAGTGAAGTACCAGGGAGTCGTACACGCCTGGGACGCGGACGGCGCACAGTCGGCTGACGGTTCGGTCGACGGCCTGCCAGTGCTCTCCCAGTCCGTCTATGTGCCCTTGCCGCTGACGAACGGTCACGCCTACGGCTGGCACGCCTCGACGTACGACGGCACGTCCTACTCGAACCCGACCGGCCCCTGCTACTTCCAGGTGGACAGCAGCGCACCGGTCACGCCGACTGTCACGAACCCGGATTTCCCGCCGATGGGAGCGGGAACGCCGACAAAGGCGGCCGGACAGCCGACCACCTTCACCTTCGCCTCCGCCGAGTCGCTGCCCGAGGGCTGCGCGTCGGCGGGCGCCCCGGACTGCCGGACCAGCGGCCTGGACCACTTCGTCTACGGCCTCGACCAGGCACCCGGCATCGGCGCGCCCCAGGTCGCGGCCGACGCGCAGGGCAGGGCGAGCCTGACGACCACGCTCCCGTGGGGTGTCCACACCCTCTACGTCGGGGCGGTCGACGCCGCGGGCAACATCTCCCAGGCCGCCTACCCCATGGCGGTCCCGTCTCAACTCCCGCCCGCGACCCCCACCCTCGCCCTCACCGCCCCGGCCAAGTCGAACAGGGCGGCCTCGCTGACGGTCATCGGCCAGTTGTCGGCGGCCCCCTACGCCTCCGGCGAGACCGCGCACGTGACCAGGACGGACCGGGCGCACCCCGCCGGCGTCGCCCTTCCCGACGCGCCCGTGGCCACCGACGGCACGCTGCGCTTCACCGACGGCCCGGAGGTCGGCGGCGCCGACACCTACACGGTGACCTACCCGGGCGACTCCACGCACGAGTCGGCGAGCGCGTCGGCGACGGTCCAGGTCTCCCGCACAACCACGGCGCTGAGCCTGACCACGAATGCCGCCTCCTACGGCTACGGAGCGACGGCGCGACTCACCGCCCACCTGGGCAAGACGTACGACGACCGCACCGTTTCCCTCTACGCCCAGCCGTACGGCGGCAGCAAGAAGCTGGTCAAGGCGGCCAAGACCGACAGCCACGGCAACCTGACCGCGACGTACCAGGTCACCCGCCGGACCGTGTTCATCGCGGAGTTCGAGGGCGACGACCACTACGCCCCCGCGACGGCCACGAAGACGGTGACGTCCCGGGCGAAGGTCGCGGAGTCCCTGACCGGCAACTACACGACGACCCACTACGGCACCGTCCTCTACCGCGTCTACCACCACACGGCCAAGGCCAAGCTGGCCGTCACGGTCGCCCCGGCCAAACCGGCCCAGTGCGTCCGCTTCCAGACTCAGCGCTACCGGGCCGGCGCGTGGCACACCGAGAGCACCTCGGCGTGCCACTCCCTGACGTCGAAGAGCACCACCGGCCTGTCGACGGCCCTGACCATGTCGACGGGCGGCAGATTCCGGATCCGGGCCGAGTACGTCCCGAGTGCCAAGGACACCGGGAACCTCAGCACGTGGGGAGCATGGCAGTACTTCACCGTGCGCCAGTGAGCCTCACCCGAAAAAGCCGGCCAGCTTCTCGATCGCCGGGGTGACGTACGCGTCCCTGTCGTAGAGGTCGACGTGGGTCGCGCCGTCGATCCAGAACAGTTCCTTGGGGCCGGAGACCCGCTGGAAGGCCGCCACGCTCATCCAGGAGGTCACCGCCTCCCGTCCGGCGATCATGAGCAGCGGGCGGGTGCCGAGCAGGTCGAGGGAGCGGAAGGCGTCGAAGGACGCGATCCGGTCGACGCTGTTCCAGGTCAGGGTCTCGGCCGAGCGGGGGTGGTGGGCGCGGGGCGTGCGGTAGTACGCCCACCCGGCGTGCACGTGCTCCCCGCCGGCCAGCGCCTCTTCCTCGGTGGCGGGGAAGAGCGGGAAGCTCCCCACCCCCTCGCCCCGGGCCTCGGCCGTGCGCGCCGTGGCGGCCGCCGCCAGCATGCCCTGGAGGACGGCGGGATCCTGGGTCCCGTCGGCGCCGTTGCGGAACTGGCGGGCGATGTCGACGGCGCTGACGGTGGCGACGGCCCTGATCCGCTGGTCGGTCGCGGCGGCGGCGAGGGCGTACCCGCCGGAGGCGCAGATCCCGAGCGCCGAGACGCGGTCGGGGTCGGCCTCCTCCCGGGTGGTGAGGAACGAGACGGCGGCCCTGAGGTCCTCGACCCGCTGGGCGGGATCCTCCAGACCCCGTGGCTCGCCCTCGCTCTCGCCCTGATGGGCGGCGTCGAAGGCCAGGGTGACGAAGCCGTGTTCGGCGAGCCGCCGCGCGTACAGCCCGGCGGCCTGCTCCTTCACTCCCGTGCCGGGGTGCCCGACGACGACGGCGGGCCGCGGCCCGGTGGCGGCCTCGTCAGGGGTGTACAGATGGCCGGCGATCTTCAGTCCGGCGCTGGGGAAGGTGATGTCGGTCCTCATGCCCACCACATTCGCCCCGCGGGAACGGCCGCCACCAGGGAGGACTCTGCCTATGCACGCCAGTACCAGGCACCGGACGGCCGACCGGCCGACACTGGACCCATGACCAGCAGCTCCGGTGCCGCCGCCTCCGAAAACGAACTGGGCGAGTTCCTGCGCGCCCGCCGTGCCGCCCTCGGCCCGCAGCGGGCGGGTCTGCCGGACGACGGCCGGCTGCGCCGCGTACCGGGCCTGCGCCGCGAGGAACTCGCCCAGCTGGCGCACGTGAGCGTCGACTACGTGGTCCGCCTGGAGCAGGGCCGCACCCACCGGGTCTCCCGCCCGGTCCTGGACGCCCTGGCCGACGCCCTCCAACTCGCCCCGGACGAACGGGACTACCTCTTCACGCTCGCCGAGACGGCACCCACCCGTCCGGCCCGCCGGCCGGGCCCTGCGGAGGTCGCCCCGCACCTGCGCAGGCTCCTGTCCACCATGTCCGACGTCCCGGCGATGATCCTCAACCGCCGTATGGACGTACTGGCCTGGAACGGCGCGGCGGCGGCCCTGCTGACCGACTTCACGGCGGTGCCCCCGGCCGAGCGCAACCTGATCCGCCTGACCTTCCTGGACGAGACCTTCCGCGCCCTGTACGCGGACTGGCCGCGCTCGGCCCGCGAATGCGTGGCGGTGCTGCGCATGGAGGCGGGCCGGACCCCGCACGACCCCGCCCTGACCGCCCTGATCACCGAACTGACCACCCACGACCGGGACTTCCGGACCTGGTGGTCCACCCACCAGGTCCGCGGCCCCCGCCGGCTGCTGAAGACCTACCACCACCCCGTCGCGGGCCCGCTCACCCTCGACGTCCACCAGTTGTCGGTCGACACCCACCCCGACCAGCAACTGATCGCCTACACCGCGGAACCCGACTCCCCGTCGTACGAGGCACTCCGCTTCCTGCTCCAGTGGTCGGCGTCGCAGCCGGCCCAGCCGGTCCGGGAGAGCCGGAACGGTTGACGGCGGTCCGGCGGTCCGCGCCGGTCCCGTTCACGCCCGGCGGACCGTGTCCTGCTCCTCCGCGCCGACCGGGACGGGGACCGTGTCCTCTGCCGGAAGGGGCTCGGCTGTCCAGGACCCGCGGGTGAGGCGGCGGCCCAGGGGCTCGGTGTAGCGGGCGGTGAGGGGGCCGAGGACGACCAGGATCAGGACGTAGGCCGTGGCCAGCGGGCCCAGGGAGGGTTCGATGCCGGCGGTGACGGCGAGGCCCGCGATGACGATGGAGAACTCGCCGCGGGCGACCAGCGTGCCGCCGGCCCGCCAGCGGCCCTTGGCGGAGATCCCGGCGCGCTTCGCGGCCCAGTACCCGGTGGCGATCTTCGTCAGTGCGGTGACCACCGCCAGGGCGAGCGCGGGCAGCAGCACCGGCGGAATGCTCGCCGGGTCGGTGTGCAGGCCGAAGAAGACGAAGAAGACGGCGGCGAACAGGTCACGCAGGGAGCGAGCAGGTGGTGGGCGCCCTCCGCCACCTCGCCGGAGAGCGCTATGCCGACGAGGAACGCGCCGACGGCGGCGGACACCTGGAGCTGCTGCGCGATCCCCGCGACGAGCAGCGTCAGGCCCAGCACCACGAGGAGCAGCTTCTCCGGGTCGTCGTTGGAGACGAACCGGGAGATGTGCCTGCCGTAGCGCACCGCCACCACCAGCACCAGCCCTGCCACCCCGAGGGCGATCGCCAGCGTGAGGCTGCCCGCGGCCAGGCCGGCACCGGCGAGCAGCGCGGTGACGATCGGCAGGTAGACCGCCATGGACAGGTCTTCGAGCACCAGGATGCTCAGTATCACCGGGGTCTCCCGGTTGCCGAGCCGCCCCAGGTCGCCGAGGACCTTGGCGATGACCCCGGACGACGAGATCCAGGTGACACCGGCCAGCACCACGGCCGCCACCGGGCCCCAGCCCAGCAGCAGGGCCATGGCGGCGCCGGGCAGCGCGTTCAGCGCGGCGTCGACCAGGCCCGCCGGGTACTGGGTCCTGAGGTTGGAGACGAGGTCGCTGGCCGTGTACTCCAGGCCGAGCATGAGCAGCAGCAGGACGACACCGATCTCGGCGCCGATCGCGACGAACTCCTCGCTGGTGCCGAGCGGATAGATCCCGCCGTTGCCGAAGGCGAGCCCGGCCAGCAGGTAGAGGGGTATGGGCGAGAACCGGAAGCGTCCGGCGAGCCGGCCGAGCAGGCCCAGGCCGAGGATGATCGCCCCGAACTCGATCAGGAAGACGGCGGAGTCGTGCACGGTGGCCTCACTCCCGCCCGAGTATGGAGGCGGCCGCGTCGACGCCCTCCTGGGTGCCGATCACGATGAGCGTGTCCCCGCCGGCGAGCCGGAAGTCGGGGGCGGGGGAGGGGACCGCCTCGGCGCGGCGCAGCACGGCCACGATGGACACGCCCGTCTCGGTACGCATCCGGGTCTCGCCGAGCAGCCTGCCGTTCCAGTACGACGTCGCGCCCAGCTCGATCCGCTCGGCCACCAGGCCCAGATCGGTGGTGGAGAGGAGGTTCGGGCTGTGGTGCGTCGGCATCAGCGCGCCGATGAGCGCGTCCGTCTCGCCCGAGGACAGCCGCACCGACAGGGCACAGGCGTCGGGGTCGTCCTGGTGATAGGCGCTGAGAATCCGTGAGCCGTCACGGTGCGCGACCACGGACAGCCTGCGCTGCTCCCGCGTCGTGAGGTCGTAACGGACCCCGATTCCCGGCAACGGCGTCCTGCTCAGGCGTGGTGCCCCCAAGGCTGTCTCCCCTGTCTCGTCTATCCCGTTCCGCGATCCCTTTGCGATTTCTTTAATCACACCCTAACGGCCGACGGCATGACACCGGCGAACGGTTCGCAGGGGTGCGGGGGATCAGCGGTCCGGGCAGGGGCCGGAGCAGGGCGGACATGACCGAGCTGGAGTGCGTCTCGGTTCCGCGAGGGGCCGGGCGGCCGTCAGGACGGATACGGCGCGTAACAGTCCAGGGCCGGGTGGTAGAGGGCCTGCCAGGTGCGGCCCTCGATCACGCCGCTCTCCGGGAGGCCGTGGCAGACCTGGATCCACTCGATCTTCTTCTGCGTGAGGGTGCCGTAGACCCCGTCGGGATCGAGTTGGGGTGGCTCGCCGCCCCACGCGTTGCTGAGGCACTGGGCCTGCTGGACCGCCGCGCCGGTGTCGCCGTACGTGAGGGTGGGCCGGAAGCCCGACGACACGTAGGAACAGCTGTGCTCGGTGGCGGCCGCGGCGGTGTGGGGCACCGCCAGGCCCAGTGCGGCGGCCGCGCTCAGTGCCGCGGCCGAGGTGAGCAGTCGGTTCCGTCGCATGCGCGCTCCTTCAAGGCCGGCTCATGCCATGGTCGCGCGCGGGCGGCGACCTCCGCGAGTCGGACACGCAGCCGCAGGACCGGAAGACCAGGGGCCGGAGGAGGGGAGGGCCGGCGGACCGGAGGAGGGAGGACGGAAGCGGGGAGTGTCTACGAGCCGCCGCTCACGCCCACCGCCTCGGCTGCCGTTTCGTCCGCCGTTTCGCCTGCCGTCCCGGCCGCCGCCCGGGGGCGCGCGATACGACGGTCGCGCACGCCGGCGATCCCGCCGAGCAGCGCCATCCCCAGGCAGCCGAGCACGATGACGGTGGACGACGCCTTCAGCATCGACAGCCCCGACCCGGTCAGCAGGACGACCAGCGCCCAGCGCACCGCGCCGCCGGCGACCCGGCTGGAGATGACGGACCCGAGCAGGACACCCGGAACGGCGCCGATCAGGAGGGTGGCCGCGAGTCCCAGGTCGGCGTCGCCGACGAGCAGGTGGCCCAGGGCCGCGGCGGCCACCATGGGGATGGCCTGCACCAGGTCCGTACCGACGAGATGGTTCGCCTTGAGACGCGGGTGGGCCAGCATCAGCATCACGATGATCAGGGAGCCCGAACCGACCGAGGTCATCCCCACGATCGTCCCGCCCGCCAGCCCGATGAGCAGCGTCGCCACCGGCCGTACCGGAACATGGGCGTCCTCGGCGTCGGCCCCGGTGGCGGCGCGGCGGCGGTCCAGCCACAGCCGGGTGAGCATGCCGGCGACGGCGAGCAGCAACGCCGTACCGACGACGTACTTGACGCGTTGTTGCAGTTCGTCGCCGTCGCCGAGGGCGCGGAGCAGGAAGACGCCGCCGAAGGCGGCCGGGACCGCGGTGGGCAGCAGCCAACGCACGATGTCCCAGCGCACGGTGCCCGCCCGCTGGTGCACCAGCGCTCCGAAGGGCTTCATGAACACGGACGCGGCCAGGTCGCTGCCGATGGCCGCCGTCGGGTTCACCCCGAACACCATGACCATGATCGGGGTCATGAGGGCTCCGCCGCCCATGCCGGTGAGACCCACGGCGAAGCCGACCAGGGCTCCCGCGATGATGATCGGGCCGGTGGAATCCATGGGGCGGACCGTAACCACCATTCCTATGGGAAAGGTATGGAAACATGCGTTCCGCTTTCCTGAGGCCGTCCGCTGAAACCGTCCGCCGGTACCTGCGAGGCCATCCGCTGAGACCGTCGGCCGGCACTCTGAAACCGTCCGCTGAAACCGTCCGCCCCGCGCTGAAACCCGGCTGAAGCCGTGCTGAACCGCCGTGGCCGCAAGCTCTGCGGCATGACGACGACAGCCAACGAACAACTCGCCATCGAGGCGACCGGGTTGCGCAAGGCCTACGGGGACAAGACCGTCCTCGACGGCATCGACATCCGGGTACCGGCCGGCACGATCTTCTCCCTCCTCGGACCGAACGGCGCCGGCAAGACCACGGCGGTCAACATCCTCTCCACCCTGATCTCCGCCGACGGCGGCCAGGCCCGGATCGCCGGCCACGACATCACCACGCAGGCCCAGTCGGTACGGGCCGCCATCGGGGTCACCGGACAGTTCTCCGCCGTGGACGGCCTGATCACCGGCGAGGAGAACATGCTCCTCATGGCCGACCTGCACCACCTCTCCAAGAGCGAGGGGCGCCGGGTCACCGCCGAACTGCTGGCGCGCTTCGACCTCACCGAGGCCGCACGGAAGCCCGCGTCCACCTACTCCGGCGGCATGAAGCGCCGGCTCGACATCGCCATGACCCTGGTCGGCAGCCCGCGGATCATCTTCCTCGACGAGCCGACCACCGGCCTCGACCCGCGCTCCCGCCACACCATGTGGCAGATCATCCGCGAGCTGGTCTCCGGCGGGACCACCGTCTTCCTCACCACCCAGTACCTGGACGAGGCCGACCAGCTCGCCGACCGCATCGCGGTGCTCAACGGCGGCAAGCTCGTCGCGGAGGGCACCGCCGGGGAACTCAAGCGGCTCGTCCCCGGCGGTCACGTACGGCTGCGGTTCTCCGACCCGGTGGCCTACGAGCAGGCGGCCACCGCGCTGCGCGAGACCACCCGCGACGACGAGGCGCTCGCCCTGCAGATCCCCAGCGGCGGCACCCAGCGCGAACTGCGCGCCATCCTCGACTGGCTGGACGCCGCCGGCATCGAGGCCGACGAACTCTCCGTGCACACCCCCGACCTGGACGACGTGTTCTTCGCCCTGACGGGCAACCCCGAGGCCGTCACCGGCGCGGAGACCGCCGTTTCCACCGGCAAGAAGACCGCCGCCGCCACCGACAAGGAGACCGTCCGATGAGCACCGCACCCCGTTCCCTGCGGGCCCACCCCTTCCGCGACAACCTCACCATGCTGCGGCGAAACCTCCTGCACGCCCGCCGCTACCCCTCCCTCACCCTGAACCTCCTGCTCACCCCGGTCATCCTGCTGCTCCTCTTCGTCTACGTCTTCGGCAACGTGATGAGCGCCGGCATCACCGGCGGCCACGCCGACCGGTCCGACTACGTCGCCTACCTCGTCCCCGGCATCCTCTTCCTGACCGTGGCGATGACCTCGCTCGGCACCGCGGTGTCCGTGTGCACCGACATGACCGAGGGCATCATGGCCCGGTTCCGCACCATGGCGATCTCCCGCCCCTCCGTGCTGGTCGGTCACGTGATCGGCAGCGTGATCCAGACGATGATGGCGCTGGTGGTGGTCCTGGGCATCGGACTGGCCATCGGCTTCCGGCCCGACGCGACGCCGGTGGAGTGGCTCGCGGCGGTCGGGCTGATGGCCCTGGTCAGCCTCGCGCTGACCTGGCTGGCGGTCGGCATCGGGCTGATCAGCCCCAACCCCGAGGGGGCCAGCAACATCGGGACGCCGCTGGTCATGCTGCCGTTCCTGTCCAGCGCGTTCGTGCCGGTGGACGCCATGCCGGGCTGGTTCCGCTGGTTCGCCGAGTACCAGCCCTTCTCGCCCTTCATCGAGACCCTGCGCGGTCTGTTGCTGGGCAGCGGGATCGGCACGAAGAACGCCGTGCTGGCCCTGGCCTGGGGCCTGGGGCTGACCGTACTGGGCTACCTGTGGTCCAGGGCGCGGTTCACCCGCGAGCCCCGGCAGTGAGCTCGTGCAGGGCCGCGACCCGCAGTTGATCCCGCCCCAGGGCCGCGGGGGCCGCCCCCCGCCGCGCGGGGGGCGGCCCGGCCGGGCTGGGCCGGGCCGCCCCGGGCGCGGGCGCGGGCCGGCGGGGGGGGGGGGGCGGTTTACAAAAACGCCC
>NZ_JBSHAF010000011.1:17140-45492 GCF_053611365.1 Streptomyces sp. NPDC054813 | reverse complement strand
GCTCGCCCACCGCCGTGGTCGTTCGTGGCGGGCGCGGGCGGGCCGCCCGGCGCTGCGCCCCCCCCCGGGCCGCGGCCCCCCCCCCCCCGCCCGCCCCCCCCCCCCCCCCGGTCCGCGTTCTCGGCCGCTGCCCGGGAGCGGTCCAGGGACAGGGTGGGGAACTCCCGTACCACCGGCATCCGTTCGGACAGCGCCAGCAGCCGTACGGCCGCCGGATCGCCCTTGGCCAGCCGGGCGTGTCCCAGCGCCAGCAACAGCGTGCCGTACACCGGCAGTTCCACCGGCGACCCGTCGGCCGGTGAACCGTCGGAGGGGCCACCGGCCAGCAGTCCGAGCAGGTACGCCCCCAACTCCCCGGTGAGCGCGGCGACCGGATCCGGCCGGCCGTGCTGCGCGTGCGCGGCCACCGCCGCCGACTGCAGCTGAAGGACCCACGAGTCCACGAAGGGATCGTCGGCGAACAGCGCACCGGCCTGCCGTACCCGGTCCGCGGCCCGGCGCCACAGCCCGAGCCCGACCTCGGTCAGTCCCCGGGCCAGCGCGATCTCCGCCCTGGCCGGCAGCTCGGGGCTGAATACCTGGTCCGACTCCGGCGGTTGGTCCGCGGCGGCGAGGCCCAGCCAGTACTCGGCCTCGTCGATCTCGCCCTTGTGCAGACAGGCCAGCACCAGCCCCCAGCGGATGCCGAGGGTGTCCGACCCGTCGCCGAACGCGTCGAGCGCGCTCAGTGCGGCACGCAGATGGTCGTACGCCTCCGCGCCCCGCTCGGACTGCAGGCACAGCTCGCTGACCCGGCCGTGGCTGAGCAGGTGCATGGCCGGGTTGTTCAGCGGAGCGAGCGCGTCGAGCATCCGGCGGGCGCTCTCCAGGGCCCGCTCCATGTCGTGCCCGGCCTCCCAGACGTAGCTGGCGACGGCCGAGGCGATGCCCGCCAGCATCGGCTCTTCGGCCTCGCACAACTGCTGGAGCCGGGCGAACTCCGGCGGCCGTATCTCCGGTACGGCGCACAGCACGACGGACAGGGCCCGCAGCACGGTGTCCGGCTGGGCGGGCGGCAGTCGGCGCAGGGTCGCCAACTGGCGGACAGCGTGCGGGCCGTGGCCCATGAAGAGACTTGCCGCACACACCGCCGCCGCGCTGCGGGCCGGTTCCACGTCCGCGGGGTTCTTGGGCCGGAAGTGGGAGAGGGGGCCCGCGGTGTCGGCGGCCAGCGAGGCCAGCCGGCCGTAGTGGGAGCCGGTGGACCACAAGGAGGACAGTACGGCGGTGACGCCCGCGGTGGTGGGTCCGTCGGCGCGGGCCAGCGCGTACCGCAGGGCGAGGACGAGGTTGTCCTGCTCGGCGCGGATACGGCTCCAGGCGGGCCCCGGCCGGTGGCTGAACAGCAGGTCGTGGTGGGCCCGCCCGAACTCCCGGGCCCAGACCAGGAACCGGCCGGTCACCGCCGCCTCCTCGCCGGCCTCGGCGCGCCGCCCGGCACCGAACTCCCGCAGCGTCTCCAGCATGTGGAAACGCACCCCGGACGGGCTGTCACCCACCTTGAGCAGGGACTGACCCGCCAGTTGCTCCAGCAGGGCCAGCACGTCCCCGCTCTCCTCGAGCAGGTACTCGGCCGCCTCCTCGGTGAAGCCGCCGGGGAACACCGACAGGGCACGCAGCGCGGCCTGGCCGTCGGGCTCCAGGAGGTTCCAGCTCCACTCCACCACGGCCCGCAGGGTGCGATGCCGCTCGGGCGCGTCCCGGGCGCCGCCGCGCAGCAGCGTGAAACGGTCCTGCAACCGGCGGGCGATGTCGGCCACCGACAGCACCCGCACCCGGGCCGCGGCCAGCTCCACGGCCAGCGGCAGCCCGTCCAGGTGCCGGCAGATCTCGGCCACCTGGTCGGCGGGCAGTTCCACACCCGGCCGGGCGGCCCGCGCCCGCTGCCCGAAGAGCTCGACCGACGTTCCCGGCGAGAGCTCCGGCAGGGCGTACACGGACTCCGAGGTCAGCCCCAGCGGAGCCCGGCTGGTGACCAGTACCCGCAGCTCCTTGGACCGCGAGACCAGCGTCTGTACGAGACCGGCGGCGCCGGCGATCACCTGCTCGCAGTTGTCCAGCACCAGCAGCGCGGGTCCCGTGCCCAGCGCGGCGACGATGCCGCTGACCGCGTCCCCGCCCCCGCTGAACCGGCCGCCTTCCCCGGCGCCGACGGCCGAGGCCACCTCGCCGGCCACGTCGTCGTCCACGAGGACACCGGCGAGGGTGACGAAGTACACCACGGGCTGCTCGGCCGCGCGGCTCACCGCGTGCGAGAGCCGGGTCTTGCCAAGACCGCCGGGACCGACCACGCTCACCACCCGGGACGTGCGCAGCAACCCGCCCACGGCGGCGACATCCGTGTCTCGCCCGAGCAGGGGATTCGGCTCGTGCGGAACCCCGTGCCGGACCCGCGGCACGTCCGCCCGCACCAGCTCCTGGTACACCGATCTGATCCCGGGCCCCGGGTCGGTCCCCAGCTCGTCCCGCAGCCTGCGGCGGTAGGCGTCGTACCGGGTCAGCGCCGCGGCCCGCCCGGCGGTCGTGGCCTCGCACCGCAGCAGCTCCGCCAGCACCTCCTCGTCCCGCGGCAGCTCCCGGGCGAGCGCGGCCAGCGGCGCCGCGGCCTCCGCCCGCCGCTCCAGCCGGGCCAGCGCGAGCGCCCGGGCCCGGACCAGGGCGCGATGCGCCCGGACCCGCCCGGCGCGCAGCG
Source organism: Streptomyces sp. NPDC054813 (assembly GCF_053611365.1). NCBI lineage: Bacteria > Bacillati > Actinomycetota > Actinomycetes > Kitasatosporales > Streptomycetaceae > Streptomyces > Streptomyces sp. NPDC054813. The sequence continues at coordinate 42,761 of NZ_JBSHAF010000011.1, read as the reverse complement.
CCACCAGCGGATCGTGCAGGTCCTCACCCGCACCGGCGCCCGCGCTCCCGTCCCAGAGCGCCAGCCCGGCCTCGGCCTGTGCCAGGGCGCCTTCGTGGTCCCCGGCCCGCGCCCGCTCGGCACTGCCCGCCTCGTGCAGCAGCAGAGCCGAACTGTCGACCTGCGTCTCCTCCAGCGCCAGCCGGTACCCCGTCGGCGTACTCACGATCAGCTCGGCACCCAGCTGCGACCTGAGCCGCGACACCAGGATCTGCACGGCCTTGCCGGGCCGCTCGGGCAGCTCCTCCGCCCACAGCCCCTCCACCAGCCGGCCGGTGCTGCAGCCACCGCGTAGATCCTGCGCGAGCAGCGCCAGCAGCCCGCGCAGCCGGGGCGCGGTGATCTCCCGTCCACGGCAGGCGACTCGGGGCAGCAGGATCAGCTCGGTGGTCACCCGTGCAGAGTAGTCAGGGGGTGGGGTGAAACGGGGCCGGCGGCCACTTCTCCTTCAACGCCGTGCGGAGACGACGTAGTAGTCCAGCAGTCCGTCGCGATAGGCTGGCAGGAAGTTCCGCGGCCACTGCACGGGCAGGTCGATGCCGGACAGGAAATGATCCAGACCCGCCCAGACATGACCACCGATCGACTCGGCTCGTACGTCGGTCAGGCCGGCAGCGTCCAGGGCGTCGAGCAGCGAGACAAGCGGGTGGGCCACGTCCAGCCCGGACGCGAAGCTGTCCAGCCGCGCGGCCAGCTCGGCACCCACGTTCTCGGCACCCATGTGATCGGCACCCACATTCCCGGCACCCATGTGGTCGGCACCCATGACCTCGGCACCCATGTGATCGGCGCCGACCGGCAGAAAGAAACTGGTGACGGCGAGCCGCCCACCGGGCCGCAGCACCCGCGCGGCCTCACGCCCGAACGCGCCCAGGTCACGAAAGTGCTGGGCGGCCTCAACGGAGTACAGACACCCGAACCGCCCCTCCTCGAACGGCATCTCCTCCGCCGCCCCCTGAACGAACCGAAGCCGCTCCGGCACCCGCCCGAGCACTCCGGCATTGGCCCGCCGGGCCCGCTCCACCTGCTCGGGATGAACGTCCAGTCCGGTCACGGAGGCAAACCCGTACTCCTCCAGCGCGAGTACCGCGCCGAGCCCGAGCCCACAGCCCACCTCGACGGCATGGGCGTCGGCCCCGTCGAGAGTGCCCAGCACGCGGCGGTACAGATCCTGTTGGCTCCGCACCCGGTCCTCGGCGGTCAGGGGCCCGTCGAGCGGAATCCCCTCCCAGTGACCGAAGTTGATGAACCCGCCCCCGAACGCCGGTGCGGAGCTGAGGTCCTGGGGCCCGTAGACGGCACGCACGGAAGGCGCGACGTCGTAGCGGATACCGTCCACACGATCTCCCTGTCCACGATGAGAGTGCTCGGCCTCTGGAACGCATCGTGCCCCGCCCCGGTCACGACATCCAGACCACCCGCCCCTGGCCGCCCCGGACTCCCCGGCCGGAAGAAGCCGCATCGACCGATCGGCCCTCAGAACCCCCGGATGGCTTCCCCGATGAGCGCCGGGCGGGATGTCGATCTAGCCTCCGAAATGAGCGCTGAGTGGATCTTCTGATGGTGCGCTCCACTTGTCCCGAGGAGGAAAAATGAACAGTTTTCGCAAGGTTGCCGTTGCGGTCGCGATCATAAGTGGTGTCAGCTTCATGGGTGTCAGCCCTGCCAGTGCCCAGGTCGCGAACAGCGTGCAGGGCGGCGGCGGGTGCAGGTCCCATGACCTGAACCTCGACATCCTCGGTGAGGTGGGCATTTTCAACGGCCTGGGCGGAAACCTGATCAACGGCGAAGGCAGCCCAGGCGCGCAGTTCACCGACATCGGTTCCGACTGCGATCACGGCTGGTAGTCGACTTGCCGGTGTTGGCCCCGAAGTAGATGCCAAAGGCCCCACGCCATGACGGCGAATTCGAGGGGCTGTCGCAGACGCTCGGCTGGGATTCCCCAGCCGAGCGTTTCGCGTGACCGCTCGGCTAGGAATCGCTGAACCAGGAGCCGATCGAGTTCCACTGGAAAGCATTCCGCCAGGCGATCTCGCCGGCTGCCCAGCCCGCCAGGGCTGCGATGACCTTGTCCGCTGAGAGTGTCCGTGTCTGATAGTGCTCGGCGGGACCGCGATCACGATGTTCGAGCTGGTAGGTGCCGTCAGGGCGGAGCCAGACCTGGGCGTAGCAGTTCGCCTCCGCGGCGCACTGCAACACAAGGTGCCCGTCACGGGGGAGGTTCAACACCGCTGCTTCCAGTCCGGCGCCGCGTGGGCAGCTCTGTTCGGGGCGGTGGCCTGGGTGCGCAGGGTGGTCAACGGCCGCGGGATCTTCTCGGACAGGCTCGGCCGGCGGTAGTCCGCAGGCATCGATCAGTTCGAAGAGGAGGTTTTCCACGAGCGGGTCCGCCCTCTTGGTCAGGACCACACGTAGCGCATCACGGTCCGCGGTAAACCCGCTCTCGGCTGCCCAGACCGCTATCTGCTCCGCTGTCCGGGGCACGTCCGCGAGCAACCAGCGGACCCTCCTGTCCTTGTCGGTCTCCCCCTGCGGCGCCTCATCCTCCGAAGGCGGCGACACCGACACCTCGTAGTCGGCGGCCATCACCGGATCGAGGAAGGTCGACCAGGCTACCCCGGACGGAGTGAGACCGCGGACGTAGCAGACATCGCTGTCCATGACGCTTGCGATCAAGACTGGCGAGCCGGTTACGGTGACCAGCCGGTGCAGCCACCGGTCGTCGCCGTTCTCCGGCAGATGGTCATTCACTTGCAGCGTCCGCCAGCCCCCGGGGCGTGGCCAGCACTCGTGGAAGCATTCGGTGCGCTCCTCGATGCACCACTCCGGGTCGTCGAATACAGGCAGATCCGTCAACGAAGAATCGCTGCGCACCAGAACAAAATCGCCTGAATAACCCATGCTTCCTCCCCAGAGACTGCCGCGATGCTAGCGACAGGGACGGACAACGGCTGGGTTGCCCATGCGGCGGGGGAGCGGAACAGCCCAGCAGCGACGGCTCCCGTCGCAGCGCCACCCGCAGGTCCGGGGCCAGCTGCCCGGCGGCGCCGCCGGCCCGCAGTTCCCGTACTCCCGTGCCGGGGCTGCCGATGCCGCGCTCGGTCCGGATCTCCCACACCTGGTCGCTGACCAGGTGGTGGAAGGGATCGGCGGGCGTTGTCCCGCGCGCCGGACCGTACTCCACCAGCAGTTGCGGTCGACGAAGCCCGCGCAGGGCGTCAGGAACAGGCGTCCAGCCGACGAAAGTGCTCCGGACCGGCCTCCCGGACACCCTCCGCGTAAGCCTGGGGCAGCTCGCTGGGCCGCACCCGACTCCGCCCGGTGCGGCCTAGCGAGCTGTACCGAGGTGGCTGCGGCGTGTCTCGACCAGGCGGTGCCATCGTTCGCGGGTCTGTCGTTCTCCGTCGATCCACCGTGCTCGCGCGGGGTGCTCGGGAAGGGGAAGTCCGCCCATGAAGTGCGCGATGTCGACGTAGTAGGCGTAGTCGCCGCTGAGCGTGAGTTCGCGCAGGCGGGTGATCGCGGTGGCGAGGTCGTCCTGGGAGTCGAGGGCGGCGTGGTGGAAGCACAGGGCCAACTGCAGTTTGGCTGCGGCATAGGAAATGCCGGAGGCGCCGATTTCGGCGAGCAGTACGGCTGCTCGGTCGGGCACGTCTGCGGCGAACCCGGCGTCGCGTACGAGCGCGGCGATGCGAGCGGTCATCTCGCTGGAGCGCAGACTGAGGTGCGACAGCAGCCGGTCTGCCAGGTCGAGTTCGTCATCGCCGCGGAGCGGGTCGGCGATGGAGACAGCGAAGGCGAGATGCGCCTGGGCCATGGCGGTCTCGCCGACCGCACCGTGTTCTTCGGCTTCGCTCCTGGCTGCCAGGTAGGCGGCGGTCGCCCGCTCCATGTCTCCCTGTACCCACCACACGTCTCCCAGGACCCGATGGTGCCGTCCCTCCCAGCCCAGCCGCCCGGCGGCTTCCACTGCCGCGGGGAAGTCTCCGGACAGTCGGCTCAGGTGTGCCAGGCCCCGTTGAGCGGCGGAAGCGAGCCGCCCGTCAGCGGAGGCGACACGCTGCATGCCTCGGCGTGAATCGTCGGTCAGGCCGAGGTCTCGCTGGGCCTTCGCCAGGTAGTACGTGGCCAGTTCAACGAGGTCGTCGGGGAGCAGCTCCGACGCCAGGACGGCCGAGAGTCGGCTGGCCGTGCGCTCGCGGTGCTCGTGCTGGCGCCGAGTGACGGCGCTGAGCGTTTCCACCAGGGCATCCGCGGCAGTCTGCAGACCGCCCGACGAAGGGTCACCCGCAGCGGGGAGCGCGAGCGGTTCCCAGATGGAATCTCCTACGTAATGGAATGCGGCATCGGAGAGCCAGCCGAGACCGAGACGGAAGCCCCGGGCGATCAGGAGACCTTGCTGAAGGCAGCGGACCAGTGCATTGCGGTCGCGACGGGGGTCCTGGCGCCACTGGGATTCCAGGGCGTGGAAGGCGCGCTGGGCCGCGCGCTGCCAGTCCTGGTCAGACCAGCGGTCGTCACTGCCGTCGTCCGCACTGCGGATGGCGGCGCGGATCAGGTCGTGGACATGGAAGGGCCATACGCGGGAGGGCGACTCACGGATGAAGGGGCGTTCGATCAGCCGTAGGGCGGGGGCGTCGTGGTCCATGCCGGCGACCTGGGTCGCCAGGGGCACGGAGAATGCGCTGAGCAGGCTGACCGAGCGCAGTACGTGGCGCTCCTCGGCGGTCAGGTCGCTGAGAGTACGGGCGATCAGAGCCGGGAAATTGTGGTCGAAGTCGGTGACCTGCGGTTGTCTGCCGCCGCGCCGGAGTTCCAGGTAGCGCATGACCGACAGGTCGAGGTACAGAGGCAGCCCGTGGGAGCGTTCGGTGATGATCCGGCGGACCGGTTCGTCGATGAGTGGCTGTCCGTTGCGGCTCAGCCTGCGGGCCAGGTAGTCCTCGCAGTCTTCGGAGGAGAAGTCGCCGATCAGGATCTGGTGGCCGGATGCACCTGCGCCGGCATGGGCCGTGTCGGAGACGAGGCCGGGCCAGGCGTTCGGCCCGGTCCAGTCGAGTTGCCCTTCCAGGCTCGTCTCCGCCCACTGAAGGCGGTTGCGTCCGGTGACGACGAAGAACGCGTTGGGCATCAGCCACACGAGGCGCTGGAGCAGCCGCTCGACGTCACGGTGGGTGCGGTCTCCGGTGTCCTCGAAGGTGTCCAGCAGGATCACGGGCAGTGCACGCTTGTCGGCCGGGAGTTGGGCCAGGTCCCAGGCGAGAAGGTGCGGGTAGAAGCTGAGGGCTTCCAGGTCGGGCTCGGCCTCCAGGAGATCGGCCAGGCGGGAGCAGCCGGCGAGGGCGCGTACGGACTGGCGCCGTTCGCGTAACGCCTTGATGAGCGCTCCGGCCCCGTGGCCCAGCGCGCTCCCGACGGTGCCGGGCAGGAGCAGGGCCTGGGCGACGTCGCTCAGGGCCGACTGCATCTGCTGCGGTAGAGCGGCTGCGGCGCTGAAGCGGCTCAGCAGCCCGCCCCGGCGCAGGTAGTCCTCGATCGGTTCGCCCGGGTGGTTGTGCTCCCAGTAGCGGCGCAGAGCGAGGTCGAAGGCGGGCATTGGCCGACCGAGCGCGGCGACGGCAAGGCGGACGGTGAGGATGACGCGTTCGAAGTCCATGCCCGCGGCGCGTGCGAGGTCGATACGGACCGGCAGTGTCCGCTCCTCGGGGTGGGACGGCGACTCCCACTGCACGGGACGATGCTCGCTGCGGGTGAGCGACGCCTCGATCTTGCGGGAGAGCGTGGACTTGCCGATCCCGCCAACGCCGTGGAACACGAGGACGTTACGGCGGGGAGCCTCCAGATCCTCCGCATCGAAGTCCGCGCGGATCACATGCCGCACATGCTCGGCGAGGCAGGCTGTCACCGCTTGCCACTGTGCCTGCCGGTTCGTGAACGCCTCACTGGCGGCGATGCTCCGGTCGTTGGAGCTGAACAGAGTTCGAAGATCCCGCCCTGCCACTGCTCCCCCTGATGATCAACTGGAGCAAAATCTATGCTGCCTTGAGGCCATGCTGACAGCCCGCATTCAGACGGGTCTGCGGGCAGCCGAGCGACGGTGAAGATCATCGGCAGGATCGGCTGCAAAGCGTGGCGGTGCACGATTCGTGGGAAGCTCACGTCCGCCGCCCCCGAAGGCTGTTCGGACTCACCAAGTACCTTCCGGCACAGGCGTGTTGGAATGCCCTTATGGCCACTCCCGCTGACGGAACCACCCACCTGAGTCCGGACGAGACCGAGCACCGCCTGCGTGCCGAGATCGACCGACTGAGAGACGAGGCGACGCGCCAGAGGACACTCGCCCACCGCCGGGCGGAGTTCTGGACCAAGATGGACATCGCGCTCGGTTTCCCCGCGGCCCTGCTCGCCGGCATGGCGGGAACGGCAGGACTGGCCTCCGCGGACGCGCGCGTTCCCGCCGCCCTCGCCGCTCTGACCTCCGCCGGGTTCGCGGCGGGAGCGGGCTTCCTGCGCAGCGACACCAGGCGCCGCGCCAACAAGCGCGCCCGGCACGCATGGGCCTCGGTCGAGGCCAGTGCAACGGTGGCGTTGACCCAGGAGCACGTGACCCCCGAGATCCTCGGCAACCTGCTGGAGTGCCGCCAGGCTGCGCTGGCGGCCTACGACGGCGAGGAGCCCCGGCCGGGAGCGTCGTGATCCGCGGCCCTTCGACTACCGCTCCCTGTCGAAGAACTCGAAGTGGCCGACCTGGCAGGCGTCGCTGCCGACGCGTAGTCGCGGCGGAGCGACGTTGAAGCGCGGCGGAGCGACGAACAAGCGCGGCGGAGCGACGTAGAAGATCGAATGCCCGGGGTGGTCGGATCCACTGGTCTACGGACCTCGCCGGCGTCTGGAGTGTGAGCTGAACCGGGACGTGAAAGGGCCGCCGAGACTTCCGGGATCATGCACTGCGCGGTCGTTACCGCGGTGTCACTCTTGCGCGTGCGGCACACGAAGCGTGGCCGTCGGGGGATCTGCAGAGGCGGGCGAGTGCAGTGGGGGACTTTCTGGGGGCGGTCACGGCGTATCCGACCGTGGTCTTCACCTTCGCGCTCGTCGTGGTGGCGGTCTACTGGCTGCTGGTGCTCCTGGGGGGCGCCCACTTCCATGGGGCGCGCGGAGGACATCACGGCCACGGCCATGTGCACGGCCACGGGCACGGGCACGGTGCGGGGCGCCACGGTCACGGGGGGCTGCAGAAGGTGCTGGGCCTGGGCGGGGTGCCGATCACCGTGGCGGTGTCGCTGGTGGTCGCCTTCGCCTGGTTCGGCGCGCTCAGTGGCCGGGTCGTGGTCGGCAGCGGCCACGGGGGAGTCCTGCTGCCGGTCGCCCTGGTCGGCGGGTGGGTGGGAGCGCGGGTGCTCGCGTGGCCGCTGCGGCGGCTGATGCCGGCCCCCGCCCCGCCGCCGTCGCGCCGGGACTTCGTCGGTCTCGGGTGCGTGATCCGCACCGGACGGGTCGGCCCCGACTTCGGACAGGCCGAGGTCCGTGCGGCCGACGGCTCCTCCGCGGTCGTACAGGTCCGGCAGAGCCTCGACGACGCGGCAGGGCCGGGCGGCGTACTCCGTGCCGGGACGTCGGCACTCATCTACGACTACGACGACGCGGGCGAGTACTTCTGGGTCATGCCCGCGGTGCCGGCCACCGGCTGACGTGGCATCCCCCCGTTCGTTCGGGCGTTCAGCACGCTCATCGCTCACTCATCCATCCACGGCAAGGTCGTCCAAGGGAACAGCCATGTCTGTCGTCACCATCGGAATCGGCGTGTTGGTCGCCGTCCTGCTGCTCATCGGCCTGGGCACGCTGCTGCTCTTCGGCCGGCTGTTCCGCAAGGTCGTCCAGGGCGAGGCGCTGATCGTCTCCCGGCCCAAGAGCGTCGACGTCACCTTCACCGGAGCCCTGGTGCTGCCGATGCTGCACCGGGCCGAGGTCATGGACATCTCGGTGAAGACCATCGAGATCATCCGCACCGGGCGGGAGGGCATGATCTGCAAGGACAACATCCGCGCCGACATCCAGATCACGTTCTTCGTCCGGGTCAACAAGACGGTCGAGGACGTCGTCAAGGTGGCCCAGGCGATCGGGACCGAGCGGGCCAGCCATCAGGAGACCCTGCAGAACCTGTTCAGCGCGAAGTTCGCCGAGGCGCTGCGGACGGTGGGCAAGCAGCTCGACTTCGCCGACCTCTACACCAAGCGCGAGGAGTTCAGGGACCGCATCGTCGCGGCCATCGGCACCGATCTGAACGGCTACCACCTGGAGGACGCCGCGATCGACCACCTCGAACAGACCCCGCTGGAGCAGCTCGACGCCTCCAACATCCTGGACGCCCAGGGCATCCGGAAGATCACCGAACTGACGGCGCTGGAGCACATCCGCACCAACGACTTCCAGCGCAACGAGGAGATGGAGATCACGCGCCAGAACGTGGACGCGCGCGAGGCCGTCCTTGAGCTGGAACGGCGGCGCGCGGAGGCGGAGATCAGGCAGCGCAAGGGGATCGAGACCCTGCGCGCGCAGGAGGAGGCGGCCACCGCGCAGGTCCAGGAGGAGGAGCGGCTCAAGGCGCACAGCGCGCTGCTGCGGACCGAGGAACTGCTCGGTGTCCAGCGGGAGAACCAGGTGCGGGAGATCGCGGTCGCCGAGAAGAACCGGGAGCGGGTCCTCGCGGTGGAGAGCGAGCGCATCGAGAAGGACCGGTTGATGGAGGTCGTCAACCGGGAGCGGGAGGTGGAGCTCGCCAGGGCGGAGAAGGAACGGCAGGTCGAGGTGGAGCGCCGGGGCGTGGCCGATGTGGTGCGCGAGCGGATCGCGGTGGACCGCACGGTCGCGGAGCAGGAAGAGGAGATCAAGAGGGTCCGGGTGGTCCAGGAGGCCGAGCGCACCCGGCAGACCGTGATCATCGCCGCCGAGGCGGAGGCGCAGGAGCAGCTGGTCAAGGACATCAAGGCGGCCGAGGCCGCCGAGCAGGCCGCGCACCTGCGGGCCAAGGAGCAGCTGGTGCTGGCCGAGGCCGGGCAGAAGCGCGCGGAGCTGGAGGCCGCCGCCAACGTGCGCCGGGCGGAGGGCGAGCGCGCCCTGGCCGGGGCGGCCGGCCTCGCCCAGGCCGAGGTGGCGGAGCGGCAGGCCATGGCCGAGGCGGCCGGCGTGCGGGCCCGGCTGGAGGGCGAGGCCGCCGGCCTGAAGGAGAAGGCGGAAGCCGTCGAGAAGGTCGGACTCGCCGAGGCCGCCGTCGCGGAGAGCAAGGCGAACGCGGAGGCGGCGGGCATCCGGGAGCGGCTGCTTGGCGAGGCCGCCGGTCTCAAGGAGAAGGCGGCGGCGATGGCCGCGCTGGACGAGGTGTCCCGGACCCACGAGGAGTTCCGGCTGCGCCTTGCCGCGGACAAGGAGGTCCGGATGGCCGCGCTGGAGGTCCAGAGCAAGGTGGCCGAGGCCCAGGCGGCGGTGCTGGCCGCCGGACTGGAGAGCGCGGACATCGACATCGTCGGCGGCGACAGCGTGTTCCTCGAGCGGCTGGTCGGCGCGGTGTCCTTCGGCAAGGCCATCGACGGCGCGGTGCAGGGCTCGGAGACGGTGCAGGCCCTCGGGGCGGACTGGCTGAACGGCGAGAAGAGCTTCAGCGGCGACGCGACGGAGGTGCTGCGCTCGCTGGCGGCCGGCGGCCCGTGGAATTTGGCCCTGCTGATGAAGCTGCTCGGCGGCCAGACGGCCGACGGCACCGCGTCGGTCGACCCCGTACAACTCGCCAACGGTTCAGCCAAATAGCGCGACGACGGGGGCGCCCTCGAACGAAGGCGCCCCCGAAGGGGCGCGGGGCTGTGTTGATGTGCGGCTACCGCCGCGCGGGCGCGACCAGCCACAACGGCGCCGCAGACGACCGATGGCGCAACGCGGCCAGGAGGAACGGAAAGCAACCATGGGCGTCGAGGACGGCACCTACCAGATCCTGCGGGCACGGCTCGCCGACCGCGCCGCGGAACTCGGCCGACGGGCCGCCTCGCTGAACTCCCGGCGGCAGGAGGCGTTCGGCTCCCGCCCGCTGGAGCTGGCGGGTTCGGCCCGGCCGCGCACCGACGGCGAGGGCACCGCATGCGGCGTGGTCGCCGTACGGCCCGACGTCCTCCTGCTGGGGACCTCGGCGCCCGACCTCGACGCGGGCCTGCTGTCGCTGCACACCCTGGACGGTTCGGCCCTGGGGCACGAGAAGGTCCCCGGTCTGCTCGACGACGAGCGGTTCCACCGCGACCTGGCCGAGCTGCTGCGGTACTACCGGGACGCGCGCCTCACCGACCTGAGGCGTACGGCGTCGGGGCGGCTGCTCGCGGTGTTCCGCACCGGCGAGAACGAGGGCGATCTGCGGGTCCTGAGCTGGCAGTTGGGGGCGGCCGGGGTCGAGTACCTGGGCAACCACGGTGAACGCGACCTGCCGCAGCCGCCCGTCTCCGAGCTGCCGTGGACGACGGCCGGACGCGAGTACCACGCGGACGGAAGGATCCTGATCGAAGGCGGCGAGGGCGCGGTCTCGGTCGCCACCACCGGCGGCAGCCTCACGGTCCGGGCACATCCCGGCGACCGGCTGCTGTTCCGGGAAGCGGTCGACGAGCCGCTGCAGAGTCTGGCCGACGCCACGGTCGCCTACGCGGCGACCGGACCCCTGCTGCTCCTGCGGATCCGCCCCTACAACGAACCGGCGGACCGCTACCTGGTCGCCAACACCCGTACCGGCTCGGTGCGTCGACAGGACTCGCTGGGCCGCGGTGCCAGGCTGCTGCCCGCCGAACAGGGCCTGATCTTCCCCGGCGGCTACGAACTGGCGGACGGGAGCCATCGGGCCTTCCGTATCGGCAGCGGGGCGGCCGGCGCGGGCGGCGCGTCCGGTACGGGCGGTGCGGGTGCGGGTGCGGGTGCCGGTTCCGCGGCCGACGGGTCCGCCGCGGACGAGCTGCGTTTCGACGCGGTGCTCCCCTCACCCAACGGCGAGGACCTGCTCTACGTCCTGAGCCGGCCGGCCCGTGCCCAGGTCCTGCTGCTGCCGTGGAACACCGTCCGCCGCGAGGCCGCGAGCGCCCTGCACGGCGCGGCGTACACCCTGCTGCCGGACGGCACCCTCGTCCTGCTCAGAGCGGACCACGAGCCCGTGCGCACGCACGAACTCCAGCTGTGGCAGACCCCTTTCCAGTCCGCCGATTACGCCGCCGCGCAGCCGGTCGGGGACGGCCCGCTGGCGCGGATCGGCAACGCCGACCTGGTCGCGGGCATCGCCGACTGCCTCGACGTGGTCCGCGGCGCGACCGCCGCCGCACAGGAGAACCGGACGACGGCCTCCCCGGAGCTGATCCTCGACGCCTGCGCCAAGGCGACGGACCGCCACTACTGGCTGGCCGATACCGGCCTGCTCGAACCACTCACCGAACTGCGTTCCGCTGCCGAGCAGTTGGTAGCGGAGCAAGCCAGGATCCGGCAACTCGCAGCGCGCGCCGCGCAGGCGCTGGACCAGGCGGCTGCGGAGGCCGCCGCGCTGGTCCGCCGCTCCCACGGCGAACCGCCCGCCGACGCGGACGCCTGGACCGTACTCCTCGCCGAACTGCGCCGGGCCCAGGGCCGTACCCGCACGCTGCGCGAGCTGCCCCAGCTCGACCTGGCCGCACTGGACCGGGTCGAGGCGGACCTGGCCGCCGAGCTCGCGGCGGCGACCGAACGCGCCTTCGCCTTCTTCGCCGGTCCCGACGCCTTCGCCGCCCCCCTCGCCGCCGCGCGGCTCGCCGCCGAGGAAGCCGCCTCGATCGCCACCGCCGCCGAGGCCGCGCGGCTCGCCGACCGCCTCACCGAGCAGGCGGACGCGCTGGCCACCGTCACCGACCTGGTCACCGGCGCGGCCGATGCCGACCCGAGCGCGGGAACGGCCGTACTGCTGGCCATCGGCGAGGTCCTGGCGGCGGTCAACCGCGCCCGAGCCGTACTGACGACCCACCGCCGTGCCCTGCTCGACGCCGAGCACCGCTCCGCGCATGCCGCGGAGTCGGCGCTGCTCGCCCAGGCGACGACCGCCGCCCTGGCCGCCGCCGACAGCCCGGCCGCCTGCGACGACCAGCTCGCCCGCCTGCTGCTGCGGGTGGACGCGCTGGAGGCCCGCTTCGCCGAGGCCGAGGACCTCGCCGCCGACCTGGCGCTGCGCCGGGAGGAGATCCGGCAGGCGTTCGCCGCCCGCCGCCAGACCCTGCTGGACGAGGCCGCCGCCCGCGCCGACCGGGCCGCCGCCTCCGCCCGCCGGGCCCTTCAGGCGCTGAGCCGCAGGCTCGCCGGGCTCGGCTCGGCGGCCGACATCCACGCCGCACAGGCCACCGACCCGATGGCGCTGCGCATCCGCGCCGCCGCCGGCGAACTGCGCGACCTCGACGACCGGGTACGCGCCCAGGAACTGGAGGACGGCCTGCTCGGTGCCGTCCGCACCGCCCTGCGCGAGCTGCGCGACCGGGCCGACCTGTCCGAGGACGGCGGCGCCACCGTCCGGCTGGGCCGCCACCGCTTCGCCGTCCGCCGCGAACCGGTGGAACTCACCCTCCAGCCGGACGGCGACGGCCTGGCCTTCGTCGTCACCGGAACCGGCTACCGCCGGTCCGCCGACCTCCCCGAGCTCCTGACCGGCCGCGAGTTCTGGACGCAGCCCCTGGTGAGCGAGTCACCGACGCTCTACCGCGCCGAGTACCTGGCCGCCTCGCTGCTGGCCACGGCCACCGGTGAACCGCTGCTCGACCAGGTCCGCCGCGCGGCCGAGCGGGGCTACGACGAGGGGTACGAGCGCGGCGTCCACGACCACGATGCCGCGGTCATCCTGGGCGCGCTGCTGCGGCTGCGAGCCGGTGCCGGTCTGTTGCAGCACCCCGCCGAGGTGCGCGCCACCGCCCAGCTGTTCTGGGCCCACGGCGCGACCGACGCCCAGCGGGCCGCCTGGCAGCGCCGCGCCCGCTCCCTGGCGCTGGCCCGCGTCCACTTCGGACCCGACGGCGCCGCGCCGACGACTGCCCCGTCCGCTTCGGCGACTGCCTCCGCCGAGCTGGCGGCCGAACTCACCGACGCCGTAGCCGAGTTCACCGCCACAGTCGGACTGCCGTCGGCGCCACGGGCGGGCGACTACCTCCAGGAGGAACTCGCCGACCCGCACGAGGGATTCGCCACCGGCGTCGCCGCGCGCACCCTCCTGGACGGCTTCCGGCACACCGCCGCCGCCCCCGTCCTCACCTCGGACCTGGGCGCGCTCGGCGCCGACCTGCCCGCGCGGCACCAGCTCGCCGGCGCCTGGCTGGGCTCGTACGCGGCCGTCCATGTGGACGGAGCCGACGGCGAGGGCGTGCCGGAGGCCGTGGCGCACCTGTGCGCACCCGACCTGCCGCGTTACGAGGTCACCGCGCCCGTCGGCGAGACCGTCGACGGCCTCCTCGGCACCCACCCCCGCCTCCGCGAGGGCCGGCTGACCGTCCGCATCGATGAACTGCCGCACCGGGCACGGGTGTTCCGGGAGGAGCGGGCCCCGGCCTTCCGGGCCTTCCAGCGACAGCGCGCGGACGTCCTGGTCGCCGAGCGGGCCCGGCTGCGCCTGGACGACCACTGCCCCCGCCCGCTCGCCGGCTTCGTCCGCAACCAGCTCATCGACCAGGTCTACCTCCCGCTCGTCGGCGACAACCTGGCCAAGCAGCTCGGCACCCTCGACACCACCGGCCCCGCCGACCGCAGCGGCCTGCTGCTGCTCCTGTCCCCGCCCGGCTACGGCAAGACCACCCTGCTGGAATACGTCGCCGACCGCCTCGGCCTGCTCATGGTCCGCGTCGACGGCCCCGCCCTCGGGGCCGGCACCACGTCACTCGACCCGGACCGCGCCCCCGACGCGGCCGCCCGCCGCGAGGTCGAGAAGATCGTGTTCGCCCTGGAGGCGGGCAGCAACGTCCTGCTGCACGTGGACGACATCCAGCACGTCTCCGCCGAACTGCTCCAGAAGTTCATCCCGCTGTGCGACGCGCAGCGCCGCGTCGAGGCCGTCAGCGACGGCGTAGCCCGCAGCTTCGACCTGCGCGGGCGCCGTTTCGCCGTCTGCCTCGCCGGAAACCCCTACACCGCGAACGGGCGGCGCTTCCAGATCCCCGACATGCTCGCCAACCGCGCCGACGTCTGGAACCTCGGCGAGGTCCTCACCGGCCACCAGGACCTGTTCGCCCTCTCCTTCCTGGAGAACGCCCTCGCCGCCAACCCGGTGCTGGCCCCCCTCGCCGGAACCGATCCGGCCGACCTCGCCCTGCTGGCCGCCCTCGCCGACGGCGACCCGGGCGCACAGGCCGACCAGCTCGCCCACCCGGTGCACGACCTGGACCGGGTGCTGGCGACTCTCACCCGGCTGCGCCGCGTCCAGCAGACCGTCCTGGCCGTCAACAGCGCCTACATCGCCTCCGCAGCCCAGGAGGACACCGACCGCCTCGAACCGCCGTTCCTGCTCCAGGGCTCCTATCGCACCATGGCCCAGCTCGCCGCCCGGATCGACCCCGTCCAGAGCGACACCGAGGTCGAGGCCCTGCTCGACGACCACTACCTCGCCGAGGCACGGAGCCTCGGCAGCGCCGCCGAGGCCAACCTGCTCAGACTCGCCCGACTCCGCGGCCGGTCCACCCCCGAACAAACGACCCGCTGGCACGCACTGTGCGCCGCCTACGCGTCCCCCGCCCGCCCGTCCCTCGCCTACCCGTCCGCCGACTGATCAGGCCACCCCAGCAGCCGCGCACCGAACACCGCCGTCTCCAGGGTGTACCGCTGCAGCGCGTCGTCCGGATCCAGGCCCGTGAGCCGGACGATGTGCGCGATGCGGTACGCCAGGGCACGCACACTCAGCCCGAGCCGCCGGGCCGCCTCCGCCGCGACGTAGCGCGACTCCGCGTAGGCGGTCAGGGTCTCCAGCAGCAGCTGGGCCCCGCCACGCGCCTTCCGCAACGGGCCCAACACCCCACGCACCAGCTCCTCCAGGGCCTCCCGGTCCCGCAGCAGCACCGGCAGGACCAGCAGATCGGCCGCGTTCAGCAACTTTCCGTCCAGCCCCAGCTGGGCCGCCTGCTCCAACGCGTTCCGCGCCTCCTCGTAGGAGTGCACGACACCGCCGGGCCCACTGTGCGGACGGCCCACCACGACCCGCCGTCCCTGCGTCAGCTCCGCGAACGCCTTGACCGCCGCGGTCTCACCCGGGCCGGAGGGCACGATGCACACCAGCCGCCCGTGCTTCACCGCCAGCAGGACCTCCTGCTCGCCGAAGCGGCCGAGCAACTGCCGCTCCAGCGCCCGCACCTGGGGATCCTCCAGGTCGTAGCCGTCGCCCTCGGCGACCGCGACGACATGTGCGCACGCCAGATTGAGCCCGAAACGCTCGGCGTGTTCGGCCAGCCGCCCGAGGTCGCTGCGGCTGCTCAGCAGGTCTGCCACGAACTCCCGCCGCCCGGCCTCCTCCTGCCGCAGCCGTTCCCGGTAGGCCCGGCCGTGCCCCGCGGCGAGCGCGGCCATCGCCGCCCGCAGCGCCGCCATCGACGCCGCGTCCACCGGCTGCCCCTCCCAGACCCTGCCGGTCGCGGCCAACCGCTCGTCGACCAGCTCGGAGAGCCCCCGCCCCTCCTCGGCAGCCCGGTCGCCGTACTCGCGCAGAGACTCCAACTCCGCCCGCCGCAGCCGCCGTCCGCTTCTGGCCACGTCCTCCAGTATCCGCACCCACGAACTGTCCTCGGATGAAACGGACACGCCCGAGACCGCTCTGTCGGTAGCCAACTCGCGCTTCCTCCCCCGCACTGCGACAGCGACGTGCCAGCGTACGCCGCACCGCAGACACCCGACACCTGAGGCCGCGTCACCGCGTGTGGAGACGGCCGTCCACCGCTCGGCCGATGGGCTCCTTCGCCCTCTCGACGGCGTCCTGGCTCATGTAGCGAAGGGCGCCCCGGAGGTTCCCGGGGCGCCCTTCGCGGTGGTCGTCAGAAAAGGCTGCTCAGCGCACGTCCACGTAGTCGTGGTAGCTCTCGGCGTCCACGTAGGAGCCGGACGCCAGGTAGACCCCGACCCATGTGCCGTCCTGCTTCGCGGTGAAGCGGGCGGTGAAGCGGCCGTGCGAGTCGGCCTTGACGGAGCCCAACTGTGTCCAGGACTTCTTGCCCTTGGCCTGGAAGAGGATGTAGACGCGCTGCTTGCCGAACGCCACCCACTTCGTGCCGCTCAGCCGCTGCAAGGTGCCGGTGGTGGTCACGGTGTGGCCCTTGCGCACCGGCTCGGGACCGGCGTTGAAGCCGGTGATCCTGGTGGCGGTGCGGTTGAAGTGCACGGAGTTGGAGTAGCCGGGCTGGTAGTCCGACGACCCCGCCGAGTACAGCCGCCAGTAGCCCTTCGGCACCGACACGTACCCGTCGAGGTTGAAGGTGCCGTTGGACTTCGCGGTGAACCAGCCGAGCGACTTCCACCCGGTCTTGCCGTCGGCCGACTGCTGGAGGTACAGCTTCCGGTTCGGCGGCACCTTGCCGTTGCTGGCGGTCATGCTGCCCTGGATGTGCAGGTCGGAGTACTCGTCAATCCAGCTCGAGCAGAAGCAGATGTTCGTCCGGTTGATGACGTCGACCTTGAACTGCGCGTGCGAGGCGGTCAGATACGGGTCGGCCAGGTAGCTGTCGAGGCTGGTCTCCACCGTGAACGTGCCGTCGTCGGACAGCAGGTACGGGTAGGTGAGCGTGAAGCGTCCGCCGGCACCGCTGGTCGCCGTGGCGTAGTAGCCCATCTCGAGCGCGACGCCCTTGGCCGGGCGCCAGGTGCCGTCGTACAGGTACTCCACGACGCCGGATGAGGACGCCTTGGCGCCGTACTTGATCCGCACGCTGGAGTGGTCCAGCCGAATCCGGCTCGGGCTGACCACGACCGGCAGGGTCTTGCTGTCGACGAGCACATAGGTGTTCGTGCCGTCGGGGTTGGCGATCCAGAAGGAGAGGGAGACCGGCACGGACGTGGCGTTCAGGCCGTTCAACTTCGGTGTCACGTCGATCGCGTAGCTGCCGTCGGCGGCGGTGACGGCGCTGTAGGAGTACTCGGCCACAACGCTCAGCGTCTTGCCGGCCAGCGGCGAGGTGTCGCCGGTGATCGGGTCGAAGAGCGAGATGCGGCCGCTGAGCGTGACGTGCGTGTGCTCCACGTCCAGCACGGCGGGGCTGATGCTGCGGTCGGCGAAGACCGGGTTCGGCTCGACGTCCACGGTGGTGGCGTCCGCTGCCGAGGTGCTGTCGCCGTCGCTGTCCTGGGCGCTGACCGTCACGTCGTAGCTGCCGTACGAAGGCAGTTGCGACATGCGAGGCGAGCGCCAGACGCCGTCCTGCGGCGTGCCGGAGACGAGCGTGAAGCCGGTGACTGCGACGGTCGCCGGGTCCGCGCCGTGCCGCTCGGTCAGGTCGGCGGACACCTCGGTGATCGCCGAGTCGGAGGAGACGGCGACCGTCAGGAAGCCGGCGTCGGAAGGGTCGGAGCCGACGTTGCCGAACACCGGGGCGCCGGTGCCGTCGGCAGGCGCGCTGCTGCTCGGGTCGGGCGTCGGGTCGCCGGAGGGCGGGTCGGACGGGGTCGGATCGGCGCGGGTCGGGGTGTCCGACGGTTCGCCGATGGGCGGGTCGGACGGGGTCGGGGTGTCCGAAGGCGGGTCGGACGGGGCGCTGGTAGGCGTGTCCGCCGGCGTCGCATCGGCCGTCGGGTTCGTGGTCGCGGTGGCCGCCGGGCCCTGCCCGGGTGTGCCGCCGTCGGCCGCGTACGCCAGCGCGGGCGCGGCGAGGAGTGCGGCGCCCAGTGCGGCGGACACGGCCGCCGACACCAAAGAGCGTGTTCTCACTGCTGGATTCCCCCCACGGGAATGGCGCGGCCTCGCTGCCCCGGATCTCCGGAGGCCGGCCGCGCTCTTTGTACGGTTGCTGTGAACATCACGCAACGCATCGAACTCTAGTGCCTGCCCCTGACACGGGAGCAAGGGGTTTGCGGAACCGGCCGAGGACCTCACCTGCCCCTGCCTGCACAGTTGTTGAGATCCCGCCCAGAGCGGCCCGCCGATGTCAGGGCGACCCGATGACGACCGCTCAAGATCATGAGACAGATGCGCGGCCGAGCCGGGTTGCCCCTGCTCCGCACGCATCCTCCTCCAGCAATCGCTACGCAGCGCAACCACCGATTACGGGTCAGAGCCGTCGACTGGACACCCCCCGCCCCTGCCGCGGCCGAGCAAGGCGCTGAATTTGGAGCAGGCGAAAGCCGTGCTCACCGCCGCGCGCCCATCACGGCTGTACGCCCATCTCGTGCTCTCGCTCCTCAACGGCCCACGCTGACCAGCGAAAACGGCGGTCGGTGCGGCTCCTTGGGCGGGGCTGGTCCGGAAATGGTCCGGATCTTGGGACGCCGGGCCGTCCAACCCGCCTGGTCGGCCGGACGGGCCGACTACCGCGCTTCGCGCAATCGCAGTTACTCAGCGCGGTCGCCCCCCGGATGCCCAGGACGGGCGGGGGAGAGGATGCGACGCTGGAGTGAGGGGCCCGCGAGTGGAGGTCCGAGTGCGTCTCATCCGGTCCGGGGCCCTCTCCTTCGGCCTGGCGACCATGTCCCGATGCGGCTCAATGGATGCGACGCAGCATCGTGCGGTCAGTCCCTGAGCCCGCCGGGCGGGGCATCACTCACCGAGCGTCGCCAGGCGGCCTTACCGCGTGGATCCGGCCCGCCGGGACCAGGCCCGCGCGACCAACCCGGAAGGCAGGTGCGTCCCATGCGCACGTCGACCCGTATCGCCGGTGCCCTCACCGGCCTGACCCTCACCCTCGGTGGTGCGGTCCTCGCCGCTCCCGCGGTCCGGGCGGACATCCCCGCCTGCACACGGATGGCCGAACTGGCCGGTGCCACCGCCTCCGACTCCGTCACAGCGGCCTGCGGCCGTGGCGTGGTCGGAGACCTGCAGAGTTGTGTGACCGGGCTGACCGGGGCCGGAGTGGCGGGCGGCGCCGCGACCGGTGCCTGCCGGGCGGCGGCCCACGAACCGCGTTAGAGGACCGCGCACGGCAGCCGCCCGCCGGCAACCGGGGCCGGGCAGTCACCGCCCGGGCGCGGCGCCCAGCCTCGCCTCGCGGGCCTCATGCGGAGCGCCCATGCTGAGTAAGAGGGCGCCGTCGTCTTGAGACTTGTCCTTCCCGAAGGCCGAACGAAGGCGCCTGAGAGGAGGAGGAAGTCATGCGCATGCGAAGAATCCTGGGCCTCGCCCTGGCCGCGGCAACCCTTGCCGGCGTGAGCGCCGTCGGCGCTGTCAGCGCCGGGGCCGCCTCGTCTCCGAACATCTCCAGAGACGACTGCACGGCCGCCGGCGGACAGATCGTTTCACGCCCCTACGCCGGCGAATCCTGCGCGCTGCCTGACGGGACCTCGCAGGCGATCACCTGACCGGTCGGCGCACGGCTGGGCAGCCAGTCCGGCCGGTGCACCCGGCGCGGTGGGTATGGAGTGACGGCACCCGGTCCATCGTCGGGTGGATCGACCGCGCCCGTCTCGACACCGTGGCACTCGCGATGGTGGACGCCGACCGAACGCCGGCCGTCTCGAAGCCAAGGCCGTCACCGCTTGGAGACGGTCCGCGCTGTCCTGAACATCGCGCTCGCCGTCGTCCTGAACGGCCTCGGCCATGTCGTCATACAGTGACCGACGACGTCGTTCGCATTTCCTGGCTGTATTGATTCGGATTTCCCAGCTGTATTGATCACGAGCGTTGTTGACACTCGGCAGGTCTCGAACAGGCGCAGAAGAACGAGCAGTCCCGCCGGTTGGCGCCGACGTCCGCGAGGCCGACGGCGTCCGCCTCGAGCCTGGATGTGCCGACGGTGAGGGAGTCTTCCTGCCGGCGCG
This sequence comes from Streptomyces sp. NPDC054813, assembly GCF_053611365.1. NCBI lineage: Bacteria > Bacillati > Actinomycetota > Actinomycetes > Kitasatosporales > Streptomycetaceae > Streptomyces > Streptomyces sp. NPDC054813. Next base: position 22,763 of record NZ_JBSHAF010000011.1, on the reverse strand, counting down.
GGCGATGATCGCGCCGCTGTCCGCATTGAGGTGGCCCTTTGCCGATGCCCTGACTCATCGCCACCGTGGAAGAGGTCCAGCAGGTCATCCCGCTCCAACCCGTCTGAGTCAAGGCCGACCCCGTCGGCATCGCCGACCGGCACGCGGCCCACGGTCCTCTCCGGGAACGTACGAGACGGCGCCATAACAGCGCGACCAAGGTGCCGACCGGCACGGTGCACCCGCCGGTCGGCTCCGCCGTGCTCCTCGACGACCCCGGGGACGACTCCGTCGTTCGGCCCATCAAGGGCACCGGCTGCAACGCCGAAAAGGACCAGGCGGAGTCGCCCCACCCTCGCGTTCCGGTACGCCTCCGTGCCCCAGGCCGCCCCGATGACTGCGGTCCCGTACCCCGGCCGACAGGCCCGGAGGAAATGAAATCCCGCATGCGCGTCTTCCTGCCCCTGCCCGCCGTCACCACCGCCGCGCTCCTGCTCGTCACGGTCACCGGCGCGACTCCCGCCGCAGCAGACCGGAACGCCGACGGCACACCACTGGTCAAGGTGTCCCACGGCGACCCGTACGCGAAGTGCACCATCGGAGCGAGGTCCCCCGACAGCATCGTCTACCCGGCCACCGAGGTCGAGCCGTACCTGTCCGTCGACCCGCGCGACCCCAAGCGCGTGGTCACCGTGTTCCAGCAGGACCGCTGGAACGACGGCGGCGCCCGTGGCCTGGCGGCCGGCTGGACCACGGACGGCCACACCTTCCACCGGAGCACGCTGCCGTTCAGCCTGTGCGCCCCCGGTGGCGCGGACTTCGAACGGGCCTCCGACCCCTGGGTGAGCACCGGACCGGACGGCACGGTCTACGCCGGCGGGGAGGGCGTCGACTTCACGAAGAGCACGCGCAGCGCCCTCCTGGCAGTCACGTCCCGCGACGGCGGCCGCAGTTGGCAGAACCTCACCATCACGCACGTCGACGAGCAGCCGTTTTTCAACGACAAGCCGTCACTCACCGCCGACCCGATCCGCAAGGGCACCGCCTACCAGGTCTGGAACCGCCTCGACAACGACCCACCCGGCCCCAGCTCCCTCGACGGTCCCGGCTACCTCTCCCTCACCCGCGACGGCGGCCGCACCTGGAGCAAGGCCCGGCCGTTCGTCGACACCAGCACCGTGCCCAACACCCAGACCATCGGCCATCTGATCGTCGCCGACCGGTGCACCGGCACCCTGTACGACTTCTTCGACCGGATCACCTACTCCGACGATCTGAGCACCGTCGTCGAAGCCCGCTACGAGGTGGTCACCTCGACCGACGCCGGAGAGACCTGGAGCGCCCCGGTCACCGTGGCCCGGGACACGTCCGTACCGGAGGTCGACCCGAACGACCCCACCAAACTGCTACGTGCCGCGGCCACCCTGCCGAGCCCGGCCGTCGACCCCAAGACAGGCACGCTGTACATGGCCTACGAGGGCTCGGACTTCTCCGGTGGAAAGTTCGACTCCGTCCAGCTCGTGCGGTCCACCGACGGCGGACGCACCTGGGGGACCCCGGAGTTGATCAGCCCCAAGGGCGTTCCGGCCTTCTCACCGTCGATCGCGGTCGCCGAGCAGGGCACGGTCGCGCTCACTTACTACGACCTGCGCTTCCTCGAGCCCGGCAACACCACCACCCTGCCCACCGCCTACCAACTGGCCACGCTGCAGCACGGAAACCCGAAGCTCCGGACCGAACGACGGATCTCGCGGGTCTTCGACTGGCTGCAGGCGCCGTTCGCCGGGGGCTACTTCCTCGGCGACTACCAAGGCCTGGTGGCAGACGGCAAGGGAGTACGGGCGGTGCTCACCGAGACCCACTCCGGCGCACCACAGAACCGTACGGACGTGTACACCAGCAGTCTCCGCACCCGCTGACCGACGCGGACGCCGTCGGCCGGCCCCTCGGCGATTCAGAGCCGCGCCGCGATCTCCGCCGGAGAAGGTGCGGCCTACGGCCGCGCACACCTTGGCGGCTCGCTGCGCTCGCGCGCGACGGCGTTCGGGAGCTCCCGCCCGCCGTGTGCTTCCGGGCCGACTCGGACCTGGCGTGCCCGATGGGCCGGCACAGTCCCTGCGACTCTCCCGGCTGCGCTCGCGCGGGAGCGCCCCGCGGCGCGTGGCTGCGGGGCGCCTTGTGGGGTTCAGTCGATCTGCTCCCCGTTGTGCATACCGCCCTTGCAGAGGTTGTCCGTCAGATCGGGCGTTCCGCCGCCCTGCTTGCACTGAGAGGGGGTGACGTAGGACGGGGCACCCTGTGCGGTGGCGGCGCCTGTGAGGCCGAGTCCGGCGAGGGCTGCCGTGGCGATGACGGCGGCGAGGATTCGTCGAATGCGCATTTGGTTCCCTTTCACGGATTGCCTCGGTTGGGGCACTAGTCAGCTTGATCTTCACCCATGTGGGTGGCACGTCATGTTGCTCCATTCGGGTGACCGTGCTGCCGGGTGCGGGATCGGTGACGCGACCCGTCGGACAGGCCCTGGAACGAAGAGACCACCCTGGCCGGATGGGCGGTCTCTTCGTTGTCCCGGAGGGGGCAACGTTCAACCGGCCCCACGCTAAGAGCCGTGTTGACCTGCGAAAACGCGCCCTTGGCTCGCCGGTGCGGGTGTCGTAATCGCGACAGTGGCAGGCGCCTGGTCGATTTGGATCCAGGCGGTCCCGCTACAGCTGGCGTCTGTCGTTCCTCAACTCTGATCCGGGGGTGGACACCGCGGGAGCTCCGGCACAGCTTCGGGTCCCTGCTCTCCGATCATGGGATCCCGTTGGAGCGGATCACGCTGCTGGTCGGTCACAGTAGCCAGGCGACCACGGAAGCAGCTCCGCCCCGGTGATCACTGAGGGGGCCGAAGCGACGGACGAGATCTTCGCCGATGGCGACGGAGAGGCGGACGCACTCGGAGCCCGACCCGAACCCTTTGGCCCCCTGTTTGGCCCCCCGGGGCATGAAAGAGACCACCTAGTAAATTTACTAGGTGGTCTCTGACCAGCGTCGGGGTGGCGGGATTTGAACCCACGACCTCTTCGTCCCGAACGAAGCGCGCTGCCAAGCTGCGCTACACCCCGATGTCGCTGCTGTCCTGCTTGTCGCGGCGACGTCGTTTACTTTAGCCCACCGGTGGCCGGAGACGAAATCCGGTTTATGGGCGGCGGCCGACCGGGTTCGGGCGGGTGTGGTCCAGGGCCACCAGGAGGACCGCCAGGGCGTAGAAGGCGAGGCCCAGGAGGAGGGCGTTGGCGAGCGCGCCGCGGTAGCCGTGTTCCTCGGCGTCCAGGAAGGGGTAGAGGTAGCGGCCCGGTGTGCCGGGCAGCGACAGCTCCGCTCGGGTCAGGAAGAACGCCAGGTAGGCCAGGGGGTAGAGCATCCAGGCCGCCGTCTGGCGGAGGTGGAGGCGGCCGGGCGGCGTGAGGATCAGCCAGTCCACGAGGGCGGCCACGGGTGCCGCCGTATAGAGGAGCTGCAGGGCCAGCCACTGGCCGTGCCAGGCCACCGGCGGGTGTGTCGCGCCCGTCATGGAGAAGGGGGGCGTGGTGTGGCCCAGGAGCAGGTGGTAGACCAACCCCGAGATCACGATGTAGAGCAGCGCCGCGCCGGTCAGGGATGAGGACAGCGGGCGGGACGCCTGCCAGGCGCGGCGGGCCGAGGCCAGGCTGACCAGGGCCAGGAGTATCGCCGCCTGGACGCCGAAGTAGCTCATGATCCGGCCCGGGCTGCCCAGCAGCAGCTCCAGGGCCACTCCCGCCGACGCCAGTGCGGCTGTCAGGAGGCGGAACACCGCGGTCGCGGGGCGGCGGGTGGGGGCCACCACCGCCGTCGCCGGAACGTAGCCGGGCAGCAGCACGGGCGTGCCCGGGACCGCGGGGAGGTCCGGGATGTCCCGGGGTATGGGAGCCGTCATGCCCCAAAAGTATGAATAAAAGGGCGTGTCCGGCATTTTGTTCTACGCCGAGTGGGTTACGAGAGGGGGAGGAGGGGAGGGGAAGGCGGGCTCCGCCTGACCCCCTCCTACTCCCGGCCCACCAACGTCAGCAGCGTCGCCTCCGGTGGGCACGCGAAGCGGACCGGGGTGTAGCGGTTCGTGCCGCAGCCCGCCGAGACGTGGAGGTACGACGTACGACCCTCCGCCGTGTGCCGCGAGAGGCCCTTCACGCGGTCCGCGTCCAGGTCGCAGTTGGTGACCAGAGCGCCGTAGAAGGGGACGCAGAGCTGGCCGCCGTGCGTGTGGCCGGCCAGGACCAGGGGGTAGCCGTCGGCCGTGAAGGCGTCCAGGACGCGCAGGTACGGGGCGTGGACCACGCCCATCGAGAAGTCCGCCGTACCGGACGGGCCGCCCGCCACCTGCACGTACCGGTCCCGCTTGATGTGCGGGTCGTCCAGTCCCGTCAGCTCCACCGAGACGCCCTCGACCTTCAGGACACCGCGGGTGTTCGTCAGGTTCAGCCAGCCCGCCCCGTCGAACGCGTCCCGCAGGTCCTCCCACGGGAGGTGGATCGCGCCGACCACCGGCGGATTGCCGTTGAGGCCGTGCCTGCCGCTCGTCTTCTCCAGCAAGTAGCGGGCGGGGTTGCGGGGTTTGGGGCCGTAGTAGTCGTTGGAGCCGAAGACGTACGCGCCGGGGAAGTCCATCAGGGGCCCGAGCGCGTCCAGGACCTCGGGGATGCCCTCCGGGTCGGACAGGTTGTCGCCCGTGTTGATCACGAAGTCCGGGCGCAGCCCCGCCAGCGACTGCAGCCAGCGCTGCTTCTTGCGCTGCCCGCTCACCATGTGGATGTCGGAGACCTGGAGCACGCGCAGCGGGCGCATCCCCGGCGGGAGGACCGGGACCGTCACCCGGCGCAGGCGGAACGAACGGACCTCGAAGCCGGCCGCGTACAACACACCGGCGGCACCGAACGCCGCGATTCCCAGGGGTACTCCGTATCGAGCGCGCATACGACCATCGTGTCAGACGCGCGGCGGGACTCATGACGGGCCGCCGACAGGGCGGGTAAAACGGCGGGCGGTCCGCATGGGGCACCTGCGACAATCGGAACCATGACCACCACGCTCAAGTCGAAGCTGCACGACGACCTCAACTCCGCGATCAAGGCACGCGACGAGCTCCGCTCCTCGACGCTCCGGCTGACGCTCGCCGCGATCACCAAGGAGGAGGTCGCGGGCAAGGAGAAGCGCGAGCTCTCCGACGACGAGGTGCTCAAGGTGATCGCCAAGGAGGCGAAGAAGCGCCGGGAGGCGGCCGAGGCCTTCGCGCAGGGCGGCCGCGCCGAGAGCGCCGAGCGGGAGAAGGCGGAGGGCGAGCTCCTCGACGAGTACCTGCCCAAGCAGCTCAGCGACGAGGAGCTGGCGGGGATCGTCGCCGCGGCCGTCGAGGAGGCGAAGGCGGCGGGCGCCGAGGGGCCGCGGGCCATGGGCGCCGTGATGAAGATCGTGAACCCGAAGGTGGCCGGACTGGCCGAGGGCGGCCGCGTCGCCGCCGCGGTGAAGAAGCGGCTCCAGGGCTGACACCGGAGGCGCACTGGAAGCACCGAAGGTACCGGGGAGGCACCGGAAGCTTCGGGCGGTACGACGGCGGGGCCGCACCTCTCTCACAGAGGTGCGGCCC
>NZ_JBSHAF010000011.1:0-17130 GCF_053611365.1 Streptomyces sp. NPDC054813 | reverse complement strand
CTTCATGGTCTGTTTGTGTCTGTGGGTGGTGTCGCGGTTGGGGGGCGCGGGCGGGGGTGCGCGCTCAGTCCATGTCTCCGGCGAGGCCCCCCGGGCCGTCGTACCGCCAGGAAAACGAAAGCCAGTGGGAAAGGAGGAGGCTGGTCAGCCTCTGTTTCCTCCGTTTCCGTTGTTCCCGCCGTTCCCGTTGCCCTGGATGAAGCCGTCGGGGAAGGAGAACGTCGGGTTCGGGGTGGTGGTGCCGGCGGTGGTCGCGCCGTCCGTCGTGCCGCCGTCGCCCGTGCCGCCGCCGATGAGACCGCCGATCAGGCCGCCCGTGTCGTCGCCGTTGCGGCCGTGGCCGTTCCCATTGCCGTTTCCGTTGCCCTTGTCGTGGTCGTTCTCGTCCGGGATGTCGATGAGGTTGAAGGACTCCGACTGCTTGCCCTCCAGGGCGCCGGTCATGGCGTCCTTCCAGATCGGGCCGGGCGTGTCGGCGCCGTAGACCTCGCTGTGGTAGACGCCGCCGATGGTGATGTTGGTCATCTCGATGTTCTGCTTGGCGCTGCCGACCCAGACCGCGCCCGCGAGGTTCGGCGTGTAGCCGACGAACCAGGCGTTCTTGCGGGCGTCCGTCGTACCCGTCTTGCCGGCGCTCTCGCGGTCGTCCAGGCCGGCCTCCTGACCGGTACCGGAGTCGACCACTCCGCGCAGCAGCGTGTTGATGGTGTCGGCGGTCTTCTCGCTCATCGCCCGCGAGCAGGTCGACTTCGGCACGGGCAGGGACTTCTGCTCGTTGCCGACCTTCTGGGTGATCGACTCGATGGCGACCGGCGTGCAGTACATGCCGCGGTCGGCGAAGGTGGCGTACGCGCTCGCCATGGTCAGCGGGGAGAGGCCGATCGCGCCGAGGGCGATGGACGGGGTCTGCGGGAGCTTCGAGCCGTCGCCCTGGTGGACGTGGAGCGCGTCGGTCATCTTGACCACCGGGCACAGGCCGATGTCGGAGATCAGCTGGACGAAGTAGGTGTTGATGGACTTCGCCATCGCCTTCTTCATCTGGTACGGCCCGACCTCGGACTCGTTCTCGTTCTCGACCTGCTCGTTGTCCGTGTTGACCCACTGCTTGCCGTCGCACTGCTGGACGGGGCTCGGGTAGTTCATCTTGTACGGCGCCGAGTACTCCTGCGTCGCCGGCTTGCCGCCCTCGATGGCGGCCGCGGCCACGAACGGCTTGAACGTCGAACCTGTCGGGAAGCCGTAGTTGGAGCCGCCGTAGTCCCGGTCGACGGAGAAGTTGTACTCGGTCTCGTTCTTGTTGTAGCCGTACGGCTTCGACTGGCCCATCCCCAGGATCTTGCCGGTGCCGGGCTCCACGAGGGTGGCGGCCGCGGCGACCGAGTCGGCCTTGTAGACGTGGTCCTTGATCGAGCTCTGCACCGAGTCCTGGGCCTGCGGGTCCAGGGTGGTACGGATGGTCAGGCCGCCCTGGTTCCAGAGCTTGGCGCGCGCCTCGCGGGTCTTGCCGAAGGTCGGGTCGGTGAGGAAGACGTTCTCGACGTACTTGCAGAAGAACCCGGCACCCTTGGTGGCGGTGATGCAGCCGTTCTTGGGCTGGGTGACATGCAGGCCGAGCGGGGCTTCCTTGGCCTTGTCGGCCTCCGCCTGGGAGATGTCGCCGAGCTGGGCCATGCGCTCCAGCACGACGTTGCGCCGCTTGGTGGCCTCGGCCTCGTCGTTGACCGGGTCGTACCGGCTGGGCGACTGCACGATGCCGGCCAGCAGGGCCGACTGCTGGAGGTTGAGGTTCTTGGCGTGCTGGGAGAAGTAGCGCTGGGAGGCGGCCTCGATGCCGTAGGCCTGCTCGCCGAAGAAGGTGATGTTCAGGTAGTTCTCGAGGATCTTCTTCTTGCCGAGCTTCTCCTCCAGCTGGATCGCGTACTTCAGCTCCTTGACCTTGCGGCCGAGGGTCTGCTGGGTTGCCTCGGCGACCTTGGTGGGGTCGTCGCCGGCCTCCTCGATGAAGTAGTTCTTCACCAGCTGCTGGGTGAGCGTGGAGGCGCCCTGGGCGACCCCGCCGCTCACCGCGTTCTTGTTCAGCGCGCGCAGGACGCCCTTCAGGTCGATGGCGCCGTGCTGGTAGTAGCGCGAGTCCTCGATCGCGACGATCGCCTTCTGCATGTACGGCGAGATCTCCTTGAGGTCCACCACCGTGCGGTCACGGGAGTAGACCTGGGCGATCTGGTTGCCCTTGCTGTCGAGGATCCTGGTCCGCTGGCTGAGCTGCGGGCTCTTCAGGTTGGCCGGGATGTCGTCGAAGCCCTGGACCGAACCCTTGGCCGCGAGGCCCAGGGCGCCTGCCGCGGGTAGTGCGATGCCCGCCATCACGGCTCCCGCGAGCACACTGACACCGAGGAATTTGGCGGCCTGCTGCGTGGTCGACAGACCACCGCCCGAGCGCTTCTTTGGCATGGGGGCAGCCTAATCCGTAGGGATGAGCATTCCGCGTGAGCGGGCTGCTCTCGGGATGTTCGAGTGCCGGATCGTGACATAGAGGGCGACTCGACCGGAACACCGGCCCGCCGCGGCCCGATCCGCCTGACCGCATGGCTGCGCCTCGCCGACGGCACGACGACATGAACGGTCTACCTTGCCATTCGCCGGACACACGCGCAGGCCTTGGCCTAAGCTGCTCTCAACTGTCACAGCAGCGCGGCCACGTATCAATACGTCCGGCGACCCCGAATCGTTCCGGAACCCGCCCATTTTTTTCGGGTGATGTGTTGAAGGCGTGTCCGAATCCGCCTCGTGTGTCATCCGGCGTCCGTTGTGACGCATCACAGCTGTCCCGGTTTGCCGGAATGATCACACATGTCGTCAGCTCACTCCCGCGGGTGATCTGCCGCTTACCCATAGTCCGTTCGGGCCATTCAAGATTGGGCCCGAAGGGGGTGTTGCGCTGTGCCCACCTTCCGTAACGTCCTCAACTGGCGGCGGTGAATATGCCGCTGCCGCCGTGGGGGAGCCTCGATTCGGGAGAGGACGGCGCCGGTATGGGCTGGGTAACCGACTGGAGTGCGCAGGCTGCCTGCCGCACTACCGATCCGGATGAACTGTTCGTTCAGGGAGCAGCGCAGAACAGGGCCAAGGCGGTGTGCACCGGGTGTCCGGTACGCACGGAATGCCTGGCCGATGCGCTGGACAATCGCGTCGAGTTCGGCGTGTGGGGAGGAATGACCGAGCGGGAGCGCCGCGCACTGCTGCGCAGGCGGCCCACCGTGACCTCCTGGCGCCGGCTCCTGGAGACAGCGCGCTCGGAGTACGAGCGGGGGACCGGCATCGTCCCCCTCGACAGCGACGAGGTGTACGAGAACTACGCGGCAGTGAGCTGAATCACCCGCCGCACCACCGACTGGACAACCCGCTGAACCTGGTGGAGGCATATGCCTTCCGGAGACTCCGCGGGCATACGACTACGGGCATTCGGCCGGCTACGGGCGTACGACCGACTACCGGTAATACGACTGACGACCGGTATACGACTACGGCAGCTTGGCCAGGGCAGTTCGGCTACGGCGGTTCCGCTACGGCAGCTCCGGTCGGCCGGCCGCGAGCCGGTCGCCGATGTCCCGCAGTCCCGTGAGGTCGTGCACATCGCCGGGCAGCGCGGCCACTTCCACCACGGCCACCTCGGGGTGGCGTGCGGTGAAGCGGTCACGTGTGCGCTGCTCGCGGGAGAGCAGCTGCATGCGCTCGGCGTGCAGCTTCAGCAGGCCTGCGGTGAGCTGGTCCACGGTGCGGTCCGGGCCGCCGGAGGAGTCGGGCTCGGACGCGTCGGGCCCTGGCAGGGACGAGGGGGATTCGTCTGCCTGGGGTACCTGGTGTGCCGGGGGCGTCCGGGGCGTCGTCGTCCCGTCGAGTCCGGACGAGGGGGAGCCGTCGGACTCGAACGCGCATGATTCAGAACTGCCGTACGTGTCGGGAGAGTTACGAAGTCCAGCTTTCCCGTCCCCCTGATCCACAATGCGGGACTCCTCAAGATTTTCCGCGACCTCGAGATTTTCCGCAGCGGCGAGCGCGCGCTCGGCGGACAGCCGGGTGGCGCCGCTGCCGTGGACCCGGTTGAGGACCAGACCGACCAGCGGCATGTCCTCCGCGGCCAGCCGCTCCACGAAGTACGCGGCCTCGCGCAGCGCGTCCCGCTCCGGGGCCGCCACCACCAGGAACGCCGTACCGGGCGCCTGAAGCAGCTTGTACGTCGCGTCCGCGCGCGTACGGAACCCGCCGAACGTCGTGTCCATCGCGGCCACGAACGTCTGTACGTCCTTGAGCAGTTGCCCGCCGAGCAGCTTGCCGAGGGTGCCGGTCATCATCGACATGCCGACGTTCAGGAAGGCCATGCCCGCGCGGCCGCCCAGCTTCGCCGGCGCGGTGAGCAGGCGGATCAGTTTGCCGTCCAGGAAGGAGCCCAGCCGCTTCGGCGCGTCCAGGAAGTCCAGCGCGGAGCGGGAGGGCGGGGTGTCGACGACGATCAGGTCCCACTCGTCCCGGGCCCGCAGCTGGCCCAGTTTCTCCATCGCCATGTACTCCTGCGTGCCCGCGAAGCCCGCCGAGAGTGACTGGTAGAAGGGGTTGGCCAGGATGGCCGCCGCCCGCTCGGCGTCCGCGTGCGCCTCGACGACCTCGTCGAAGGTGCGCTTCATGTCGAGCATCATGGCGTGCAGTTCGCCACCGGGCCGCCGCCCGTCGCCCGCGGCCGAACCGCCGCGTGACGCTTCCCCTCGGTCCTCGGTGCCCTTCACCTTCCGTGGCACGTTGTCGAGCGAGTCGATGCCCATGGACTGCGCCAGCCGCTTGGCCGGGTCGATGGTGAGCACGACCACCTTGCGGCCGCGCTCGGCGGCCCGCAGCCCCAGCGCCGCGGCGGTCGTCGTCTTCCCGACCCCGCCCGAGCCGCAGCACACCACGATCCGGGTGTTCGGGTCGTCGAGCAGCGCGTCGACGTCGAGCGCGGGCGCGTGGGCCAGTCGGCGCGTGCCGTCCTGCGCCGGGTCCGGATCCGGGTCCGAAGTCATGACATCCCCTGTTTCCGCAGCTCGGTGGCGAGTTCGTACAGGCCCGCGAGGTCCATCCCCTCGGCGAGCAGCGGCAGTTCGTGCCGCGGCAGGTCCAGCTCGGCGAGGACCGCGCGCTGCTCGTGCTCCAGCGCGTACCGCGCGGCGTACTCGGCGGCCTGCGCGAGCAGCGGGTCCACCAGCTGCTCTGCCTTCCCGCCGCGCCGCGCCCCGCCCAGACCCGCGGCGGACAGCGTCTGCGCCACGGCGGTGCGCGGTACGGTCCGTACGAGTTCCAGGTCGGCCGCGTCCAACACCTCCGGCCGGACCATGTTCACGATGACCCGGCCCACCGGCAGCCGCGCCGCGCGCAGTTCGGCGATGCCGTCGGCGGTCTCCTGGACCGGCATCTCCTCCAGCAGGGTGACCAGGTGCACGGCCGTCTCCTTGGACTTCAGCACCCGCATCACGGCCTGCGCCTGATTGTGTATCGGGCCGATCTTGGCGAGCCCGGCCACCTCGTCGTTCACGTTCAGGAAGCGGGTGATGCGGCCGGTGGGCGGGGCGTCCATGACGACGTAGTCGTAGATGAACCGGCCGGCCTTGTCCTTCCTGCGCACCGCCTCACACGCCTTGCCGGTCAGGAGGACGTCTCTGAGGCCCGGCGCGATGGTGGTGGCGAAGTCGATCGCGCCGAGTTTCTTCAGGGCCCGGCCGGCCCCGCCGAGCTTGTAGAACATCTGGAGGTAGTCCAGAAGGGCCAGTTCGGGATCGATGGCCAGCGCATAGACCTCACCGCCTCCCGGCGCGACCGCGATCTTCCGCTCTTCGTAGGGCAACGCCTCCGTCTCGAAGAGCTGGGCGATGCCCTGCCGACCCTCGACCTCCACGAGAAGCGTCCGCTTCCCCTCGGTCGCGAGGGCCAGCGCGAGTGCGGCGGCGACCGTCGTCTTTCCGGTCCCGCCCTTGCCGCTGACGACCTGGAGCCTGCTCACATCTTCGAGACTAACCAGTCGGCCGGACACTCACGCGGGAGGCTGTGGATAACCGTGCGTACGATCGGCCGCCGAGACCGGTGGCAGCCCGCCGTCACCGGCCCGGTGGTCGGGCACGTGTCCCGTCCGTCACAGCGGATACAGTCGGCCCCATGACCAAGTGGGAATACGCAACCGTGCCGCTGCTCGTCCATGCCACGAAGCAGATTCTGGACACCTGGGGCGAGGACGGCTGGGAGCTCGTCCAGGTCGTGCCCGGGCCCAACAACCCCGAGCAGCTCGTGGCCTACCTGAAGCGGGAGAAGCCGTGACGGGCTCCGTCGAGGCCAAGCTGGCCGAACTCGGTCTTTCGCTGCCGGCGGTCGTCCCGCCGCTCGCCGCCTACCAGCCGGCCGTCCGGTCGGGTGTGTACGTCTACACCTCCGGCCAGCTGCCGATGGTGGACGGCAAGCTTCCGGTCACCGGCAAGGTCGGCGCCGAGGTCACCGCGGAGGAGGCCAAGGAACTGGCCCGCACCTGCGCGCTGAACGCCCTGGCCGCCGTGAAGTCCGTCGCCGGTGACCTGGACCGCATCGCGCGCGTGGTGAAGGTCGTCGGCTTCGTCGCCTCCGCGACCGACTTCACCGGCCAGCCCGGCGTGATCAACGGCGCCAGCGAGCTGCTCGGCGAGGTGCTCGGCGACAAGGGCGTGCACGCGCGCAGCGCGGTGGGCGTCGCGGTGCTGCCGCTGGACGCACCGGTCGAGGTCGAGGTCCAGGTCGAACTGCTGCCGTAACGGCATCCGGCCGGTGGCTGCCGTAAGTGCTTCCCGTGGCACCTCCGGGTGCCCCGGAGTCCCTCTCGAACATTCGCTCCCCACGGGATAGCCTCCGGTAATGGCCGATGGACAGTGGTATCCCCCGGAGTGGCCGGACCGCATCCGCGCACACGCGGAGGGCACCCTCGTGCCGGTGACCCCGAAGCGCGCGGCGACCGTGCTGCTCCTGAAGGACACCTCCGGTGGTCCCGTCGTCCACATGCTGCGCAGACGCGCCTCCATGGCCTTCGCCGGAGGCGCGTACGCGTATCCCGGCGGCGGTGTCGACCCGCGCGACGACGACCAGCAGGTCCGCTGGGCGGGCCCCACGCGCGCGTGGTGGGCGCAGCGGCTCGGCGTCGACGAGGCGGGCGCCCAGGCGATCGTCTGCGCCGCCGTGCGGGAGACGTACGAGGAGGCCGGCGTCCTGCTCGCGGGCCCGGCCGCCGACGCCGTGGTCGGGGACACCACCGGAGACGACTGGGAGGCCGACCGCGCGGCCCTGGTCGCCCGTGATCTGTCCTTCGCCCAGTTCCTGGACCGGCGGGGCCTGGTCCTGCGCTCGGACCTGCTGGGCGCCTGGACGCGCTGGATCACCCCGGAGTTCGAGACGCGCCGCTACGACACCTGGTTCTTCGTCGCCGCCCTTCCGGAGGGCCAGCGCACCCGGAACGCCTCCACGGAGGCCGACCGTACGGTGTGGATCCGCCCGGCGGAGGCGGCCGCCGGGTACGACAAGGGCGAGTTGCTGATGATGCCGCCCACCATCGCGACCCTGCGCCAGCTGATGCCGTACGGCACGGCCGCCGAGACCCTCGCGGCGGCGCCCGCGCGGGACATGACCCCGGTGCTGGCCCGCGCCCGCCTGGAGGACGGCGAGATCGTCCTGACCTGGCCGGGCCACGACGAGTTCACCAAGCACATACCGACCGACCTCACGACCGGGGGAGCCTGAGCATGACGAACGCAGCAGCCCTGCCCGGCCAGCCGCGCGGCGGGGTCCTCTCGGGTCCCGCCACCGCACGGGCCGTCAACGTGCTGGCGCCCAACGCCTCCGTGATGACCCTGGACGGCACGAACACCTGGATCGTCGCCGAGCCCGACTCCGACCTGGCCGTCGTGATCGACCCCGGCCCGCTGGACGACGGCCATCTCGAGAACGTCGTCGACACGGCCGAGAAGGCCGGCAAGCGCATCGCGCTCACCCTCCTGACCCACGGCCACCCCGACCACGCCGAGGGCGCCGTCCGCTTCGCCGAGCTGACCCGCACGCGCGTGCGTGCCCTCGACCCGGCGCTGCGCCTGGGCGACGAGGGGCTGGCGGCCGGCGACGTGATCACGACCGGCGGCCTGGAGCTCCGGGTCGTACCCACTCCCGGCCACACCGCCGACTCCCTCAGCTTCCACCTCCCGGCCGACCGCGCGATCCTGACCGGCGACACCGTCCTGGGGCGCGGCACGACGGTGGTGGCCCACCCGGACGGCCGCCTGGGCGACTATCTGGACTCGCTACGACGGCTGCGCTCGCTGACGGTCGACGACGGCGTCCACACGGTTCTGCCGGGCCACGGACCTGTCCTGGAGGACGCCCAGGGGGTCGTCGAGTTCTATCTGGCCCACCGCGCCCACCGGCTCGCCCAGGTCGAGACGGCCGTGGAGAACGGCCACCGCAGCCCGGCCGAGGTCGTCGCGCACGTCTACGCGGACGTGGACCGCTCCCTGTGGCCGGCCGCGGAGCTGTCGGTACGGGCCCAGCTGGACTACCTCGGCGAGCACGGGCTGATCTGACTCCGGAACTACTCCCAGCCCTCGGGTCTGGGGGTCTTCACGCCGTGCACGCGCGCGTACTCGTCCGCCAGCCAAGGGCCCAGGTCGTCGACGTACGACCGCAGGACCGTACGGTCGCCGACCGGCTCGTACCCCAACCCGGCCGCGCGGCGCAGTTGTTCGGCCCGCTCCGGGTAGTAGTCGGCGAACGCGTCGGCCATCTCCCGCAGATCGCTGGTCCAGCCGTTCCAGCGGGGCATGACGAGGGTGAAACCGGTCCGCACCAGATGCCGTGACATGAAGCGCACCAGGGGCCGCAGGGCCTCCTCGCCGTCGCCCGCGGCCGCGATCCGCTGCCGCCAGCGCGGCAGGTACCGGGCGAGGTCGCCGTTGGTCTCGCGGGCGAGCAGGGAGTCGGGGCGGTAGCGGGGCAGATACTCGGCGAGGTCCTCGCCGAGCAGCGGGGTGCACAGGCAGGCCACGAACCAGCCGATGTCGTACCGCTCCCGCTCGTCGAGCACCCGCGCGCGGGAGAAGAGCAGGGTCCCGACCCCGTCGATCTCCGGGAACTCCTTGTCGACGGCCTGGCCGAGGCCTTGGGCCGCGTCCCGGTCGGCGCCGCTCGGCTCCGTCCGCAGGACGACCACCAGGTCCAGGTCGCTGCGTCCCACGCGCGCGGTGCCGCGAGGAATCGACCCGTTGAGGTAGGCGCTGTCCAGCCGCGCCCCGAAGACGTCCAGGAGGCGGTCGCGGGCGGCGGCGACCACGGGGCGGAACACGTGCGGCACGCGCGCGTGCGAGCCCTCGCGCTCGATGAAGCCCAGGGGGTCGAGTCCCCTGGACGGGACCGTTTCAGGCATGGAGCAACCAAATCTGAGCCCGCCCGGCGGGCGAGGCCGAAGGCCGACAGGCGCGGGGCCGGGGGCGGCAGCCCCCGGAGACGGCGACTACCGGGCGACTACCGGGAACGCTTCGCCAGACGCTCGACATCCAGCAGGATCACGGCCCGCGCCTCCAGACGCAGCCAGCCACGCTGGGCGAAGTCCGCCAGCGCCTTGTTCACGGTCTCGCGGGACGCGCCGACCAGCTGGGCCAGCTCCTCCTGCGTGAGGTCGTGGACGACGTGGATGCCTTCCTCGGACTGCACACCGAAGCGGCGCGACAGGTCCAGCAGGGCGCGCGCGACCCGGCCCGGGACGTCGGAGAAGACCAGGTCGGACATGGCGTCGTTGGTCTTGCGCAGTCGGCGGGCGACGGCGCGCAGCAGGGCGGTGGCCACCTCGGGGCGCGCGTTCAGCCAGGGCTGGAGGTCGCCGTGACCGAGGCCCAGCAGCTTGCCCTCGGTCAGCGCGGTGGCGGTCGCGGTGCGCGGGCCCGGGTCGAACAGCGCCAGCTCGCCGATCAGCTCGCCGGGGCCGACGACGGCGAGCATGTTCTCGCGGCCGTCGGGGGAGGTGCGGTGGAGCTTGACCTTGCCCTCGGTGACGACATAGAGCCGGTCGCCCGGGTCGCCCTCGTGGAACAGGGAGTCGCCACGCGCGAGGGTCACCTCACTCATGGAGGCACGCAGCTCCGCGGACTGCTCGTCATCGAGCGCCGCGAAGAGCGGGTTGCGCCGCAGAACGTCGTCCACGAGTACTCTCCTTGTCGACCTGCTCAGGGGATCTTGCTCCCCCTTGGTACCAGGGGACCGTGCTCCCCATTTTGCCGGACGGTCCAAACAGTGTGATCTGTCACAAGGATGCCGCACTGGTGTGCCGAGGTAAGCGGCAGGGGTCCAATCGGGGGCTGATCTTCCGGGTCCGCGGCGGATGTCGGTGCCGGGCTTTAGGCTGGCCGGGTGTCCAAATCGCCGGTGAGAGCACAGGCCAAGGGGGCTGGGCGGGTGGTTGTACGTCGTGATTCCGCCGTGGGCGAACAGGGGTCCGATGCTGTCCCTGATGAGCCGAAAAAGGCGACGAAAGCGGCAAAGGCTGTAAAGAAGGCCGCGGTGAAGAAGGCGGCGGTGAAGAAGGCGGCGGTGAAGAAGACGGCGGTGAAGAAGACGGCGGTGAAGAAGACAGCGGTGAAGAAGGCGGTAGCGAAGAAGACGGTGGCGAAGAAGGCGGCACCGGTGGAGACCGCGGCCGCGCGGACGGCTGCCCAGCGGCCCGCGTCCAAAGCCGCCGCACCCAAGAAGGCCGCATCCAAGAAGGCCGTCGCCGAGAAGCCGCAGGTGGCCTGGAAGCCCGAGTCGCACACCGCCCTGGTGCGCCGTGCCCGCCGGATCGACCGCGAACTCGCCGAGGTCTACCCGTACGCCCACCCCGAGCTGGACTTCGAGAACCCCTTCCAGCTGCTGGTCGCCACGGTGCTCTCCGCCCAGACCACCGACCTGCGCGTCAACCAGACCACCCCGACCCTGTTCGCGAAGTACCCCACCCCCGAGGAACTGGCCGAGGCCAACCCGGAGGAGGTCGAGGAGATCCTGCGGCCGTGCGGTTTCTTCCGGGCCAAGACCAAGTCGGTGATAGGGCTCTCCAAGAGTCTGGTGGAGTCGTTCGGGGGCGAGGTCCCGGGGCGGCTCGAAGACCTCGTGAAGCTGCCCGGCGTCGGCCGCAAGACCGCCTTCGTGGTGCTGGGCAACGCCTTCGGGCGCCCCGGCATCACCGTGGACACGCATTTCCAGCGCCTGGTGCGCCGGTGGCGGTGGACCGAGGAGACCGACCCCGACAAGATCGAGGCGGCTGTCGGCGCGCTGTTCCCCAAGAGCGAGTGGACCGACCTCTCGCACCATGTGATCTGGCACGGTCGCCGGATGTGCCACGCTCGCAAGCCCGCCTGCGGGGTGTGTCCCATCGCGCCGCTCTGCCCGGCCTACGGCGAGGGCGAGACCGACCCGGAGAAGGCGAAGAAGCTGCTCAAGTACGAGAAGGGCGGCTTCCCCGGCCAGCGCCTCAAGCCCCCGCAGGCGTATCTGGACGCGGGCGGCAGGCCGGCGCCGCCGCTGGGCGCCGTATCAGGGACATGACCTAGGGATCTTCTGAGGGGCGAGAGACGGAACGATCAAGGAGTCTTCGGGCGTTGGAACGGGCAGGCCGGGGCAGCAGGGCGGGACGGGGGATGCCATGACACAGGGCGGCAAGGCGCACACGGGGGATCCGCACGCGGGTGTGGCGCTCAGCAAGGACGGCCTGCCGGAGTGGCTGGACCCGGTGGTGCGGGCCGCCGAGACGGTCCAGCCGGTCCAGCTGAGCCGCTTCCTGCCGCCGGAGGACGGCGCGGGGCGGCAGTCGGCCGTGCTGATCCTCTTCGGCGAGGGCGAGCAGGGGCCGGAGCTGCTGCTCATGGAGCGGGCCGGTAGCTTGCGCTCGCACGCCGGGCAGCCCTCGTTCCCCGGTGGCGCCCTCGACCCCGAGGACGGCGACCCGAAGGCCGACGGGCCGCTGCGGGCCGCTCTCCGCGAGGCCGAGGAGGAGACCGGGCTCGATCCGGCCGGTGTGCAGCTGTTCGGGGCGCTGCCCAGGCTGTACATCCCGGTGAGCCACTTCGTGGTCACGCCGGTGCTGGGCTGGTGGCGCGAGCCGAGCCCGGTGGGGGTGGTGGATCCGAACGAGACGGCGAGGGTCTTCACGGTCCCCGTGGCGGATCTCACGAATCCGACCAACCGGGCCACCGCCGTGCACCCCAGCGGCCACCGAGGTCCGGCATTCCTGGTCGAATCGACCTTGGTGTGGGGGTTCACGGCCGGGGTGATCGACCGGCTGCTGCACTACGCGGGATGGGAGCGCTCCTGGGACCGCGAGAAGCTGGTCCCGCTCGACTGGCGGTCATGACAGGGTGTCCACCGTGAATGTGCTGGACATCCTGTTGCTGGTCGCCGCCGTGTGGTTCGCGATCGTCGGCTACCGCCAGGGGTTCGTCGTCGGCATCCTGTCGGTGATCGGCTTCCTGGGCGGCGGACTCGTCGCCGTCTACGTCCTGCCGGTGATCTGGGACGCGGTGACCGACAACGCCGAGGTGGGCACGACCGCCGCGGTGGTCGCCGTGGTCGTCGTCATCGTCTGCGCCTCGGTCGGCCAGGCCCTGACCACGCATCTGGGCAACAAGCTGCGCCGGTACATCACCTGGTCCCCGGCTCGCGCGCTGGACGCCACCGGCGGCGCGCTGGTCAACGTGCTGGCGATGCTGCTGGTCGCCTGGCTGATCGGCTCCGCGCTCGCGGGCACCACGCTGCCGACGCTCGGCAAGGAGGTCCGTAACTCCAAGGTGCTCCTCGGGGTGTCCAGAGCGCTGCCCAACCAGGCCGACACCTGGTTCGCGGACTTCTCCGCGGTCCTCGCGCAGAACGGTTTCCCGCAGGTCTTCAGCCCCTTCGCCAACGAGCCGATCACCGATGTCTCGCCGCCCGACCCGGCGCTCGTGAACAGCGCGGTGGCCACCACCGCCCAGCGGTCCATCGTCAAGGTGACGGGCACCGCGCAGAGCTGCGGCAAGATCCTGGAGGGCACCGGCTTCGTCTTCGCCGACCGCCGTGTCATGACCAACGCGCACGTGGTCGGCGGCGTCGATGAGCCCACCGTCCAGATCGGCGGCTTGGGCCGCAAGTACGACGCCAAGGTCGTCCTCTACGACTGGCAGCGCGACATCGCCGTACTCGACGTGCCGGACCTGCCGGCGAAGCCCCTGAAGTTCTCCGCGGCGGACGCCGAGACCAGCGACAGCGCGATCGTCGCCGGGTTCCCTGAGAACGGGTCGTACGACGTCCGTGCCGCCCGGGTGCGCGGCCGCATCACCGCCAACGGCCCGGACATCTACCACCGCGGCACCGTCCGCCGTGACGTCTACTCGCTGTACGCGACCGTCCGCCAGGGAAACTCCGGCGGCCCGCTGCTCACGCCCCAGGGCAAGGTGTACGGGGTGGTCTTCGCGAAGTCACTGGACGACGCGGACACCGGGTACGCCCTCACGGCCGACGAGATCCAGGCGGACATCGCCCGGGGCCGTACCGCGAATCAGCAGGTCGGGACCGACAGCTGCGCACTGTGAGGGATCATGCGCGGGTATGGCGCAGACGGACCGAGACCCAGCGGGCCCGGCGCCGCAGGATGTGCGGAATCCCCACCCTGAGGTCCGTGCCCGGCATCTGCGGGGCGGCTCCTCGATGGGAGTTCAGACCGCCTGTCGTACGGCGGTTGCGGGGTGCGTCACTGTAGTCGTGCGTCCAGCCCATACCCCGACGTCTGCCCCCGCCCCAAGGTCGATAACCTCCGGCGCGGCCCTCAATCGGCCTATGCGCGGGGCATGTGGCCGTTCGTAGAACAGGTGTGCAGATCCGGATACCGGGCGCATCGGCGCGGTCACCGATCGGGCTCGGGGTCTTTCAGCCAGTTGACCAGTTCGGTGGAGAACGCGACCGGGTCCTCCTCGTGCGGGAAGTGCCCGAGCCCGTCGAACAGCCGCCAGCGGTACGGGGCTTCGACGTACTCGCCGGAGCCGGCCGCGCTGCGGGTGCGGGCCACCGGGTCCAGGGAGCCGTGCAGATGCAGCGTCGGGACGCGCACCGGGCGCTTCATCCGGCGGTTGAACTGGATGCCGTCCGGGCGGGCCAGCGAGCGCACCAGCCAGCGGTACGGCTCGATCGAGCAGTGCGCGGTGGAGGGGATGCACATGGCCCGCTGGTACGTCTCCACCGCCTCGTCGTCCGGCAACCGGGGGCCTGACCAGTCCCGGATCAGTCGGCCGACCAGCGCGCCGTCGTCGGCGATGAGCTGCCGCTCGGGGACCCAGGGCCGCTGGAAGCCCCAGATGTAGGAGGCGGCGGCCGACTGTCGGCGGTCCCGGAGCATCGCCGAGCGCCAGCGCCGCGGGTGCGGCATGGACACCACCGCGAGCCGCCGCACCAGCTTGGGGCGCATCGCGGCCGCGGTCCACGCCAGATAGCCGCCCAGGTCGTGGCCGACCAGCGCGGCGTCCGGCTCGCCGAGGGAGCGGATCACGCCGGTGATGTCGAGGGCGAGGTTGGCCGGGTCGTAGCCGCGCGGCGTCCGGTCGCTGCCGCCGACGCCCCTGAGGTCCATGGCGACGGCCCGGAAGCCCGCGTCGGCGAGCGCGACCAGCTGGTGCCGCCAGGTCCACCAGAACTCCGGGAAGCCGTGCACCAGCATGACCAGCGGGCCGTCGCCGAGTTCGGCGATGTGGAAGCGCGCGCCGTTCGCTGCGACGTCCCGGTGTGTCCAGGGGCCTTCGAGCCGTACGGCCGAGGGGGCGGGATCGCTCATGACGACGAGCGTCCCACAGCCTCGATGGCCGGCACGTCATCCCTGGGGAGTGCCGGACGCGGATGCGGCTTGGCGTTCTGCAGTACGCCCGCCGTCTCCTTCACCGACGCGGCGACCTTCTGCGGGCCCTGGCCCTTCTTGGCCTTCTTCGCGAACACCACGCCGATCAGCGCGAGGGCGACGGCCACCAGGACGTTCGCCGCGAAGGAGAGCAGGAAACAGATCGCGAGGTTCCAGTGGCTCCAGGTCCGAATGCCGTACGCCAGCGCGAAGTTGAGCATCGGCAGGGAGAACAGCAGCAGCACACCGGCCGCCGAGAAGGCGCCGCCGCTCGTCGCGCCCCGCTTGACGTCCTGCTTCAGCTGGGCCTTGGCCAGCGCGATCTCGTCGTGCACCAGCGCCGACATCTCGGCCGTGGCCGAGGCGAACAACTGGCCGATGCTGCGTTCGGCACCGACCGGGCTGCCGTCGGGTGCGCTCATCGCGGTCTCCCTCTGCGTACTTGTCATCGTCTTTTGTACCGTCTCGTCAGATCATGCCGGACGGTTGCCCTGCGCGCCTGCCCCGCCCGGCACTTCGGCAGGCGCGTCGTGCCTGTGACGGCTTTCGGCGGCCGCTGCCCGGTCGTGCCCGTGGTGGCCCTCGCCGGCCCTTACCCGGCGGCCTGCCCGGCTTTCTCGGCGGCTATGCGGCGGTGTTCGGCGGCCTTGCGGTCGTAGATCGCCGCCATCCGCAGGTGGTACGCCGGGTCGTCCTGCTCGTAGACGTCCGGGATGCCGTCGAGGTCCTCGTCCCGCTCCTCGGCCTCGACCAGCCGCCGGTAGCGGGTATTGCGTATCTTCAGCAGCACCGTGGCGCACAGGGCCGCGATCAGCGAGCCGGTGAGCACGGCGGCCTTGACCTCGTCGGTGAGCACGGCGTCGCCGGCGAAGGCGAGTTCGCCGATGAGCAGCGACACGGTGAAGCCGATACCGGCGAGCGAGGCGACCGCGAAGACGTCGCCCCAGGCCAGGTCCTCGCTGAGCGAGGCCCGGGTGAAGCGGGCGGTGAGCCAGGTCCCGCCGAATATCCCGACGGTCTTGCCGACCACCAGTCCGAGGACCACCCCGAGCGTCTCGGGTTTGCCGAACACGTCCCCGAGCGCTCCTCCGGACACCTTCACGCCGGCGCTGAAGAGCGCGAACAGGGGCACGGCGACCCCAGCCGACAACGGTCGCACCAGATGCTCGATGTGCTCGCCGGGGGAGTGCTGCTCACCCTCACGGGTGGTGCAGCGCAGCATCAGGCCCATGGCGACACCGGCGATGGTCGCGTGCACGCCGCTGTTGTACATCAGCGCCCAGATGACGAGCGCGAGCGGCACGTACACGTACCAGCCGCGTACGCCCTTCCTCAGCAGCAGCCAGAAGACGGCGAGGCCCAGGGCCGCGCCGCCGAGCGCGGCGAAGTCGATCCGGGCGGTGAAGAAGACCGCGATGATCAGGATCGCGAACAGGTCGTCGACGACCGCGAGGGTGAGCAGGAAGGCGCGCAGGGCGGCCGGCAGCGAGGTGCCGATGACGGCCAGCACGGCCAGCGCGAAGGCGATGTCGGTGGCCGTGGGTACCGCCCAGCCCTGGGTGGAGCCGCCGCCGGCGAGGGTGGTGAGGGTGTAGACGAGCGCCGGTACGGCCATCCCGCACAGCGCGGCGACCACCGGCAGCACGGCCGCCTTCGGGTCCCGCAGGTCGCCGGCGACCAGCTCGCGCTTGAGTTCGATGCCGGCGACGAAGAAGAAGACCGCGAGCAGGCCGTCGGCGGCCCAGTGGGTGACGGAGAGGTTCAGGCCGAGGGCGCCGGGGCCGAGGTGGAAGTCGCCGACGGTCTCGTAGCTGTGGTGCAGCGCCGGTATGTTCGCCCAGATCAGCGCAGCTACCGCCGCGATGAGCAGCAGCACACCGCCGACGGTCTCGGTCCGCAGCGCGTCCGCCACGATGGTCCGCTCGGGCAGCGAGAGCCGGCCGAGGACCTTGCGGACGGGGGTGGTGCGGGGCGCGGACACGGGGACCTCCGGTCGGTGGGCAGGACGGGTCTACTTGCCGACCAGACTTCCCGGCACACCTTGTGGAACACGCAACTTTGCTTAGTTTACCTAAGATGTGGCGAGAGTCGTCAGGTGAGTCTCACGGTAGGTGCAAAAGGGGCGCCCCGGGGGGGGGGGGGCCGGCGCCCCCCCCAGGTGGGGGGGGCGGGGGGGGGCCTCGGACGGGACCGCCCGGGGGGTGCGCCCGGATGGGTAG
>NZ_JBSHAF010000010.1:349424-369284 GCF_053611365.1 Streptomyces sp. NPDC054813 | reverse complement strand
CATGCCACGGCTTCGGCCGAGCCACCTCACACCCCCGGATCAACGCACCCGGAGCGATCCAACCACCTCGAAGATCATTTCGTTAGGAGTTCTAAGCCCGCAGGGAGCCTCCAGGTGCCCGAAACCACCCGCGGACGACGGCGGTTGGTGCTGGCCGTCTGCTGTCTGAGCGTTCTGCTGGTCAGCCTCGACACCACCACGGCGGCGGCTCGTCGAGAGGGTGCCTGCTCGCTGCTCGTACGTCGGTGCAGTTCGCGCTCAGTTCCCCACCGGTGTGGTCGAGCGGGCGTACTCCGTGGGCGTTCGGCCGAAGTGCTTCTTGAAGGCGCGGATGAAGTGGCTGCTGTCCGCGAACTGCCAGTGGGCAGCGAGTTCGGAGACGCTCAGCCGACCGGAGGGCGCGGTGAGGGCGAGCCGGGCCTCTTCCAGCCGCCGCCGGCGGATGTAGGCGGTCACTGGCTCTCCTGTTGCGGCGAACGCCCGCTGCAGGTTGCGTACGGAGACGTTGAGTTCACGGGCCAGCATCGTCCCGGACAGCTCGGGGTCGGCAAGGTGGCTGTCCGCGAGGTCTTTTGCGGCTTGTGCGAGGGCGGGAGCCAGCTGGGGTTCCGTGTCGTCGACCCGCTGCCTCGCCACCGCCTTGGCCAGCTCGATGAGTGTGCTGTGGGCGGCATGCACTCCCGCCGGCCCGAGGTCGGCGACTGTTTCGTAGATCATGTTCGAGTGGGCCACCAGCAGACGCACCTCGGCGCAGTCCGCCGGCCCGGTGACGCTCTGCCGTGCCCCGAGCAGCGGTTTGAGCATGGTGGCGGGCAGGACGAGGACCTTCGCCGTCGTGTCCGGCGGCGTCTCGAAGTGCAGGGGCCGTCCGATGTGGCGGAGCAGGAACTGCCCGGCCGTCACGGTCTGTTCGCTGCGGGCGAGCGGGGCACCCAACGTCCAGGAGCCGCGCTGCACGACATACATCCGCACCTGGTCCTCGACGCCGTCGAGGGGCCCCTCGGTCCGGATGGCCGACGCGCCGTGGAGATCGGTGACAGCCACGTCGCCCACCTTGGCGGCGCGGCTCTTGACCCGGAAATCACGGATCGTGGCCGGGCTGAAGGCCGGCAGCGGGAAGCCGTCGCCGATCTCCGTCTCCCAGCCGCTGCGGAAGGCGTCGAACGGTCGCGGCGTGGAGTCCGGGAGTGCGGAATCCGCGGAAGACGCCACGCCTGCCCCGTCGGCTTCCACTCCCGTGCCGTTCATCGACGGTCGCCCTCTCCGCGTTCGTCGCTCCGACGCCGTCTGGCGCCGGTGTTCTGCTCGGATGGCGCTGAGGTTCAAGCCGGTGCTGTGCCGATCTTCCTAGGCTTCGAAGGCAGGGACAACCCCCATTCAGGCCCGGTGCATCGCCAGGAGGAGACGCTTGTGCGCCAACACAATTCCGCCCCGGTGGCCGTCATCACGGGTGCCGGTACCTGCATCGGAGCCGCGACCGCGCTCCGATTCGCCGTCGGCGGATACCCGGTGGCGCTCGTGGGCCGCACTGAGGCGACCCTCCAGCAGATCACCCAGGAGGGCCCGGAGGGTGCGGAGAAGCATCCCTGGGCTGCGGACGCCCGGGGCGCTCGGCCACCTGACCGAGGCCGCCACCCGTGCCGACATCGCACACGCTCTCAATGCGAAACCGCAGCGGCCCCCAGCGGCAACTGGCCGAGCACTGGGCTCTCGCCGACGCGCTGAGCCTGTTGCGCCAGACCGGCGCCCTCACTTGACCCAGAACATCCCGCCCCGGGGGACTGCGGGCCGACCGCCGTTCGCGAAAGTTCGATCTTTTCGCCCGCTGAGACGCGCGGCTGACAACATCGCTTGATGCATGAGGAGTTGGAGTTTTCCGATGGCTGAGGACAAGTTCACGGGCAAGGTCGTCATTGTCACCGGCGGTGGATCGGGCATAGGCGCGGCCACCGCTCACCGCTTCGCCGCCGAGGGCGCCACGGTGGTGATCATCGGCCGGACGCAGGCGAAGCTGGACAAAGTGGTGTCCGACGCGCCAACGGGCTCGACACTGACCGCCCGGGTCGGCGACGTCTCGAACGAGGAGGAGATCACCAGGCTGGTGGACGCCGTGGCCCATGACCACGGCCGCTTGGACACTTTGGTCAACAATGCTGCGACGTGCGAACCGTTGGGCTCCGTATCCGACATCGATGCGACCGGCTGGCGACGGGTCATGGCCACCGATCTCGACGGAGTCTTCTTCACCTCCAGGGCCGCACTTCCGCATCTGCGTGCCGTGGGCGGCAGCATCGTCAATGTCGGATCCGCATCCGGGCTCGGCGGTGACTGGGGCCTGGCCGCGTACGACGCCGCCAAAGGCGCGGTGACCAACCTGACCAACGCGATGGCACTCGACCACGGCGCGGAAGGCGTGCGGGTGAACGCCGTCCATCCCAGCATGATCTCCACCGACATGACCGCCGGGTTCCTGCAGAACGACGGGATCGTCGCCGCTGCGCTCAACCGTGTACCGATGCGACGCTTCGGCGATCCTGCCGAGGCAGCTTCCGTCATCACATTTCTGGCCGGTCCGGCCGCGAGTTTCGTGAACGGGGCTCACATCCGCGTCGATGGTGGCCTCGGCGCCTCGAACGGCAATCCGCACATCGCGTAACGCCGCGACGTGCGAGGCCGATCGCCGCGGTCGTCAGCGGAGGCGCCAGACAGGGCTGAACCAACGTCCCGGGCGAAGGCGAGCATGCCGGCGCCGATGACCTGCCGATCTGCTCCTGGAAGACCTTGCGACTACGGGCGGTTCTCCACTTGCTCCAGTTCGTTTCGGACGAGAGATACCGGCGGATGATCGGCGCCCAGCTCGAGGACGGGTAGCCGCAGGGATCAGAAGTGCTCCTCCCGCCTCTCGGCCCTGTCCAGTGGCCTGGACTTGTTTTGCGTTCGGGGTGCCGGCGAAGAAGCGCGTGCGCGTCCGGGCCATCTGTCCTTCGGCGAACCGGCGGATGCCGCCACGGCGGTGGATGCTCTCGGCGTGATGCCGGTGGCGGCTGCCGTGGGTGTGGGCTCGGTGCGGCTCTGGATCAGGGAGGCGGCCGCGGCGATGAGGGCCATGGCGATGGCCAGGGTGAAGACGATGACCAAGCCGTCGTGGAAGGGCCGGGAGATCAGGTGGGGGAAGAAGTCTCGTCCGGTCAGGTTGGCGGCGTTGGCCCTTGGCAGGTGGCCGAGGATGGTCGGGCCGAGGAGCTGCTGGATGGGGTTGTAGCCGAGGAAGGCGGCGAACAGGACTCCTACCGGCGGCAGCGTGGCAACGATGTGGGCGGCTGGGGCGGGCACGCGCTGGGCGGTGAGGCCGGAGCTGAGGGTGTGCGGCAGAGAGCCGGCGAGCCCGGCGACCATCAGGGAGAAGAAGACGCCCATTGACAGCACCGTGCCGGCGTTCTGGAAGGTGGCGCGCATGCCGGAGGCGGCGCCGCGGGCGTCCGGCGGAACGCTGGACATGATGATCGAGGTGTTCGGCGCTGCGAACAGCCCGTTCCCGAGGCCGTTGAGCAGGACCAGGACTGCGAAGAGGCCGTAGGGGAAGTCGGTGGGCAGGAGGAGGAGCCCGGCGAAGGAGGCGGCCATCACGAGGCATCCGGCGACGGCGAAGGGCCGGGCGCCGAATCTGTCCGACAGGGCTCCGGACACCGGTCCGGCCGCGAGGAAACCGAGGGTGAGGGGCAGCAGGTAGATGCCTGCCCACAGCGGGGTGTCGGCGAAGTCGTGGCCGTGGAGCGGCAGCCAGATGCCCTGCAGCCAGATGATGAGCATGAACTGCAGTCCGCCGCGGGCGATCGCGCTCAGGAGCGTGGCCGCGTTGCCGCCGGTGAAGGCGGCGTTGCGGAACAGCCGCAGCGGGAACATCGGTTCGGCGACGTTCGCCTCCACGATGCAGAAGGCGGCCAGGGTGAGCGTGCCGCCGATGAGGCCGGCGAGTACCCACGGGTCGGTCCAGCCCATGGTGTGTCCGCCGTAGGGCTGGATGCCGTAGGTGATGGCGGCCAGCAGTGCCGTCAGCCCGGCGGCAAAGGTGAGGTTGCCCCACCAGTCGATTCGTCCCGGGGTGCGGGTGCCCGTCTCGTGCAGCGACTTGTACGCCCAGACGGTGCCGATCAGTCCGATCGGCACGTTGACCCAGAAGATGGAGCGCCAGTTCCACTCCACGAGCGCGCCGCCGAGGACCAGGCCGATGAACGTGCCGGCGATGCCGACGACCATGTTCACGCCGAGGGCCATGCCGCGCTGCCTGGCGGGGAAGGCGTCGGTGAGGATGGCGGTCGAGTTGGCCATCAGCATCGCGCCGCCGACGGCTTGCACGATGCGCCATCCGATCAGCCACAGCGCACCGGCCGAGCCGTGCAGCGGGTCGGCGGAGAGGATCACCGAGGTGACGGTGAAGACGACGAATCCCGCGTTGTAGATGCGTACCCGGCCCCGCATGTCGCCGAGTCGGCCGAGGGTGACGACCAGCACGGCGGTGACCAGCAGGTAGCCCATCAGCATCCACAGCAGGTAGCTGACGTTGCCGGGCTGGAGCGGGTCGAGACGGAGGCCGGTGAAGATGCCGGGCAGCGAGATCAGCACGATCGAGCCGTTGACGGTCGCGATCAGCACGCCGAGCGTGGTGTTGGTCAGCGCCACCCATTTGTAGCGGGGGTGGTCGGCGCCGATCCAGGTACGGCGACCGCGGGACCGGACGCCGGGGGCGGTGCCCGTAGGGCGGGGGGTTTGGTCGGTGGTCACCGGCGGTCCTCCCTCCTTGCTTCCTGTGGGACCTTGCTTCCTGTCGGAAGAGGGGGTCAGTTCACGGTTGCCGGGCTGAGCGCGGGTATGGCCGTGAAAGTCGTCCAGGGAGCGCGGTCGACGACCAGGCGGCGCAGCGTACGTACCTGGCGTGGTGCGTTCCAGCCGAGTACGCCGACCACCCTCCCGTGGTGCCCGTAGGCGGCGGCGAAGTGGCCGTCCGACGGATCGCCGTGGACGAACCGCAGCTCCGCACCCGGCGGGAAGATCCCGTACGCCTGGATCCTGGTGTCGTACTGGTCGGTCCAGAAGTAGGGAACGGGAGCGTACGGGGTGGCGTCGCCGAGCAGGTTGCCCGCCGCGGCCATGGCCTGTTCGGTGGCGTTCATCCGGTGCTCGAGGCGCATGCGGGTGCCGAAGTGCGGGTTGGGCCAGGAGGCGACATCGCCGGCGGCGTAGATCCCGGGTGCCGCCTGGCAATGCGCGTCGCACTCCACCCCGTCTCCCAGGCGCAGGCCGGAACCTTCCAGCCAGCCGGTCGCGGGCGCGGCACCGAGGGCCAGGACGACGACGTCGGCCGGCAGCGTGGTGCTGTCGCCGAGTTCCACTCCGGTCACCCGGCCGCCGGCCCCGCGCAGCCTGCGTACCGGCACCCCGCAACGCAGGCGGGTTCCGTGGTCCCTGTGCAACTCGGCGACGAGCGCACCGATCCGGTCCCGGAACGGGCGCCGCACCGGGACGGGTTCCGGCTCGGCCACGGTCACGTCCAGGCCCAGCGCCCGGGCGGCCGCGGCCACCTCCGTGCCGAGGAACCCGGCACCGACGACGACCACCCGGGGCCCGGCGAGCAGCGCGGCGCGCAGGGCGATCGCGTCGTCGAGCGTGCGCAGCACATGGACTCCGGCCAGGTCGCTGTCGGGCAGGCGCCGGGGAGCCACGCCGGTGGCGATGACCAGCGCGTCGAAGCCGACGCTCGCGCCGTCGGCCAGGCGCACCCGACGGCCCGGGACGTCCAGGGTGACGGCGCGCTGTCCGAGCCGCAGATCGGCCTTCAGCCGGTCGAGATCCCGAAGGGTGCGCAGGGTGGCCCGTTCGGGCTCCCAGGCGCCGGTCAGGATCTGCTTGGACAGCGGCGGCCGGTCGTACGGCGGACGGGACTCCTCGCCGATCAGGGTGAGGTGACCGTCCCAGCCTCGGCGGCGGATGGTCTCGGCCGCGGCCAGGCCGGCGGCCGAGGCCCCCACGATGACGATCCGGTTCACTCCTTCGTCTCCTGTTCTTCCAGCCAGATCGCCTGGGCCGGGCAGAGGGCGGCGGCCTGCCGGACGTCGTCCGCCAGGCCCTCCGGCGGGGTCGCGGCGAGCAGGACGACGATGCCGTCCTCCTCGCGCTGGTCGAACACCTCCGGCGCGCTCAGCACGCACTGGCCGGAGGCGACGCACTTGTTCTGGTCGACGATCACCTTCATCGGATCCTCCTTTCCTGCACGGCACTTGGCCGCGCTCACCAGGTGACGGGCAGCTCGTAGACGCCGTAGACGCTTCCGTCGTGCTTGAACGGGATCTCGTCGAGATCCACGGCGAGCTTCAAGGTGGGGATGCGGCGGTACAGGGTGCTGTAGACGACCTGCAGCTCCACGCGGGCCAGCGGTTGGCCCAGGCACTGGTGGACGCCGAAGCCGAAGGCCACGTGGTGGCGGGGGTTGCGGTCGATGTCCAGTTGGTCGGGGGCGGGGAAGGCGGCGGGATCGCGGTTGGCGACGTCGTTGGCGAGGACGACCCCGTCGCCGGCCAAGATGGTCACGCCGTCGGCCTCGATGTCCTCCAGGGCCACCCGGCGCCGTCCGCTGTGCACGATGCTGAGGTAGCGCAGGAGTTCCTCGACCGCCGAAGCGACCAGCTTCGGGTCGTCACTCTCGCGCAGCCGGGCCAGCTGGCCGGGGTTCTGCAGCAGGGTCAGGGTGCCCAGCGCGATCATGTTCGCGGTGGTCTCGTGCCCGGCGGTCAGCAGCAGCATCCCCATGCCGGCCGCTTCGTGCCGGGAGAGCTCGTCGGCCCTGACCCGCTCGGCCAGCCTGGAGAGCACGTCGTCGGCCGGGTGGGCGAGTTTGACGCCGATCTGCCGGTCCAGGTAGTCGAGCAGTTGCTGGGTGGCCACCCGCGCCTGCTCCACGGTGCTGGTTCTCTTGACCAGGATCTTGCTGTTGGCCTGGAAGAAGTCGTGGTCGGCATACGGGACGCCGAGCAGCTCGCAGATCACCAGTGACGGCACCGGCAACGCGAACGCCTGGACCAGGTCCGCCGGCCTGGGCCCGGCGAGCATGGCGTCGATCAGACCGTCGACGATCTTCTGAACGGCCGGCCGCAGCGCCTCCACCTGCCTGATGGAGAAGGTCGCGGTCACCATCCGGCGGAGCCGGGCGTGCTCCGGATCATCCATGTTGATGAAGGTCCGCGACTGCCTGCGGCGCTCCCGCTGGGCCGGGCTCAGATGGGGGTAGTGCGGGCGGTCGCTCTCCGAGCTGATCCGGGGATCGGCCAGCAGAGCCCGTACGTCGTCGTAGCGCGTGACCAGCCACGGGGTGCTGCCGTCCCACAGCCGGACCCGGCTGATCGGAGCCTGGTCCTGCAGAGTGTGCAGAGCCGGCGGCGGATCGAAGGGGCAGCGGGCAGCCCGGGCCATGGGGTAGTCCGGTACCTGCGCCGACGGCACATCGGTGCCGGATGCCGAGAAGGTGCTCATGGTTCCCCGCCCTTTCCGTAGTCGGATATGGGGGCAGTGCCGGGACCGGGCCCGGCGCGCGTGGCGCGACGGAGCAGGTCCCGCCTGCAGGAGGAGACACCGAAGAGCGCAGCCAGGAGGCTCAGGAGGGTGATTCGCCGCCGGAAACGCGGGGTTGTGGCGCCGCTTGGAGCATCCGCCGCACGATGGGCAGGGCCGTGCGCATGGCCTCGCCCAGCGCCCGCGCATCCTGCTCGGGCAACGCGGCCAGCATGTCGGCCACCCGGGCACGCTGCGCGCCCCGGCGCTCGGCCATCAGCTCTCGCCCGGCGTCCGTGATGGCAACGAGGCGGACCCGCCCGTCCTCGGGATGGCCCACTCGAGTGGCCAGACCGTGGTCTTCCAGCCGCTGCACCAGGACGGTCATCGACGGTTGGGCGATACCCTCCGCCGCTGCCAGCGCGGTCAGCCGGATCGGACCTTCCTGCTCCGGCCGGCTGAGCGCCGCGGCGGTGGTCAGACTCATACTCTGCCGCTCCGATAGAAGGTGTCTGACCATCCCGGTGGCCAGCTCGTTCAACGCCGCCGCCACCTCCTGGTGACCCTCTTCGGGTGTCTCATCCATATCTCCACCCATATCAGCTTTCTATATAACTTGTCTATATTCTCTACCTATATAGGCGAATTGTATAGAAGGGTGATATGGGTGCACCGTAGCCTCTTCAAGGTTCTGGTCACAGCCCAGGCGCCACGTTGGCGCCGGAAGAAGATGATGATCGTGAGCTGCACCTACGCCCCAGAGGCACCCCCACGGCAGGGCCCCAACGCCGTGCAGCAGGCCGGCCCACTGAACTTCCAACTGAGCCGCGACCCGGGCACTCGGCGAGTGCACGTCGAGGTGTCCGACGGAGGCCCTGCCGCCACGGACGGCGACTGGGCAGGCAGCTGCACCCCCGACGAGCACGGCCGCGGACTGGAGATCGTCGATTCCCTGCTCCAGCGTGACGGTGTCGGGGCCGAGTCCGAGGTAGACCAGGATCGCCTCGTGCTTCGGGCGGAGGATCACCGACGCCACGTTCACCAGCCGCCGGTAGGCGATGTAGTGCCGTTCGCTGGGGCAGTCGTTGCAAGGCCACGCGATCGTGATGGGAGAAGCTGGCCGCGATGCAGACCATCCGCGGCCGACGCCAGTCGATGGACTCGGCGGCCTCCGGTCCCCACACTTTCCGGACGAGCGCCTCGATTTCGTGGTGCGCCGACTCCAGCCAGGGCAGGTAGGAGACGGCCTGCGACAGCACGCCGCTGTCGGAGCCCTTTTTGTACTCGACATCACCGACCGCAGGAGCCAGGACATCAGCTCTGAACTGCGACGGTTCGTAGAGCACATGTCCGGGAGGGGGGAGTTGAGGCCGTTGTCGTAGCCCGACCAGCTGATCTCAAGCCGGGGCCCTGCCGCGGGCAGGCGGCCGTGGCTCAGTCACGGCCCTCCGCCGGTCATTCGCCGGCTCACCGGGGAGCCCCCGCTCCCGGCCGCACGGCAGCTCAACCCGCTTTTGCCGGGTCAATCCCGTACAGCGCAGCGGCGGCCACGGCCTGCTTCACGCCACAAGCCTCCTGCTCGTCGGCCGGGGCAGCCCACAGTGGTATCAGGCGGGACGCGGAGGACGAGGAGTCCATACGCAGGTAGTGGCAGGCACCGTTGATACGCAGGGCGACGACGTATACGTCACCGCCGTCAGCCTTGCCGGAGACCACGCTCACGGTGTCCCCGGCGGCGACCAGCCGCTTGTCCTTCAGGAAATCCACGGCGCCCTGCGTGGTATGCGCATATCCCGCGGTCTCCATCTGCCGATACGCGTATGCGCCGGTGGGCTGTTGCGTGAGCAGCGCGCCCATCTGCGCCGCGAGGCTGCCGGGCTTGCCATCGGTCCGCGAAGCCGGGCAGGTCATGGCGGATTGTTTCACGCTGTGTGCACCGAAACTGAACGTGTAGCGGTAGCAGCGAACCGGATAGGCGTCTGCGGCTACGGTCTCGGCGCTGGGGGGCACTAGCCCCAGCATCACCGTTGCCGCGTGGACGTTGTCGCCGGGCTGACCCTGTGCCGTGCCGGCGCTCAGCAGCACTCCGCCGTGTGCCTCGACCTGGGCGACCAGTGTTCCCTCGGTGAACTGCCCTCCGAAGGTGTGCCCCGGCGAGAAAAAGCCCGCGGTCAGGTCTCGACGTAGGTTCTGGGCGAGTTCTGCGGCCTGCGCGTCGACGGCAGACGTGTCCGGAGCGTTGATCCTCTGATAAAGCAAGGTGCCAGCCACTCCCGTGGCTCCGGCGACGAGTGCGGTCACCGTGAACAGCAGAACCCGCCACCCGGCGCTGCGCTGTCGCGCCTGACCGGAACCACACCGCCGGCTCGGCTGAGCCCCCACAGCGTGCGTCGTCATGTCTCTCTTCCCTGTCGGCAGGACGTCTCGAATACCTAAGCGATCTTGCGTTTGTGAGCTGTGGTCGCTGCGAGCGCTGCTGCTCGTCGGTTGCCTGGTCGACGGCGGCGCGGAGCTCTCGGGGGGAGGTGCCAACAGGCATGTCCTCGTACTTGGCCGAGCGCCCGATCGGCACGATGCGGTTCAACTCGGTGATCACGGCGTGCCAGGCGGGGAGCCGAGGAGCGGCTGGCCGACAGTTGCCTCACCCGAGTGGCGCCGCATGGAGCGTCGTTGGCTCAGCTGGGCATGCGCACGGTCTCCCACTTGGTGTTGCGCTCCTCGCGCACACCGATCTGGATCAGTGGCCCCAACCGCAGTCCGGAGCAGCCGCGGCTCTCTGCCCGGGAACACGACAGGCGGTACTGCGGCCCCCAGATACCGTCGCCTTTCCACTTCACCATCTCCGCTCCGCATTCCGGGCACGGGTCGTACGGCCCGCCGGGCACCTTCCGCACCGGGTGCCGGAAGATGCGCGGCTCGGTGAACACCACCGGCAGCTGCTCCGTCTCGATCGCCTCACGCGGCAGGGCCAGACCGTAGTACTCGCCCGTGACCCGGTAGACGTCTTCCTCGTCGGGGACGACCGGCCCGGAGTCATCCGGGTCCTCTGGATTGTCGATGACCTTCTCCAGCTCCGCCTCGGCCGCCAGGCGGCGCGTGAGCGGGTGGCCCTCCTGGCCCTTACCGACCCCGCCCTCGCAGTAGGACCAGTCGTGCTTGCCGTCGACGGAAGCGCGGATGGTGGGCGGGTCCATGCCGTTGTCGGTGATCTCGATGCCCGTGACGCTGGACCACATACGACGGCCACGGTCGTATCGGTACCACTCGCTCGGGCACCACGGCGGCTCGATGGCAAAGGCCCAACCGGTGCCCGTCTCGCCGATGACAGCGTGGTCCGGCAGGCTCCCGACGCCGCGCGAGTTCGCCTCGACTTGCCGGAAGACTTCCGGAGACATCACGATGCCATGCTCCGGGGCAAGCATCCACGCCAGCTCGGTATGCGTGACGCCGCGCACGAACGTGATGGCGCCGCCCTCACCGATCAGACGGGATATCCACCCGATGTCGTGGTCACTCATGGCCAGGGATCGTATCCGGCACCACTGACAGCCGGCGGGCCGTCTGTGGCTGAACGGGTGCGTCGCAGCCGCTGCATTGCTGCTGGCGGGCCTGCGCAACGTGCCCACCGGCCGAACCTGCCGGCTGCCCCGTGACGCCCATGCGGGCCAGGGGGTTATCGGAGTCTGTGCACACGGATGGACTCGGCCACCGAGTACCTCACTCGTGGTTCTCGCACCGTCTGCAACCGTCAGTCCGGTACCGCACAAGGGCCTGCGCATTGCTCGCGCGGAGATCAAGGGCACCCTCACGGTGACCGACCCGAAGGCATTCGTCACCGCCCTCACCCACGGCATCGGCCACGCGCGTGCCTACAGTTGCGGACTAATCCTTGTGCGCTGAAGGTTCACCGTGCTTCCCGTGCCCGCGGGGATGGTCCCTCGTACCTCGGGTACGTCTGCTCGTCCTCATAACGAAGGGAGTGAGGGTGATTTGCCCTCGAGGCCGGAGTGAACCGGGCGGGGTGTCTCTTACCGCGCCCGGTGACGCGGGTGCCGCTTTGGAAGTTCCAGATCAGCGCACTCGACCCCGTGGTTTCAGCGGCGTCGGCGGCAGTTCCGGGGCCGGGAGAGGCGCTCCGTCATAACCCTTCACTTCCCCAAATCGCGACCCGTTCATCCAGTCCTCGCGAGCCTGCTTGATATCGTCCTGAGTGCGCCCGACGAAGTTCCACCACATGATGAGCTCCTCCTCGAACGGCTCGCCGCCCAGGAGCATGATCGCCGCGTCCGACTCGGCGCGCAGCGGCAGTTCGGCGCGGCCGCAGCCGAGGTAGAGCATCGAGCCCGGGACCACCGGTACGCCGTCGACGCTCACCTCGCCGGACATCGCCAGCACGCCGTACTCGAAGTCAGGCTCCAGGGGCAGCCGCAGATCCGCCCCCCGCGTCAGCGCCAGGTCGGCCCCGACGATCGGGGTGAACGTCGTACCGGGCGAGGCCGCGCCGTCGAGGGAGCCGAGGATGACCGTCGCGGTGAGGCCGGGTGCGGTGACCGTCGGCAGGGCGGGGTGGTGCTCGAACTTCGGTTCGACGTGCCGGTGGGAGTCGGGCAGCGCGACCCACAGCTGGGCGCCGTGCAGGTACCGGGCGTGCGGCCTGGGGCTCTCCTCCGAGTGGCTGATCGCCTGGCCCGAGGTCATCAGCCCGAGCTCGCGCGGACGGATCGTCTGCAGGCTGCCGGTCGAGTCGCGGTGCAGCACCTCGCCCTGGTGCAGCCAGCTGACCGTCTGCAGCCCGATGTGCGGGTGCGGCGGGACCTGCATCCCGGACTCGTCGGCGATGTCGTCGGGGCCGTAGTGGTCGACGAACGCCCAGGCGCCGATCATGCGGCGGCCGAGGTTCGGCAGCAGCCGGCGCACCTCGGTCGACTCGCCGAGTTGCACATGGCGGGGGCTCAGCAGCTCGCGGACGGGTTCGGCGACGACGAATCCGCGGCCACCGCACACGCTCGGGACGGGCGCACGGTCAAGGTTGCTCATGCCACCCAACTTAGCGGCCGAACGTCCCGGTTGCCGAGCGGTCAGCCGGGCGTGCGGAACCCGTCCCTCACGTTGCCGAAGACCGGGCGGTACGCCTGCCACTCGGCGTCCGGTGCGCAGAGATGGATGTCGTACTCCGGGCCGCCCTCCCTACGATCCCAGGCCCCGGCCTCTCCCTGGTGTGCGGTGGTTCACCGGCGCGTACGTCAGCGGGCTGTCAGCTTCCACAGATGGTCGGCGGTGCCGTTGTCGTCCCACTGGAGTACCTGGGCGCCGGACGAGGTACTCATGCCGGTCACCCCGAGCAGCAGCCCGCTGTTGTAGTTGGCGATCTTGTAGTAGCCGTCGCCGGACGGGATCAGCTGCCAGAGATGGTCGGCGGTGCCGTTGTCGCCCCAGACCAGTGCGGTGCCGCCGGCACCGGTGCCCGCGTTGGTGATGCCGAGGAGCAGTCCGCTCGCCTGCTGCTGGATCTTGTAGAGGCCGCTGCCGGCGGCCACCAGGGTCCAGTTCTGGTCGGTGCCCGTGGTGGCGGTGGCCTGGACGACCGCGGTGCCCTGGGCGGTGCCCGCGCCGCTGGTGTCCAGGGCGAGGCCGCTGTTCCGGTTGGTGATCCGGTAGCGCCCGGCCAGCGAGGTGGCGGTGCCGCTCGGGGTGACGGTCAGGTGGTAGCCGTCGGAGGCGTTCATGGTCACCGGCATGGTGATCGAGCCGCCGCTGACCGGGTAGTCGGCGTCCGAGACCGTGATCGGTCCGGATACGGCGGTCGTACGGCCCTTGGACGGGGTGTACTCCAGCTTCACGTGCACGGTGCTGCCGAAGGCCGGCAACGACGATAGTCCGTTGACGGTGACGGCGCACGAACCGGTGCAGCCGCCGGCGACCACGCTGATCTGGTTGCCCGCGCCGTTGCGGGAGGCGAAGCCGTCGATGCCCGTCTGCGCCGGGGGTGTGGTGACGAGCATGTTCCCGGACATGTCGCCGTACCACTTGTACAGCCAGTACGCCCCGTTAGGTGAGCCGCCGGTGTCGGTGAGGGTGTCGCCGAGGGTGCCGTAGTGGTTCCAGAAGGCGAGTTCGGCGTCGTGCACACCGGCCCGCTCGAACTTGGCGACATAGCTCGCGAGCGGTCCGGGGACGCCGACCTCACTCGTGGTGCCGTACTCCTCGATGGCGATCGGGCGGGGGCTGATGCCGAGGCCGGTCTCCAGGGCGCGGTAGGCGGCGACATGGGCGGCGATGTTCTGCGAGCCCTGCAGCTCGTGCCAGGCGATGATGTCGGGGACGGTGCCGCTCGCCTTGGCGTCGGTGAGGAACGTGCTCATCCAGCTCTGGTTCCACGCCGAGTAACTCGGGCCCTGGATGGGGGTGTTGGAGTCCTTGGCGCGGACCTCCTTGTACGTCGTAGCCCACCCGGAGTCGAAGCTGCCGGCCGCCGAGGTGTCCCAGGTCCAGTCCGGTTCGTTCCACAGCTCGTAGGCGGCGACGTTGGTGGCCCCGGAGGACTTCACGGCCGCGACCTGCTTGTCCACGGCCGACAGCCAGTCGCTCCAACTCACCCACTTGTAGGGAAAGTTCGGATACCAGTCCGGCATGCGTACGACGACCTTGGCGCCGGCCCTGGCCGCCTCGGGGGCGACCACCAGGGCGTCACCGCCGGGGCTGGGCTCGCCGTTGGGCAGCTGGCTGCCGCCGGGTGCCATCTGTACAAAGGTGTTGGGCTTGAGCGGCTCGACCAGGCTGTCGGCCGGCACACTCGCGGTGTCCAGCCCGTACAGGCTGCCCGAGGCCACGTGCGTGACCGGGCGCAGGGTCTGGTTCGCGCTCACCACCAGGGTGGTGGCGGAGGTGGGGGCGGCCTGGGCGGGAGCGGCGGTGCCGAGGGTGGCGGTCAGCACCACGGCACCGAGGGCGGCTCTGAGGGGGATGCGGCTCATGGCATGGATCTCCTCGAAGAGTAGGGGAGTTGAAGGGCTCAGTCCTTCACCGCGCCCGCGGTCACGCCCGCGGCCACGTAGCGCTGGGCGAGGACCAGGAGGACGGCCGCGGGGACCGAGGCAACCACGGCGGTGGCCATGATCGCGTTCCACTCCTGGTTGTTGTTGCCGATGTACTTGTAGATGCCGAGCGTGATCGGCTTCCAGCTGCCGCCGCCGTCGAGAGTGTTGGCGAAGACGAAGTCGGACCAGGCCCACAGGAAGCCGAACAGTGAGACGGTGACGACCGCGTTGCGGCTCAGGGGGAGGACGACCGACCGGAAGGTGCGCCAGGTGCCGGCGCCGTCGATCCGGGCGGCCGAGATCAGCTCGCCGGGGATGCCCGACATGAACGCGGTGAAGATCATGACGCCGAACGGGACGGCGATGGTGGAGTCCGCGACGATCAGGCCCCACCAGGAGTTGAGCAGGCCGAGGTCCAGGAAGATGCCGTAGAAGCCCATCGCCATGACGATCCCGGGGACCATCTGCGCGATGAGGAGAGCCAGGCCCAGGGCGCCGGCGCCGCGCGGGCGCAGCTTCGCCAGTGCGTAGCCGGCCGGGGCGGCGAGGACGAGGGTGAGGGCGACCGTGCCGAGGCCGATGAGCAGGCTGGTGCCGAGGTAGGGCAACTGGTCGTCCAGGACGGCCCGGTAGCCCTCGAAGGTGGGGTGCAGCGGGAGCAGGTCGGGTGGGCTCTTGCGCATGTCCCGCTGCGGGGTGAGGGAGACGTTGACCATCCAGTACACCGGGAACAGCATCAGCGCGGTGAGGAGCAGGCCGAGAACGGTGTAACGGCGGTTCCTCGTGCGGGACTTCATGCCTCCTGCCTCCTCTGTACGCGGATGTACAGCAGGCCGAAGGCCAGGGCGATGAGGATCAGGATGTCGCCGACGGCCGCGCCGGGACCGAACCTGGGCAGCAGCGTGCCGAAGCCGAGCTGGTACGACCAGGTGGCCAGGGTGGAGGAGGCGTCGCCCGGACCGCCCTTGGTCATGATCCAGATCAGGTCGAACACCTTGAGCGTGTAGACGAGCCCGAGCAGCAGCGTGATCGCCGACACCGGGCGCAGCAGCGGGAAGGTGACCCGGCGGAACTGCTGCCAGGCGCCCGCCCCGTCCAGCGCCGCGGCCTCGTACAGCTCGCCGGGGATGTTCTGCAGGCCGCTGTGCAGGATCACCAGGTTGAAGGGGATACCGATCCAGATGTTGGCGACGATCACCGAGGTCAGCGCCCAGTCCGGCGAGGTAAGCCAGCCGACGGGGGCCACGCCGAAGAGGTGCAGGAAGTAGTTCACCACTCCCGACTCGCTGTTGAACATCCACGACCACGTCGATGCCGACACGATCAGCGGCAGCAGCCAGGGGACCAGGAACAGCGCCCGCAGCACGGTCGACAGCCTGAAGTGCCGGTTGAAGAAGACCGCGAGGGCGAGCCCGGTCGCGTACTGGAAGACGATCGACACGAGGGTGAAGACCATCGTGTGCCGCATCGCCGGCCCGAACGTCGGATCATCCAGCACCTTCCGGAAGTTGTCCCAGCCGGAGAAGGGTGCGTCGCCCGCCACGAAGGACCGGACGGTGTAGTCGCGCAGGCTCAGGTCGAGGTTGCGGTAGAGCGGATAGACGTAGAAGGCGCAGAGGTAGGCGAGCAGCGGTGCCACGAAGGCGAGCGCGGTCAGTCGCCGCCTGCGGCGCAGGGACCGGGCACCGGCCTCGCTCGCCTTTGCCGCGGCGGCGGGTGCGGGCCGCGCACGGTCGACCCGGGCGACGGTCATACCGGGCCTAGCCCTTCTGCGCGCTGGACTGGGCCGTGTTGAGCGCGTCCTGCGGGCTCTTGCTCCCTGAGAGCGCCGCCTGGACGGCCGTCCACAGGGGCTGCGAGATGGTCGGGTACTTGGTGCCGAGACCGCCGCTGGTACGGCCGCGGGCCGCCGCGACCGCCGCCACCCAGGGCTTCAACTCCACGTTTTTCTTGACCTGTTCGGCCTGTACGGCGGAGGTGGGCGCCACGTACATGAGCGTGGTGTCGGTGGCCAGCAGGCTGGAGCCGCTGGTCAGACAGGTGACGATCTTCTTGGTGATGCCGTAGCGCGAGGTGTCCTGCTGCACAGGCACGGTCACGAACTCGCCGCCCGTCGGCACCGGCGCCGAACCGCCGTTCTGGCCCGGGATGTTGATGACCCCGTACGGGAAGCCGGCCTTGTCGGCGTTGCCGAGCTGCCAGGTGCCGTTCTCGCTGAACGCGTATTCCCCGGTGGCGAACTCCTGCCAGCTGGTGGTCTGGGTGTTCTGCAGCACGTCCTTCGGCGCGTACCCCGAGTCCACCCACTGCTTCCACAGCGCCAGTGCCGCGGCTCCCTTGGCCGAGTCGAGCCTGGTGAGGTCGCCGCCCGCGCCCCAGAACCACGGCAGGAACTGGAAGCTGCCCTCCTCCGTGTTGATCGCCGAGAAGGTGATCCCCTTCTTCCCGGCCGCCTTCACCTTCTTCAGCGCGGCCGTGAGCGACGCCCAGTCCTTGACCGAGGCCGGGTCGACACCGGCGGCGGAGAGGACCTTCTTGTTGTAGTAGAGCGCGAGGGTGTTGGCGCCGATCGGCACGCCGTAGGAGGCGTTGTCGATCGTGCCGGCCCCGATGATGTTCTTCTGGATCGACGAGGTGTCCAGACCCAGGTCGCCGGTCTTGTTGAGGATCCCCGCCTCCACCAGCGTGGAGACGACCGGGTTGTCGACCAGCATCACGTCCGGCGCGTTGCCCTGCTGGGCGGCCAGCAGCGCCTTGTTGCCCAGGTCGGTGGTGTCGTACGCGGTCCGCTTGAGCTTCACCCCGGCGGCGGTGCCGCACGCGGTGACCCGCTTGCCCCACTCCGAGGAGGAGTCGAACTGCGGATACGGGTCCCAGAAGGTGTACGTGCCGCCGGCCCGGGACGACGATCCCGAGGAGCCGGAACCGCCACCGCAGGCGGTGAGGGAGGCGAGGGTGCCGAGGGCGACGGCGGTGACCATGACGGTACGGCGGGTGGGTATCACGGGGGTGACCTCGTTGTCGTAGGACGGGGTGTCTTCAGGAGGTGGGGAGCCAGACGCGCATGCTGCCGTCCTCGCGGTTGGCCCAGACGTGGTACGGGATCGCGGTCAACTCGACGGGCTCGCCGTCCTGTTCGGGACCGGTTTGGTCCGCGGTGGGGTACGGCCACCAGCCCCGGTCGGGGATGTGCCGCCGGTGTCCAGCGGCCACCACGGTGGTGACACCGCCGAGCAGGTCCGGGCGGTGCTTCACGGCCGGCGGACGGGTCGGGTCGAGGACGATGTCGTCCAGGCCGCCGCCCGGGTGGTCGACCTGCTCCAGGCAGTACACGAGCGGCCCCCGCTCGATCGCCACACAGCCGCGTACGGCGTCCACGCGCGGGTC
Source organism: Streptomyces sp. NPDC054813 (assembly GCF_053611365.1). Classification (NCBI taxonomy): domain Bacteria; kingdom Bacillati; phylum Actinomycetota; class Actinomycetes; order Kitasatosporales; family Streptomycetaceae; genus Streptomyces; species Streptomyces sp. NPDC054813. The sequence continues at coordinate 351,318 of NZ_JBSHAF010000010.1, read as the reverse complement.
GGCCGCGGTGAGCCGGGGTTCGAGGCCGAGTTCGAGGTGCACCCGGTCGCCCGGCTGCCAGGTGCGTGTCAGCCGCAACCAGCCCTGGTCCACCGGGGCGTCGGACCGGTCGTAGCTCTCCGTGCCGCACCGCACCCGGAAGTCCCGGCACCACTGCGGGATACGCAGGGACAGCGTCCAGAGGGTACCGGCCGGGGTCTCCTCGACGGTGAGGTCGATCGTGCCGTGCCAGGGGTAGTCCGTCTCCGCGCGGACCCGGACCCGGTCGGTCTCGTACGTGCCGGTCACGAACTGGTGGATCTGCAGGCCCTGTTCGTCGCTCGACGCCAGGTAGTGCGTCAGCGCGGCCAGCAGCCGCATCACGTTGGGCGGGCAGCAGGCGCAGCGGAACCAGCGGGTGCGGCGGGCCGACTGGTCGCCTCCGGTGTCGGTGTGGCCGTCCCGCACCTGGAGCGGGTTGACGTACAGCCACCGCTCGCCGTCCAGCGAGACCCCGGCCAGGAAGCCGTTGAACAGGGTGCGCTCGATCAGGTCGGAGTACCGGGCCTCGCCGGTGAGGAGGGCCAGCCGCCAGCTCCACTGCACCGAGGCGATCGCGGCACAGGTCTCGCAGTAGGCCCGCTCGTTGGGGAGTTCGTAGGGGTCGCCGAAGTCCTCCTTGTCGTGGTGGGCGCCGAGGCCGCCGGTGAGGTGCGTCTTGGTGGTCGTCATGGCCAGCCACAACCGCTCACCGGCCGCCCGCAGTTCGGCGTCTCCGGTCTCCGCCGCCAGGTCCGCGGCGGCCGCCAGCAGATACAACTGCCGTACGGCATGGCCCTCGACGTTCGTGGCCTCGCGCAGCGGGACCCGGTCCTGGCAGTAGGCCGCGCCACCGAGCAGACCATGGCCGTGCCGGTCCACGAAGTAGCCGGCCAGGTCCAGATAGCGGCGCTCGCCGGTCTCCCGGTACAGCTCCACCAGGGCGGTCTCGACCTCCGGGTGACCGTCGACGCCGTCGATGGGCCTGCCGCTGCCGGGAAGGCCGAAGACCGAGTCGACGTGGTCGGCGAACCTGATCGCCACGTCGAGGAGTTCGGTGCGGCCGGTGGCCCGGTGGTGGGCCACGGCCGCCTGGATCAGATGGCCCGCGCAGTACAACTCATGGCCCCAGCGCAGGTCCTGGTACCGCTCGCCGCCCTTGACCAGCTGGAACCAGGTGTTGAGATAGCCGTCGGGCTGCTGCGCGGCGGCCACCAGGGCGACGATCCGCGCCACGTCGGCGGCCAGTGCGGTGTCCTCCCCCTGGGCGAGTTGCCAGGACGCCGCCTCCAGCCACTTGTAGACGTCCGTGTCGACGAACGGGTACGCGCCCCGGAACTCGCCCTCGGCCGCGGCGCCCGACGACGCGGCGGCCGCCAGCCGCAGGTTGTGCAGGTTGCCGGCGGACTCCAGCAGGTCCGGACCCTGGGGGAGGGAGATCCGGGCGTTGGTGGTGCGGCGGTCGTGCCAGAAGCCGCCGTCGATGGCGACGGCCGCCGGGCGCAGCGCGGTGCCGGCGTCGGGGGTGGGACGGACGGGGCCGGCGGGTGCGGGACGGGCGGCGCGGGTGCGGGGCATGGCTCTCCGAGGGTGGGGAGGAAGTGAGTGCCTGGGCGATGACGGAGTCGAAATGTCGAACACCGTCCGGGACTTGGGGCGCGACGCGGCGTGGAACCACTGTGCGCAACCGTTTTCTCGCCGAGAAGTACAGGGCAGCCGAGGAGAGGGGTCAAGACGCCCGGCGCAGATTTTTCAACTTGCTCGGCGGGTCTGGCCCTTCACGCCGGTGACTGCGACGATGTGGGGCGGGGGGGGGGGCGGGGGGGGGGCGGGGGCGCCCCGAACCACACCCCCCCAAAAGTTTTGCGGGGGCCCA
>NZ_JBSHAF010000010.1:276054-349414 GCF_053611365.1 Streptomyces sp. NPDC054813 | reverse complement strand
CAAGCCGCCCGGCGCAGTTTTTTCACCTTGCTCGGGGGGTGCGCCCCTACCCCCCGGAGCCGGCGACGTTGGGGGGCGGCTCTGTCGCCGGGAGGCCGGCGGCAGAGCCGAGAACCCATCCAGGAAAAGGTTTGCCCGTGACCTCTGCGCCAGACTCTCCGCCCGTCGGCCGGGCCAGGCTCGCCGATGTCGCCGCGCTCGCCGGCGTCAGCGTGGGCACGGCCTCCAAGGCGCTGAACGGCGCCGGCCGGATGCGCCCGGAGACCCGGCAACGGGTGCTGGACGCGGTGCAGGCGCTCGGGTTCCGGCCCAACCAGCATGCGCAGAGCCTGCACAGTGGCAGGAGCTGGACGGTCGGGCTGATGACGACGGACGGCATCGGCCGCTTCAGCACCCCCGTACTGCTCGGCGCCGAGGACGCGCTCGGCGCCGGGAAGATCTCCGTGCTGCTCTGCGACACCCGTGGCGACGCCATCCGGGAACAGCACCATCTGCGCAACCTCACCGACCGGAGGGTCGACGGCATCATCGTCACCGGCCGTCGCACCGACCCCCGCCCGCCCCTGTCCGGCATCGACCCGGCGATCCCGGTCGTCTACGCCCTCTCACCGTCGACCGACCCCGCCGACACCTCCGTCGTCACCGACGACCGGGGCGGCGCCCGGCTCGCCGTGGAACACCTGCTGGCCACCGGCCGTACCCGGATCGCCCATGTCACCGGGCCCGAGCACCACCAGGCCGCCCGTGACCGCGCCGCGCACGCCATCCGGCACCTGGCCGGTTCTTCCCTCCAACTCGCCGCCGGCCGCGTGCACTTCGGGGAGTGGAGCGAGGCCTGGGGACGGCGGGCCGCCGACGCGGTACTGCGGACGGCACCCGACACGGACGCCGTCTTCTGCGGCAACGACCAGATCGCCCGAGGGGTGGCGGACGCGCTGCGCGAGCGCGGCAGGGACGTGCCGGGGGACATCGCGGTCGTCGGATACGACAACTGGGACACGATGGCCCTCGCCTGCCGCCCGCCGCTCACCACCGTCGACATGAACCTGGCCGAGATCGGGCGGATCGCCGCGTTGCGTCTGCTCCAGGCCATCGACGCCGAACCGGCGCCCGGGGTGCATACGGTGCCGTGCCGGCTGGTGGTGCGCGAGTCCAGCTGAGCGGCCTTCACTCCCGTCGCACGGAACCCGGCTGTGCTTGCTTAAGTAAATCAAGTGACTTACATTCGGGAGGGTCGTGCAGACTCGAGTGGCCCTACGGAGGCTCGACCATGTCCCATGCACAGCCCCGGCCGATGGAGGCAGGGGAGTCCGCCGCGCCGCGGACCAATGTAGTCGTCGCGGTGCTGGCCTTCGGCGGGATCGTGGTCTCGCTGATGCAGACCCTCGTGATCCCCATCGTGCCCGAGCTGCCGAAGCTGCTCGACGCGTCGGCGTCCGACGCGGTCTGGGCCGTCACCGCCACCCTGCTCGCGGCCGCCGTCGCCACGCCCGTCATGGGGCGGCTCGGCGACATGTACGGCAAGCGGCTGATGCTGCTGACCAGCCTGGTCATGCTCGTCGCCGGCTCGGTCACCGCCGCGCTCAGCGACACCCTGGTGCCGATGATCATCGGCCGCGCGCTGCAGGGTCTGGCCTCGGGCGTGATCCCGCTCGGCATCAGCATCATGCGCGACGAACTGCCCGCCGAACGGCTCGGCTCAGCCACCGCCCTGATGAGCGCCTCCCTCGGCGTCGGCGGCGCGCTCGGCCTGCCCGCCGCCGCACTGATCGCCGACCACTTCGACTGGCACGTGCTGTTCTGGACCTCGGCCGTGCTCGGCGTCGTCGCCGCCGTGCTGGTCATGTTGCTGGTGCCGGAGTCCCAGGTGCGCACCGGCGGCCGGTTCGACCTGCCCGGCGCGCTCGGGATGGCGGCCGGGCTGGTCTGTCTGCTGCTCGGCATCTCCAAGGGCGCCGACTGGGGCTGGGGCAGTGGCACCACGCTCGGCCTGTTCGGGGCGGCTGTGGTGGTCCTGCTCGCCTGGGGTTTCTACGAACTGCGCACCCGGCAACCGCTGGTCGACCTGCGTACCACCGCCCGCCGTCAGGTCCTGGTGACGAACCTCGCCTCGATCGCCTTCGGGTTCTCCATGTTCGCGATGTCCCTGGTGCTTCCGCAGCTCCTGCAGTTGCCTGAGGCGACCGGCTACGGTCTGGGTAAATCGCTGCTCGACGCGGGCCTGGTGATGGCCCCGACCGGCCTGGTGATGATGGCGATGGCGCCGGTATCGGCCCTCATCTCCAGGAACTTCGGCCCGAAGATCACCCTGATGTGCGGCGCGGTGATCGTGGCCGTCGGGTACGGGCTCAACATCGTGCTGATGGACGCCGTCTGGCAGCTCGTCCTGGTCTCCTGCATCGTCGGCGCCGGTATCGGCTTCGCCTACGGCGCGATGCCCGCGCTCATCATGGGCGCCGTCGATCCGCACGAGACGGCCGCCGCGAACAGCCTCAACACCCTGATGCGGTCCATCGGTACGTCGACCGCGAGCGCCGTCGCCGGGGTGATCCTGGCCCAGATGACGAACGTCTTCGGCGGTGTCACCGTGCCCTCCGAGAACGGCTTCAAGGTGGTCATGGCGGTCGGATCCGGCGCGGCGGTCCTCGCGCTGCTGGTGGCCGCGTTCATCCCGCGCCGGAAGCCGGCCCCAGCCGCGGCCGGGGCCGGGGCTGCGGAGCCCGTGACCGAGGCGGTGCCCGAACCGGCGCCCGAGTCACCGGTGGCTGAGAAAGGAGCCCCGGTGACCGTCTCCCTCACCGACGACGGTGTCCAGGTGCACGGGCGGGTGCGGGGCGCCGACGGAACCGGCGTCGGCTGGGCGGCCGTCACCCTGATCTCCCTCGGCGGCCGCCAGCTCGGCCGCACGGTCGCGGACGCCGAGGGCCGCTATGCCGTGGCGGCGCCCGGCGAGGGGACGTACGTCCTCATAGCCTCCGCCGACGGCTGCCGGCCGCAGGCCACCACCCTGGTCGTGAGCACCGAACCGGTCGCGTACGACGTGCTGCTCAGCGGCAGCAGCGGCCTGGCCGGACTGGTGCGGGCCGCGGACAGCGGGGCGCCGGTCGCCGGGGCCGTGGTGGTCGTCACCGATGTCCGCGGGGACGTGCTCGCCACCCAGCAGACGGACGGACTCGGGGAGTTTGCCGTCGGCGACCTGGTGCCGGGCCCGGTGACCCTGGCCGTCAGCTCGCCCAAGCACCGGCCGCTCGCCCTGCCCGTCGAGATCGCCGGTACCGGCGTCACCCGCGTCGAGGTCGAGCTGCGGCCCGGCGCCCATGTGCGCGGCACGGTACGGGGCGCCGGAGGCCCGCTGGGCGATGCCCGGGTCACGCTGGTGGACGTCGCCGGCAACGTCGTCGCCACGACCACCACCAGGGACGACGGCGGGTACGCCTTCTCCGACCTGGACACCGGCCCGTACACGGTCATCGCGACCGGCTATCCGCCGCACGCCGCCGGAGTGCTGGTCTCCGGCGCCGACATCCACGACCACGACATCGAACTCGCCCATCCCGGAGCGTAGTTCACGGTGCATCCGAGACCGACGGGCGGCGCCGTGCCGAGGCCGTCCGTCGGGGCGCGGGGTGAGCCGGCCGGTACACCGGCGAACCTGACGATCGGCCGTGCGTGCGAGGCCGGCACCGTGCCAGAGTATGCACGGCGTGCGACGGACCACGGATCTGCTGCGGAGGGCTGCCCATGAACGTGTTGCCGGCGGCGTTCATGCTCGGCACCGGCGTCTTCTGGACGATCGCCTATGTACAGCTGATCCGGGCCGGGCTGCGGGACCGCACCTTCGGCATGCCGATCGTCTCGTTCGCCACCAACATGAGCTGGGAGTTCACCTACGCCTTCGTACGGCCGGCGGACGGGGCGCTGCGCTGGATCAACATGGTCTGGTTCGGCTTCGACCTCGCCATCGCCTGGACGGTCGTCCGCTACGGCCGCGCCGAATTCCCGTACCTGCCGCGGAAGTCGTTCCTGCCGTCGCTGGCCGCGCTGCTCGTCCTCGCCTTCCTGGGCATGAACTACGTCTCCCTCCAGTTCGACGCGGGAGAGGGCATCTACACGTCGTTCGGCAGTAATCTGGCGATGTCGGCGCTGTTCCTGTCGATGCTGGCCGGCCGTCGCGGCACCCGCGGCCAGTCCCCGGGCATCGCCGTCAACAAGATGCTCGGCACCGCCTGCGCCGCCCTCTTCGTGGTGAGCGCACTGCATGTCTCACCACGCCCGGACGCCGCCTCGCACCTGCACCCCCGGTACGACAGCGCCCTGATGTACTACCTCTACATCGCCTGCTTCCTGCTCGATCTCGCCTATGTGTACGCGGTGTTCGCGGTGCGCCGCGCCGAACGGGCGGCGGCCGCCGAGGACGACCCGACGCCGGTGACGGCCCTGCGGAGCTGACGGCACCCTCTGCCGTGGCCGGTCCGGGTGTCAGACCGGCAGCAACCGTGCGATCAGGGCGCTCAGCTGGCGGGCCGTACGGCACTCGTGCATCTCGACCAGCTCGGCGTAGTCGGGAGCCGCCGAGTCGCCGGTGCCCCACAGGGAGCGCGCCTCGGGGTTCAGCCAGTAGACGCGGCGCGCCTGTCCGGCGATGCGGCGGACGGCGGCGAGGTTCGGGTCGAGGTTGTTGGTGCGGCCGTCGCCGAGCACGAACACCGTGCTGCGCGGGCCGACCGCGGCGCCGTACCGCTCCGCGAACTCGCCCAGCGACACCCCGTAGTCGCTGCTGCCGTGCCAGCCGGTGAGCGTCGCCTCGGCGCGGATCCGGGCGCCGAGCCCCTCCGGGTCGGCGCGGCCGTGTTCGAGCAGGCCGGTCACCTCGTCGATCCGGTTGACGAAGGCGAACACCCGGACCTTGCTGAACTGGTCGTGCAACGCCTGCACCAGCAGCATGGTGAAGTCCGAGAACCCCGACACCGAACCCGACACATCGCACAGCAGCACCAGTTCGGGCCGGACCGGCCGGCGCCGGCGCAGCACCGGCCGCATCGGCACCCCGCCCGTGGACAGCGAACCGCGCAGCGTGCGGCGCAGATCGATGGTGCCCCGCGCGGCGCGGCGGCGGCGCGCGGCCAGCCGGGTCGCCAGCTTGCGGGCCAGCGGCTGAACAGCCCTGCGCAGTTCGGTGAGTTGATCCCGCCCGGCGAACAGGAAGTCCACCCGGTCGGCGCTCGGCGCCACCGCCCGCCGGGCGATCTCGTCCCGCCCGCGCCGCTCGGCCACCCGGCGCCGGGCCTCCGCCGCGACCATGCCCCGGAACGCCTCGATCCGCCGCCGGATCTCGTCGTCCAGCAGCCGGTCCGTGAACCCCGGGTCCGTGCCCCGCGCCCGGACGTCCGTCCGGACCCGCGCCAGCAGCGTCTGCGGCCGCAGCCGGTCCAGTGTCTGGTACGACGACCAGCCGTCCGAGCCCGGCGAACTCCCGTACCCGCCCATGCCGTCCACCGCCTGCGCCGCCAACTGCCGCATCAGCGCGGTGTCGTCGTCGGCCAGCGCGGCCGCGAGCCGCTCCCGCAACTCGTCCCGGTCGGCCGGCTCGGCGCCGGGGCCGCCCACGCCGCGCGGGAAGTAGAGATCGAAGACCTGGTCGAACACGGCCCGTTGGCCGGTGCCGTGCAGCAGGGTCGCGGCCAGCCCCTCACGCAGCAGCTCCCGGTCCGCCAGGCCCAGCGCCGCCACCGCCCGGCCCGCGTCCACGGTCTCCCCGGTGCCGACCCGCACGCCGTGTGCCCGCAGCGCCCCCACCAGACCGGTGAGCCGGTCGGCGAGGTCGGCCGGAGCCTCGGCCGCTGCGCTCACAGCGCGTCCAGGTCCAGCTTGGCGGCCGCCTTCTGGATGTCGTCCTGGTGCTTGAGGATCACGCCCAGGGAATCCCGTACGACCTGCTCGTCCAGGGTGTCGGCGCCCAGTGCCAGCAGGGTGCGCGCCCAGTCGATCGTCTCGGCCACCGACGGCACCTTGCGCAGGTCCATCGCCCGCAGCGCCCCGACCACCCGGACCACGGACTCGGTGAGCGCCTCGGTGAGCTCCGGCACCTTCAGCCGTACGATCCGGCGCTCCAGCTCCTCGTCCGGGAACCCGATGTGCAGGAACAGGCAGCGGCGGCGCAGCGCCTCGGACAGCTCGCGGCTCGCGTTCGAGGTGAGCACCACGAAGGGGCGGCGGGTCGCGGTGACCGTGCCCAGCTCGGGGACGGTCACCTGGAAGTCGCTGAGCACCTCCAGGAGCAGGCCCTCCACCTCGACGTCGGCCTTGTCGGTCTCGTCGATCAGCAGCACCTTGGGATCGTCGCCCCGGATCGCGGTGAGCAGCGGGCGGGGGAGCAGGAACTCCTCGCTGAAGATGTCGGTGCGGGCCTCGTCCCAGGTCTCGTCCCGGCCGGCGCTGATGCGCAGCAGCTGCTTGGCGTGGTTCCACTCGTACAGGGCCCGGGACTCGTCCACGCCCTCGTAGCACTGCAGCCGTACCAGCCGGGCGCCGGCGACCTCGGCGACGGCCTTCGCCAGCTCGGTCTTGCCGACCCCGGCGGGCCCCTCGACGAGGAGGGGTTTGCCGAGCCGGTCGGCCAGGAAGACGGTGGTGGCGACGGCGGGGGAGGCGAGATAGCCGGTCTCCGCGAGGCGGGCGGAGACGTCGTCGACGGAAGTGAACAACGGGGCCTCCGGCTGAACGGCGTGGAGCTGACCTTCCTATCTAAGCGCTTGTTCAGCGAGCTTGCCACCCTGTATACCGATCGGTTTCCGAATGTGCTGCCGAGAGGTAACCTCGGGCCTATGGCCACCACCGACAAGGCGTCCCCCCGCGACCGGCTGCTCGAAGCCGCCGCCGAGCTCTTCTACCGCGACGGCGTCTCCGTGGGCGTCGAGGCGCTGTGCAGGTCGGCCGGGGTGTCGAAGCGCTCGATGTACCAGCTCTTCGACAGCAAGGAGGAGATGCTGGCCGCCAGCCTGGAGCGCCGCAGGGCCCGGTACGAGGCCCAGCTCACGCCCGCCGAGGACGCGTCGGCCACGCCCCGCGAGCGGGTCCGGTACGTCTTCGAGCGGCTGGCGAGGAGTTCCGGGAACCCCGAGTACCGCGGCTGCCCGTACCTCGCCGTCCTGGTCGAGCTGAAGGACCCCGAGCACCCGGCGAGCGTGGTGGCCCGCGACGCCAAGGACCGGATGGAGGGCTACTTCCGGGAACAGGCCGAACAGGGCGGCGCGGCGGACCCGGCCGTCCTCGCCCGGCAGCTGATGCTGGTCTTCGACGGCGCCAGTGCCCGGGCCGGCGCTCACATCGAACACCTGGACGACGGCCTGGCCACGGGAACCGCGACGGCGCTGATGGATGCGGGGGGAATGGCGTAGCACCACCTGCCGGGGACGCCACGGCGGACCCGGCCGCCGTCCGGCACGGTCTGGTGCCTCGGCCGGGGCGCCCGGCAAGGCCTGGTCCACTCGTCCCGGGCGCCCCCGGTCGGCCCCGCCGCCGACGACCCGGACGGGTGAGCACAACGCGCCGAGCGGCTCGCCCGCCCGATGCAATGGACGCGTGACCGCGCCCCCGAACGACTGCCTCGCGCGTAACGAGTGGATCTGCGGGGCCTATCTGAGCAGTCGCCGCCAGATCCTCCTCGACGCGGTCGGGCAGCATCTCCGGCTCACGGCGGTCTCCGTGCTCATCGGTCTCGTCATCGCCGTCCCCCTGGCCGTGCTGGCCCGCCGCTGGCGCTGGTCGGCCGCGCCCGTCCTCGGCGTCACGACGATCCTCTACACCATCCCCTCCCTGGCGATGTTCTCCCTGCTCCTGCCGGTCTACGGCCTCTCGGCCACCCTCGTCGTCGCCGGGCTGGTGCTCTACTCGCTCACCCTGCTCGTCCGGAACATCCTCGCGGGCCTGCGCGCCGTGCCCGAGGAGACCCGGCAGGCCGCCCGCGGCATGGGCTACGGCCCCATCCGCCTGCTGCTCACCGTCGAGCTGCCGCTCGCCCTGCCCGCCGCGATGGCCGGACTGCGTATCGCCACCGTCTCGGCGGTCTCCCTGGTCACCGTCGGCGCGATCGTCGGTTTCGGGGGCCTCGGCAATCTGATCTACGCCGGCATGAACACCTACTTCAAGGCCCAGGTGCTCACCGCTTCCGTGCTGTGCGTGGTGATCGCCGTCGCCGCCGACCTGCTGCTGCTCGGTGTGCAGCGGCTGCTCACCCCGTGGACCCGGGCGGCCCGCGCATGACGACGCTCGCCGACGCCTGGGACTGGCTCACCGACGCCGCGCACTGGGCGGGCGACGACGGCATCGGGCACCGGCTGCTCCAGCACCTCGTCCTCACCGTCGTCTGTCTCGTCATCAGCTGTGCCATCGCCCTGCCCGTCGCCCTGGTCCTCGGCCACCTCGGCAAGGGCGGCGCACTCGCCGTGAACTTCTCCAACGTCGGCCGTGCCGTCCCCACCTTCGCCGTCCTGGTCCTGCTGCTCCTCACCCCGATCGGCCGGTGGGGCGAGGGCCCCACGGTGGTGGCCCTGGTGCTGTTCGCCGTACCTCCGCTGCTCACCAACGCCTACGTCGGCATGCGCGAGGTCGACCGGAGCATCGTGCAGGCGGCGCGCGGTATGGGGATGACCGGGCGCCAAATGCTGTTTCACGTTGAATTGCCCCTTTCACTACCTTTGGTTCTCAACGGCGTGCGGATCGCGGCCGTCCAGCTCGTGGCCACGGCGACCATCGCCGCGCTGGCGGGCGGGGGAGGGCTGGGACGGATCATCACCGCCGGGTTCAACCTGGCCAGCACGCCCCAGGTGGTCGCGGGGGCGATCCTGGTCGCCGTCTTCGCGCTGATCGTGGAGGGCGTCTTCGAGCTCGCCGAGCGGCTCGCCCCGGTCTGGGTGCGGGGCTCGCGGTGAGGTCCCGTACGGCGGTACCTGCCTTGCTGCTGCTCGCCCTCACCGCCTGCACCACCGGCCCCTCCCTGGAGAACCGCGGGGAGGTCACCGCACCTCCGGGCGACAGCCGGCATCTGACCATCGGCTCGGCCGGATTCACCGAGAGCGACCTGCTGGCCCAGATGTACGCACAGCTGCTGAACCAGGCCGGCTACCGGACCTCCCTCATCACCGTCGCCAACCGGGAGATCTATGAACCCGCCCTGGAGTCCGGGCAGATCGACGTCGTCCCCGAGTACGCGGCCACCTTCGCCGACTGGCTCAACGCCAAGGCCAACGGCCCCGACGCACCGCCCGTGGGCTCGCCCGACCTCGGCGCCACGATGAAGGCGCTGCGCCGACTCGCCACACCGCGCGGTCTCACGGTCCTGGACCCCGGGCGGGCGGTGGACCAGAACGCCTTCGCGGTCACCGCCGCCTACGCGCGGGAGCACCACCTGAAGACGCTCAGCGACCTGGGCGCCTCGGGGCTGAAGGTGCGTCTCGCGGCGGGTGACGAATGCGTGCAACGGCCTTACTGCGAACCGGGACTGAAGAAGGTCTACGGCATCGACATCACCGGCGTGGACCCCAAGGGCGTCGGGACCACCCAGGCCAAGCGGGCCGTGCAGAGCGGGCAGGACCAGATGGTGCTGACCACGACCACGGACGCGACCCTCGACCAGTTCGGCCTGGTCCTGCTCGCCGACGACAAGCACCTGCAGAACGCCGACTACGTCGTCCCGGTCGTCAACCGCGCACGGGCGGGCAGCGCGGGCGTGACGAAGGCGCTCGGCAAGCTCAACGACGTCCTGACGACGGCCGACCTCGCCGCCCTGAACCAGCAGGTCGACAGCTGGCGACGGCTGGCCCAGGACGTGGCCCGCACGTACCTGCGGGACAAGGGCCTGGTGAAGTGAGGTTCGGTGCCCGTTGTCAGTGGCGGGCGGTACGTTCCGGGGCATGGGGATCTATCTGGTGAGTGTCGCCGCGCAGGAGTGGTTCGAGGACGAGGAAGAGGGCGGCAAGGGCGCCGTAGCCTCGGCCCTGAACGAGGAGTTGCGGCGGCGCGGGCTCGCGCCGTACGAGTCGGTGCCCGAGCAGGCCGGGTTCGAGCGCGGCGCGGGGCTGTCGTTCGAGGAGAAACTGGTGCCGTCCATGGACGGGTTCGGTGCGTTGTGCCGGGAGCAGCTGTCGCCGCAGGAGGGGGAGTTGCTGCTGGGCTGGTCGGTGCTGGTGCCGGTCTCCCTCGGCGAGGAGATCCGGCTGCCCCTGGAATCCCCGTACACCGACGAGACGGTGATCGCCGGCGCCCCCGAGGTGCTCGCCCTCGTCGAGCGGCTGGCCGCGGCGATCCGGCTTCCCGTCGACGCGATACCGGAGGCCTGCGACAACCTCGATCTGACGATGTGGTTCCTGGAGGGCCCGGCCGAGGAAGCCGCCGCCGCCCGCCCCGGCCCGTGGGGGAAGGACCTGGACGCCGCCTTCTATGTCGCGCTGTATCTGCGGGCCGCGCAGCACTCACTGCGCCGCGGCTGCCCGATGACGTACAGCTGACGAACGCCGGCCGACGCCCGGCCGGTCAGGCGTCGGAGACCGAGTCGAACGGCACCTGACCTCGCGGGACGCCGCGCGCGTCCGCGTCCACCGAGCGGCGCAGCGCCTCGTGCAGCTTGGCCGGGGTCAGGACACCGAGGAAGCGCGAGCCGTCGAGGACCGCGACCCACCCCGCGTCGTACTGGAGCATCACACCGAACGCCTGCTTCAGCGGGGCACCGACCGGCACCCACGCGGTCATCCGGTGCGCGAGGTCGCCGACGGTGCCGCCGGCCGCCAACTCGTCCCGGCCCACCCAGCCGTGCAGGTCGCCGTGCGGGTCCAGAACCACCGCCCAGCGGGCGCACTCCGCCCGCAACCGCGCCGCGGCGCTCTCGGCGGACTCGCCCGGGCGCGCGACCGGCGGCTGCTCCAGGTCGTCCGGCTCGATCTCGGTCACCGACAGCCGCTTCAGCCCGCGGTCCGCGCCCACGAACTCGGCGACGTAGGGCGTGGCGGGCGTCCCCAGCACCGCACCCGGCGTGTCGTACTGCTCGATGCGCCCCTGCCCGTACACCGCGATCCGGTCGCCGAGCCGCACCGCCTCCTCGATGTCATGGGTGACCAGCAGCACCGTCTTGCGCACGGCGGCCTGCATCCTGAGGAACTCGTCCTGCAACTGCTCCCGCACCACCGGGTCGACGGCGCCGAACGGCTCGTCCATCAGCAGCACAGGGGGATCCGCGGCGAGCGCGCGGGCCACGCCGACCCGCTGCCGCTGGCCGCCGGAGAGCTGGTCCGGGTAGCGCGGACCGAACGTCCCCGGGTCCAGGCCCACCAGGTCGAGCAGTTCGGCGGCGCGCTTGCGGGCCCTGGCCCGCTTCCAGCCGAGCAGGGCCGGGACGGTCGCGGTGTTGTCGAGGATCGTGCGGTGCGGGAACAGGCCCACCTGCTGGATGACATAGCCGATCCGGCGGCGCAGCCGCACGGGGTCGACCCGGGCGATGTCCTCGCCGTCGACCAGGATCCGGCCGGAGGTCGGTTCGATGAGCCGGTTGACCATCATCATCGTGGTGGTCTTGCCGCAGCCGGACGGGCCCACGAGCGTCACGAGTTCACCCTCCGCCACGTCGAAGGAGAGGCCGTCCACGGCGGTCGTGCCGTCCGGATACCGCTTGGTGACCTGCTCGAACCGGATCATTCCCTCACGCTAGCCGCGCCTTTTCCGGACCGCCCGTCGACACCTGTCACGGGCACCACCATGTCCACCGTCGGTCGACGGCACGCCGGTGACCGGGCCGCCGGTCGAGCACCGCGCCGACCCGCTCGGCGTCGACGCATCGCGCCCGCGCCTCGGCCCGCGCACCGCCTCCCCGGCGCCCGCCCGCCGCCAGACCGCGTACCGCATCCGGACTACCCGCCCGCTCCACGGACGGCGTCGCCGAGTGGCTAAGAGTCGGCCTCGGCGCTCGGCTGATCGGCGCTGACCAGAACCACCTCCAGGGTGCGCGGACCATGCACGCCCTCGACCCGGTCCAGCTCGATGTCGCTGGTCGCGGACGGCCCGGAGATCCAGGTCAACGGGCGCGCCGGGTCGAGGCGTTCGAGGGCCTGCGGCACGGACGAGACGACCTGGTCCGGCACCCGGACGACGCAGATGTGATGGTCCGGGACGAGCGTGATGCGGCGACGGCCCTGGTCCGGTCCGCCGTCCAGCACGATCGTCCCGGTCTCCGCGATCGCCACCGCACACCCGGTGACCACACTGCCGACCCCGTCGAGCCGGTACGGTGTGCTCTCGGCGCGATCCGGGACCACCTCGGCATCGGCCGCCGCGAGCCACTCCGGATCCAGCCCCGCCGGCACGACCACGGTCCCGGCGCCGCGGTCGGCGACCAACCGGCCGATCAGACGGGCCAGTTCACCCTCCGCGCACCGATGCACGATCGCCCGGTAGTCCGCCAGGTTCTCGGCCAGCAGCTCCACCGTCTGCGCGACGCTGCGCTGCCCGTGCTCGCGCAGATACGCCCGCTCGACCGGTACTTCCGCGCCCGGCACATCGGCCAGTGCGCGCCGCACCCGGCCCAGGATCCGCTCCCTGCTGCTCACTCGGCACCGTCCTTTGCGCCGTTCGTCCGCTGCCACCAGTCACGGAACGGCTCCGCCGGTACGGCCGGCAGATCCCGCGTCCCGCTCCACGCCTTGCCGGGACCCGGCAGCGTACGGGGGTGGAGGCGGCGGCTGCGGGAGGCGAGCCGCTGGCCGGTGCGCAGGGCGGCCGGGTGCGAGAACGCCCAGCGGGCCGCCCGCATCGCAGCCCGCTCGACCGCATGTCCCTTGGCCGGTCTGAGCAGCACCTTGTTGCCGTTCCGGACCGCCTCGCCGCCCTCCACGACCCGCTCCCGCAGATGCACCAGCACCTCGGGGATGTCGATGGCGACCGGGCACACCTCGTAGCAGGCCCCGCACAGCGACGACGCGTACGGCAGCGAGGCGTCGATCTCGCTGGCCGTGCCCCGCAGCTGGGGGCTGAGGATCGCGCCGATCGGGCCCGGGTAGACCGAGCCGTAGGCGTGCCCGCCCGCCCGCTCGTACACCGGGCAGACGTTGAGGCAGGCCGAGCAGCGGATGCAGCGCAGCGCCTGCCGGCCGACCTCGTCGGCGAGGGTGTCGGTGCGGCCGTTGTCGAGGAGCACCAGGTGGAAGGTCCGGGGGCCGTCCCCGTCGGTGGTGCCGGTCCACATCGAGGTGTACGGGTTCATCCGCTCGGCGGTCGACGAACGGGGCAGGGTCTGCAGGAAGACCTCCAGGTCCCGCCAGGTCGGCACGATCTTCTCGATGCCGACGACCGAGATCAGCGTCTCGGGCAGGGTGAGGCACATCCGCCCGTTGCCCTCGGACTCGACGACCACCAGGGTGCCCGTCTCGGCGACCATGAAGTTGGCACCGGAGATCCCGACCTTGGCGCGCAGGAACTTCTCGCGGAGGTGGAGCCGGGCCGCCTCGGCGAGTTCGGCCGGGGTGTCGGTGAGGCCCTCGGGCGCTGGGCGTCCCCACTCACCCATCTCGCGCCGGAAGATGTCCCGGATCTCCCCCCGGTTCCGGTGGATCGCCGGGACCAGGATGTGCGAGGGCCGGTCCTTGCCCAACTGCACGATCAGCTCGGCGAGATCGGTCTCGTAGGCCCGGATGCCCTCGGCCTCCAGAGCCTCGTTGAGCCCGATCTCCTGCGTGGCCATCGACTTGACCTTGACGACCTCCGACTCGCCGGTCTCCTTGACCAGTTCGGTGACGATGCGGTTCGCCTCGTCGGCGTCGGCGGCCCAGTGGACCGTACCGCCCGCCCCCGTCACCGCCTCCTCCAACTGGACCAGATAGCGGTCGAGATGGCGGAGCGTATGGTCCTTGATCTGTTTGCCGGCCTCGCGCAGCGCGGCCCAGTCGGACACCTCGGCGACCGCCTTGGCCCGCTTGGCGCGGATGGTGTGCGTGGCATGGCGCAGATTCCCGCGCAGAGTTGGGTTGTTGACGGCCTCGTGCGCGGCCTTAGGAAAGGCCGGCATCCCCAGATACGTCCCGCTCATACGGCAGGCTCCTCCTCCGTGCTCGCCAGGATCTCCGCGATGTGCACCGGCCGCATCCCGGTGCCGAGCCGGGTCATGGTGCCGCCGATGTGCATGAGGCAGGAGTTGTCGGCCGCGCACAGCACCTCCGCGCCCGTCGACTCCGCGTTGCGCACCTTGTCGGTGCCCATCGCCGCCGAGACGTCGGGGTTCTTCAGCGCGAACGTCCCCCCGAACCCGCAGCACTCCTCCGCCCCGGGCAGCTCCGCCAGCTCCAGCCCCTTCACGGCCTGGAGCAGCCGGCGCGGCCGCTCACCGAGTCCCAGGCTGCGCAGCCCGTGACAGGTCGGGTGGTAGGTCACTCTGTGCGGGTAGTAGGCGCCCACGTCCGTCACCCCGAGCACGTCCACCAGGAACTCGGTCAGCTCGTACGTCTTCGGCACCACCGGCGCCAGCGTGATCGCGAGCCCGCTGCCGCGCCCCTCCGCCCGGGCCCGCTCGCCCATCCTCGGATACAGCTCCCGCACCATCGCCCCGCACGACCCGGACGGCGTCACGATCGCCTCGTACTCCCCGAAGACATCGGAGAAATGCCGGGCCAGCGGCTCCGCTTCATGGCGGTACCCGGTGTTGTAGTGGGCCTGCCCGCAGCAGGTCTGGGCCATCGGGAAGTCGACCTCGACGCCCAGCCTGGTCAGGAGTTTCACCACGGCACGGCCTGTGTCCGGATACAGCGTGTCGTTGACACAGGTCAGGAACAGGGCGACACGCATCGCGGCTCCTCGCGGTCGATCATCGGATGAGTGCAGAGTAATGGCCCGGTGCGGTCAGCGGGAGTCCCGGTTCACCGTGTGGCGAGTCGTGCCTCGGCCGCCGCCCAGCGGGCGGTGTCGCCGCGCGGTGTGTACCGGGTGAGCGGCTGGGTGCGGGTGAGCAGCCGCCGCAGGTCGGCCAGGTCGCCGACCAGACCGTGCGCACGGGCCTGGACGAGCACGTTCCCGAGGGCCGCCGCCTCCGTCGGACCTGCCACCACCGGCAGCCCGCAGGCGTCGGCGGTGAGCTGACAGAGCAGCGCGTTGCGGGTACCACCGCCCACCACGTACACCGAGTCCACCGGGTGATCGGCGAGCCGCTGTGCGTCGGTGACCGCCCGCCGGTGGGCGAGCGCCAGGGAGTCGAGAATGCACCGGGTGATCTCACCGGGAGTCCGCGGCACCGGCTGCCCGGACGCCCGGCACGCCTCGGCGATCCGCTCCGGCATCCTGCCGGGGGCCAGGAAGACCGCGTCCCCTGCGTCCACCACCGACTGCAGCGCCGGCACGCCGGCCGCCTCCCGCAGCAGCCCGCCCAGATCCGGGTCGCCCCAGGCCCGTACGCACTCCTGGAGCAGCCACAACCCCATGATGTTGCGCAGGTAGCGGACCGTGCCGTCCAGCCCCAGCTCGTTGGTGAAGTTGGCGGCCCGGCTCGCCTCGGTCAGCACGGGCGCGGCCAGTTCGAGCCCGGCCAGCGACCAGGTGCCGGTGCAGATATAGGCGAACCGCTCACCGACCGCAGGTACGGCGGCCACCGCCGACGCGGTGTCGTGCGAGCCGACCGCGGTCACCGGCACCGGCCCGCCGAGCCCCGTCTCCTCAAGGACCTCGGGCCGCAACACCCCGGCCTTGTCCCCGGGCCGCCGCAGCGGAGCGAACAGCCCGAGGTCGATCCCCACCCGGTCCGCCACCTCGTACGACCAGTCGCGCGTCCGGGGATCGATCAGCTGGGTGGTGGAGGCATTGGTCAGCTCGGTGCCCTGCTCGCCGGTCAGCCAGTACGACAGCAGGTCGGGGATGAGCAACAGCCGCTCGGCACGGGCGAACTGGGCACTCGAACGCGCCGCCGTCAACTGGTAAAGGGTGTTGAAAGGCGCGTACTGGAGCCCGGTGCGGGCGTACAGCTCCGCCGCCGGCACGGTCGCCCACACCTTCTCGGCGACGCCCTCCGTGCGGGCGTCCCGGTAGTGCACCGGGTTGCCGAGCAGCACCCCGTCGGCGTCCAGCAGCCCGTAGTCCACGGCCCAGCTGTCGAGACCGACGGAGTCCACCCGCCCCGCTGCCCGCAGCCCCTCCAGCACTCCGGCGTACAGGGCGAGTACGTCCCAGCGCAGCCCCTCCGGCACCCGCACCGGCCGGTTGGCGAACCGGTGAGCCTCGGCCAGTTCCAGCGAGTCCGGGCCCACCCGGCCGACCATGACCCGACCGCTGGACGCGCCGAGGTCGACCGCGGCATAGGACCTGGAGCCGGTCATCGCAGGAACGCGGCCGCCACACCCGCGTCGACGGGCACATGCAACCCGGTGGTGTGGGTCAGCTCCCCGCCCGTCAGCGCGAACACCGCGTTCGCCACATGCTCGGGGAGGACCTCACGCTTGAGGATGGTCCGCTGCGCGTAGAACTCGCCCAGCTTCGACTCCTCCACCCCGTACACGGCGGCCCGCTGCGCACCCCACCCTCCGGCGAAGATCCCGGACCCACGCACCACACCATCGGGGTTCACCCCGTTGACCCGGATCCCGCGCTCGCCCAACTCGGCTGCCAGCAGCCGCACTTGATGGGCCTGGTCGGCCTTGGTGGCTGAGTACGCGATGTTGTTCGGCCCGGCGAACACGGCGTTCTTCGAGGCGATATAGACGATGTCACCGCCGAGCCGCTGGGCGATCATCACCCGGGCCGCCTCCCGCGACACCAGGAAGGAACCGCGGGCCATGATGTCGTGCTGGAGGTCCCAGTCCTTCGCCGAAGTCTCCAGCAGGGGCTTGGAGATGGAGATCCCGGCGTTGTTGACGACGAGGTCGACCCCCCCGAAGGCCAGCACGGCGGCCCGGAAGGCGGCGGCGATCTGCTCCTCGTCCGTCACGTCGACGGTGACGGCGACGGCCCTGTCCGGCCCGCCGAGCTCCTCCGCGACGGCGGCGGCACCCCCGGCGTTGAGGTCGGCCACGACGACACAGGCCCCCTCGGCGACGAGCCGGTGCGCGATCGCCTTCCCGATCCCGCTGCCGGCCCCTGTCACCAGCGCCACCCGGGTCGCCAGGGCCTTCGGCCTCGGCATCCGCTGGAGCTTGGCCTCCTCCAGCGCCCAGTACTCGATCCGGAACTTCTCCGACTCCTCGATCGGCGCGTACGCCGACACGGCCTCGGCGCCGCGCATCACATTGATCGCGTTGACGTAGAACTCGCCCGCGACCCGGGCCGTCTGCTTGTCCTTGCCGAAGCTGAACATGCCGACGCCGGGCACCAGCACGATTGCCGGGTCGGCGCCGCGCATGGCGGGGGAGTCGGGCAGGGCGTGCCGCCGGTAGTAGGCGGCGTACTCCTCGCGGTAGGCGGAGTGCAGCTCCCTGAGCCGGGCGATGACGTCGTCGAGGGGTGCGGCCGGTGGCAGGTCAAGGACGAGCGGCCGTACCTTCGTCCGCAGGAAGTGGTCCGGGCATGACGTCCCCAGCGCGGCGAGCCGCGGGTGCTCGGCCCGGGCCAGGAAGTCGAGGACGACCTCGGCGTCGCTGAAGTGCCCGACCTGCGCCCGGTCCTGGGAGGCGAGGGCCCGTACATACGGTGCGAGGGCGGCGGCCCGCTCCCGCCGCTCGGCCTCCGGCAGCGCGCCGTACCCCGCGACGACGGGTCCGAAGGGTTCCGGCCTGCCGCGCTCGGCGAGAAAGGCCTCCGCGGTGCGGATGATGTGGAGCGAGTTGCGCTCACACTCCTCGGAGGTGTCGCCCCACGCGGTGATCCCGTGCCCGCCGAGGACGCACCCGACCGCCTGCGGGTTGGCGGCCTTCACGGCCGCGATGTCCAGCCCCAGCTGGAACCCGGGCCGCCGCCACGGCACCCACACCACGGAGGCCCCGAAACACTCGGCGGTCAGCTTCTCCCCGTCGGCGGCACAGGCCAGCGCGATCCCGGAGTCCGGATGCAGATGATCGACGTGCGGCGCGTCCACGAGCCCGTGCATGGCGGTGTCGATGGAGGGAGCGGCCCCGCCCTTGCCGTGCAGGCAGTAGTCGAAGGCGCCGACCATCTCGTCCTCGCGCTCGACGCCCGGATAGACACCGGCGAGCGCCCGAAGCCGGTCGAGCCGCAACACGGCGAGCCCGGACTCGGTGAGGGTGCCCAGGTCCCCACCGGACCCCTTCACCCACATCAGCTCGACATCACCACCCGTGACGGGATCGGCCGCAGTGCCTTTGGCGGAGGCGTTCCCGCCGGCGTAGTTGGTGTTACGGGGATCGGCACCGAGCCGATGAGAACGAGCGAGGAGAGCGGCGGCTTCGGGATGGCTGGTCATGAAGGTTCCTGATTTCTCGATGCACGGGGGGATGGCGCGCCCCTTCAGGGGCGCGGGGCTGCATTCGATATGCGGCTACCGCCGCGCGAGCGCGACCAGCCACATCCGGCCCGCAGCCCGAGACGAAACAGCTCAGAGCAGACGCTTACGCACCCCACCCCGCCTGCTGCCCCCCGACCCGCTCGGCGACAACCTTCTCGGCCCACCCGGACCGGGCATACGCGGCGAGCGGCTCCGGATCCAACCCCATCTCCGCCCGCACCTCCCGCAGCAACGGCCGCACATCCGTGTCATACGCATCCATCAGCACGGCATTCGCACCGAGCACGTCCCCCGCGGCCTGCGCCGCGGCCAACGCCCCCCGGTCCACCAGCAACGCCTTCGCCGTGGCCTCCTGGACGTTCATCACCGAGCGGATGATCGCCGGGATCTTCGCCTCGATGTTGTGACACTGATCGAGCATGAAGGCCACCTCGGAGGTGAACCCGCCCCCAGCCACTACCTCGCACATGATCCGGAACAGCTGGAACGGATCAGCGGCACCGACCATGAGGTCGTCGTCCGCGTAGAACCGCGAGTTGAAGTCGAACCCGCCGAGCTTCCCCTCCCGCAGCAGCGTGGCGACGATGAACTCGATGTTGGTGCCCGGCGCGTGGTGCCCGGTGTCGACGACGACCTGCGCCTTCGGCCCCAGCTTCAGACAGTGGGCGTAGGCCGTGCCCCAGTCCGGTACGTCGGTCGTGTAGAAGGACGGCTCGAACAGCTTGTACTCCAGCAGCATCCGCTGCCCCTCGCCCAGCCGCGCGTACACCTCGGCCAGCCCCTCCGCGAGCCGGTCCTGACGCGCCCGGATGTCGTCCTGCCCGGGGTAGTTGGTGCCGTCCGCGAACCAGAGCTTCAGGTCGCGGGACCCCGTCGCGTCCATGATGTCGACGCACTCCAGCAGATGGCCGACGGCCTTGCGGCGCACCGCCGCGTCCGGATGGCAGATGCTGCCCAGCTTGTAGTCGTCGTCCTGGAAGGTGTTGGAGTTGATCGCCCCCAGCTTCAGGCCCTGCTTCTCGGCGTGCCCGGCCAGGTCCGCGTAGTCGTCCACCTTGTCCCAGGGGATGTGCAACGCCACCGTCGGCGCGACCCCGGTCACCGCGTGGACCTGCGCCGCGTCGTCCAGCTTCTCCTTCGCCGAGCGCGGCACGCCCTGCTGGGCGAACACCTTGAAACGGGTCCCCGAGTTTCCGTACGCCCACGACGGCGTCTCGACGGCCTGGGTCTTCAGCGCGGCCTTCACCGCGGCGAGGTCGGTCACTTGGGAGCTCCTGGGGTATGAACGGTGAAACGATTCAGGACGGCAAAGTATGAGCCCCCCGAAGGGGTGTCAAGAACTCCGACCAACCTGGTTTTCCGTGACTCGGCCGTGACCTTAGGCTATCGAAATTTTTTCGATACGGACCCATTGACGTGACATGCCCGTGGTGTCTACGGTCCCGGCAATCCAGTTGAAACCTTTCACGACGCTGTGGGGTCGGTGCCGACCGTCTCGCCGGTGTCGTCGAGGAGCCATCCATGACCCACCCGTCCGACACGGGACCGGCCCCGGTGCTGGCGCTGAAGGACGTCTCCAAGTCCTTCGGTGCCGTGCGCGCCCTGCGGGACGTCTCCCTGGAGCTGTTCCCTGGCGAGGTGCACGCCCTCGCCGGGGAGAACGGCGCGGGAAAGTCGACGCTGATCAAGACCCTCGCCGGGGTGCACCGACCGGACGCCGGTCAGGTGCTGCTCGACGGTGAGCCCGTCGTCTTCCACGGCCCCGGCGACGCCCGCGACGCCGGAATCGCCGTGATCTACCAGGAACCCACGCTCTTCCCCGACCTGTCGATCGCCGAGAACATCTTCATGGGCCGGCAGCCCCGGCGGGCGCTGGGCCGGATCGACCACAAGGCCACCCGCGCGGCCACGGCCGCGCTCATGAAGCGGCTCGGCGTCGCCCTCGACCCCGACCGCCCCGCCCGCGGCCTGTCCATCGCGGACCAGCAGATCGTGGAGATCGCCAAGGCGCTCTCCTTCGACGCCCGGGTCCTGATCATGGACGAGCCGACGGCGGCCCTCACCGGCAGCGAGGTCGCCCGCCTCTTCGGTGTCGTCCGCACCCTGCGCGACCAGGGCGCCGCCGTGCTGTTCATCTCGCACCGGCTTGAGGAGATCTTCCAGATCTGCCGGCGGGTCACCACCCTCCGGGACGGCGCCTGGATCGCCAGCGAGCCCGTCGACGGCATGACCGAGGACGACCTGGTCCGCCGGATGGTCGGCCGCGACCTGGACGAGCTTTACCCCAAGCAGGACCTACCGGTGGGTGAAGTCGCCCTCTCGGTACGGCGGTTGACCCGGGAGGGCGTCTTCACCGACATCTCCTTCGAGGTGCGCGCCGGTGAGATCGTCGGCCTCGCCGGACTGGTCGGGGCCGGCCGCACCGAGGTCGCGCGGGCCGTGTTCGGCGTCGACCGCTGGGACGCGGGGGAGGTGGAGGTGCGGGGCCGCAAGCTCACCAACGGCGCGCCCTCCACGGCGATGGCCGCCGGGCTCGCTCTGGTCCCCGAGGACCGGCGTGCGCAGGGCCTGGTGATGGACATGTCCATCGAGCGCAACATCGGCCTGACCGGACTGCGTACGACCGTCAGGGCCGGCCTGATGGACCGGGGCGCCGAGCGCAGCCGCTCCCTCGACTGGGCGGTGAAGCTCCAGGTGAAGTACGCCCGGATCGCCGACACCGTCAACACCCTCTCCGGCGGCAACCAGCAGAAGGTGGTCCTCGCCAAGTGGCTGGCGACCGGACCGAAGGTGCTGATCGTCGACGAACCGACCCGGGGCATCGACGTCGGCACGAAAGCCGAAGTCCACCGGCTCCTCGGCGAGTTGGCCGCCGACGGGGTCGCCGTCCTGATGATCTCCTCCGACCTGCCCGAGATCCTCGGCATGGCCGACCGCGTGCTGGTGATGCACGAGGGCCGGATCACCGCCGAGATCCCGCGCTCCGACGCCACCGAGGAAACCGTGATGGCCGCAGCGACCGGGAGGGCCGCCGCATGACGACCACCGCCGTGGGGAGGGCCGCCGCATGACGGTGACCGCCTCCGAACAGACCTCCGTCGCCGAGACGCCCGAGTCCAGCGGGACCCGGCTCGTCGACCGCGTCTTCAAGATGCGCGAACTCGCCATCCTGGTCGTCTTCCTGGTGATGATCGCCGTCACCCAGGCCGGCAACAGCCAGTTCCTCTCCCAGCAGGGCATCAAGGACCTGCTGCTCAACGCGACCATCCTGGTGCTGGTCGCCACCGGCCAGTCCCTGGTGGTGATCACCAGGAACGTCGACCTGTCCGTCGGCTCCACGCTCGGCATCACCGCCTTCGCCGCCGGCGACTACCTGCACGGCGGCGGCAACACGGTCGTCGCGATCGTGCTGGCCGTGCTGCTCGGCATCGGCTGCGGACTGCTCAACGGCCTTCTCGTCAGCCTCGGCCAGGTACCGGCACTCGTCGTCACCCTCGGCACGCTGTACATCATCCGGGGCGTCGACTCCATCTGGGTCGGCTCCCGGCAGATCACGGCCGCCGATCTCCCCGGCGGGTTCAACGACTTCGGCTCGGGAGGGCTGTCGGCCGTCCCGTGGCTCGCGCTGATCGCCCTCGCCGTCCTGGTCGCCACCGCCTACTACCTCAAACACTTCGGCAGCGGACGGGAGTTGTACGCCCTCGGCTCCAATCCGGAGGCGGCCCGGCTGGCCGGCATCCCGGTGCGCAAGCGGATCCTCACCGCCTACACCTTCTGCGGTGCCCTCGCCGGGCTGGCCGGGGCCATGTACCTGGCCCGCTTCGGCAACGTCGACTCCGGCACCGGCACCGGCTACGAACTCACCGTGGTGAGCGCCGTGGTGGTCGGCGGTGTGGTCTTCACGGGCGGCTCCGGGAGCGTGTACGGCGCCGCACTGGGAGCGCTGCTGCTGACCTCCGTCAACAGCGTGCTGCCCGCCCTCGGGGTCAGTTCCGTGTGGGTTCTCGCCATCAACGGCTTCCTGCTGCTAATCGCCATCGCCGTCGACCGGGTCGTGGCGCTGCGGGTGGCGGCCGCGCTGAAGAAGAAGTCGGCCCTCAAGAGGACCGCGATCAGCAAGGAGAGCACCAGCCATGCCTGAGTCCTTGACGCGTGCGATTCGCTGGGACACCGTCGTCGGCGCCCTGCTGGTCGTCCTGCTGCTGTTCTCCTTCGGTTTCGTGGACGGCTTCGGCAACTCGCTCAACCTGTCGTTCCTGATCGGCAACACGCTTCCGATCGCCCTGATCGCGCTGCCGATGACGCTGCTGGTCGTGGCCGGCGAGATCGACCTGTCGGTCGCCTCCACCGCCGGACTCTCGGGCGCGGTCATGGGCAGGCTCTGGAACGAGGGCATGGCGATCGAGACGATCATCCCGCTCTGCCTGCTGCTGGGCGTGGTCTGCGGCCTGGTCAACGGACTGCTGGTGACCCGGCTGGGCCTGCCGTCGCTGGCCGTCACCATCGGCACGCTCGCGGCCTACCGGGGCATCGCGCAGATCGTCCTCGGCTCGGACGCGGTCACCGACTTCCCCACGCAGTACCTCGACTTCGCGGCCGGGCGGCTCGGCGACACGTTCTTGCCGCGGGCCTTCCTGCCGTTCCTGGCGCTGCTCGTGGTCGCCGTGGTGGTGCTGCATGCCACGCCGTTCGGGCGGTCGCTGTTCGCCGTCGGGGCGAGCGAGGAGGCGGCGCGGTTCGCGGGGATCCGGGTGAAGCGGAACAAGTTGATTCTGTTCGTCGCCACCGGCTTGATGGCGTCTCTGACGGGGATCTTCTGGGCCCTGCACTACGCGAGTGCGCGGTACGACAACGCGACGGGGCTCGAACTGAGCGTCGTGGCCGCGGTGTTGCTCGGCGGTATCGACTTCGACGGGGGCAAGGGGACGCTCGGTGGGGCCGTTGCCGGGGTGTTTCTGCTCGGGGCGTTGCAGAACGTCATGAGCCTGCTGAATGTGTCCGCGCAGTCCCAGATCGTCGTGACCGGTGTGTTGCTCGTCGTCTCGGTGCTCGGCCCGAGGGTTGCACGACAGATCGCCCTTACCAGGCACAGGGGTGCGAAGGCCGTCTGAACACTGCGGGCCGTGTGTGGCTGGTCGCGCAGTTCCCCGCGCCCCTGAAGGGGCGCTCCCATGAACTCCACTTTCAAAGGAACCCGTCATGCGTAAGTCATCCCTTCGGCGTGCCTCCCTCGCGCTCGCCGCTGTCTCCGCCCTCTCTCTCGCCGCCACCGCCTGTGGCGGTACGACCAAGAACAACTCCGGCAGTGACGAGTCGGCGGCGGCCACCTCGACCGCGAAGGCCGACCCGAACGCGGCGCTGAAGAAGGGGCTGACCGTCGGCTTCCTGCCCAAGCAGGTCAACAACCCCTACTTCACCTCCGCCGACAAGGGCGGCGAGAAGGCGCTCACCGAGCTGGGCTCCAAGTACAAGGAGGTGGGGCCCTCCAGCGCCACCGACACCTCCGGGCAGGTCTCCTACGTCAACACCCTCACCCAGCAGCAGGTCAACGCCATGGCCGTGTCCGCCCAGGACCCCGGCGCCCTGTGCACCGCGCTCAAGCAGGCCATGAGCAACGGGATCAAGGTCGTCACCTACGACTCGGACACCAACGCCGGCTGCCGCAACGCCTTCGTCTCGCAGGCCAGCGCAGAGGACCTCGGCCGTACCGAGGTGCAGCTGCTCGCGAAGCAGATCGGGTACAAGGGCGAGATCGCGATCCTGTCCGCCGCGCAGACCGCGACCAACCAGAACACCTGGATCGGGTTCATGAGGGAGGAGCTGAAGGACCCGAAGTACAAGAACGTCAAGCTGGTCAAGGTCGCCTACGGCAACGACGACGCCCAGCAGTCCTTCCAGCAGACCCAGGGCCTGCTCCAGCAGTACCCGAACCTCAAGGGGATCATCTCCCCGACCACCGTCGGCATCAAGGCGGCCGCCCAGTACCTGTCCGGCTCCAAGTACAAGGGCAAGGTCAAGCTGACCGGGCTCGGCACGCCCAACGACATGCGTCAGTACGTCAAGAACGGCACCGTCGACGCCTTCGAGCTGTGGGACCCGGCCAAGCTCGGCGACCTCGCCGCCCGCACCGCCGTCGCCCTGGCCTCCGGGCAGATCACCGGCAAGGAGGGCGAGACCTTCAAGGCCGGCGACACCACGTACACCATCGGCAAGGACGGCGTGATCAGCCTCGGCAAGCCGACCGTGTTCGACACGAAGAACATCGACCAGTTCAACTTCTAGGGCATCAGGGGGTGTTGATGCAGCGGGTCTGTTTTCTCCTCAAGGTCCGGCAGGACCGCATCACCGAGTACCGCGAACGCCATGCCGCCGTGTGGCCGGAGATGCGCGCGGCGCTCGCCGCCACCGGCTGGCACAACTACTCGCTCTTCCTGCGCGACGACGGACTGCTGGTCGGCTACCTGGAGACCGAGGACTTCGAGGCCGCCCGTGCCGGCATGGAGGAAACCGAGGTCAACGCCCGCTGGCAGGCCGACATGGGGCCGTTCTTCGAGTCGCTGGACGGCACCCGGCCCGACGAGGCGATGAAACCGCTCACCGAAGTGTTCCACCTCGCCTGACCGCCCCCTCGCCCTGGAGCCGCTCATGAGACGCCGTACCGTGCTCACCACCGCCATACTGGCCGGCGTGGCAACGCCGGGCATCGCACGGGCCGCCGATCCCGGCCCCTCCGTCACCAAGCGGAGCACCAGCCAACTCGACCCGCAGGCCGTCTACTTCGTCTCCTACGACGGCCTGGTCAACAACAACTCCTTCCAGAAGAACGGCCTGTTCACCTACAAGGGCTACCAGTACGCCGGCTGGTACACCTCGACCGGCGCCGCGGTGATCGGGCGCCGGGCGCCGGGCGGTTCGTCATGGGCGACCGTCACCCTCGCCCACCGGCTGAAGGCCGACGACTCCCACAACGTCATCTCCATGGGCGTCTCCAGGGTCGACGGCCGCCTCCACATCAACATGGACTCCCACAGCGACGGCTTCTTCTACGTGAAGTCGGCCGCCGGGCTGCTGGACGACCCCGGTTCCACGGCGTGGACATCGGCCGTCTTCGGGACCGTACAGACATCGCTGGACGGAGTGTCGCCGACCTCGCAGTTCACCTACCCGCAGTTCGTCTCCACGCCCGAGGGCAGGCTCCAGCTGAGCTACCGGGTGGGGATCTCCGGGAACGGCCGCAACGCCCTTGCCGAGTACGACGGTTCGCGCTGGACCGTGCTGGGGGAGTGGTCCGGCGCCGGCGGGACGTACACGAGCGAGCACGGCTCGTCGACCGCCCGGAACATGTATCTGCACGGCGTCGACTACGACGTGAACGGGCGGCTGCACGCCTTCTTCACCTGGAGGGAGCAGAGCAGCACCGTGATGTGCAACGGCGGCGGCATCACCAACCACGACACCGGCTATGTCTACTCCACCGACCGCGGCCGTACCTGGCGCAACGACGCCGGCGTCCTGGTCGCCACCACCGGCACCTCGGACACGGTCGCCGTCACCGACCCGGGTCTCGTCGTCGACCCGCTCAACCCGGACCACTCGCTGATGAACCAGGAGAGCCAGTGGACCGACTCCGCGGGCCTGCCGCACGCGATCATCAGCTATGTGCCCGGCCGCTTCGGCCAGTGCACCACGAACTACGTCGGCGACCGCACGGCGAACGGGCGGGCCTTCCACGTCCGCAAGAACTCCTCCGGCACCTGGCAGAAGACCGAGATCCCCCTCGCCCTGAACTCCAGCCAGCGCACCAAACTGGTCCTGGACAGGTACGACAATGCCTACGCGGTGTTCCCGTACGGCCGGATCGCCGGTGCGTCCAGGGCCTCCGGGTACACCGACTGGGCGCTGCTCCACGACGGCAGTGAGCTGAACGCCTTCGGGGAGGTCGTGATCGACGAGATGCGGGTCGGGGCGGACCACGTGCTGTCGTTCATGTACCAGGAGAAGTCGAGCGGTACGACCCCCTCGGCACTCCATGTCGTCGACTTCGCCCTGCCCGGCTGACCCGGGCCGGTGTGCGAGTCATGTCGTAATGTGAAGCCCTTCCGGATGTGCCCTTCCTCGCTGTGAAGGTGTCGTCCACGGTTCCCTGGAGGTCTCGCCCGATGGCCCAGTCGGTGGGTATCAAGGACGTCGCCCGCGCCGCCGGAGTCTCGGTGGGCACGGTCTCCAACGTCATCAACCGCCCGGACACGGTCGCCGGCGAGACCCGGGCGCGGGTGCAGTCGGCGATCGACCGGCTCGGCTACGTCCGCAGCGAGTCCGCGCGTCAGCTGCGCGCCGGCCGCAGCCGGATCATGGGCCTGCTCGTCCTCGACATGGGCAACCCCTTCTTCGTGGACGTGGCCCGGGGCGCCGAGCGGGCGGCTCGGCAGGCCGGGGTCGGTGTGATGGTCTGCAACAGCGCCCAGAACGCCGGTGAGGAGGCCGACTACCTGGCGCTCTTCGCCGAACAGCGGGTGCGCGGCGTCCTGCTCACCCCGGCGGACGCGACCGGCCGCAACATCGAGACCTTCCGGCGGCACGGCATCCCCTTCGTGCTGGTCGACCGGGTCGCGGAGGGCACCACCGAGTGCTCGGTCAGCGTCGACGACGTGGCGGGCGGCGCGCTCGCGGTCCGTCATCTCGTCGACGCGGGGCATCGGTCCATCGCCTACGTCAGCGGGCCGCCCGGGCTCAACCAGGTCCGCGACCGGCGCACCGGCGCCCTGAACGCACTCGCCGAGGCGGGCCTCGGGCCCGACGCACTGCGCGAGCTGCCGACGGAGCGTCTCGACGTCGCGGCGGGGCGGGACGCGGGGGCCCGGCTGCTCGGTCTCGCCGACCGGCCCACCGCCGTGTTCTGCGCCAACGACCTGCTCGCCCTCGGTGTCCTGCAGGCCATGTACGCGGCAGGCGTGGTCGTCCCGGACGACCTGGCGATCGTCGGCTACGACGACATCGAGTTCGCCGCCGCGGCCGCCGTGCCGCTGACCTCGGTACGCCAGCCGGCCGTGACCATGGGCGCCATGGCCGCCGACCTGCTCCTGGAGGAGACCGAGGAGCGCGAGGGGCAGGCGGCGCACGAGCACCGCCGGGTGGTGCTCCAGCCGGAACTGGTGGTGCGCCGCTCCAGCCTCGCCGCCCGCTGATCGGTTATTCAGTAACGATTTCATGATCCCGGGGGCGGCCGGGCCCCGGACGTGTGCTGAACTGGGTCGCGACCATCCGTCCGTCACGGGAGAAACGTTGAGCCTCAGCTACCGCCAGCCCGGCGTCGTCCTCACCGACCGCCACTTCACCGTCCCTCTGGACCACGCGGACCCGGACGGCGAGACCATCGAGCTGTACGGCCGGGAGGCGGTCGCGAGCGACAAGGCGGACGAGGAACTGCCCTGGCTGCTCTATCTGCAGGGCGGCCCGGGATTCGGGGCGAATCGTTTCGTCGGACGGCAGGCCTGGCTCGACCGGGCCCTGCGGGAGTACCGCGTGCTGCTCCTCGACCAGCGCGGCACCGGCCGTTCCACTCCGGTCAACCGGCAGACGCTGCCGCTGCGCGGCGGCCCCGCCGCCCAGGCCGACCACCTGGCCCGCTTCCGTGCCGACTCGATCGTCCGGGACTGCGAGGCGATCCGTCCGCAGCTCACCGGCGGCGCCCCCTGGACCACCCTCGGCCAGAGCTTCGGCGGCTTCTGCACGGTGACCTACCTGTCGTTCTTCCCGGAAGGTCTCAGCACCTCCCTCATCACCGGCGGCCTGCCGTCCCTGGACGCGCACGCCGACGACGTCTACCGGGCCGCCTACCCGCGCATCGAACGCAAGGTCACCGCGCACTACGACCGCTACCCGATGGACGTCGAGCGGGTCCGGCGGATCGCCGAGCACCTCCTCGACCACCAGGTGGTCCTGCCGAACGGCTACCGGCTCACCGTCGAGGCCTTCCAGTCCCTCGGCCTGATGCTGGGCATGAGCGACGGCAGCCACCGCCTGCACTTCCTGCTGGAGGACGCCTTCGTCCGCACCCCGGCCGGCTCCGAACTCTCCGACGCCTTCCAGGAGCAGGCCCAGGCCCTGCTGTCGTACGCGAGCAACCCGCTGTACGCCCTCGTCCACGAGCCGGTCTACGGCCAGGACACCCGCCCCACCGCGTGGGCGGCCGAGCGGGTGCGCGCCGAGTTCCCGCAGTTCGACGCGGCCAAGGCGCTCGCCGACGACGCCCCGGTGCTGTTCACCGGTGAGACGGTCCACCCCTGGGTGTTCGAGACCGACCCGTCCCTGCGCCCGCTGCGCGAGACCGCCGAACTGCTCGCCGCCCGCACCGACTGGCAGCCGCTGTACGACCCGGCGCGGCTCGCCGTCAACGAGGTCCCGGTCGCCGCCGCCGTCTACCACGACGACATGTACGTCGATGCCGGGCACTCGCTGCGGACCGCCCGGGCCGTCCGGGGCCTGCGCACCTGGGTCACCGACGAATTCGAGCACGACGGACTGCGCGCCGGCGCCCCGCGGGTCCTGGACCGGCTCCTCGCGCTCGCCCGCGACGAGGTCTGACGCCCGCGAAGGAGAACGCGGACAGGGGGTGTCCGCACCTCCTGGTAGGAAAGGGCGCGGGGGAGCACGCCCGGCCATCGCCGCGCGCCCCCGGCCGACGAACGGGGAGACGGATGAACGACACGGAACTGCTGGCCCGCCGCTTCCAGGAGCACCGCGACCGACTGCGCGCGGTGGCCTACCGGATGCTCGGCTCGCTCGCCGAGGCCGAGGACGCGGTCCAGGAGGCCTGGCTCAAGCTCGGCCGCACCGACGCGGACGAGATCCGCAATCTCGGCGGCTGGCTGACCACGGTGGTCGGCCGGGTCTGCCTCGACATGCTGCGCTCCCGCACGGCCCGGCGCGAGCAGCCGATCGACGAGACGTTCGTCCCGGACCCGGTGGTCAGGCCACTGTCGGTGGTCGACCCCGAGCAGGAGGCGATCGAGGCGGACTCCGTCGGGCTCGCCCTGCTGATCGTCCTGGAGACGCTGGAGCCCGCCGAGCGGCTGGCGTTCGTGCTGCACGACATGTTCGCGGTGCCCTTCGACGACATCGCGCCGATCGTGGAACGCGGTTCGGCGGCGACCCGGCAACTGGCCAGCCGGGCCCGCCGCCGGGTGCAGGGGGCCACTCCGTCGGCCGACCCCGACCTCGGCCGACAGCGCCAGGCACTGGAAGCCTTCCTCGCCGCCTCCCGGGGCGGTGACTTCGAGGCGCTGGTCGCGGTGCTCCACCCCGATGTGGTGCTGCGGGTGGACTCGGGCGCGCTGGTGCGGGGCGCGGCCGCCTCCAAGGTGCTGCGCGGCGCCCGGTCGGTGGCCGAAGGGGCGTTCACCTTCCGGCAGTTCTCGGTCTGGTCGCGGCTCGTGCTCGTCAACGGCACGGTCGGCGTGGTCACCATGCCAGAGGGACGCCCGCTCTCGGTCATGGCGGTCACCGTCGCCGACGGCCGGATCACCGAGATGTACATCCTCGCCGACCCGGCGCGGCTCGAACACCTGGACCTGCCCGCCCAGGAGATGTGATCCACGTCCCACCCGGCGGCGGGATGTCACACTCGCCGCCGCCGGGCCCCTCCCAGATGCAGGACCAGTCGAACGACTGCACCGGATGCGCTCCCAGGCCACCGGTGGAGTCGTCCGCAGGAGACTGCAGGAGAGGGGAAGACACGTGAAACTCGTCGTATTCGGGGCGAACGGACCGACCGGGCGGCAGGTCACCGCGCAGGCGATCGCCCAAGGGCACACGGTCACCGCGGTCACCCGCCACCCCGAGGAGTTCCCGCTCGGCGACGCGCGGCTCCGGGTGGCCGGCGCGGACGTGCTCGACCCCGTCGCGGTGGAACGCGCCGTGGCCGGGCAGGACGCGGTGATCTCCACACTCGGGGTGCCCTACAGCCGAAAACCCGTCACGGTGTACTCGGAGGGCATCACCCGCATCACGCAGGCCATGACGAAGCACGGCGTCCGGCGCCTGGTCTGTGTGAGTTCGACCGTGCTCTTCGGCGTGGCGGCACCCGGCGAGACCTTCCTCTTCCGGAAGGTGGTCGAACCGTCCATCGCCCGCACCGTCGGGCGCACCGTGTACGAGGACATGCGACGCATGGAGGAGATCGTGCGCGACGGCGATCACCGGTGGACCGTCGTCCGGCCCGCCGGTCTCTTCGACACGGAGGCCGTCAGCTCCTACCAGGTCGCCACCTCGCGCCTGCCGGGCCGGTTCACCTCGCGCGCGGATCTGGGCAACGCGCTGCTGCGTGAGGCGGTCGACGATCGTCATGTGCACGCCTTCGTCGACGTGCGCACCTCGGAAGGCGTTCCGAGCATCCTCGACGTCATCCGGAAAGAGGCCTTCGGGGGCAGGAAGTGAATCCGGAATCGACCGAGCCGCCCGGGGAGGCCGCGCCCATGTCCGAAGACCGTTTCGTCCTGCTGGAGCCGGGTGCCGCCCGGCCCGGGCGGATCCCGCTGCCGCCCGCGTTCGCCGTGAAGGCGACGACCGAGGACACCGAGGGGCGCTTCTCGCTGCTGGAGGTGACCCTGGTCCAGGACATCCCACGGCATGTCCACCGGCACGCGGACGAATGCGTGTACGTGCTGGACGGCGTCCTGGAGATCGAGTTCGACGACCGCAGGCACCGGGCGCCCAAGGGCACGTTCGCGCTGCTCCCGCGTGGCGTCCCGCACGCCCTGAGCGGCGCCTCCGACCCGCCGCCCCGGGTCCTGCAGGTCTCCGCGCCCGGCGGCTGGGAGAGGTATCTGGAGGACCTGATCGAGGCGGGGCCCGCCGTCTTCACCGAGGGGCGGCTGGACCCCGTCAAGGTCAACCCCATAGCGGCCAGGTACGACATCGGCTACGAGGAACAGAGCTGAGCGCGTCGGACAGGAGGGGAACAGGAAGACAGGAGGGCGACCCATGACAGCCGAATCCGAGGAGAGCCCGGCGACGGGCGCAGCGGGACCGACCCGGGAGGTCCCGCCGGGCACGGCGGACCGGCGGGACGGCCCTCCGGACGCCGCGACCCGGCTCTTCGTCGACCACCGCGAGCTGTTGTTCTCCGTCGTCTACAACATGCTCGGCAGCGTCGCCGACACCGAGGACGTGCTCCAGGAGACCTGGCTGTCCTGGTCCGGCAAGAACCGTCGGGGGCCGTTGCCGGAGATCGGCAATCCGCGTGCCTATCTGGTCCGGATCGCGGTGAACCACGCGCTCGCCCGGCGGGCGGCCGTCGCCTCCCGGCGGGAGACGTACGTCGGTCCCTGGCTTCCCGAGCCCCTGGTCACCGATGCCACCGGCGGCCTCGCGCCGGACACCGCCGACCACATGGTCCGCTCCGACACGGTCTCCATGGCGATGCTGGTGGTGCTGGAGACCCTCACCCCGCTGGAACGGGCGGTGTTCGTCCTGCACGAGGTGTTCGGCTATCCCCACACCGAGATCGCCGGCATGCTCGACCGCAGCCCCGCCTCGGTACGCCAGCTCGCCCACCGGGCCCGCGCCCATGTCCACGCCCGCCGCCCCCGCTACCGCGCCCACCCCCGCGTCCGGCGGGAGGCGACCGAGCGGTTCGTCTCGGCCGCCCTCGGCGGGGACCTCCACGCGCTCATGGAGATCCTCGCCCCGGACGTGACGGTCTGGATCGACGGCGGGGGCGTGCGGCAGGCGGCCGGACTGCGCCCGGTGCACGGCCGGGAGAAGGCCGCCCGCATGCTGGCCGGCTACGCCACCCGTCGCGCCGGGGACCTGGACCTCCACTACCGTCGTGTCAACGGCGACGACGCGGCGGTGCTGTTCACGGGTGACTCCCCGTACGCCGTGATGGTCATGGACCTCACCCCGGACGGCGACCAGGTCTCCGGCGTCTACGTGGTCACCAACCCGGCCAAGCTCACCCACGTACGAGCGGACGAGGAGCCGGATCAGTAGCGCGCGGTGCTCTCCAGCAGCGGCGGATAGACCGAACTGGGCACCCCGTCGACGGTGGCGCCCCCGTACTTGAGCATCGCGCCGACCTGGCGGTTGAGGTCGTGGGGGAAGCCGAGGACGGGGGCCGAGACCTCGTCCAGGCGGCCCGTCTGCTCCGGTGTCAGGTGTACGTCGAGGGCGGCGACGTTCGCCTCCAGGTGGCCGAGCGTGCGCGGGCCGATCAGCGTGGAGGTGACACCGGGGCGGTGCTGCACCCAGGACAGCGCCACGGCGGCGGGGCTCGCGCCGGCCTCCTCGGCGACGGCCGCGAGCGCCTCGATCACGGTGAACTGGGCCTCGCTGGGCTGTCCGACGACCGCGGCCCGCCTGGCGTCGGCGGGTGCGGCCCGTCCGCGGCGGTACCTGCCGGACAGATAGCCGTTCTTGAGCGGGCTCCAGGGCAGCAGACCCATCCCCGCGTCCTGGGCGAGCGGGATCAGCTCGCCCTCGATGGTGCGCTCCAGCAACGAGTACTCCATCTGCAGCGCGGTCACCGGCGTCCAGCCGCGCAGCAGCGCCGTGGTGTGGGCCTTGGCCGTGAACCACGCCGAGGTGTCGGAGAAACCGACGTACCGGATCTTGCCGGCCGTCACCAGGTCGTCGAGGGTGCGCAGGGTCTCCTCGACGGGTGTGGCCCAGTCGTGGTTGTGCAGCCAGTACAGGTCGATGTAGTCGGTGCGCAGCCGGCGCAGGGAGTCCTCCAGCTGGCCGACGACCGCCTTGCGGCCCGCGCCGCCGCCGTTGGGGTCGCCGAGGTGCAGGTTGCCGAAGAACTTGGTGGCGAGCACCAGGCGGTCGCGCCGGCCGGGGCGGGCGGCGAGGAAGTCGCCGAGGATCGCCTCCGAGTGGCCGTTGGTGTAGAAGTTGGCGGTGTCGACGAAGTTGCCGCCGAGGTCGAGATAGGTCTGGAGGATCTTCTCCGACTCCTCGACCGAGCAGCCGAAGCCGCCGTCCTCGCCGAAGTTCATCGCGCCGAGGCAGAAGGGGCTCACCTTGAGCCCGGAACGGCCGAGACCGACGTACGAGTCGAGTGCCATGAAATGCTCCCTGGAAGCTGTGTGGGGAATCCGGCCCTTCGAGCCAACCAGCCTGAGCTGCGGGAACGTTAGAGCGATCGCACCGAGGACTTGCACGATCCTGTCGGGTTCCGGGGGCGGACGCGGTCCGGCCGCGCGGAGTCGACGAGGGTGTCCTCCTGCGCCCGGAGCGCGTCCGAGCCGTGGTCCCCAGGTCAGTACGCTGGGCAGATGCCAGAACAGATATCCGAACGCCGGCGGTTGCAAGGGCTGCGCGGGGACTGCGCCCACTGCTTCGGCCTGTGCTGTGTCGCTCTGCCGTTCACCGCCTCGGCCGACTTCGCGGTCAGCAAGCCCGCCGGCAGGCCCTGCCGGAACCTCGGCGGCGACCACCGCTGCGGGATCCACACCGACCTGCGGCAGCGGGGGTTCACGGGCTGCACGGTCTACGACTGCTTCGGCGCCGGGCAACGGGTCTCGCAGGTCACCTTCGGCGGGCAGGACTGGCGGACCGGGACCGAGGAGCACGCCCGCCGGATGTTCGACGCCTTCCCGGTCGTACGGCAGCTGCACGAACTGCTCTGGTACCTCACCGAGGCGCTCGGCCTGCCCGCCGCCCGCCCGGTCCACGGTGAGTTGAGGCAGCTGCTGGAGGCCACCGAGGAACTCACTCTGGGGACGCCCGAGGAACTCGCCGCCCTGGACGTGGCCGCCCACCGGCAGCGGGTCAACGTGCTGCTGCTGCGCACCAGCGAGCTCGCTCGCGCGGACGTGCGGGGCCGGAAGAAGGACCGCCGGGGAGCCGACCTGATGGGTGCCCGGCTCCGGGGCGCCGACCTGCGCGGCGCGAGCCTGCGCGGCGCCTGTCTGATCGCCGCCGACCTCACCGGCGCCGACCTGCGGGACACGGACCTGATCGGTGCCGACCTGCGCGACGCCGATCTCACCGGCGCGGACCTCACGGGTGCGTTCTTCCTGACCCAGCCGCAGGCCGACGCGGCCCGGGGGAGTTCCGGTACCCGGCTGCCGGTGTCAGTCACCCGCCCCGTGCACTGGACAGCCGGCGCCCTCTGAGGCGGGCGTGTCGTCCGGCACGGTCACCGGTGCCGGGGCGGGACGGCGCCGCTCCAGCCGCAGCCGCAGCCCGTCCGGCATCAGCGTCAGCCGTTCGGTCACCCGCAGCCGGTAGCCGGGGTCGGCCTTCAGGTCGTAGCGGCGCAGCAGCAGGCCGAGGACCAGGGTCGCCTCGTGCAGGGCGAACTGGCGGCCGATGCAGGCCCGGGCACCCGTCCCGAACGGCTTGAAGGTGTGCGGGGCCCGGCCGCGCGCCGCCTTCGCCTCGAAGCGGTCCGGGTCGAAGCTCTCGGCGTCCGGTCCCCACACCTCGGGGTCCCGGTGCAGCATCGGGGTCAGCACCAGGGCCCAGGCGCCCCGGCGCATCGGATGGTCCCCGGCGAGCACGGTGTCCTTGCGGGCCTCGCGGGCGAAGGCGGGGGCCGTGGGCCACAGCCGCAGCGACTCGTCGAGGACCCGGCGGACGTACCGGAGCCTGGCGACCTGGTCGTAGGCCGGTGCGGGCGTGTCGCCCCAGACCCGGTCGACCTCGGCGGCGGCCCTGGCGGCGACCTCCGGGTGCAGGGCGAGGTAGTGCAGGGCGAAGGAGAGCGCGCCCGAGGTGGTCTCGTGGCCGGCCACCAGGAAGGTGATCACCTGCCGCCGTACGTTCTCGGCGGACAGCCGCTCCCCGGTCTCCGGGTGGGCCATCTCCAGCATCCGGTCAAGGAGGTCGCCGTCCCCAGGGCCGGTCCTGCGGCGCTCGGCGACCAGGTCGTCGACCGTGCGGTTGAGATGGTCGATGTCGGCCGCGTTGCGCCGCGAGGCCTGCCGCAGCAGCAGCGGGGCCAGCGGCGAGGGCACGCTGTTGAGGCGCTGGGCATAGGTGAGGGTGCCGATCATCGCGGTCACGAAGGGGTGCGGCCGGTCCCGCTCGAACGAGCCGAAGTCGTGCCCGAACCCGGTCCGGGCGATCGTCTCCAGGGTCAGCTTGGTCATGTCCCCGGGCACGTCGACCCAGCGGCCGGCCGCCAGCTCCCGGTCCCAGTGGCCGGTCAGCCGGCCGGCCACCGACAGCATCATCGTGTGATAGCCCTCCATGGCCTCCCGGCTGAAACCCGGGGCCAGGACGTCGTGCGCCAGCTGCCAGTTCGGCTCGTGGTTGTACGCCGTGAACAGGCCGTCCCCGGCGATCGGGCGCAGATTGGCGACCCCCAGGCCCACGTGCTTGGCGAACCGCGACTCGTCGGCCATGTCGGCGGCCAGTTCGGCGCCCCACACGAACACGAACTCGTTGCCGAACGCCCGGCGCCGGAAGATCGGGCCCAGCTGCCCGGCGAAGCGCATCGAGTCCTGGAGCGGCTTGCGCCGGTCGACCCCGAGGACGTCGCCGAGGAGGGGCAGCCGGCGCGGCGGGTGCGGTATTCGGTGCAGCTCGGGCCAGCCCTGCTCGGCGCCCCGGAACCCTTTCGGCAGCGGGCCGTCCGCCCCCGTCGCCGTCTGCGTGGCCGTCTCCGCCATGGCGCGATCTCCCTCGATGCTGCGGCAGGTTGAGCTAGTTGTACGTGGGTTCAATAGGCGGTTTCAGTCTCATCCTGTTGTTGAACCCACGTCAAGTAAAGTGCGGGCATGGTCGCGAACCAGGGTGAGCGCAGCCGCCGCAGACTCAGCACCGCGGAACGACGTGAGCAGCTCCTCTCGGTCGGGGCCAGGCTCTTCTCCGAGAGCCCGTACGACGACGTGTGGATCGAGCAGGTCGCCGAGATCGCGGGTGTCTCCCGGGGCCTGCTGTACCACTATTTTCCGACCAAGCGTGATTTCTTCGCTGCCGTGGTGGAGCGGGAGAGTGAGCGGATGCTGCGGATGACGGCGGCCGAGCCCGGTGTGCCGGCCCGTGCGCAGCTCTCCGAGGGCCTGGACGTCTACCTCGAGTACGTCCACACCCACGCGCACGGCTTCCGCGCCTTCCATCGTGCCGAGGCCTCCGGCGACCAGGCCGTGCGTCGTGTCTACCGGCAGGCCCAGGCCGCCCAGGAGCGCCAGATCCTGGCCGCCCTCGCCGCCGACCCCGAGTTCGGCCCGACTCTGGAGCTGCGCCCCGACACCCGGCTGGCGGTGCGCGGCTGGCTCGCCTTCACCACGCACGTCTGCCTGGAGTGGCTGCGCACCGAGGAGTTGACCCGGGAGCAGGTGCGGGACCTGTGTGCGCGGGCGCTGCTGGGCGTCATCTCCTGAGCGCCGCGGCCCCCTTCCGCGGCTGTCCTCACCTTGTTCCTCACCCTGTTCTTCACGTACGCCACGCACTCCGCGCTTGGCGTACTCCCCGATCTTCGCTAAGTTAGGTGAGGCTTACCTAAGGAGGTTTCGGGATGGGTGACGAACAGGTGGCCTGGGCGGCCGGCCCCGGCGCGGCCGAACAGGCCCGGTCACTGGTGGCCACGGCATGGTCGTGCATGGTGACCGCGGACGGCGGACGCGAGGAGTTCGTCGGCGCGCACGCCGTCGCCGACGACGGCCGGGTGCTGCTGCATGTACCGGAGGACAACCCCCTGCTCGCGGCCGCGATCTGTGCCCCGCGCGGCGAGCCGTCCGCGGTGCTGGAGTTCGCCGACGTCGCGCCCGTCCCGGTGCGCAACCGGATCCGGGCCCGGCTGTGGATGGCCGGCTGGTTGGTGCCCTCCGACGAGCACCTGGTCTTCCAGCCCACCCGTGTGGTGCTGCGCCGGCCCTCCGGCGCGGTCGTCATCGACCTCGACGAGTTCGCCGCGGCGCACCCCGACCCGCTGGCCGGCACCGAGGCCCACCTGCTCACCCACCTCGCCGACGCGCACCCGGACGCCGTCGAGCGGCTCACCAGGCTCGTCGAGCCCGAGAGCCTGCACGCCGCGACCCGCGTCCAGCCCCTCGCCGTGGACCGGCACGGACTCACCCTGCGCATCGAACGCACCCGCGCCCACGGTGACGTACGGCTGGCCTTCCACGCGCCCGCCGACGACGTCGCCCAGCTCACCGAGCGCATGCACGTCCTGCTGACCCAGGCCAGTGCCGCCGCCTCCTGCCCGCGGACGCTACAGAGGCAGCGCGCAGACGGCGACGGGTGACGCGAACGGCTTGCCAGCGAGCCGGAGTTCACCGCTGCGCGGATCGACGGTGAAGACACTCACGGTGCCGGACCGCTGGTCGGCCGCGAACAGCAGCCGGCCGTCCGGCGAGAACGCGATCTGCCGGGGGAAGTCCCCTTCCACCGGCACCGTGTCCAGCAGTCGCAGCCGGGCCCCGTCGGCCTCGACCGCGTACCGCGCGAGCGTGTTGTCACCCCGGTTGGCCAGGTAGGCGTAGCCGCCGTCGGCGGTGACCAGGATCTGGGCCGGGTAGTTGGTGATGGCCGCCCTGCTGCCGGACGACTGGGGTGCGCCGATCGAGAGCCGGCCGGCGGCCGGGTCGTAGCCGCACACCGCGATCGTGTCGTCCACCTCGTTGGCCAGGTACGCGTACCGCCCGCCCGGATGGAAGGTCAGGTGGCGCGGGCCGGCCCCCGGCCTGGTGTGCGCCTGGGCGACCTCGGTGAGCCTGCCCTTCGCGAGGTCCAGGCGGTAGCTGTAGACCGTGTCGGTGCCCAGGTCGACGGCGAGGACATGGCCGCCGTCCGGGCTGGTGATGAACTGGTGGGCGTGCGGGCCCTGTTGACCGGGGCCGGGCGCCGGGCTGGAGTGCGTGACCAGGTCCGTGCGCTCGCCGAGGGCGCCCGTGGCGTCGATCGGGTGGACGGCCACACTGCCCGAGGTGTAGTTGGCGCTGAGCAGCCAGCGGCCGCTGGGGTGCACCGAGAGATGGCAGGGCCCCGCCCCGCCCGTGCTCCGGCTGCCGAGGATCTTCCGGTCCGCCAGGCGTACGGCGGTCACCCCGCCGTCCGTGCGCTCGTTCACCGCGTACAGCGTGCGGCCGTCCGGGTGGACGGCCAGATACGACGGGTCGGCGACGCCGGTGAGTGTGCCGGTGCCGGTGATCCGGCCGCTGTCGGGGGAGTAGGTGGCCAGGCCGATGCCGGTGCCGCCGCCGTCCACGGAGGTGTAGGTGCCGAGGTAGAGCGGGCGCGGGCCCGCGGATGGCCTCGTCGGCGGCTCGGCCGCCGGGCGCGGTGCCGCGTCGCTCTCCTCGAGCGGTGCCGCGGGTGCCGGGACCGCCACCACGGCCGCCGCGCCGGCCATCGCACCGACGAACCGGCGCCTGCTCCAGCCGCCGCGCGTCGCTTCCGTACCACTGCCCATGCCCGCACCTCAGGTCGTCGGTCACCTCGGTCGTCACAGCAACCTTGGCGCGGGCCCCTGGTCAAAAGCAAGACGGGCAACGACCGTTGCACACTCCGCAATGGCTGTCACCAGTCGCCGTCCGCCACCGGCTTGCCGGGCGTGTCCTTCAGCGGGATCACCTGCCCCTGGGACGGCTGCTGCCAGGGCTCCAGGTCGTCGCCGAGCCAGTCGCCGACCGGCTTGACCGTCTCCAGGGCGTCCGTGGGGGCGAGATCCTGGGCGTCCTGGTCGTAGTACTCGTACCAGGGCAGCCCGGCACGGGTGTACGCCGCCCGGTCCACCGGTGACGGCGGCGGCGCCTCGCCCGTGATCCGACGCCACTCCGGGGGCGTGACCAGGTGCACGAAGACCCGCCCGGCAGGGCTCTCGGCCCAGTCCCGCGGCGGCCGGTCGTCCTGGTAGATCTCCTGGCGCATCGAGCCGCCGACCCCGAGGCCCATCCCGGCCGAGCGGGAGCGCGGGGCGGCACCGGGTGCGGGGGCGGCGGCCATCATCGGAAATGCCGCGCCGTAACCGCCGGGCGATCCCGGCGCGGGCGTCCGCTCCCGCCGCAGTCGCTCCCGGCGCCGCCACTCGGCGAGGGGCTCCTCCTTGAGGGCGAAGGACTGGAGCTGCACGCCGCCCCAGACCTCCTCGCCGGTGACCTGCCCCTCCACCGTGGCGCCGAGACCGAGCGGCACCGCCACGAACTGGCGGACCGTGCCCTTCCCGGAGTTGATGCCGTCCAGCCAGGGCTGCCGGGGCAGCGCCAGGTAGTTCTGCGGATCCCGGGACAGCCGGTCGCTCCACGGCTCGCCGGAGACCGCGCACACCTTGCCGACGCCGACCTGGAGGGCGGCCGGCTCCACCGTGCCCGCGAAACTCAGCCACATCGCCTCGCGCAGATACACCGGCAGCATCACCCCGCCACGCGCCCGCCACCCGGCCGGAACCGTGTCCGGATAGTCGCTCACCCGCCGGACCGGGAACTCGCCGAGCCCCGGCGGCAGCGGATGCGTCCCCGTCTCCGGCAGTCGCAGCGTGCGCACGAAGCGCACCGCCACCCCGCCCGGCAACCGCAGCGTGTTTCCGTCGATCCGTACCGCCGTGTCCGTCACCGGCGTTCCCCCTTCTCCGTCCTGGACTGAGAACGCCCCGCACCGTCCGCCCGGTTCCGCTGCAGCCGCTCCGGTACGCCGATCCGCTCCCGCAGCCAGGTCAGCCGGGGCCGCCGGGCGCGCTGCTCGCCGGAGACGCGGTCCAGCTCCTCCAGCAGCCGGCGGGAGCGGTGCTCGGTGTCCATCTCGTCGAGGAGCCGGTTGACCTCAGTCAGGACGGCACCCAGGAGCTGCCAGTTCCGGTCGTCGCCGCGGACCTCGTCCCGGAGCAGCTCGGCGAGCTTGTCGCGGGTGCCGGTCGCGGTGTGCAGCTCGGCGGAGAGCCGGGCCTCGGCCGACTCGGCACTCTCGCTGATACTGGTGGTGACCAGCACCGCGAAGCTCACCACGGCGTCGGCGATCTGGGACAGCAGCTGCTCCACGGCCGCCCCCGCGTCCGAGGCGAACAGCGCCTCGGGTTCGCGGGCCTTGGCCAGGTCGGTGAAGGTGCGGGCCAGCACCCGCAGCACCACCGTGCAGATCTCCAGCGTGTCCAGACCGGTGCGCAGCACCACCCGGTGCAGCAGACCCTCCTTCACTCGCGGATTGAGCCGCAGGCTGTCCTCGGCCTGCCGCAGCGCCGCGTCCACCTCGACGATGGCATGGTCGAGCCGGCGGGCCTCGTGCAGTCGTTCGGCCGCCCGCTGCCAGGGCGTCAGCCCCGACGCCTCCTCGCCCATGCGCAGCATCAACTGCCGCAGCCGGCGGGCCAGGCCCTCGATCGACTCGCCGGCCTCGTCCACCCACACCGGGGGAGGGAGCAGCAGGTTGCAGGCCATGCCGACGACCGCTCCGATCAGCGTCTCCACGATCCGCGCCCAGGCCGTGCTGCTGATGGTGGTGACCCCGAGCACCAGCATGGCGCTGATCGCCACCTCGGGGATGTACTCGTCGACCCGGACCAGGTGCCCCACCGCCAGCGAGGCCACGATCAGCAGCGCCAGGCTCCACCAGGTCAGCCCCACCAGCTGGCTGAAGGCGATGGCGACCAGCACACCGGCCACCACCGCGTTGACCCGGCGGAAACCGTTGGTGAGGGTGGCGTACAAGGTCACCTGCACGACCAGGAGCGCGGTCAGCGGGGCGGTGAGCGGTGCCGGTTCGGGGCTCAGCCGGAGCGCGACGACGTAGGCGATCGTGGCCGCGGCGGCCGACCGCAGCGTCTGGACGACCACCGGGTCCCGATGGCGCCGCAGCAGTTGCGGCAGACCCTTGGCCCACTCCCTTACGTCTTGCATCCCTTGGCCTGTTCCCACTCACGGGTCACGTCGAACGTGTTTTCCGCGGATCACTCGGGCGCCAGTGGCTGGATGACCAGGGTGGACTACGGAGAGTTTCCGACCGCCGCGCCCCGGCCCCCGCAACCGAACACCAGGCCGACGCGTCTCCCGCTCCCGGGGGATCGAACGGACGGGCGGGACGGAAGGGTTGGGACGTTGGACTTCGGCGCGGTGCTGTGCACGGTGGTGGGCCTCGGGCTCCTCGGGGTCGCGGCGCGTGAGGGTGCGGTGGTGCGGCGGTTGCGCCGGCACGGGCTGCGCACCCGAGGAGTCGTCGTGGACAACGTGCGCACCCGCGACAGCGACGGGCCGAAGTGGATCCCCGTCATCGCCTTCACGGACCGCTCCGGCTACCGGGTGGAGTTCTCCCCACGCATGCACGGCTCCGGCATGGGCCTGGCCACGGGACGCGAGGTGGAGGTGGTCTACCTGGCGACGAACCCCCAGACCGCCCGCGTCCGCATGTGGCGCCACCTCGTGGGTCCGCTGGTGTTCCTGGTGTTCGGCGGAGTGGTCTTCCTCGGGGTCGGCGTACTCATCGCCCTGACGGGCTGACGCCCGGCCCGACGAAACGACCGCGACCGGGCGGGACGTGATCGGATAGGGTCGGCCGGCACCGAACGAGCGGGGACAGGCCGCGGGGGGAGCCGATGGAACTCACCGACATCGGGACGGCACGAGCCGCGGCGGCGCTGCGCCATGTGGCCGCGCTGTCCTCGGGACCGGCCCTCGACCCCGGTCTGCCCATCACCCTGAACTTCCACCCCGACCGGCTGTCGGCCGGGCTGCCGATCCTGGAGGCGCTGACCCGGGACGGGGCCTACCACTCACAGTTCGTCACCGGCACCAGCAACGGCGGGCTCACCGCGCACCCCGGCGGCGACCGCTGGCGCTGGGAGAGCCGGATCTTCGGCGGGACCTACGACGACGCGGCCCCGGCCGAACGACCGGTGTACGGGGCGCTGAACTTCCGCCGCCAAGTGGTCGGCGCGGCGCCCCGGTTCGGTTCCTCGCACCTGCGGCTGACCGGACCGGCACTGCACCGCGCGACCTTCTGCTACCCCGACAGCGCGGCCGAGCCGACGGACTTCGGCGTCGCCGCCGGAACGCACCTGCTCGCCCTCGCCGAGGCCGACGAGCAGGACGCCCTCAACGACTACATCGAGACACAGGTGCACGGCGGTGTACGGCTCGACCGGGACGTGGCGGCCCTCGTCCTGGACGCCTGCTACCAGGGCACCCCCGTCGAGACGGCGGCCCGCAGGCTGCCCCTCCCGGTCGAATGGCACCCCGGCTACCGGCTCACCGTGCCCGACCTGCGCCGCCACGCCGGCTACCGGGGCCCGCAGTACGCCGAACTCGGTGCCCTGATCGCCGAGAAAGGTGTCGTGGACCCCCGGATCATCGGCGACGCGGCCCGCACCGGCCGGTACGAGATCCAGGACCTCAAGATGGTCTGGCACACCGTCGCCCGCTTCGGCGCCCCGGAAGGCGCGGGTACGGCCTACTCCGCCGGCTCGGGTGGCCAGGTACCGGGGGTCAGTACGCCCAAGGCGTAGGCGCGGGCGACCAGTT
Source organism: Streptomyces sp. NPDC054813 (assembly GCF_053611365.1). Lineage (NCBI taxonomy): Bacteria > Bacillati > Actinomycetota > Actinomycetes > Kitasatosporales > Streptomycetaceae > Streptomyces > Streptomyces sp. NPDC054813. The sequence goes on along the minus strand of NZ_JBSHAF010000010.1, from coordinate 306,598 downwards.
CGGTGCGGTTGGCCGCGGACCAGCGGGCCGACAGGCGGCGCAGGTGGTAGGTGACGCCGTCCTTGGTGAGGCCAAGGTCGCGGGCGGCCCAGGCGGTGCTGGCGCCCCCGGCCAGCAGGGCAAGCACCCGCCCCTCGACGGGGGTGACCTTGGCCGGCTCCGCCGCGGGCGTCCCGCGCTCGCCGTCCACCCGCAACATCACCAGCGGCGACGGCGTCTCGCCCACGGCCTCGCTGACCGGGTCCGCCGTCAGTTCCCCATACCGCTCGGCCCCGCCGGGCGCCCGCCACCGTACCGACACCTGGTAGCGCGAGCGGTGCCGCAGCCGCAGCGCCTCGGCGATCCGCTCCACCTGCGCCTCCTCCTGCGGGTGGAACAGCTCCAGCACGTCCCGGCCGCGCAGCCGTCCCGGGGGCGTACCGCACTCGGCGGCCATCGCCGGATTGGCCACCAATACGAGCCCGTACACATCGCACACCGCGACCGGCACCGCCACCCGGTCGAAGAGCGTCAGCGCACGGTTGCGCCACACCACACCGTCGAGCCGGTCCGCCGCCATGCCCACCTCCGCTCCTGCGCCCTCCATCCAAGGCGACCACGCAGGTCACAGGCAACTTGACGGCCTGGCGCAAGAGCCGGCGCGCATTTCCCACTGCACGATCGTGTAGTGCGGCGGCACCGTGCCGCACCCCCGGAGGACCACGCTTGATCGCAGGACTTCCTTACCGCGAAAGGCAGTTGTCGCGCCATGCCCCCCACCGTGCCGCACCCCCTCACCGCAGACACCCTGCACGGCGTCCCCGTCGTCGACATCACCGCCACCGGACCCGGCCGCACCCCGATCCAGCAGGTCATGAACCTGATGCGGGAGCACGGGCCGGTCCTCGTACGGCGGCTGCACGGGCGGGACACCCTGTTCGTCGCCGACGCCGACCTGGTGGCCGACCTCGCCGACGAGCAGCGGTTCGCCAAGCACGTCGGGCCCGCCCTGGAGAACGTCCGGGCCTTCGCCGCCGACGGACTGTTCACCGCGTACAACGACGAGCCCAACTGGGCCAAGGCGCACGACATCCTCATGCCCGCCTTCGCCCTCGGCTCGATGCACACCTACCACCCGGTGATGCTCAAGGTCGCCCGCCGGCTCATCGAGTCCTGGGACCGCGCCGCACGGGACGGCCGGCCCGTCGACGTCCCGGACGACATGACCCGGATGACCCTCGACACCATCGGCCTGGCCGGGTTCGGCTACGACTTCGGCTCCTTCGAGCGCACCGACCCCCACCCCTTCGTCGAGTCCATGGTCCGCTGCCTGGAGTGGAGCATGACCCGCCTGGCCCGCAGGCCCGGCGCCGACCACTCGGCGGCCGACGCGGCCTTCCGTGACGACGCCGACTATCTGGCCCAGGTCGTCGACGACGTCATCGCCTCCCGTACCGGCACCGACCAGGGCGGAGCCGAGGACCTGCTCGGCCTGATGCTCTCCGCCCGGCACCCGGACGACGGCACCACCCTGGACCCGGCCAACATCCGCAACCAGGTCATCACCTTCCTGATCGCAGGCCACGAGACCACCTCAGGCGCGATGTCCTTCGCCCTGTACTACCTGGCCAAGCACCCGACCGTGCTGCATCTCGTCCAGCGCGAGGTGGACGCCCTGTGGGGCGACACGCCGGACCCGGAGCCGACGTACGACGAGGTCGGCCGGCTGACCTACACCCGGCAGGTGCTCAACGAGGCACTGCGGCTGTGGCCCACCGCGGCCGCGTTCGGCCGGCACGCCCTCGACGACACCCTGCTCGGCGGGCGGGTCCCGCTGCGGGCCGGCCAGTCCGTCACCGTGCTCGCCCCGATGCTGCACCGTCAGCCGGTCTGGGGCGACAACCCCGAGCTGTTCGACCCCTCACGGTTCACCCCGCAGGCCGAGGCGGCCCGCCCGGTGCACGCCTTCAAGCCCTTCGGCACCGGTGAACGCGCCTGCATCGGAAGGCAGTTCGCCCTCCACGAGGCGACCATGCTGCTGGCCATGCTGGTGCACCGCTACCGGCCGCACGACCACGCGGACTACCCGCTCACCGTCAAGGAGACCCTCACCCTCAAGCCCGAGGGCTTCACCCTGACCCTCACCCCGCGCGCCGCCGCCGACCGCGTCCACCAGCCGCTGCCGGGGGCCGCGCCGACGGTCGCCCACGACCCGTACGACACGGCCGCTCTCCCGGCCCGGGTCCGCACCGGCACCGGCGCCCTCCTCCTGCACGGCAGCAACTACGGCACCTGCCGCGGTTTCGCCGGCCGGCTCGCCGACGAGGCGACCGACATCGGCTGCGACACCGAGGTGGCCGCCCTGGACGCCTACGCCGGCGGGCTGCCCACCGACCGGCCCGTCGTCATCACCGCCGCCTCCTACAACGGCCGCCCCACCGACGACGCCACCGCCTTCGCCGCCTGGCTCGACGGCGGACCCGACCTCACCGGAGTGTCCTACGCCGTGCTCGGCGTCGGAGACCGCAACTGGGCCGCCACCTACCAGCACTTCCCGACCCGGATCGACGCCCGGCTCGCCGAACTCGGCGCCACCCGCCTCACCGACCGGGCCGCCGCCGACGCCTCCGGGGACCTGACCGGCACCGTCCGCACGTTCACCGCCCGGCTGCGCACCGCCCTCCTCGAGCACTACGGCGACCCGGACGCCACCCCGGCCGGACCGGAACCCACCGCCGCCTACGAGGTCCGCGCCCTGACCGGCGGCCCCCTCGACGCCCTCGCCGAGCGCCATGGACTCGTCCCCATGACGGTCACCGAGGCCCATGACCTCACCGCCCCCGGCCACCCGCGCACCAAGCGGTTCCTGCGCGTCGCCCTGCCCGACGGCGTCACCTACCGCACCGCCGACCACCTGACCGTGCTCCCCGCCAACGCCCCGGAGCTCGTCACCCGCGCGGCCACCGCCCTCGGCGCCGACCTCGACACCGTCCTCGACATCCGCGCCAACCGCCCGCGCCGCGACGGCCTCGCGGTCGACCGGCCGCTGACCGTACGTCAACTCCTGACCCATCACGTCGAGTTGCAGGAGCGCCCGAACACCCACCAGCTGTCACTCCTCGCCGACGCCAACCCCTGCCCGCCGGAGAAGGCCGCGCTCGCCTCCCTGAGCGACGACCCGCGCACGCTCGTCGAGATCGTCGAGGACCACCCGGCGCTGCGCGGCGCCCTCGGCTGGCCCCGGCTGCTGGACCTCCTGACCCCGCTGAAGCCGCGCCACTACTCGATCTCCTCGTCGCCCGTCACCGACCCCCGCCACGCCGACCTGATGATCTCCCTGCTGGAGGCGCCGGCCCGGTCCGGCAAGGGCACCTACCGGGGTACCGGCTCCGGCCACCTCGCGACGCTCCGTCCCGGAGACACGCTGTACGCTCGCGTCCAGCCCTGCCGGGAGGCCTTCCGGGTCGACACCGGCGCACCGCTCGTCATGATCGCCGCGGGCACCGGCCTGGCCCCCTTCCGGGGCGCCGTCGCCGACCGCACGGCCGCCCTTGCGGCGGGCGCCGAACTCCCGCCCGCGCTCTGCTACTTCGGCTGCGACGCCGCCGACGCAGACTTCCTGCACGCCGAGGAGCTCCGCGGCGCCGAGACCGCCGGAGCCGTGTCGCTGCGCCCGGCCTTCAGCACGGCCGGCACCTTCGTCCAGCACCGCATCGCCGCCGAGGCCGACGAGGTCTGGGCCCTGCTGGCCGCCGGCGCCCGGGTGTACGTCTGCGGGGACGGCGGTCGGATGGCCCCGGGGGTGCGGGAGGCGTTCCGTGCCATGTACCGGGAACGGACGGTCGACGGAGACGCTGAGAAGTGGCTGAACTTCCTGGTGGCGGACGGACGTTACGTGGAGGATGTATACGCGGCGTCCTGATCGGTGGCCTAAGCTGGAGCGCCCCGCGAGGGGCGCGGGGAACTGCGCGGGCGACCACGACGAGCCCGCCGCCCGCGCACCACCCCCACTCCCACGGCGCGATCCGCCGTCACCCCCTCCTTAGCTCACAGCGTGAACTAAGGGTTGGGAAAATGTCGCTTCCGCCCTCCCGAAGGAGTATGTTGCAGGTCGGGAAGGGTTCGTGAAGGGAGCCACATGGCGGGGCGGAACGGGCGCACGGTACGCGACCTCAGGAGGGCCAACCGCACGGCCGTACTCCAGCGACTCTATTTCGACGGCCCCCTCAGCCGCTTCGAGCTGGGCCCGGCCACCGGCCTGAGCTCCGGCTCGGTGAGCAACGTGGTCGCCGACCTGGTCGCCGACGGCCTGGTCGAGGAGGCCGGCAGCGTCGACTCCGACGGCGGCCGGCCCCGCACGCTGCTGCGCGTCGCCCCGCACAGCGGCCACATGATCGGCGTCGACGTCGGCGAGACCCGGGTCCGGGTCGAGCTGTTCGACCTCACGCTCACCGAACTCGCCCGGGTCGAGCGTCCGCTCGAGCAGCAGGGCTACGACGTCGAGGTGATCGTCGGCCACATCCGGGACGGCATCGCGGAGGTCCTCGCGACCGAGGGGGCCTCGCCCGAACTGCTGCTCGGCGTCGGTGTCGGCGTCCCCGGCATCGTCGAGCACACCGCCGACCGGGGTGCCCTGGTGCACGGCCAGACCATCGGCTGGGACGCCGTTCCGCTGGAGGAACTGCTCCGCACCGGCTGCCAACTCCCGGATACCGTGCGGTACTTCATCGACAACGGCGCCAAGACCCTGGGCCAGGCCGAGATGTGGTTCGGCGCCGGGCGCGGCGCGGACAACGCGGTCGTGGTGCTGTTCGGCTCCGGCGTCGGCGCCTGTCTGGTCAGCGCCGAGGTGGAGCACGGCCGGGCCGTCGAGTGGGGCCATCTCACGGTACGGGTGCGGGGCCGCCGCTGCCGCTGCGGTGCGCTCGGCTGCCTGGAGGCGTACGCCGGTGCCGAGTCGCTGCTGGCCCGCTGGCGCGAGGAGGGTGGCCGTCCGGCCGAGGGCCTCGACGAGGAGAGCGCGCTCACCGCGATGCTCGCCGCCGCCTACCCGCCCGAGGGCACCGAACCCGACCCGGTCGCGCTCGCCGTCCTGGAGGAGACCGCCGAGTACCTGGGCGCCGGCCTCTCCGACCTGATCAACCTCTTCCAGCCCGAGCGGATCCTGATCGGCGGCTGGGCCGGCCTCCAGCTCGGCGCCCGCTTCCTGCCCGCCGTCCGCCGGTACGCGACCACGTACGCGCTGCGCCACCCCGCCGAACAGGTCACCATCGACCTCGGCCGGCTCGGCCCGGACGCGGTCACCGTCGGCGCCGCGATCCTGCCCCTCGCCGACTTCTTCAGCCGCGGCGGGCGCCGCGCGGAACCGGCGACCGAGGACCGCCTGCCCGCCTGGCGCACCGCCCTGGAGGAGCGGACCCCGCGCTGAGCCGCGCCCGGTTTCACGGCTACCGGGCGAGGTACCCGGGTACTGCCCGGACCGACGTGACGTACGAGGGGAGCAGCCGTGGGTGACCAGCAGGGCAGGGGGCCCGTACCCCGGGACATGCCGGACCAGCAGGCCCGGTCCGACGGCCGCGACCCGTGGGAAGCGGCCGAGGACAGTGACCCGAACGCCCCCGACGACGCCGACCTCCCCGACACCGACGAGGCCGGGACCGGACTCCGGGGTGCACCGCGCCCGGGGGTGGTGCGCCCCGAGGAGCCACTGCCGGACGAACCGTCGGACTGAGCGCGGGACACGGACCGGAGCGCCGTTCGGGGCAACCACCCTCGGATCCGCGGGAGTTCGCCGTCGCCGGGAGCACGGCGGCCGGTGTCAGGCGAACGCGTTCACGCCCGTCAGCTCCGCCGAGAGGTCCCAGAGCCGGGCGGCCTGGTCCGGGTCGGTCGCCCAGGCCTTGACGCCGGTCGGCTCGCCCTCCACGGCGGGCTCGGCGATGTCGCAGTCCTCCAGGTACACCCCGCCCATGCCCGTGAGCTGCGGGGAGGTGGCCGCCCAGGTCTGGGTGGCCGCACCCTGCGGGGGCGTCTTGAAGCCCTGCGGGTTCAGCACGTTGCCCTGCTCGTCGATCCAGCCGCGTTCGAGCATCTCCTCGCGGGGGATGTGCCGCTGCAGCGGGGTCATGATGCCGCCCGGGTGCAGGGCGAAGGCCCGCACACCGGAGTCCTGGCCCAGCCGGTCCAGGTGCACGGCGAACAGCACGTTCGCGGTCTTGGCCTGGCCGTACGCCTGCCACTTGTCGTAGTCGTGCCGCCACTGGACGTCGTCCCAGCGCATCCCGGCGAAGTGATGGGCGCGCGAGGAGACCGAGACGACCCGTGCGCCGCCGGGTTCGAGGGCCGGCCAGAGCCGGTTGACCAGGGCGAAGTGCCCGAGGTGGTTGGTGGCGAACTGGGCCTCCCAGCCGGGCCCGACCCGGGTCTCGGGGCAGGCCATGATGCCGGCGTTGTCGATCATGAAGTCGACGGGCCGGCCGGAGGCCAGGAACCGCTCGGCGAAGCCGCGCACGCTGTCCAGGTCGCCGAGGTCCAGCTCGTCCACCTCTACCCCGTCCAGGCCGGCCAGCGCCTCCCGGGCGGCCTCGGCGCGCCGGGCGGGGACGACGACGTGGGCGCCCGCCTTGGTCAGCGCCCTGGTGGTCTCCAGGCCGAGCCCGGAGTAGCCGCCAGTGACGATCGCGAGCCTGCCGCCGAGGTCGAGACCCGCCAGGACGTCGTCGGCGGTGCTGTCCGCGCCGAATCCGGAACCGATCTTGTGCTGTGGAGTCGTAGTGCTCATGACTTGAACGCTACGAATTGGAGTGCTCTCGAAGTCAAGCCGAGGTCCCGGTGCCCGGGAGCCGCCCCCGAACAGCGGAAAGCCCCGGCCGCGACGGGGGATTCGCGGCCGGGGCGGCCAAGTGGTGGGCACGGATGGCGGTCGCCTCTCGGCGAAAGGCTCCACAGGGCTTCAGCCGAACGATCGTCCCTGTGGGCAAAAGGTGAGGCCCGGGGACACTGTCCCATCCGCACCCACGGCTGGTTCAACGGACAACCACCCCGTGCTGTTCCAGGCCCTGACGTGATGAGCGTCACCGGGCCCCGGTCCAGGCCAGCAGCCGCTCCGCCGGCCAGGTGTTCACCACCCGCTCGGCGGGCACCCCGCACTCCTCCGCCCGGGCGCAGCCGAGGATCTGCCAGTCCAGCTGGCCGGGCGCGTGGGCATCGGAGTCGACCGAGAACAGCACGCCCGCCTCGACGGCCCGGCGCAGCAGCCGCCGTGGCGGGTCCAGACGCTCGGGGCGACTGTTGATCTCCACGGCGGTACCGGACCCGGCACATGCGGCGAACACCTCGTCCGCGTCGAACTCGGACTCCGGCCGCTCCCGGCCGGTGACCAGGCGGCCCGTGCAGTGGCCCAGGACGTCCGCGTGCGGATCGCGTACGGCGCGCACCATGCGCCGGGTCATCGAGCGGGCGTCCATCCGCAGCTTGGAGTGCACCGAGACGACGACCACGTCCAGCCGCTCCAGCAGCTCCGGTTCCTGGTCCAGCGACCCGTCCTCCAGGATGTCGCACTCGATGCCGGTGAGCAGCCGGAACGGCGCCCAGGATGCGTTGAGCTCGGCCACCACCGCCAGCTGGTCGCGCAGCCGCTGCGGGGACAGCCCGCGGGCCACCGTGAGCCGGGGCGAGTGGTCGGTGAGCGCCGCCCACTCGTGGCCGAGCGTGGCCGCGGTGCGGCCCATCTCCTCGATCGGGCTGCCGCCGTCGGACCAGTCCGAGTGCAGATGGCAGTCCCCGCGCAGCAGCGCCCTCAGCCGGGACCCGCCGTCCGTCGCGGGTTCGCCCGCGTCTTCCTCAAGCGTGCGCAAATATCCGGGCAAATCTCCGGCGAGCGATTCCCGGACCACCTGGGCCGTCTTCGGGCCCACGCCCCGCAGCGATTCGAGGGTGCCGGCCCGGGCCCGCTCGGCGATCTCACCGGCGGGCAGGGCCGCCAGGACCCGTGCGGCGGTGCGGAAGGCGCGCACCCGGTAGGCCGGTGCCAGGGACCGTTCCAGCAGGAAGGCGATCCGTTCCAGCGCCTCGACGGGTCCCATGGCCACCTCCACCGTCAGGGTGACTCAGGCAAGTCACTTCCGCCCGGGGAGATCTACCCTCGATTGCATGACCGAGATAGCGAGCCCGTTCATCTCCCGGCCGCGGATCCTGGTGCTCGGCGTCATGACCGGCAGGCCGGGCACCTTGCCCTTCCGCATCGTGGAGATCGACGGTCAGGTGGTCGGTGAGGCGAGGGACATCACCGAGGTGCTGGCGGTCGCCGCGACCCACGGGATCACAGTCCACGACCTGGACGACCCGGCCGTGGTCTGCTGGGTGGGCGGGGACAAGTTCACCTGGATACCCCGCCACTAGACAGCGACCGCTGGACAGCGAGCCCTGCTCTCAGCCGACGGTCCACTTCTGGTTGGCGCCGCCGGAGCAGGTCCAGATCTGCAGCCGGGTGCCGTTGGCCGAGTTGTTGCCGGTGACGTCCAGGCACTTGTTCGCCTGTGGGTTCACGATGTCGTGTGCCGCGGAGACGGCCCACTTCTGGGCGGCGCTGCCGTTGCAGTCGTAGAGCTGGACCGTCGTGCCGTCCGCCGTGCCGCCGCTGGTGACGTCCAGGCACTTGCCGAGCGCGCGGATGGTGCCGTCGCTGCCCACCGTCCACTGCTGGGCGGCGGAGCCGTTGCAGTCGTAGAGCTGGACGGGGGTGCCGTTGGCGGAGTTCGCTCCGGCCACGTCCACGCACTTGCCGGCCAGGCCCTTGATCGCGACGCCGGCCGCGGTGTCGCTCGTCGTCACCGACACCGAGTCCACGACCAGCTGCGCCGGGAACGCCGTGGAGCTGTTGGGGTCGCCCGGCCAGTAGCCGCCGACGGCCAGGTTCAGGATCAGGAAGAACGGCTTGTTGAACGCCCAGGTGTTGCCGCCCACGTCGGCGGGGGTGCGGGTCTGGTAGGCGATTCCGTCGACCGACCAGGTGATCGAGTTGGGCGCCCAGTCGACCGCGAAGGTGTGGAAGCCGTCCGCGAAGGCCTGGCCGTTCGGCAGCGTGTAGCCCGCGCCTATCCCGGCCGAGCCGGAGTAGCCGGGGCCGTGGATGGTGCCGTGGATGGTCGAGGGCTCGAACCCGACGTTCTCCATCACGTCGATCTCACCGGAGTTCGGCCAGCCGACCTGTCCGATGTCGTTGCCCAGCATCCAGAACGCGGGCCACATGCCCTGCCCGCGCGGGATCTTCATCCGGGCCTCGACATGCCCGTACTGGGCGCTGAACTTGCCCGAGGTGTTCATCCGGGCCGAGGTGTACTGACAGGTGCCGTACCAGCACTGGTAGTTGGCGGGGTTCTCCTTCTTGGCCGTGATGACCAAGTGGCCCTGCCCGTCGAGGGCCGCGTTGTTGGTGCCGGAGGTGTAGTACTCCCGTTCGTGGTTGTTGACGTTGTCGCCGGTCTCCAGGGTCCACTTCGAGGAGTTGACCGCTGAACCGGCGGGCCCGTCGAAGGTGTCGGAGAAGGTCACGGCGGCCGCACCGGCGTCGGCGGCCTCGGCCCGGTGCGCGGGACCGACCGCGACGGATCCGACCAGCGCGGCGGACAGGGCGGCGAACAGACATCTGCGGATTAGACGTGGGGAGGCCACGGCTCGTCCTTCCGTACGGCGGCCGGGCGCGGGGAGGCATCCGGCCGGGGTGGGGGGTGAAGGCGTCGCCCTTGATTTAAGAGATGAGATAAGTGGCGCGTCAACACCTTGGTACGGACCAGTTCCAGACGATCACGCGGACCGGTTTCGGACGATCAGGCGATGATTCCTCCCGGGCCCCGCGCGGGGCGGTCGCGGGCGGGTCATCCCTTCACCTGTCAGGCCTTCGCCTTCTTCGGCTTGCGCGAGTGGACCGCCCGGCCGAGCCGGCGGCCCAGCAGCACCCAGCCGATCAGCGCCCCCGAGGTGTTGAGGATGACGTCGTCCACGTCGAAGGCGCGTCCTTCGACCAGCAGGCCCTGAGCCGTCTCGACCATCAGCATCACGAACGCGGTGAGCAGCAGCACCCCGAAAAAGCCCCGGGCGCGCGGCACGAGGACCGGCACGATGACCCCGAACGGGATGCCGAGCACGATGTTCCCGCCGATCTGCTTGACCGCGTCCCGCAGGGCGGGCTGGTCCAGATAGATCTTGAGGGAGCGGCCGGGATGCAGATTGGTGTGCGCGATCGACACGGACGCCGGCGAGGGATCCAGCGTCAGCCGGGCCAGCACGACGGCGAACGCCACCATCACCGCGAACGCGCACAGCATGGCCAGCACCCGCAACGGCAGCGGGAGCGGACGGCGTTCGGTGCCGGTGGCCTTGGCGGTGCGGCTCGTCCTGCCGGTGCCGCCGGCCTTCCCCGCGCCGCTTGTCCCGCCGGTACGGCCCGCCTTGCCGACGCGCCCCTTCTTCCCGGTGCCGCCCGTCTTTCCGGTGCCGGTCTTCGTGGGGGCGCCCGGCTCCGTGCGGCGAACGCCGACGGCGCGGGCGACCTTGGTCAGTACCCCGGCCTGTTTGCCGGTGTCCTTGTCCGTCTTCGTCCCCTCGTTCTTCTCGGCCCTGGTCGTGCGCAGGCGTGAGGCGGCACTGGCCATTAGGTCCTCCACTTGTCAACAGTCCGGCGTGCTGACCCAGTTACCCAGGAACCGCCCGGAGATGCTCGCGACCACGGCGGCGGCCGGAGCGCATCCGAGGTTTCCGGCCGCGCTCCCCGGGCACTCCGGACCCGTTCCCGCGTGCCGCCGCTCCCCGCGACGGATGCGGTGCTTGGATGCCGAAGACGGCGAAACGGGCATAGCGCTGCAAGGCGACCCAAGGAGGCGGCGGATGACCGGACGTACGGCGCTCGTCGCCGCGGCCGAACTGCTCACCTGGTGGGCCGGACTGGCCCTGCTCTGGCTGGTGTTCATCGGCAGCGTCGACACCCTGGAGCGGATCGTCGGCGCAAGCGCGGCGGCGGTCGGCGCCCTCGCGGCTCGGGCCGGCCGACGGGCGGTGACCTGGCGGTGAACGGCTGGATCCTGGCCGCGACCGTGCTGCTGGCCGGGGGAGCGGGCACGGCCCTGTGGGCGGTCGCCACCGGCCCGCTAGGCCGCCGGGTGGTCGCCCAGAACCTCGCCACCTCCGCGGTCTGCCCCAGCCTGCTGCTGCTCGCCCAGGGCTACGGCCGTACGTCCTACGTCGATGTCGCGCTGCTCCTCGCGCTGCTGGGCCCGGTCGGCACCCTGGTCTTCGCCCGACTGCTCGCCGACGACCTGGCGGACGAACGGCCCGCCGCCTGGGGCCTGACCTGGACGGCGGCCGCGGTCGGCGCGGTGGTCGTGCTGGTGCTGTGCGCGGTGACCGGACCGGGGCGGGCGATGGCGAAACTGCTGGTGATCGGGGCGCTGCTGATCGGCGGGAACGTGGTCGCCTCACGCGCGCTGGCCGGCGGGTTCCGGGGGGTGCGCGGTGGCTGACGCGGTGATCGTCGTCGCGCTGCTGCTGACGGCCGCCTCGGCGACCGCGGCCGTGGCGACCCGCGACCCGGCCCGTCAGGCCCTGGTCCTGTCCCTGCTCGGACTGGTCCTCGGCGCCCTGTTCACCGTGCTCCAAGCCCCCGACGTCGGCCTCTCGCAGCTCGCCGTCGGCTCCGCGCTCACCCCGCTGCTGATCATGCTGTCGGTCCGCAAGGTGAGGCGGCGCGGCAAGGCGGACGACAGGTGACCCGGCGCCTGCGGCTGTGGCTGCTGGCCGTCGGCGGCGCGGGCCTCGCCGCCCTGCTGGTCGCCGCCTGTCTCGACCTGCCGTCCTTCGGCGGTCGCAGCCACCCCTACGGCGAGCGCGCCGTCCGTGCCGCCCTGGCCCGGCACACCGCCAACGTCATCTCGTCCGTCAACTTCGACCAGCGCGCCTACGACACCCTCGGCGAGATGAGCATCCTCTTCGCCGCCGTCCTCGGCTGTGTGGTCCTGCTGCGTCAGACCCGCGACGAGCACCGGGCCCGTCCACGGTCCGCCGAAGTCGCCCGGCCCGTCCGCCGGTACGCCCTGCTGGTGCTCCCCGTCGCCCTGGTCACCGGCCTGTACGTCATCGCGCACGGTCAGCTCAGCCCCGGCGGCGGCTTCCAGGGCGGGGTCGTCGCCGCGACCGCACTGCACCTGCTGTACCTCGGCGCCGACTACCACGCCCTGGAACGCGTCCGCCCGATCGGCGTCTTCGAGGTCGCCGACTCCCTGGCCGCCTGCGCCTACCTGGTGCTCGGCCTCTCCGGGCTGCTGGCCGGCACCGCGTTCCTCGCCAACACACTGCTGCCGTACGGGACGTTCAACACGCTGTCCTCCGGCGGCCTGGTCCCCCTGCTGAACGCGGCCATCGGCATGGAGGTGGCGAGCGCGGTCGTCGTCCTGCTCGCCGGCTTCCTCGACCAGGCCGTGGAGATCGAGGACGAGAACGGGAGTTGAGCCGCCGATGATGCACGTATTCCCCTATCTGGTCGCCGTCTGGATCTTCCTGGCGGGCTGTTACGGCCTTGCCACCAGCCGGAACCTGATCCACGCCGTCGGCTGTCTGGCCGTCGTCCAGTCGTCGACGTACGTCCTGCTGCTCGCGGTCGGCTACCGCGACGGCGGCACCGCACCCGTCTTCTCCGATCTCAGGCCCGGCACCCGGCCGCTGGTCGACCCGGTGGTGCAGGCACTCGCCCTGACCGACGTGGTCGTCGGCGCGACCGTCACCGCGCTGCTGCTCGCGCTGGTCCTGCAGATCGCCAAGCGGCACGGCACGGTCGATCCGGACGAACTGACGGAGCTGCGCGGCTGATGCACCACCTGCTGCCGCTGCTCGTGGCCGTCCCGCTGCTCGGCGCCACCCTGCTGGTGGCCGGTGGCCGCCGGCTGCACCGGGTCCTCGCGGAGAGCTTCGCCTGCGCGGTGTGCGCGGGCACCTGCGCCCTCGCGCTGTTCCTGCTGCTCAACTCCTCGCCCCCGCTGGTCGAGTGGGCCGGAGGCCGGCGGCCGGTCGGCGGGGAGAGCGTCGGGATCGTGCTGACCGGGGACGGCCCCGCGCTCGGCATGACCGCCCTCGCCTCGCTGCTGACCCTGGCCGCGCTGGTCTATTCCTGGCATTACTTCGCGGAGCCGCCGCGCCGGCACGCGGGCTCCTTCCCGGCGCTGATGCTGGTCTTCCAGGCCGGGATGTGCGGCTTCGCGCTCGCGGGCGACCTGTTCAACGCGTTCGTCTTCTTCGAGCTGATGAGCGTCGTCGCCTACGCGCTGACCGGCTACCGCATCGACGAGGCGAAGGCGGTGCAGGGGGCCCTGACCTTCGGCGTGGTCAACTCCCTCGGCGCGTACGCCATGCTGACGGGTATCGCCCTCCTGTACGCCCGCACCGGCGAACTGGGCATGGCGAAGATCGGTCGCGGCCTGGACGCGCACGGCCGCCCGGACGCGCTGGTCCTGGCCGCCTTCGTGCTGGTGCTCACCGCACTGCTGGTCAAGGCGGCCGCCGTGCCCTTCCACTTCTGGCTCCCGGACGCCCACGCCGTCGCCCCCACCCCGGTCTGCATGCTCCTCTCCGGAGTCATGGTCGAGCTCGGCGCCTACGGCGTATGGCGGGTGTACGGCACGGTCTTCGCCGGACCCGGCGGCATCCCGGCCGCCGACCTGGAACGGGCACTGGTCGTCCTCGGCACGCTCACGGCCTTGCTGGGCGCGTTCATGTGCTGGCACCAGCGGCACATCAAGCGGCTGCTGGCCAACTCCACGATCGCCCACACCGGGCTGTTCCTTGTCGGCCTCGGCGTCCTGACTCCGGCCGGCGACTCCGGAATCGCCCTGTACCTGCTCGGGCACGCCGGGGTGAAGGCCGCCCTCTTCGCCTGCGCGGGGATCCTCCTGGACCGCTACGGAAACGTCGACGAACGCGCGCTGCACGGCCGGGCCCGGGAACTGCGCACGGTGGGCGTCCTGTTCACCGTCGGGGCGCTGGCCCTCGCGGGGCTGCCGCCGTTCGGCACCGCGCTCGGCAAGTCGGTCGCCGAGGAGGCAGTGGGCGCTCCGCTGACCGTGCTCTACGTCGTCGTGTCGGCGGTGACGGCGGGGGCGGTGCTGCGGGTCGCCGCCCGGGTCTTCCTCGGCCTCGGGGACCGGCCGCCCAAGGGCGACGCGTACGAGACCACCGGGGCCGACGAGGAGCCCGAGACCGAGGGCCGGCTCGGGCGGATCCCGGTCACGATGACCGCCGTCCCCGCTGTGCTGCTGGCCGGTGCCCTGGCCATGGGCCTCGCCCCCGGCTTCCCGGCGGCGCTGGCCCGTGCCGTCGACAGGGGCAGGACCCCGGCCGCCGTCCACTGGACGTCCACCGGGGTCCTGCTGGGCTGCCTGTCCACCCTCCTGGCCGTCGGCCTGGCCGCCCTCGCGGTCACCCGCCCCGGCCTCCTGGCGGCCCAGGGCCGGGCGCTGCCGCTGCGCCGCCTGCAGTCCGGGCACGTCGGGGACTACGTGGCCTGGCTGCTGGTCGGCGCCGCGACGCTCGGGGCGCTGGCCCTGCCGGGTGTGCTGGGCGGCTGATCACGCGGCCCGGATCACACGGTCCGGATCAGGCGGTCCTGACCACGCGGTCCTGACCACGCGGTCCTGACCACGCGGTCCTGACCACACGGTCCTGACCACACGGTCCTGACCACACGGTGCTGATCACCCGGTCCGGATCAGCCGGTGCTGGTCCGACGGGCCTGGTTCGCCGGGTCTGGTCCGACGGGCCTGATCAGACCGTGCCGTAGGACACATGCACCTCCGTGAAGCCAAGGGAGTGTAGCAGGCCCTCCAGCATGTCGGTGGTGTTGGTCTCGGCCCGGGTGGTCAGACCGCTGGTCTTGGCCGCGTCCGAGATGTGCTTCACGGCCAGCTTCTGCACCGCCTGCTCGCTGTTGGGGTTGTCCGAGAACAGGTCGCCGAGCCGGTCCAGCAGACCGCGCTGCTTGGAGACGGCGTAGGAGTGGTCGGCGTCCAGGGTGGCCTTGCCGAGCTGCGCGTGCGGCAGCCGGATGGTGGCCTCGGTGCGGTCGTCGTTGACCGTCACGTCCTTCTCGCCGATCTTCCCGAGGTCGACATAGGAATCGACGTTGCCCGCCCCGACGTACAGGGTGCGGGTGCCGCGGATCGCGCTCGGCAGGTACTTGGCGTCCTTCTCCAGGTCCACGACGACCTGGAAGTTGCCCGAGGCGGCGTCGTAACGGCTCATGTCCTGGATGGACTTGAGCAGAGCGGGGCCCGTGTTGTCACGGGTCTCCGTGCCGAACAGGTCCTTGATGCCCGGTAGCACCGCCAGCTTGATCCCGGCGAACAGCACCACGAGCACCAGCACGAACGCGGTGAGCAGCTTCGCCCAACCGGGCATACGCCGGGGCCGGGCCTTGACCGGAGTCTCCTTCTCGGAGGTCTCCTTGCTCTCCTTGGTGGAACTCGCCATGTGACGGTCCTCCTTTCCAACGAGACGAATGCCCGCCGAACGCCTTGCCAGACCGTGTTGTTGGCCGATTGAGACAGCTGACGCAGTACTGGTACACGCTTTGGCGTGGAGTGACCTCCCGTCGGCGGGCCAGGAGCCCCGGATGACCGCAGAAAGCACTTCCCGGCCCCTTTGTCCGATGCACCGCAGGGCGTATCCCGAGTCCGGACCGCCTGCCCCCACGCCCCGCCGGCATCGTCGAGGCGTTCACCCGGCGGCTCCCCGTGGCGGTGATCCGCCGGCTGACGGGGCTGGACCACATCGACAGCGAGCGCCTCCGGCACTGGGCCGGCCACGTCCTGTCCGGGGGTGCGCACAGCGCCGAGGAAGTCGCGGGCGCCATGCGGGGGTTCGGAGCCTTCGGGACCCGACTGGTGGCGCAGCGGCGGGCCCGGCCCCGACGCCGGCCATCTGACCGACGCCGGGCAGCCCACCGTGTACCGGCGCACGATGGCCCGCTTCCTGGCCGGCTAGACCCGCGCCGCAAGCTCCGCGATCCGGCGTGCCGACGCCGAGCCCGGATCGGCCGTGACGAGGACGACCTCCTGGTCGTCCTCCGGTACCAGCAGGACGTCGCAGTTCAGCCGTAGCCGCCCCAGCTCCGGATGGTCGAGGACCTTGGTGCGATGCCCCGGGGCATGCACCGGATGGGCCGCCCAGATACGCCGGAACTCCGCACTCCCCGCCCGCAACTCCTCCAGCAGGGCGGCGAGTTGCGCGTCGTGCGGATAGCGTTCGGCGGCCCGCCGCAGCCGGGCCACGACGATGTGGCCGAATTCCCCGGCAGCGGAGCTCGCGTACATCCGGCCCCGGCCCAGGAAGCGCCGCCGCGCCAGGTTGGTCGTGCCGCGTCCCAGGTCCCCGCCGAACAGCAACTGGGCGAGCGGATTCCAGGCCACCAGGCCGTAGGAGGCGTCGGTGACGATCGCCGCGGTGTCGGGCAGCCGCTCCAGCATTCCGGCCACGTGCGGGCGCACCCGCCGGACCGCCACGGGGGCGGGCGGCGCCGCGGCCGAGCCGGCCAGCCGGAAGAGATGGCTGCGCTCGGCGGGGGCCAGCCGCAGCGCCCCGGCCAGGGCGTCCAGGACGCGCGGGGAGGGGCGGGGGCCGCGGGCCTGCTCCAGACGGGTGTAGTAGTCGACGGACATGTGGGCGAGCTCCGCGACCTCCTCACGCCGCAGGCCGGGCGTCCGGCGTGGGACGGTGCCGGGCGCGAGTCCCACCGTCTGCGGGCGCAGTCCCGCCCGGCGCTCCCGCAGGAAGCGGGCCAGTTCCTGCCTCGCCATACCGCCGCCTCCCCGGTCCGCCTGGTACAGGTGGTCCCTGGCAGGACGGACGCGGCCGGGGAACCGTGGCTGTCATGAACGATCGCACAGCACTCGTCACCGGTGCCAACAAGGGCATCGGCTTCCATACCGCCCGGCTCCTCGTGGAGGCGGGCTTCAGCGTCCACGTGGGCTCCCGGGGCATCGAGCACGGCGAGCGGGCCGTGGCGGAGATCGGCGGCGACGCGCGGCTTCTGGTTGTCGACGTCACGGATCCCGACAGCATCGAACGCGCCGCCGCCCGCCTCGACCGCCTGGACGTCCTGGTCAACAACGCCGGCGTCCAGCCCGTCACCGGGCCGCCCACCGAGACCGGCGTCGAGGACCTCAGGCGGACCTACGAGACGAACGTCTTCGGTGTCGTCGCGGTCACCAACGCCTTCCTGCCCGCGCTGCGCCGCTCCGCCCACCCGCGTGTCGTGAACGTCTCCAGCGGCACCGCGTCCCTCACCTGGAGCACCCACCCCAATCCGCAGTTCGCCCACGGCAGCCCCCGGTCCGCCGCCTACCGCTCCTCGAAGGCCGCGCTCAACGCCCTGACCGTGTTCTACGCCCAGGAGCTGGCCGGGCACGGCATCAAGGTGAACGCCCTCGCCCCGGGGCGCCGGGCCACCGACCTGGTCCCCGGGGCGGCCGACGGGGGCGGCGATCCGGCCGAGGCCGCGCGGGGCGCCGTACGGCTGGCGCTGCTGCCCGACGACGGGCCGACCGGCGGGTTCTTCTCCTGGGACGGCACACCTGTGCCGTGGTGAGAGCCCAACGGTCCGTAGCATGAGCGTGTAGCCCGTATTGATCATGCGAGGAGCGGATCGTGCGAGACATCGCCGTCTTCAGCGGCAGCGCCCATCCCGAGCTGGCCGAGGAGGTCTGCGCGCACCTCGGGGTGCCGCTCAGCCCGACACGGGTCAGCCGGTTCGCCAACGACTGTCTGGAGGTACAGCTCCAGGCGAACTGCCGGGAGCGGGACGTCTTCCTGATCCAGCCCCTGGTCCGGCCGGTGCAGGAGCACCTGGTGGAGCTGCTGCTGATGTGCGACGCGGCCCGTGGTGCCTCCGCGGGCCGCATCACCGTGGTCATGCCGCACTACTCCTACGCCCGCTCCGACAAGAAGGACGCCCCGCGCATCTCGCTCGGCGGCCGCCTCGTCGCCGACCTGCTGGTGGCCGCCGGCGCGAGCCGGGTCCTCGCCATGACCCTGCACGCCCCGCAGGTGCACGGCTTCTTCTCGGTGCCGGTCGACCATCTGCACGCCCTGCGGGAGCTGGCCGCGCACTTCCGGCGCTACGACCTGTCGCGCACCACGGTCGTCTCGCCCGACCTCGGCAACGCGAAGGAGGCCGCCGCCTTCGCCCGGCTGATCGGCGCCCAGGTGGCGGCCGGCGCCAAGCAGCGGTTCGCCGACGACCGGGTGGTCATCAGCTCCGTCATCGGCGACGTGGCCGACCGGGACGTCATCGTGCTCGACGACGAGATCGCCAAGGGCAGCACGGTGATCGAACTCCTCGAGCGGCTGCGGGAGTTGGGGCCGCCCCGCTCGATCCGGATCGCATGTACGCACGGCCTGTTCGCGGCCGGGGCGCTCAAGCGGCTGAGCGAGCAGCCCGACGTGCTGGAGATCGTGTGCACCAACACCGTGCCGGTACCCGCCGAGGAGTACACCGACAAGCTGCGGATCCTGTCCATCGCCCCGGCACTGGCGGAGGCCGTACGCCGTATTCACAACGGTGAGTCCGTGAGCGCCCTGTTCGACGAGCCGCGCAACGTCTAGACAGGAAGGAGGAGTTGTAGCGCTGACCCGCGCTCGGTGGCACCGAGGCGGACGGGAGGCCCCCAGTGGCGAAGGCCAGGTTCGAGCGGACGAAACCCCATGTGAACATCGGCACCATCGGACACATCGACCACGGCAAGACGACACTCACCGCGGCCATCACCAAGGTGCTGCACGACAAGTTCCCCGAGCTCAACCCGTTCACCCCGTTCGACCAGATCGACAAGGCGCCCGAGGAGCGGCAGCGCGGCATCACCATCTCCATCGCGCATGTCGAGTACCAGACCGAGCGCCGGCACTACGCCCACGTCGACTGCCCGGGCCACGCCGACTACATCAAGAACATGATCACCGGGGCCGCCCAGATGGACGGGGCGATCCTGGTGGTCGCGGCCACCGACGGGCCGATGCCGCAGACCAAGGAACACGTCCTGCTGGCCCGGCAGGTGGGCGTGCCGTACATCGTCGTCGCGCTCAACAAGACCGACATGGTCGACGACGAGGAGATCCTGGAACTGGTGGAGCTGGAGGTGCGCGAGCTGCTCAGCGAGTACGAGTTCCCCGGCGACGACGTCCCGGTCGTCCGGGTCTCCGCGCTCAGGGCCCTGGCAGGCGACCCCGAGTGGACCGCGGCCCTGCTCGAACTCCTCGACGCCGTCGACGAGTTCGTGCCCGAGCCGGTGCGGGAGGCGGACCGGCCGTTCCTGATGCCGATCGAGGACGTGTTCACCATCACCGGCCGGGGCACGGTCGTCACCGGCCGGATCGAACGCGGCGTACTGCGGGTCAACAGCGAGGTCGAGATCATCGGCATCCACCCGCAGAAGACCAGGACCACCGTCACCGGCGTCGAGATGTTCCGCAAGCTGCTCGACGAGGGCCGGGCCGGCGAGAACGTCGGCCTGCTGCTGCGCGGGGTCAAACGTGACGACGTCGAGCGCGGCCAGGTCGTCATCAGGCCCGGATCGGTCACCCCGCACACGGAGTTCGAGGCGCGGGCGTACATCCTCTCCAAGGACGAGGGCGGCCGGCACACCCCGTTCTTCCAGAACTACCGGCCCCAGTTCTACTTCCGCACCACCGACGTCACCGGGGTCGTCACGCTGCCGCCGGGCACCGAGATGGTGATGCCGGGCGACAACACCACCGTGCACGTCCAGCTGATCCAGCCGGTCGCGATGGAGGAGGGGCTGAAGTTCGCGATCCGTGAGGGCGGCCGGACGGTCGGCGCCGGTCAGGTGACCAGTATCCTCAAGTAGGCGTCAGGAAGCCCGGCCTGACGTGACGTCATAAGGACCCGGACGTGGCCTCCGGCCGGCCGAGGGCCGCGTCCAGCGTCGCCAGCGGCGGCAGCAGCTGCGACAGTCCCGTCACCTTCAGCACCCGCAGGGTCAGCGGGTGTGTGCACACCAGCTGGAGCTGTCCGCCGCGCTCCAGCACCCGGCCCCGCGCCCGGTACAGCAGCCGCAGCCCGGAGCAGTCGAAGAAGTCGACGGGCAGCATGTCGATCACCACCCGGGTGCTCTCCCGCCCGGTCACCCGGTCCAGATAGGGCGCCATCTCGGTCGCCGCCGCGATGTCGATCTCGCCCCGGAACTCCAGCACCGTGTATCCGCGGTCCTGGTGGATGCGCAGGTGCCGGGTGAGCGGCCCGGGATTCTGTCGGGGTTCCTGGCGCACGACGGCATCACCTCCCACCCCAGCCGGTCCAATTCCGTTCCCCGCCTTGCAAGTTACCCTCGATGGAGGGAATTTGAGCATGTTCGATTGACATATGTCTGCTGCTTCGGTGCGCCTTTTTCTGTGGCGTGCGCGACAGTCGGCGAACGGGCACGTGGGAGCGCTGCCACTCCGCTACGAAAGCGCGTGCCAGGCCTTGCCCAGCACCTGGCGGAACTGCTCCTCCTGGTGCGCGCTGAGCTCGCGGACCATCCGCTCCTCCAGCTCCCGCACCGGCCCGGCGTCCCCGGCGAGCAGCTCGCGCCCGGCGTCCGTGAGCAGGATCAGCAGCTCGCGCCGGTTGCGTGGGTTGCGTTCCCGCCGGATCAGCCCACGGCTCTCCAGCGACCGTCGGCGCGCGGCAACTGCCGCAACTGCCACGGCGGCCACCCCGCCTACTGCGCCACCTGGCTGCCGCTGAACCTGATCGGCGGCCGCCGCGCCGACGGCACCGGCACCGTCGTCCGCGACGGCGAGCCGCTCGGCGGCCACTTCTTCGGCCAGTCCCAGGCCTTCGTCCCGGTCCTGGTCCGGCTGGTCAGGGAGGGGCGCCTCCCGCTGCACCGGCTGATCAGCACCTACCCGTTCGCCGAGATCGACCGGGCGGTGCGGGACATGAGCACGGGCAAGGCGATCAAGCCCGTGCTCACCTTCTGACCTCCGGGGCCTCTGTGGCTCCTGGGGGTCAGTCCACCACCAGGACCAGCTTCCCCGTGGTCCGGCCGGTGCCGCCCAGCTCGTGCGCCTTGGCGGCATCGGCCAGCGGGAAGGTGCCCGCGACGGTGGCGCGCAGCTTCCCCTCCGCCACCAGGTCGGCGACCGCCCGCATCCCGGCCCGGTCGGCGTCCACCAGCATCCGCACCGCCCGCACCCCCAGCCGCTCGGCCTCCTCGTACAGCTCCGCGGAGCCCACCGGCAGGATCGACACCAGGATCCCGCCCGGCCTCAGCACTCGCAGCGAATCGACGGAGGTGTCACCACCGATCGTGTCGAGTACGACGTCGACGTCCCGTACCGCCTCCGTGACCTCCACGGACCGGTAGTCCACCGGCTCGTCCACGCCGATCTCGCGCAGGAAGTCGTGCTTGGCGGCGCTCGCCGTGCCGATCACGTAGGCGCCGTGCGCCTTGGCGATCTGCACCGCCACATGCCCGACCCCGCCGGCCGCCGCGTGGACCAGCACCCGCTGCCCCGGCCGTACGTCGGCGTTCTCCACCAGCGCCTGCCAGGCCGTCAGCGACACCAGCGGCAGCGCGCCAGCCTGGACGTGGTCGACCCCGGCCGGCTTCGGCACCAGGGCGCGGGCGGGGACGATCGCGTACTCGGCGTGCGTGCCGTGGCCGAACGGGTAGGACACCATGCCGAAGACGTCGTCTCCGGGCTTGAAGGCGGCGACACCGATCCCGGTCTCCTCGACCGTGCCGGAGACGTCCCAGCCGAGGACGAAGGGCGGCTTGCCCAGGAAGCCACCGGTCTCCCGGTGCTTCCAGTCGGTCGGGTTGAGCCCGGCGGCCCGCACCCGGACCAGCACCTCGTTGGCGCGCGGCTGCGGCCGCGCCACCTCGATCACCTTGAGTACCTCGGGGCCGCCGAGGACGTCCTGACTGACCACATGCATCGTGTTCACATTGCTCATGGTCACCCAGCCTGCCGGGATACGCCCGCCCGGGAAATGGCACGATGGCCAACCTTCGATGGAATCGTGCCAGCCTTGGAGGCGGCGCACCCTCGCTTGTGCCGGAAACCTCAGCGGCTCATGTGCAGGGCGACCAGCAGTTGCCAGACCTGGTCGGCCACTTCGTCGGGGCCGGCGTCCAGCAGGCCGTGCAGCCAGTCGGCCAGCACCCCGGCGAAGGTGGCGGCCACCGCCGAGGCCACCAGGGGGGCGTCCGCCGCGCCGGCCAGCTCGCGCTCGGCCAGGCTGCGGGCCCGCAGGTCCCGGTGCAGTACCCGGCCCAGCGGGCCCCCGCCGCCCGGCGCGAGCAGCTCCCGGTACAGCGCCGCATGCGGCACCAGCCCCGCGAAGAACTCCAGCAGCGCCGGTGGCGCGTGCACCGGATCGGGCCGGCCCCGCCAGGCGTGCAGCGCGTCCACGGCGTCCCGTACGACGTCCGCACAGGTGTCGACCGCCAGTGCCTCCAGGCCGTCGTAGTGGACGTAGAACGTGGCCCGGCCCACCCCGGCGCGGCGCACCAGCGCGGCCACCCCCACCTCCGCCAGCGGCCGCTCGGCGCACTCCGCGAGCAGGGCCGCCCGCAGCCGCGCCCGGGTGCGGGCGGCCCGTGGGTCCTCGACCGCAGGGCGGGGCTCGGGGCCGGTCACCGGGCGGCGAGGACGGCGGCCAGGGCGAGGGCGCCGGGCAGCGCCTGCGCGAACAGGATCCGCCGGTTGGCGGTGACCGCGCCGTACACCCCCGCGACCACCACGCACGACAGGAAGAACACCTGGGTCCGGAAGCCCGTCGGGTCGGCCGCCACCAGCCCCCATACCAGGCCGGCCGCCAGGAATCCGTTGTACAGGCCCTGGTTGGCGGCCAACGGCGCGGTCCGCCGGGCCAGTTCCGCGTCGAAGCCATGGAAGCGCATCCCCGGCCCCTTCTGCCACAGGAACATCTCCAGCACCAGGATGTACGCGTGCAGCGCGGCTATCAGGCCGACCAGCACGTTCGCCAGGATTTCCATGATCGACGGACCCTCCCACTCACTTGGACAGGTGTCCACTATAACTGGACAGATGTCCAGGAGGTGACCCGGCCGCCCAGGGTCCGGCCCAGGGGGGAACATGTCGGCAAGTCGCAGGCAGGAATGGGTATTTGTTGATTTGCTACCAACTGGCGGAGCGTGACGGAACCCTCACTTCCTCTGGCTGTCGAGGTTGATCCTTTCGGGTTCAAACCCGATAAGCTCCCTTCCGTCACGGCCAGTTGACGCACCCCACGGTGGGTCCGTTCCGCCGTGTGTACTCACGAGTGCGGCCTTCGCACACTGCCCCTGTCCACTGTTGTTCGATTGTGTTGCTTCGAAGGATGCAGATGGAACTCGCCACTCCGCCGCCGGCGGCGCGGGCCCCTGTCGCCTGGTACAGCTGGTGGCTGATGCCGCTGGCCTTAGGGGGAGGGACGGTCGCCGCCACGTTCATGAGCTCCGAGCGAATAACCGCGGCCGTCGCCGGCGCCGCGGCCACCGTCGCGAGCTCCGTGTGTGTACGGCTCCTGATCCGCTCGCAGCGTCAACTGCGCAGCGCCGAAGGGTCGTTCCGCAGCTCGCAGGCCGAGCACTCCCAGCAGTGGCAGCAGCATGTCTCGGGCCTGGAGCGCAAGTTCTCCGCCGAGCGCGCCACGCTGGAGGGCCAGCTCAACGAGCAGGCCGCGGCCTTCGAGTCCCGGCTCGGCGAGCGGACCGCCCATTACGACGCCCAACTGGCCGAACAGGCGAGGGCGTACGAGGAGCGGCTGGCCGACCAGCTGAAGTCCTCCGAGGCGCAGCTCGCCGACCAGGCCGAGGTCTGGCAGGACCAGCTCTCGCACCAGCGGGCCGCGATC
The DNA here is from genome assembly GCF_053611365.1 of Streptomyces sp. NPDC054813. Lineage (NCBI taxonomy): Bacteria > Bacillati > Actinomycetota > Actinomycetes > Kitasatosporales > Streptomycetaceae > Streptomyces > Streptomyces sp. NPDC054813. Next base: position 282,717 of record NZ_JBSHAF010000010.1, on the reverse strand, counting down.
TCCCGGCTCGCCGACGAGCAGCTGCCCGAGGCGCTGAAGCGGCTGCGCGACGGCGACGCCATCGACGACCTGCTGCCCGTCACCGAGCAGTGCGCCAAGGTCGGCAAGGACGTCCAGGCCGACCTGCGCCGCATCCTGCGCACCTCGCTGATCGGCGTGGAGGCGGAGTTCAACCGTTCCACCTCCGCGGAGCAGGCCGTGATCAGCATCGGCAGCCGCATCCACGTCCTGACCAGCAAGCTGCGTGGCCGGCTGCACGAGATGCAGGGCGAGCACGGCCGGCTGCCCGCCGTGGCCCGCGGTCTGATGGAGCTCGACCAGGAGCTCGGCCCCGCCGACTCGCTCGCCGGCAGCATCGGCGTGCTGGGCGGCTCGGACCGGCCCGGCCGCCAGTGGCAGGAGCCTCAGCGCCTGCTCAGCGTGGTGCGCGGCGGCATCGGCCGGATCAAGGACTTCCACCGCGTCGAGGTCCGCCATCTGCCCGAACTCGGCGTCGACGGCGGTCTGGTGGACCACCTCACGCTGATCTTCTCCCACCTGCTGGACAACGCGGCCCGCTACTCGCCGCCCACGGAGCCGGTCGTCGTCTCCGGCAAGGAGGTACCCAACGGCGTCGGCATCGAGATCCAGGACTCCGGCAAGGGCCTGAGCGAGGAGAAGAAGCGCGAGGCCGAGCACTCCCTGGCGGGCACCGAGGCCGGACCCGGTATCGGGGGCATCTCCGAGGACGCCAACATCGGCCTGCGGGTCGTCGGCATCCTCGCCCGCCGCTACGGCATCCGGGTCACCTTCGCGGACTCGCCCTGGCTCGGCACCTCGGTGGTCGTCGTGGTCCCGCACAAGTTCTTCAGCCCGCTGCCCGCTGCCGGCCCGGCCCCGGTGTCCGCGTCGGCCGCTCCGGCCACCGCGTCCCCGGTGCAGGCGCACGGCCCGGTCGCCGTCGAAACCGTCACTCAGCCGGAGTCCGGCGAGGCCCTGGACACCACCCCGGGCGGACTGCCCCGGCGGCGCAGCCGGCGCCGCGAGGAGGAGCAGCCCGAGGAGCGCACCGCCCGCATACAGGGCACCGCGTTCCCTGCTGTCCCGCCCGAGGAATCCTTCGCGGGCCTGGCCGCCTTCGCCACCGCGGGCCGTGCGCCCGTCGCGGACGAAGCGGCGGACAGCGAGGCCGAGTTGACCGGAGACGAAGACGACGCGGCACCCGCGACCCCGGCCGGCGCCGATGACGCCGCCGCCGGACGCGAGACCGCCGAGCACCGCACTGAAGAGAGCGACTAGTCCACATGACGCAACAGGGAACCGACGTGAGCTGGGCGCTCCGCGATCTGGTGGAGAGTATCCCGGAGATCCGTTTCGCCCTCGTGGCCTCCAGCGACGGCAAGGCCATCACCTCCTTCGGCGCCGAGGACCCCGACGACGTGGACCGCTTCGCGGCCGTGGTGGCGGGGCTGCAGGCCCTGGCCCAGCCGGTCGCCGAGCAGTTCCCCAAGTACGCGGGGCAGCTGCGGCTGGCGATGATCGAGGTCGACGGCGGTCACCTCTTCGTCGTACGGGCCGGTGTGGAGACGTATCTCGGGGTCCTCGCCCGCGAAGGACTCGACCAGGGGCTGCTCGGTCACCAGATGAGGGACCTGTCACGGCGGATGGGCGAGCTGCTCGGCACCTCTCCGCGGCTGGAGGAGCACTCTGGATGAGTGCTCCCCGCCGGCCCACGGATCCGTCCGGTCTCGAGCGTTATTACGTCCTCACCGGGGGACGCAGCGGACCGGGCGGGTCGGCGTCGAGCCTCGACGTGGCCACCCTCGTCGTCTCCCGCACCGCCCCCGTCCCGGGGATGCAGCACGAGTACGAGGAGATAGTCCGGCGCTGCCGTGATCCGCTGTCGGTGGCCGAACTCACCGCCCATCTCGGATTGCCCTTCAACATTCTCGCGGTGCTGTTGGCGGATCTGCTGGACGCAGGCCGTATTGAAGCCCGTGATCCCATTCCGGCGCACCACGCCGGACGCGGGCCTGACCTCGCGCTCCTCCAGGAGGTACTCAGTGGACTTGAAAGGCTTTGACCATCCCGGCGACCCCGGTGCCGGGGGGACCCGCTCGGTCAAGGTGATGATCGCCGGGGGGTTCGGCACCGGGAAGACCACCATGGTCCGCTCCGTCAGCGACATCAAGCCGCTCACCACCGAGGAGACCCTCACCCAGGCGACCGTCGGCGTCGACAACCTCATCGGCGTCGCGGACAAGGCCGAGACCACGGTCAGCCTCGACTTCGGCAAGATCAGCCTCAACGAGGGCCTGATGCTGTACCTGTTCGGCACCCCCGGACAGGAACGGTTCTGGTTCCTGTGGAACGGCCTGTTCAAGGGCGCGCTCGGTGCGATCGTCCTGGTGGACACGCGTCGGCTGGCCTCCAGCTTCCGGGCGATCGAGGAGATGGAGCGGCAGAACGTGCCCTTCGTCATCGCCCTGAACGTCTTCCCGGACTGCAAGGAACACCCCATCGAGGAGATCCGGGACGCCCTCGACATCTCCCCGCACACCCCGATCGTGGCCTGTGACGCCCGTGACCGGGCCTCCAGCCGTGACGTACTGATCGCCCTGATACGTCATTTGAAGGAACGCTCCGCCGTCGCACTGGAGCCCCGATGAACGACCAGAGCCTCGACAGCCCCGACGCCCCCCGCGGTTGCCCGGTCGCGCACGGTTCGGCCGAGCTGGCCCGGCTGTACGGGCCCGAGGCGGCGACCGACCCGCTCGGCATCTACGAGCGGCTGCGCAAGGAGCACGGCTCCGTCGCGCCGGTGCTGCTGGAGGGCGACATCCACGCCTGGCTGGTGCTGGGCTACCGGGACAGCCGGCGGGTGCTCGACAATCCCAGCCAGTTCCCCCGGGACGCGCGGACCTGGCGGGACTATCGGGAAGGACGGATCGCGGAGACCTCTGCGCTGATTCCGATGCTCGGCTGGCGTCCTGACTGCGTGTCCCAGGACGGCGAGCCGCACCGCAGGCTGCGCGGCGCCGTCAACGATGTGCTGCAGGCAGCTGTCGGCCGCGGTATCCGGCGCCACGCCACGCACTTCGCCAACAAGCTGATCGACGGGTTCGCGGACAGCGGCCGCGCCGATCTGGTGGCGGACTACGCCGACTATCTGCCGATGCTCGTGATGTCCCGCATTCTGGGGCTCGCCGAGGCGGAGGGGCGCCGGCTGGTCGAGTCCTGCGCCCAGGTGCTCAAGGGCGGCGAGGACGCCGTGATGCACGACGGCAGGATCAGGGAGATCTTCGGTGAACTCGTCGAGCGCAGGCGGTCCGAACCCGGCTCCGACCTCACCACCGACCTGCTGGCGCATCACGCGGCTCTCGATCACGACGAGGTCGTCCACCACCTGCGCGTGGTCCTGATCGCCGCGGCCGTTACGACCAACCTGCTGGCCCGGGTGCTGCGGCTGGTCCTGACCGACGCCTCCCGGCTCTCCGGGCTGATCAGCGGTCAGCTGAACATCTCGGCGGTGGTGGAGGAGGCCATGTGGAACTCCCCGCCGCTGACGGTCCTGCCGGGGCGCTTCGCCGCCAGCGATGTCGAACTGGGCGGGCACCGCATCGAGGCGGGCGACCTGCTCGTTCTCGGTCTCGCCCCAGGCAATCTGGACCCCGAGGTCCGGCCTGACCCGGGTGTCTCGGTGGAGGGCAACCATGCGCACCTGGCGTTCGGCGCGGGCCCTCACGAGTGCCCCGGGCAGAGCATCGGGCAGTCCATGATCGAGATCGCGGTGGACGTCCTGCTGCACCGGCTGCCGGGCCTGCGGCTGGCCGTGCCGGCGGATGAGCTCACCTCGACCGCCTCCACCTGGGAGTCCCGGTTGGACAGGCTGCCGGTCGACTTCCCGGTGTGAGTACGCCGCTGCCCGGTCGGAAACCCGGCCGGGCAGCGACGTCGTCTCACACGGCCGGCCGGTCGTCCGTCGAGCTTCACCCGGCTCGGCCGCGGCCGCCGGGCCCTCCTTCACCGCCGGGTACCGGCTCGAGACCGGCGGTGCGGACGGCCTCATCACCATCCACCGGGATTCTGGAACAGGCTTGAGGCGTCAGCCGTCGAGCCAGTCGCCTGTGACGCCCGTGGGACGGTACCCCGTGGCGTTCCAGATGAAATGCGGGTGGGCGCAGCCGAACATGTAGGCGAGCAGGGCGGTGTCTTCCCTCCCGGTCTGAGGGTCGTACATGGTGTAAAAGTATTCGGATCCGACTGCGCCGGCGTCTTGTTGGACCTGCCGAGCGCGGTCCGGGGACGGCGCGGCCATGGATGCCTCCACGGCGGCGATGTAGGTGCGGCGCAGGATCTCCCATGTCCTGTCGGTGTTGCCGTGCCAGGGGCCGTGCAGTGCTTCGAAGGCATGGAGTTCGGCGTCGAAGAGGGGCCATGTCCGGGGGTACTGGGCTCGGCAGCGTGCGGACAGCTCGGCGGTCCCGGTGCTCAGCGCTGGTGCCGTGGGCCGCGGGCTGATGGTGAGGGTGGTGCCGTGGGTGAGGATGCCGGTGCATGCGTTGGGCTGCAGGTCGCAGAGCGGGCACTCCTCGGCCGGGGGGAGGCCCTGGGTGATGCCGTCGAACCACAGGGCGTGGCGGCCCGTGAGCCCCAGCCAGACGATGGTGCTGGTCATCAGCCAGGTGTTCCACATCGAGGAATGCGCCTCGGGCATGCAGCCGTACTTGATGAGGGCGATGGTGCAGGCAGCGTAGAGGGCCTTGGTGTGGGTGGGTATGTCGGCGAGCCAGAAGTTGCTGATCTCGCCGGTGAGGGAGTCGACTCGTACGTCGGCCATGTCGTCGATGACGCGGCACAGCAGCAGGGAGGCGAGGTGTTCTTCCTGCCAGAGTTCGGTGTCGGGCGAGACGTGCCAGAACAGGCAGTCCAGCATCTGCAGGGCTGAGTAGGTGCTCTGGCCGAGCGGGTTGGTCTGGGGGAGCGTGACGCTGCCCGCGTGGTGCTGTTGGAGCCAGTACTCGTCGACGGACCGCTTGTGGGCTGCGTAGAGTCCGCAGACCAGGGCCCGTGCGCTGTTGGTGCTGAAACTGTCGGCCAAGCGGCCTTCGACGAGTTGGGTGACGTGCGTGGTGTCGATGGTGTCGATCACGCGTTTGTACTCGTGGAAGACGAGGATGTCGTCTTCGAAGCGGTGGCGGAGGCCAAGGTCTCGTTCAAGGTCGTTCATCTGCCGGACCACGGACCAACCACCGGTCAGGACGCTGTCGAATTCCTCGCGGTACGGCCAGGTCTTGACCGTGAGGGGACGACCGGCGCTCAGCCGCCAACTGTAGTCACCCAGCGTGCGTGCGGGGGGCGTGGGCAGCCGACGGCACAGCGGGCAGGTGCAGGCGGTTGCCGGCTCCTCCTGGCGCGGCGGGGTGAGTGCCCGGCTCCGCCAGGCCCCTTCCAGCATCGTGCAGGTCAGTCGGCAGACCTCGATATCGGTGCTGACTTGGGGGAAGGCTGCTTCGATCATGCGCAGGCTGGTGTCGAGTCGTTTCAGCCTGGCGTAGCCCTCCTCGTCGGGTGGGAGGAACGCGCGTGGCGCCAGGTGGAGGGCTCCCTCCACATGCAGCGTGGTGCCGGCGTGGGGGGATCCGAGTGCGTCCAGCCGCTGCTGAGCGGCGTTCTGGGACCTTTGGTACTGCTCCGTGCTTCCATTGATGCGTTTCAGGAAGAGGCCGGCCAGGGTGTTCCCCGCCTCCGCGGGCTGGAACTGGGCGCTTGGCTGCGCCGGGAGCAGGCTGTCGGCGGACGCCTTCTGAACAGCACCTATGCCTTGAGATGTCACACCGGTCTCCTTCAAGCTGTGGTCCTGGCAACGGAATCGAGCGACCGTGGTCGTTGGCCGGTCGTGTCCGGGAATCTTCTGTTTCTTCCGCGACGGCATCGCCGAACAGCCGGACTCACGCGACCGGCTCCGGCTCCTGCTGCGAACGACCGTGAGGGGCGTGACTGCGGCGTTGACGGCCCAGGAAGTGGAGCGGGTCGCCGACCCGCCCTTCGAGGACGAACCGGCCCGTGCCCGCCCGGTTCTCCAACGCGGCGAGCCGCTGGTCCATGGCAGATTCGCCCTCGACACCGCGGGCCTTCCATGAGCGGCCCGCCCTTGTCGAAGCGCTCTTGCTACAGGACGAGCACCCGCATCGCCGCTTCAGCGGTGTTGATCAGGAAGCACTCGCGGCCCATCGGGCGTAGCGCGACCCCTGGCTCCGAGGTGCGTGGCCGCTCCGGGAAGGTCAGATGATCCGACGCCGGTCGCCGCGAATGCCCGATCAGTGCCCGCCTTGCTTCGCCCGGGCAGGGCACCCACAGCCTGCGGCAGGTCCCACGACGTGTACTCCTCGGACCTGGCTTTGCTGTTCATCGGGTCCATGTCCCGGTAATGGCAAGGAGGTTGGGCGCGCGCGAACTCCGGATGCTCACTGACGGGGGTCTCGAAGGGCAGGTCGAAGGTGACGTCCTGAGGCATGTGTTTCCTTTCGGGCGACAGTGCGCAGAGTCCCCCCGTCCCTGCGAACGGGGGGGGGGGGGGGGGCGCCCCCCCCCGCCCCCGGGGGGGGGGGGGGGGGGTTTTTGTCTGGGGGTGGGGGGGGGGCGCGGGCCGGCTGTGAGTGTCTGAGTGGGGCGAGCGCGCGC
>NZ_JBSHAF010000010.1:227288-276044 GCF_053611365.1 Streptomyces sp. NPDC054813 | reverse complement strand
GTGTGGGCGCGGGAGTTTGGTTGAGTGTGTGTGTTTGTGTTTCGGTGGGGGGGAGAGTGCGCCGCCCCCCCCCCCCCCGCCGCGGGGGGGGCCTGCCCCCCCCCCCTGCACTCGAACTGGCCTTCGTGGCTCGAAAGTTGAGCCGTGAGGCGCTACGAGGCTGCCCAGAGCGTAAATGATCTACGCGTGACCTGACCGTGACGTGTGTTACTGCTCATGCCTCCTGAGCTGAGTACACTCGCGCGCCCCCCACGTATGTGTGCACGACGCGTGTGTCCGCGATGCGCCCGGGGTCCCCGGCGAACGGATCGCGGTCCAGGACCACCAGGTCCGCGAGCGCCCCGACCGTCACCCGGCCGGTGTCGTCGAGGTGGTTCACGTACGCGGATCCGGCCGTGTACGCCGTGATCGCGTCCCGGAGCCCGAGCCGCTCCCCGGGCAGGAACACCGGCGCGTCGCCGCCCGGTTCGACCCGGTTCACCGCGACATGGATGCCCTGGACCGGGTCGGGGCTGCTCACCGGCCAGTCGCTGCCGGCCGCGAGCCGCGCCCCGGAGCGCAGCAGCGCCCCGAACGGGTACTGCCACCCGGCCCGTTCGGACCCGAGGAAGGGGATCGTCAGCTCGTCCATCTGTGGCTCGTGCGCGGCCCACAGCGCCTGGATGTTGGCGGTGGCGCCGAGCCGGGCGAAACGCGGTACGTCGGCGGGGTGCACGACCTGGAGATGCGCCAGGTGGGGCCGCGTGTCGCTGGGGCCGTTGGCGGCCCGCGCCGCCTCGACGGCGTCCAGCGCGTCCCGTACGGCCCGGTCGCCCAGCGCATGGAAGTGGCACTGGAAGCCGAGCGCGTCCAACTCCGCCACGTACCCGGGCAGTTGTGCCGGGTCGATAAAGCTTTTGCCCCTGTTGGCCGTGGCGCAGCCGCACTTGTCGAGGTACGGGTCGAGGAGTGCGGCCGTGCCGTTCTCGGCGACCCCGTCCAGCATCAGCTTCACGGTGCCCGCCCGGAACCGGCCGTGGCTCAACGCGGCCCGCCTCTCGACGAGTTCCGGGATCTGCTCGGCGCCGCGTTCCCGGTCCCACCACAGCGCGCCCACCACCCGCGCGGTCAGCGAACCGTCCTGGGCCGCCGCCAGGTACGCCTGCGACGGGTCGTCCATGCCGAGGAAGTCCCCGACCAGCGCGTCCTGCCAGGCCGTGATGCCCAGCGCGTGCAGATACCGCTGGGCGTGCAGCAGGGCCGCGAGCCGGTCCGCCGGGGTGGCGGGCGGTGCGAGCCGGCCGACCAGCCGCATCGCCCCCTCCTGGAGCGTGCCGCTCGGCGCGCCGGACGCGTCCCGCTCGATCCGCCCGTCGGCCGGGTCGGGCGTGTCGCGGTCGATCCCGGCCAGCTCCAGGGCCCGGCTGTTGACCCAGGCCCCGTGATGGTCCCGGTTCGGCAGATACACCGGCCGGTCCGGTACGGCGGAGTCCAGCAGCTCGCGGGTCGGCGTACCGCCCTCGAACGCCTCCATGGACCAGCCGCCGCCCAGGATCCACTCCCGCTCCGGATGCGCCTCGGCATAGGCGCGTACGGCGGCCACGGACTCCGCGGCGGTCCGCACTCCCGTCAGGTCGCACTGGCTCAACTCGAGCCCGGCCGGCACCGGATGGACGTGCGCGTCCTGGAAACCGGGCAGCAGCAGCCGCCCGGCGAGATCGACCACCTCGGTGCGCGGCCCGGCCAGCTCCCGCAGCTCCTCGGCGGAGCCGACGGCGGTGATGCGCTCACCTGTGACCGCGACGGCGGTGGCCGTCGGGCCCTCGGGGGTGAGGACGGGGCCACCGGTGAAGAGCAGATCTGCGTGCATCGTTCCTGTTCCTTAGTTGGGGGTCGTGAGCAGCTGGGGTGCGTCGGCGTCCGTGCCCTCGCCGGTGCGGAAGTACGGCGAGCGGCGCACGTACTTCGCCCATCCGGCCGCGACGAACCCGGAGGCGATCATCACCAGCGGGGTGGTCAGCAGGAACCAGCCGTTGTCCGCGCTGACCTCGAAGTGGTCGGTCGAGGTGTAGAAGGACCAGCCGAGGTAGCCGCCCAGCCCCAGCAGGGCGCAGGCGCTCAGCGCCGGGAGCACCACCGCCCGGACACCCTGCCGCCAGTCCTCGCGCAGCAGCGCCCGGAAGCGCACGGCGGCGGCCAGCGCGGTGAGCGCATAGGACAGGGCGACGACGATACCGACCGCGTTCACCGTCGCCATGATCATGTCGGCCAGCCTCGGGATCACCAGGGCGAGCGCGGCGACCGCCGTGGCCAGCGCCCCGATCAGCAGTGTCCCGGCCGCCGGAGTGCCGTACCGGGGACTGACCCTGGCCCACACCGGCCCGAGGGTACGGTCCCGGCTCATCGCGAACATGCCCCGCGCCGTCGGGATCACCCCGGCCTGGAGCGAGGCCATCGCCGAGAACATGAGCGCCACCAGCGGCAGCGCGGCCCACGGCTGGGAGGCGAGCCGGTCGCCGAAGAACGCCAGCCCCTCGGCCCCGTGCCCGGCCAACTCCGGCTCCGACAGCACGCGTTGGAAGGCCACCGAGCCGAGCAGGAACAGCCCCAGCATGGTCACCAGCGTGATCAGCCCGGCCCGGGAGGCGTCCCGCGGGTCGCGGACCTCCTCGTTGACACTGAACGCGGCCTCGAAACCCCAGTAGCAGAACACCGAAAGCAGCAGGCCCTGCGCCAGCGCCGTCGCCGAGGGGATCGCGAACGGGTCGAACCAGCCCAGGCTGAAGGGGTGCGGGCCGGTGACGATGCCGTAGCCGCAGAACCCGAGCAGTACCACGTACTCGAAGACCAGCAGACCGGTCTGGAGCCGGGCGGCGGTGCGGATGCCGGTCACCGCGGTGAGGGTGACGGCGACCAGGACGACGATGCCGACGGCCGTGGTCTGCGCCGTCGAACCCGGGTCCAGGGCGAGCCCGCCGACGCGGTGCACCCCGGCCTCGCCCGCCAGTTGCAGCATCGCCGACCCGGTGACCGCCGTGGTGTACGCGAGAAAGGCCACCGTCGCCACGATGTTCACCCAGCCGACCAGGAAGCCGAGCCACGGATTGAGCGAACGGCCCACCCACACGTAGCCGTTGCCGGCGTTCGGCTCCACCCGGTTCAGCCGGGAGTAGGCGCCCGCGATACCGAGCACCGGCAGGAAGGCCAGCAGCATGATGGCCGGCAGATGCAGCCCGACCACCCCGGCCGTCACCCCCAGACCGATGCCGATGCTGGTGGTCGCGGCCGTACTGGACGCGGCGACCGCGACGCCGTCGAGGACGCCGAGGGACCTGCGCAACTCAGGGGGGTCGACTCTGTTGGGCTTGTCGGTCATGGCCAGCACTCCGCTCGCACCTGGGGGCCGGACCTGGTCGGCCCCGGTGACCGCACATGAAACTGCCCGTGCACTTCACAGGTCAACGGTGTTGTCATAAGGTGCGCCACCAGGAAGGGAGGTCCCATGAGCGAACGAGTCGTCCCGGCCGCCGACCGGCGGCGCAGGCGCCCCACCAAACAGGGCGTGGTCCTCTCCGAGGAGCTGATCGTCGAGACCGCGCTGCGGCTGATCGAGGAGCACGGCGCCGAGGCCCTGTCGGTGCGCCGCCTCGGCCGCGCCCTGGGCGCCGACCCCACCTCCCTCTACCGCTACTTCCGGCACACCGACGACCTGATGCTGGCCGTCGCCGACGAGCTGATCGGCCGCACCCTGCGGGTCTGGCGGCCCACCGGCGACTGGCGCGCCGACCTGCGCGACCTGGGCCTGCGCATGCACGCCGGCGCCCTCGCCCATCCCCGGGCGGCGGTGCTCAGCGCCCACCGGGTGACCGGGCGGACGTACGAGATCCAGGCCGTCGAGACCATCCTCGGGGTGCTGCGGAGCGCCGGTTTCCCGGACGCTGAGGCGGTCCGCGTCTATCACGCCTTCGTCGACCAGGCCCTTGCCTACAGCGCCCTCGACTCCGCCAACACCGCCCTGCCCAGGCCCGCCCGCGAGGCCGAGGCGGACGTGTGGCAGGCGACCTACGCCCGGCTGCCCGCCGCCACCCACCCGAACATCGCGGCCACCGCCCGCCAACTGGTGGCCTCGATGCGGGGCAGTTCCTACCCGGCCGCCCTGGACCTGCTGCTGACGGCGGCCGAGGCCCGCCTCACCCAGATCCGTGCCGCCGGGGAGGCACGGCCATGACAGTGCCCGGAAGCAGCCGGGCCGACTGAATCCGGTGATGGGGGACAGACGGACGGGAAGGACTTTCCCAGGGAGGAAGCATGGCACTGGTGACCGCGGCCGTCGTGATGCTCGACTGCGCCGAACCCGAGAAACTCGCCTATTTCTACCGGCAGTTGCTGGAGGGCGAGGAGGGCGAGGTGTCTGCCGACCTCGTCGAGGTGCGCGCCCCCGACGGCGGCCGGATCGCCTTCAGGCGTGACGTCAACGCCACCCCGCCCAGCTGGCCGCGTCCCGAGAACTCGCTCCAGGCCCACCTCGTCTTCCTCGTCGAGGACCTGGACGAGACCGAGCGCCGGGTGGTCGGGCTCGGCGGCCGGCCGATCGAGGCACGGGATGCGGCCGGGCCCTTCGAGGAACGTGGGTACGCGGACCCGGCCGGACACTCCTTCACCCTGCGCCTGGTGCCGCCCGTGGCACCCAAGCTGGGCTGAGACCGCTCAGTCCCGGCCGCCCTTGCGGGTCGCCGGCCATGCCCCGGTGGAGCGCTCTATGGCGGTGGCGCCGGTGCGGTCCACGGCACTGCGCACCACCGCGAAGACGGCGCCCTGGAGCGCCGCGGCCAGGAGCACCTCGCCCCAGCCGCGGTCCCGGTCCAGGGCGTCCGGCGCGTCCTCCTCGCCGCGCAGCGCCATCCAGGTCCGGCGGAAGACCAGCGCGCCCAGCGCCCCGCCGGCCCAGCTCAGCAGGAAGCCGAGCGGCGCGTAGACGAGAGGGAGCTTCTGTTTCTTCCTGCGCTTGGCCATGCCTGCCTCCGCGTTGTCAGGGTCGCCCCGCGACCGGGACCTGCTCGGCCGCCGGCACCGGGCCGGGCGGTGTCCCGTCCCCGAAGGGCCGGCCCCCCAGCTGCTCCCGGTGATGGGGCGTCAGCCACCCGGCGAGATCCGGGCCGAGGGGAACGATACGGGTGGGGTTGATCCCGGTGTGCACCTGGTAGTAGTGCCGCTTGACGTGGTCGAAGTCGACGGTGTCACCGAATCCCGGCGTCTGGTAGAGGTCCCTGACGTACGCCCACAGCACCGGGTTCTCCGTCACCTTCCAGCGGTTGCACTTGAAGTGTCCGTGGTAGACGGCGTCGAACCGCACCAGCGTGGTGAACAGCCGGATGTCGGCCTCCGTGATCGTGTTCCCCACCAGGTAGCGCTGCCCGGCCAGCCGCTCGGCGAGCAGGCCGAGCCGCCGGAACACCGCCGCGCACGCTTCCTCGTACACCTTCTGCTTGTGCGCGAACCCGGCCCGGTAGACACCGTTGTTGACGTCCTGGTAGACCTCGGCCATCACCGTGTCGATCTCGTCCCGGCGCTCGACGGGATACAGATCCGGCGCCCCGTCCCGGTGCAGTGCCGTCCACTCGGTGGCCAGGTCGAGGGTCAGCTGCTGGTAGTCGTTGGTGACCAGCCGCCCGCTCGGCACGTCCACGATCGCGGGCACGCTCACCCCGCCCGGGTAACCGGTCTCCCGGCGGTCGTAGGCCTCGCTGAGGAACCGTATGCCGAGCACCGGGTCACGGTCGTCGAGATCGAGGGTGAAGCGCCAGCTGCGGTCGTCCTGGATCGGGTCGGTGACGGCCAGTGACAGGGCGTCCTCCAGGCCGAGCAGCCGCCGTGACACCAGCGCCCGGCTCGCCCATGGACAGGCACGGCTGGCCACCAGACGGTAACGCCCGGCCGCCACCGGCCAGCCGTCCCGCCCGTCCGCCGTGATCCGGTCCGCGAAGTGACTGGGGGACCGTGTGAACGCCTTGTGCCCGAGCGAGGTGTTGCCGCTGTCACCGCTCATGCTGCCTCCTTGCCGATACGCGCCCGATGGACTGTGTTCCCCGATGTTGCCCGATTCGCTCCTCCCGTACGGTGTGATCAGCCCGTGCCGGGGCAGTCGGCCGTCGTGAGTGGGACTTCGTCGCAAGAACAGCCGAAAGAACAGCTGCGAGAACAGCCGGAAGGGCAATCGGAAGCGAAGCCGCAAGTGAAGCCGGACGAGCAGCCGGAGGCGCAGTCGAAAGGGCATACGGAGCGGTCGAACGCCGACCGCAGGACACGGCTGACCGTGTTCGTGGCACTCGCCGCCAACCTGGTGATCGCCGCGGCCAAGGCAGTCGGCGGAGTCGTCGCCGGCTCGCCCGCGCTGCTGTCCGAGGCGGCGCACTCCGTCGCCGACAGCCTCAACGAGGTGTTCCTGCTGGCCGCCCTGCGCCGCAGCCGCCGCCCGCCCGACGAACGGCACCCCTTCGGCTACGGCAAGGAGCGTTTCTTCTGGTCGCTGCTCGCGGCCGTCGGAATCTTCGTCATGGGCGGCTGCTTCTCCGTCTTCCAGGGCGTCGAGGCGCTGCGCAACGGCGCGGACGAGAAGCTCAGCGGCTATGTGGCGGGCCTGATCGTGCTCGGTGTCGCCCTGCTCGCGGAGGGTGCCTCGCTGGTCCGGGCGCTGCACCAGGCCCGCCGGGAGGACCGGGGGCTGCGGGACCCGGCGCTGCGCACGGTCGTCGCCGAGGACGGCACCGCGGTGGTCGGGGTGCTGCTCGCGATGGCCGGCATGGTGCTGCACATGGTCACCGGACAGGTGGCGTGGGAGGCCTCCGCCTCCCTGGCCATCGGCGTCCTGCTGGTGTTCGTGGCCTACCGGCTGGGCGCCGACGCCCGCGCCCAGCTGATCGGGGAGGCCGCGGACCCGGAGCTGAGCCGCACGATCCGGGAGCGGCTGGCGCAGGAGCCCGAGATCGACAGCGTGGAAGCGCTGTTCACGATGAAGCTGGGCCTCGACTCGACCCTGGTCGCGGCCCGGATCGACCTGGTGCCCGGCCTGGACAGCGAAGAGGTCGAGGAGGTCCTGGTGCGCATCAAGCGGTCCCTGGACCGGGAGTTCGGCGAGACCGACCAGATCTTCCTGGACGTGACCGACCGCTCGGCGTGGGAGGCAGGAGAAAGCCCCGCCGCGACGGGGGAACGCGGCGGGGCCTGACATTCGGCTGCCCGGCCCGATGCCGGTTCATGCCTCCGAGAAACAGATTTTTCTAAATTCCGACGTTCCCCGGCCGGAAAGGATTCCCGGAACCGTCAGTTCCCCTGCTGCGGCTCCAGCAGGAACACCGGGATCTCCCGGCTGGTCTTCTTCTGGTAGTCGGCGTACGGCGGGTAGGCGGCGACCGCCCGCTCCCACCACTCGGCCTTCTCCGCGCCGGTGATCTCACGGGCGGTCATGTCCTGCTTGACCGGCCCGTCCTGGAGCTCGACATGCGGCTGCGACGTGATGTTGAAGTACCAGACCGGATGCTTGGGCGCACCGCCCTGCGAGGCGACCACGGCGTACTTCCCGTCGTGCTCCACCCGCATCAGCGGCGTCTTGCGGATCTTCCCGCTCTTCACCCCCAGGGTGGTCAGCAGGATGACGGGCATCCCGGTGTCCATCAGGGTGGTGCCCTTCGTCCCGCCGGAGCTCTCGTACAGCTCGACCTGCTCGCGCACCCAGGCTGCCGGGCTGGGCTCGTACTCGCCCTCAAGAGGCATGTGAGGTCCGTCCCCTCATCGCTTCCAAGACTGACGCCACGATTCAACACCGGCAGCGCCCCGGATCATCCTCACGACACCGGGCCCTCCTTGCCTCACGGGTAATCGCACGTACCCCACGCCGCGGGCACAGGCGTGCACACACCCCGTCCGGCCGACACCCGAGACAGGTCGTCACCCCGTGGATCACGCACCGCACCGGGCGTGCCGGAGCCGCCGCGTGCTACCGGGACCTCGCCGCGCACCACGTACCCGAGCGGGCGGACACCCGGATCGAACGGGTGCTGGTCGACGGGGACGACGCGGTGGTGCTCGGCGAGATCCGGCAGACCGCGAATCCCACGGGACGCTCGTATCACGCCAGGTTCGCCCCGCACCTCACCGTCCGGGACGGTCCGGTCGTACGGCGCCACGTCCACGAGCACAGCCTCGCCGTGGCCCGTGCCTTCGCGCCCGGACCGCGGGCGGGGGCTCAGCCCGGCGACAGGACCATCCGGGCCGCCAGCCCCAGCATCACGCAGCTCGACAGCAGCGCTGTGACCAGGCGTCCCCGGTGGCCGGTCAGGCCCCGGCCGAGCAGCGCGCCGCCGCCCGCCAGCAGCAGCTGCCAGCTCGCGGAGGCTACGAAGGCCGCCAGGACGAAGACGCCCTGCTCCAGCGGCCGGACCGGCTCGGCGGAACGCGTGCCGACCACCAGAGCCGCGAAGTAGATCACCGTCGTGGGGTTGAGCAGCGTGATCCCGAGCAGGCCGAGATACGCCCGTCCAGGACCGGGTACCGGCCGCTCGGCCCGGGTCGAAAGACGTCGCTCCCGGTACTGGCGCAGCGCCACCGCCGCACCGCGTACCGCGAGCGCCACCAGCACGAGGGCCGAGACCAGGCGCAGCGGCCCGAGCACCGGCAGCAGCGCGGTCGCCAGCGCGGCGCCGCCGACCGCGGCGAGCAGAGCGTAGAGGCCGTCCGCGCTCGCGACGCCGAGCGCGGCGCAGGCGCCGGTCCGCAGTGACGTGCGGGCCGTGAGGGACACTAGATATGTGCCGACCGCGCCGACCGGGACGGCGATCCCGTACCCGGCGAGCAGGCCGGCGACGAGCGCGGCCGTCACGGGCGTGCGGGCTCGGGCCTCCAGGGGCGCCTCGGCTGCTGCTGGACCCGCCCCCGACCGACGGTCGCGAAGGTCAGCGGCACCACGGCGTCAGGAGTGTTCATGCGCAGATCCTGTGGTCCGCCTCGTCTCCCCGGCAAGCCAATTTCGGCGCGGAATCGCCCCCCGACCACGTGGGGTTCGGCCAGATCACCCGATTCACCGATCTGGCCGAACTTGCGGTCGTCCCATAGATGCCCCGGGCATCTAATGAAGATCGGCACGACGTACGACATTCGTCTGCGAGGTCTTCCATGAACGAACTGACGGACCTGACGGAACCCACTGTTCCGGCCCACCCGGCCGACCCCGTGGCCTGGCCGCAGGACCGCACGTGCCCCTACCACCCGCCCACCGGCTACGACCCGCTGCGCGACGGCACCCCGCTGTCCCGCGTCACTCTCTACGACGGCCGCACCGCCTGGGCGGTCACCGGCCACGGCACGGCCCGGGCGCTGCTCTCCGACCCCCGGCTCTCCAGCGACCGCCGACGGGACGACTTCCCAATGCCGAACGCCCGGTTCGCGGCGGCCCGGGAGCGCCGCAAGGTCGCTCTGCTCGGCCTCGACGACCCCGAGCACCAGACCCAGCGCCGGATGCTGATCCCGGACTTCACCCTCAAACGAGCGACCGGGATGCGGCCGGCCATCCAGCGGATCGTCGACGAACTGCTCGACCGGATGATCGCCCAGGGACCGCCGGCCGACCTGGTCAGCGCCTTCGCCCTGCCCGTGCCGTCCATGGTCATCTGCGACCTGCTCGGAGTGCCGTACGCCGACCACGAGTTCTTCGAGGCGCAGTCCCGGCGGTTGCTGCGCGGTCCGGCGCCCGCGGACTCCCTGGACGCGCGCGACCAGCTGGAGGCCTATCTCGGCGACCTGGCCGACCGCAAGAGCCGGGACGAGGCGCCCGGCGAGGGCATCCTCGACGACCTCGTCCACGAGCGGCTGCGCGAGGGTGCCCTGGACCGGGAGGAGGTCGTCGCGCTGGCCCTCATCCTGCTGGTCGCCGGGCACGAGACCACGGCCAACATGATCTCGCTCGGTACCTTCACCCTGCTCCAGCAGCCCGAGCGGCTGGCCGAACTGCGCGCCGACCCCGCGCTGGTGCCCGCCGCCGTCGAGGAACTGATGCGGATGCTGTCCATCGCCGACGGGCTGCTGCGCGTCGCCCTGGAGGACATCGAGGTGGCCGGCACCACCATCCGCAGGGGCGACGGCGTGCTCTTCGCCACCTCGGTCATCAACCGCGACGAGTCCGTGTACGACGACCCCGACGCCATCGACTGGCACCGCCCGACCCGCCACCACGTGGCCTTCGGCTTCGGCATCCACCAGTGCCTGGGCCAGAACCTGGCCCGCACCGAGCTGGAGATCGCCCTGCGCACTCTGTGGGAGCGGCTTCCGGGCCTGCGGCTGGCCGCGCCGCCGGAGGAGATTCCCTTCAAACCCGGCGACACGATCCAGGGGATGCTGGAACTCCCCGTGACCTGGTAAGAGGCTCCTGCCATGCACATCGAGATCGATACGGACGTATGCATCGGAGCCGGCCAGTGCGCCATGACGGCCCCGAACGTATTCACCCAGGACGACGACGGCTTCAGCACCCTGCTCCCCGGCAAGGAGGACGGCGGCGGCGACCCGCTGGTCCGGGAGGCGGCCCGGGCCTGCCCGGTGCACGCCATCACCGTCAAGGAACCGACGGGCTAGCGACGACCGGCGGTGCCTCCAGCACCGCCGGTTCCAGCCCGCGCAGCCGCGCCGGGTCGGCGATCACCTCGTACGCCGCCACCCGGTCGGCCTCCACTGTGATCCACAGGACGTACAGGAACCGTCCGCGCGGGCCGACCACGAGGGCGGTCCGGCCGTCCACCAGCGCCGGTACGGCGTACCGGGCGCGCCGGCACAGCAGCACCGTGCCCTCGGCGCTCGCCCGGGCGCCCCGCAGCTCCGCCGCCACTCCGGGCGGCAGGGCCGCGGGGCCGGCGCGCCGGACCACGTCCGGCGCCGGCAGGTCGAGCAGCGCGCCCAGGTCACCGCCCCGCGCGGCGGCCGCCGCCTCGCTCGCACAGGACCGGGCCGCGCTCTCGGCGCATGCCGCGGCCCGATCTCACCGGTCGCGCAGCAGTGCCCGGGCCGCCTCGCGCGCCTCGGCCGCGGGCTCCGTGCTCCCGGTGATGCCCGCGGTCACCATCGCCCCCTCGGCCAGCAGGAACAGCGGCCCGGTGAGCACGGCGTCCAGCCCGGCGTCCGCCACCAGGCCCGCGAGGTAGTCCCGGAACGCCTGCTTGTGGCTCCGTACCTGGGCCACCACCCGCTCGGAGGTGGCACCCAGCTCGCCGTACGCGTTGATCCACGCGCACCCCCGGAAGTCCTCCTCGCCGAACCACCCCGCCAGCCAGTCGAAGACGGCGAGCGGCCGCTCCCGGGGGTCCGGCTGCCGCTCGACATGCGCGGCGAGCCGCTGCCGCCAGCGCACGTCCCGGCGCTCCAGATAGGCCACCACGAGCTGTTCCTTGGCGGGGAAGAGCTGGTAGAGCCGTTTGAGGGAGACCCCGGAGGCGCCGCGTATGTCGTCCATGCCGACGGACTGCACCCCCCGTCCGTAGAACAGCCGCTCGGCGGCGTCCAGGGCCTGCTCCCGCGCGACCGCGCTGTCCATGACCACTCCCGATGGCTCCTTGACGTGAGAACGTGCGTTCTCCTACGTTAGCAGCGACCCGGAGAACGCACGTTCTCCACTTGAGGAGGAGACCATGGCCGACCGTCCGCCCCTGCCGCCCTTCACCCGCGAGACAGCCGCCCGGAAGGTCCAGGCCGCCGAGGACGCCTGGAACACCCGCGACCCGCAGCGCGTGGCGCTCGCCTACTCCGAGGACTCGGTCTGGCGCAACCGGGACACCTTCGTCACCGGCCGCGCCGAGATCGTGGAGTTCCTCACCGCCAAGTGGGACCGGGAACTCGACTACGCGCTCCGCAAGGACCTGTGGGCCTTCGACGGCGACCACATCGCGGTCCGCTTCCAGTACGAGTGCCACGACGCGGCCGGCCAGTGGTGGCGGTCGTACGGCAACGAACTGTGGGAGTTCGACCAGCACGGGCTGATGACCCGGCGCGAGGCCAGCATCAACGACGTTCGGATCGAGGAGCACGAACGCCGGCTCCACGGTCCGCGCCCGGAGTCCGAGCGGGGCCTGTCGTTCCCGCTCCGGTAGCACCCGCATAGGGTTCCCGGATGACCGATGCGCCCTCGAAGCCCTTCCTCTACCTCGTCGTCTGCGGGGCCGGCATCGCCGCAGGAGTCGGCAAGCTGATCACGGCGGCCCAGGAACGCGGCTGGGAGGTCGGGGTCATCGCCACCCCGGTCGCCATGAACGGCTTCTTCGACACCGCCGAGGCCGAGGCACGCACCGGCCGTCCCGTCCGGTCGGCCTGGCGGCGGCCCTCCGACCCGCGCCCCTTCCCGGCGCCGGACGCGGTGGCCGTCGCCCCCGCCACCTTCAACACCGTCAACAAGTGGGCCGCCGGGCTCGCCGACACCCTCGCCGTCGGCACCCTCTGCGAGGCCCTCGGCCTGGGCGTGCCGATCGCCGTCCTGCCCTGCGTCGCGGACGCGCTGGCCGCCCACCCCGCCTACCAGGAGAGCCTGACCCGGCTGCGCGGGCTGGGCGTCCGCTTCGGCGACCCGCACACCGGGGGGACCGAAGTGGACGGCCGGCGCCCCGAGTTCGCCTGGGAACGGGCGCTTGACCTGCTGGAGCAGGGCTGACGCCCTCGATTACCGCCGCCGTCACCCGCAACCGGACGGCGGAGCGACGTACGCTCGGCTCTGTACGACGTGATCTCGACGGCGGGAGACAACGATGGAGTACGTGAAGCTCGGCCGGGCCGGTCTGGACGTGTCCCGGATCTGCCTCGGCTGCATGACCTACGGCCTGCCCGACCGCGGCACCCACGAGTGGACCCTCGACGAGGAGGCGTCCCGCCCGCTGATCCGGCAGGCGCTGGAGGCGGGGATCAATTTCTTCGACACCGCCAACGTCTACTCGGACGGCACCAGCGAGGAGATCGTCGGCAAGGCGCTGCGCGACTTCGCCCAGCGCGATGAGATCGTCCTCGCCACCAAGGTGCACGGCCGGATGCGCCCCGGTCCCAACGGCGGCGGTCTGTCCCGCAAGGCGATCCTCACGGAGATCGACCACAGCCTCAGCCGGCTCGGCACCGACTACGTCGACCTCTACCAGATCCACCGCTTCGACCACGACACGCCGGTCGAGGAGACGATGGAGGCGCTGCACGACGTCGTCAAGGCGGGCAAGGCGCGTTACATCGGGGCGAGTTCGATGTACGCCTGGGAGTTCTCCAAGGCCCAGTACACGGCCGAGCGCAATGGCTGGACCAAGTTCGTCTCCATGCAGAACCACTACAACCTCCTGTACCGCGAGGAGGAGCGTGAGATGCTGCCGCTCTGCGCCGACCAGGGCGTGGGCGTGCTGCCGTGGAGCCCGCTGGCCCGGGGCCGCCTCACCCGCGACTGGGGCACGGTCACCGAGCGCAGCGCCACCGACAACTTCGGCAACCGCCTCTACCAGGACGGCGACCGCGCGATCGTCGAGGCGGTCACCCGCATCGCCGGCGACCGGGGCGTCCCCCGAGCCCAGGTGGCCCTGTCCTGGCTCCTCCACCAGAACACGGTGACGGCCCCGATCATCGGAGCATCCAAGCCCCAGCACATCGAGGACGCGGTGGCGGCCGTGGAGTTGGAACTCAGCGACAAGGAACTCGAAGAGCTGGAGCAGCCGTACGGCCCCCATCCCATCTCCGGCCACTGACAGACCCCGTCAGGGGCGCGGGGCTGTGTCGATGTGCGGCTCCGCCGCGTGGGCGCGACAAGCCCCCACCCACCCGCGCTCGAGCGACTACCGCTCAGTCCCGCAAGGACCCGCCCCCTCACTCTCCAGCAGAGGAACCCTTTCCCCACCCATGGTCAACGTCCGGTAGTACTCCCCGATCCGCACCGCCGACCGCCCCACGTAATGCCCGATGAACGACCGCCGGAACCGCCCGGCGGAGCGATTCGGCTGCGACCCGTGCACCAGACTCCCGTTGAAGAACAGCACATCCCCCGGCCCCATATCGACCGGCACCGCCACCAGCCCCTCTGGCGGTGCCACGTACTCTCGCGCGAACGACAGCTCCGCATCGGACTCCTCGGGGCAGAAGAGCTCCATCCGATGCGTCCCCGGCACCACCTCAAGGCCGCCGTTCTCCCGGCCGATCTCCTCGCAGGCGACCCAAGCGGCGACGCACGTCCCCGGCTCCACCCGCAGATAGAAGTTGTCCTGGTGCAGCGCCTGCCCCCGGGCCCCCGGCGGCTTGAAGTAGAACATGCTCTGCGCGGCCAGTACCTCCTCGCCGAACAGCCCCTCCAGGATCACCCGCAGCCGCGCGTCCAGCAGGAACCGCCGGGCGAGCGCGCTGATCTCGTGCGGCTGCATGACGCGGGGATACCGGTGCAGCGGATCCGCCGTCGGCCCCGGCTGGAAGTGGCCCGGCACGGGCCGCCCCGCCGCGTGCAGCGCCGCGAACTCCGCGCACAACCGGTCGATCTCGTCGTACCCGAACAACCCTCGTACGACGGTGAACCCGTCCTCCTCGAACTGCCGCACCATGGTGGTGTCGATGCCCGTGACGGTCATGCCCGCGCTCCTCGGTCCGGTGCCCTGGGCCTGTCACGCTAGGCCGACGCGTCCGCGGAGAGGATGTCCATGACCGCTGAGGGATTGCCCGGGACCGCTGTCCCGGCCCCGCCGCCGGGCACGGTCGTCACCGGCCACTACGACCAGGGCCCCGGCTACCGGATCAACCGTCCACAGGGATCAGGCAGTTGGCTGTTCACCTGGACCACGGACGGCCTCGGCCTGCTCCGGCAGGGGACCGCACAGGCCCGGGCCCGCCCCGGCGACCTGGTCGTCCTCGCCCCCGGAGTCCCGCACCACTACACGGTCGGGCCCGGCGCGAGCCGCTGGCGGTTCTGGTGGACGCACTGCCAGGCCCGCCCCGGCTGGGCGCAGTGGCTGGGCCCGTGCGCCGTGGGCGAGGGCGTGTACGCCGTTGGTGCCCCGGACGGCACGCACGCCCGGATCGAGGCCGCGTTCCACCGCCTGCTGGCCGACTCCCGCTGGACCGGCAGCGGCGCGCCGCCCGCGGCGGCGCCCGGCGAAGCGACAGTCGCCGTCGCCTACGGCAGCGCGGCAGGTGAACTCGCGCTGTGCGCGCTGGAGGAGGTGGTCCTGCTCGCGACGGCCGGCGCGCACCGGGCGCCGCCGGGGCCGGACGCCGGGGACGGACGCGTGCGCCGCGCCGAGGAGTTGATCGCCGCCGACCCCGGCGCCCCGCACACCGTCGACTCGCTCGCCGCGGGTGTCGCGCTCTCGCCGTCCCGGTTCGCCCACCTCTTCGCCCGGCAGACCGGCGTGCCCCCGATGCGCGCGTTGCGCGAGGCGCGGCTGCGACACGCCGCCCGACTGCTGGAGAGCACCGACCTGACCGTCGCGCGGATCGCGGCCGCGTCCGGATTTCCCAGCCCGTTCCATTTCAACCGGGTTTTCCGCGAAAGATACGGTGTCCCGCCCGGCGCCTACCGTTCCGGTGAACGTCCTTAATACTCGCGGTTATTGGTTCACGGACGCCGTCGGCTGGGCGGCCCGCGCAGGTCGGGCCATGGTTCAATGGTTGGTGCGGAGGTCGTGGTGGTCCGACCCGAATCCTCGTGCCAATTGCGATGTCGATACAACGACAAACCGCGAACGCGCTCATTGACGATTCGTCAAATTAGCGCCGGCTCCGGGCAATACGCAAAACCCTGAGGTCCCTTGTTCTGCCCTGCTGGCCTGTGCAAAGGTGTGCCGTGTCGGCATACGGAGAATTGTTTTCCCCGCATGCGCGAGGCCGCTCCCGTTCGCCCCCCACGCTTCAAAAGAGCTGCCGACGGCGGACGTTCGAGCGCCGAACCTCCAACAGGCCCATCCGATCATGGCATCGGCCGGGTCGTGTACCGGTCGCATACCAGCTGGTATGGGCCAGATTCCGCGTTGCGTCTGGAAGGAATGCCGCCGTGAATGACGCAGGCCTGGGGAATTCCCCTACCCCCGACCGGCCGTTCGACGTCACCGACGAGCAGCTCAGCGCCGAGCTCAAGCATTGGACGGGCGCCGCCCCCGCGCTGCACCCCGTCGGTGAACTCCTCGACCGGCACTGGGAAGCGGCCTTCACCTATGCCCGTCTGTGCACCGACGGGACCCGCGGCGCGGGAATGCTCACCACCGCCGCATTCACCCGGCTTTTCGGTGAATCCCTCCGTCAGACCGGCCCCACCGCCGCCTGGCGTCCCCAACTCCTTGTCACCGTCCGCCGTATCGCCGCCGAATGGGACAACGACGGCCGCGGCGAACTGCTGCATCCCGAACTCCGCGTCGGCAAGGGGGAGCGGGCCGCCTCCCGGCTGCTCCCGCCCGCCAACCGGCGGTTGCTCTCCCGCGCCTTCCAGCGCCTGACCCAGTCCTCGCGGGCCGTGCTGTGGCACACCGAGGTCGAGTCGGAGCCGCTGTCGACACCCGCCGGGCTGCTGGGCCTCGACGAGCAGGACACGCGGGTCGAACTGCGCCGGGCCCGCGAGCGGCTGCGCGAGGAGTGCCTCCAGGTGCACCGCGAACTCGCGCACGAGGACGAGTGCCAGCGGTACGTCCGGATGATCGACGTGACCTTCCGGCGCGGCGGCGTCGGTGTCGACCGTGACCTCCAGCAGCACCTCAACGGCTGCATCCACTGCCGGTACACCGCCGACCAGCTCCACCAGTTCAACGGCGGCCGCGGGCTCGGCCTCGCCCTGGCCGAGGCCGTGCTCGGCTGGGGCGCCCGTGCCTATCTGGAGTCGCGGGCCGGCCTCAACGGGCAGCCCGCCGAGCAGCAGGCCACGCCCGACGGCCGCCCCGCGGGCGGCGAGGCCTTCGGACCGGCTACGGCCGCGTCGGGCAAGGACCTGGTGGTGCATCCCGCCCTCTCCCGTCGCGCCAAGCAGCGGGCCGCCCGACGGGTGCGCCGCCGCAACCTCGCCGTGGCCGTGGGCACAGTGAGCGGGCTGGTCGTGCTGCCGCTGGTGCTGTGGTCGGTGCTCGGCTCCGGCGACGGCTCCGGGTCGGCCGCCTCCGGCAAGCCCTCCGCCACGCCCGGCACCGGCACCGCCAGCTCGGGCCCGTCCTGGATCGGCACCAGCCAGACCACCCAGGGCACCCTGCGCGGACGCCTGCACAACATCGCCTCCGGCCTGTGCATCGGCGTGGTCGGCAAGAAGCCCGCCAAGGGCGCGGAGACCGAACTCGCCGAGTGCTCCTCGGCCGCCGGCCAGCAGTGGACGTACGAGAACGACGGGCTGCTGCGCAACGGCGCCGACCCCGGCCTGTGCCTCGACTCGCACCTCGGCTACTCCGTCCAGCTCGCCCCGTGCTCGGCCTCCGCCACGACCAAGGCCGCGAAGACTCCCGCGCCGACGCCCACCCCGTCGGCGTCGCGGACGACAGCGCAGCCCACACCGTCGAGCAGTGCCCCCGGCTACAACCCGTGCGAGGAGTACCCGGGCTACTGCTACGGCGGTGGCCAGTACGGCGACGGCTGGGGCTCCGGCGGCTATGGCGGCGGCGGTGGTCATCACGGCCACTGAGCCGGTCCGGGCTCAGGGGTGGTGCGGAGGCGGGGGCGGCATCGTCGTCAGGTCCGGCGCCCCCTCCGGCCACACCAGCAGCACCGGGCAGGGCGCGTGGTCGACGGCGAACCGCGCCGCCTTGCCCAGGCTGTGCGGCCCCAGCCGGGACCGGTCGCCGTCCCGGGCCACGATCAGCAGGCCGGCGCCCTCGGCGGCGGCCACCACCTCCCGTTCGACGCGCCCGGCCCGCTCCAGCGGGGTGCACGGCCGCCCCAGCCGTGCCTCGGCCGCTTCCAGCAGTACCGCCGCCGACGTGCCGCCGAGCTCCACCAGTCGCTGTTCCGGGTCCGGTTCCGAACCCGCCCGGCCCAGCAGCCCCGCGAAGGCGCCGTGCGCCAGCCCGGCCACCCCCGGCTCGGTCACGTGCAGCAGCACCACCTCGGACGCGTCCCGCGTGTAGCCACGCGCCGCGTCCACACAGGCGGGCCAGGTCCCCTCGACCAGCCAGACGATCACCCGCATGTCCATGGCCTCCCGTCTAGATCCCGACCACCTGGAGCGCCCCCCACAGTGCCACCACCGCACCGGCCAGCGCAGTCGGCACGGCAAGCAGCCCCAGCCGGGTGAACTCCCCGAGGTCCACCCCGTGATCGTGCTGGTGCACGATCCTGCGCCACAGCAGTGTCGCCAGTGAACCGGCGTAGGTGAGGTTGGGGCCGATGTTCACCCCGAGCAGCACCGCCAGCACCGCGGCCGGCCCGGTCTGCGCGGCCAGCGGCAGCAGCACCAGCACCGCCGGCAGGTTGTTGACGACATTCGCCAGTACGGCGGCCAGGGCGGCGATGCCGAGCAGGGCCGGCAGCCCCGTCCCGCCGGGCAGGACATGCCCGAGCGTGTCGGACAGCCCGTTGTCGACGACCGCCCGCACCACGATCCCGAGCGCGAGCACGAACGCCAGGAACGCCGGAGCGGCCGCCTTCACGACCGACAGCCCGGTCGCCTGCCGCCGTACCAGCGCCCGCCCGGCGAGCACCAGCGCGCCGGCGAACGCGGCCCACGCGGGGTCGATCCCGAGGGCGGAGGTGACCACGAACCCGGCGAGTGTGCAGGCCACCGTCACCACCGCGAACAGCGGCAGCCGGGGCGGCTCGCCGGTGTCCTTCGCCCCCGGGGCCGCCGAGGACAGGTCCCGGGCGAAGAACCGCCGGAACACCAGGTACTCGGCGCCGATCGCCACCAGCCAGGGCAGCACCATCAGCGCCGCGAACCGGGTGAAGCTCAGCCCGCTCGCCGCGAACGCCAGCAGGTTCGTCAGATTGGACACCGGCAGCAGCAGCGAGGCGGTGTTCGACAGATGCGTGCACGCGTAGACGTGCGGCTTGGCCCGCACCCCGGACCGGGCCGCCGTCGCGAACACCACCGGCGTCAGCAGCACCACCGTCGCGTCCAGGCTCAGTACGGCGGTGATCACCGAGGCCAGCGCGAACACCGCGGTCAGCAGCCGCACCGGCCGCCCGCCCGCCCAGCGGGCCATCCACGCCCCGCAGGCCTGGAACAGCCCCTCCACATCGCAGAAGTGGGCGAGCACCAGGACGGCGGCGAGGAAACCGACGACGGGGCCGAGCCGTTCGGCCTCCTCCCGGGCATGGTCCAGCGAGATCGCCCCGGTGGCGATCACCACCCCCGCCGCGGGTACGGCGAGCACCGCCTCCGGCCAGCCGCGGGGCCGGATCACGGCCCAGGCGAGGACGGCGGCGAGCAGCAGGACGGACAGGGTCTCGGCGAGCGGGGTGTTCAGGGCGCGTTCCTCGGGGCGTGATCAGGTGCGGCCCGCCCATGAAAGCAGACGGACCCGCTTACGAGGACGGGGTACCCGCCGCGCCGAGGAACTCCCCCCAGCCGCCCGTCGGCTCCTGCCCCGGGTTCAGGGTGCGCAGGGTGCGCAGCACCGCCGGGTCCTGCGCCTCCAGCCACGCCACCAGCTGCTTGAAGGAGACGAAGCGTACGTCGTCGTACTCGGCCATCTTGCCGATCGCCTCCTCGACGGCGTCCATGTAGATGCCGCCGTTCCAGCGCTCGAAGTGGTTGCCGATGAAGAACGGCGCCCGGTTGGTGGAGTACGCCCGCTCGAAGCCCGCCAGGTAGGTGTCGCGGGCCTGGGTGCGCCAGGCGTCGTACTGGGACTTGTCGCCCAGCGGGTTGCCGGCCGACTGGTTGTACATCATGTTGTAGTCCATCGACAGGACCTGGAAGGAGTGCCCGGAGAACGGTATGGACTGCAGCGGGAAGTCCCAGATGCGGTTGCCCTGCACCTTGCCCGGCCAGATCTGCAGACCGCCGGGGGAGCTGGCGTCGTACTTCCAGCCGAGCGCGGCCGCCGTGGGCAGCAGGTTGGTCTGGCCCTCCAGGCACGGGGTACGGCCGCCGATCAGCTCCTTGTGGTAGTCGAAGGGCAGCGGGTCCAGGTCGGTGAAGCCGGTGTTGGTCTTCCACTTGGTGACGAAGTCGATCGCCTGGTCGATCTCGCTGCGCCACTCGGCCGGGGACCAGTTGCGCACGCCGTCGCTGCCGCAGAAGT
Source organism: Streptomyces sp. NPDC054813 (assembly GCF_053611365.1). Classification (NCBI taxonomy): domain Bacteria; kingdom Bacillati; phylum Actinomycetota; class Actinomycetes; order Kitasatosporales; family Streptomycetaceae; genus Streptomyces; species Streptomyces sp. NPDC054813. The sequence continues at coordinate 255,873 of NZ_JBSHAF010000010.1, read as the reverse complement.
GCCCGTTGAAGTGGGTGCCGATCTCGTGGCCCTCCAGCCAGGCGGCGCGCACCTGCTGGAGCGTGTTGTGGATGTGCCGGTCGGAGAGGTAGCCGATCGCGGAGGCGCCGACCTCGTGCTGCGGCGGCCGGTAGAGGTCCTTCTTGGACTCCGGCAGCGTGTAGATGCCGGACAGGAAGAACGTCATCTTCGCGCCGTGGTCGGCGGCGACCCTGCGGAACCGGGAGAACAGCTGGTTGCTGAGCTCGCCGGCGCCGTCCCAGGAGAACACCACGAACTGCGGCGGCTTGGCGCCGGCCGCCAGGCGCGTCGCCTTCGGCTGGTGCGGCTGGGCGCCGGTGTCGGCGGTGGAACCGTCCCCGATGAGCTTCAGCGGCTTGGTCGGTACGCCGCTGCTCTTGCCGCTGTCGGCGGAGCTGCCGCCCACCGTCCACTCGCCGTTCGAGCACCCCGACACCGCGCCCAGTGCACCCAGGGCGCCCGCCGTCGCGCCCGCCGTCAGGATCCGCCTGCGGGAGATGCCGCTCATGTCCGTCCCCGATTCCGTCGTCCCGGCCCCTCGCGGGGCCTTCTTCCTGTGTGGTCGACGGGTTCGATGGGCGGACCGGCGAAAAAGATCGGAGCCGGGGACGCGTGTTGCACGCCTGTGACAGTCGTGGCCCGGACATGACGAACCCCGCTGCCCGGGGGAGTGGGCAGCGGGGTCCGGGTGTGGGGGATCAGGCCCGGGGCGGCCGGCGTTTCGGCAGGTCAGGCACCGGAACCGGCGCTGAGCACGGTCAGCCGTACCGAGGAGGAGTTCCCGGACACCGGGACCGTGCCGCCCTTCCAGGTGACCTTCAGCGAGTCACGCTCGTCCGGCGGGGTGACCTCCAGCGCGGCCGGCGTCGCCGTCTTGGCGCCGCTGATCTCCGGGTTGGAGAAGGTCAGCCCGGCCCAGGCGCTCTGGCCGGGCTTGAGGGTGACCGTCGTGGGGGTGCTGGCGGAGGTCTCCCTCTTCGGGTCGGGACCGAGCTGGGTGCCGGCGGCGTTCACGAAGGCGGCGCCGGGGAAGCCGCGGACCGTGCAGGTGCGGCCCGACTTGTTGGTGAACACGATCGGGAAGTTCTCCTGGCCGGCCCCCGGGTCGTTGCCGCCCACCGAGGCGGTCAGCTCGGAGGTGTGACAGCGGCTGCTGGACGCGGTGCCGGCGGTAGTCGTGCCGCCGCCCGTCGAGGAGCCGCCACCTGTCGACGAGCCGGTGTTCTGGGACGCGGACGAGGACCCCGTGCCGGACGGCGCGGAGCCGCTGTCCGACGCGCTCGAACCCGCCGAGTCGCCGGTCGCGGGCGCGGCCGTGCCCGACACCGACTCCGGCGACTTGCCCGGGCTGCCGTTGCCGCAGGCGGTCAGGAGGCCCAGGGCGGCGACCGTGCTCGCGAGCAGGGCCGCCCCGCGCCGCAAGGACTGGGACGTGTGCGCCATGTCTCTCCACACTCCTGGATGTTCGCGGCACGCTGCGAGGCGTGCCCGAGGCGCTCCGTGCGCCGTCACTCCCATCCGATGCGAGAAACGGCGGAAAAGTTCGGGGGCACGCCGTGATTCGCCGAGTCAGGTGACCCGGATCGACCGAAGTATGCCGTCAGTGGCGGTTTTGTCGGCGGCTCCCTTCTGCCGTACCTGCACATACACCTGGGGCTGGTCGTCCCCGCCGGCCGGGGCGAGGGCCGCCTCCTGGATCGAGCCGCCGGCGCCGGAACAGTCGCTCCAGGTCCGGACCCGGCCCTTCCAGGTGCTGCTCGTGAAGGCACGGCTGCCGTCGTAGTGGCACTGCGCATGGGACAGGGCGTTCACCTTGGCCGTCACGTCGCCGTGCTCGCTCAGGCCGATGAACACGCCGTTCACCGCCGTGGTGAGGTCCTGCCACTCCGACACGTCGTCGGCGACCTCCAGCCCGGGCTCGTGCCCCGAGGCCAGCCCCAGCGCCTTCGGATTCCAGCCGGAGTTCCGCAGTTCGCCCGCCCACCCGGACGGCACCTCGGCCACCACCCGTCCGGTGGAGTCGGCGACCTTCGTCTCGTCGCCCGCCGAGCCGTTCCGGTCGACCAGCGTGACCGCGAGGGCCGTACCTCCGGCCGCGAGGAGCGCGGCGACCGTCAGCGTGATGACGTTGAGCCGTCTGCGGACGCCGTCCAGGCGCCGCGGCCGGCGTGCCGCCGCGGCCGCCGCCAGCCGGTCCAGCTCGTCCGCGAAGGCCTGCGCGGACGGCCAGCGCCGCTGCCGGTCCGGCTCCAGAGCCCGCATCAGCGCCCGCTGGACGTCGTCCCCGAGGTCCGGCCGCAACCGCTCCGGCCGGACGACCTGCCCGGGCGCCCCCGGTACCGTGCCGGTGACCAGTTCGTAGCCCACCGCACCCAGCGCGTACACGTCGGCACGCGCGTCGATGCCCTCCCCGGGCTGGGCCTGCTCCGGCGGCTGATAACCCGCCGAACCGGCCGCCAGGGTCAGCCCCGACGCCTGCGCCAGGCTCTTCGCCAGCCCCAGGTCGGCCAGCAGCACCCGCCGGGTGCCGTCCTGCGCGGTGCGCAGCAGCACGTTGGTCGGCTTGATGTCCCGGTGCACGATCCCGGCCCCGTGCAGGTCCGCCGCGCCGCGTGCCGCCAGCGCGGTCAGCAGCAGTGCGTCGGGGATCGGCAGCGGGCCCGCCCCGAGCAGGTCGGCGAGGGTGCCCGCGTCGGCGTACTCCATCACGAAGTACGGCCGCCCGTCCGGGAGTTCGCCGATGTCGTAGACCTGCACCACCCGCTTCGAGTCGGCCCGGCGCAGCAGCCGCGCCTCGGACAGGAAGCGGTCGTGGATGTCGAGACGGTGGGACCAGTTGTCGGCGAGCACCTTCACCGCCACCGAGGCGTCCAGCTGGTCGTCGTGGGCGAGCCAGACCGTCCCGAAGGCACCGGTGCCCAGGCGCCGTTCGAGGCGATAGCGGCCGATCCGCTCCAGGGGTTGCATACGACTATCATGCCTGGCCTGAGATCGACTTCGAGGGGGACCTCCCGTGCCGGACGCCGCGCTGACCGAAGACCTCGCCCGGCGGGCCGCCGCCGGCGACCAGCTGGCCCTGAACCAGCTGCTGACCGAGGTCTGGCCCGACGTCGTACGACGCTGCGGACGGTTTCTGCCGTGCCGGGAAGATGCCGAGGAGGCGGCCCAGGACGTGCTGCTCCAGATCTCCCGGAAGATCTCCACCTTCGAGGGCCGCAGCCGCTTCAGCACCTGGCTGTACACGGTCGTCGCCAACTGCTCCCGGCAGAAGTACCGGGACCTGAAGCGGCGGTCGGCGGAGCAGCCGGCGGACATCGAACCGGCCGAGCACGTCGATCCACGCACCACCAGCGTGATCGCCGGTTCCCGGATCGATCTGCTGGAGGCGCTGGACCGGCTGGAGCGGGAGCATCCGCAGCTGGTCGCGCCGCTGGTATACCGGGACATCTGCCAGCTGGACTACGCCGAGGTCGCCGAACGGGTGGGGATTCCGCTGGGGACGCTGAAGTCGCGGCTGCACGAGGCGCGCAAGCAGGTCCGGCCCTGGCTGAGCGCGCCGTGACGGAACCGGCAGGCGCGCCGTGACGGGACCGGCAAAAAAATAGGGCAAGGAGTTCAGTCGCTCCTCGCCACTCTCAACTTATAGCGCACAGGGGGGCTTGCGGCAAGGCCCCCCTCGTCCCGCAAAATCGCAGGCCGAAGCCAGAACCAGCGGTATTTGGGGGATTCACCACGTGCGTGTGTTGTTGATGGGATACGGGTCGCGCGGGGACGTGGAACCGATGGCGGGACTCGGGCTGGCGCTGCGGGAACTCGGCGCCGAGGTACGGGTGTGTGCCCCGCCGGACCAGGAGTTCGCGGACCTGCTGGCCCGGGCGGGCGTCACGTATGTGCCGTTCGGGCCGTCGGTGCGCTCGGTGGTGACCAGGCCGAATCCGCAGCCGTCGGACGCGTTCCGGCTCGCCGCCGAGCTGGTCGCCGCGCACTTCGACGCGGTCGCCGCGGCGGCCGAGGGGTGCGACGCGGTGGTGGCGAGCGGCCTGATGCCGGCCGGCGTGCGGTCCGTGACCGAGAAGCTGGGCATCCGGTACGTGTTCGCGTGCCCCCATCCGTTCGGGATGCCGTCCTCGCACTTCCCGCCGGCCGCCCGGCCGGGCCGCCCGGCCCCGCCCGACGCCGACCTGCGGACGCTGTGGAAGGTGGACGCCGAGCGGGTGGACGCGCTGTACGGCGAGGCCCTGAACACCCATCGGGCGGCGATCGGGCTGCCTCCGGTGGACGACGTCCGCGCCCACGTCCTCACCGGCCGGCCGTGGCTGGCGGCGGACCCGGTCCTGGGACCGTGGCAGGACCTGACGGACTTCGACCTGGTGCAGACGGGCGCGTGGCTGCTGCCGGACGAACGCCCGCTGCCGGACGAGTTGGCGGCCTTCCTGGCGGCCGGTGAGCCGCCGGTGTACGTCGGCTTCGGCAGCATGGCGATGCGCGGCGCGCCGGACGCCGCCCGGACGGCCGTCGAGGCGGTGCGCGCCCAGGGCCGCCGGGTGCTCGTCGGGCGCGGCTGGGCCGACCTCGCCCCGGTCGACCGCCGGGCCGACTGCCTCGCGATCGGCGAGGTCAACCACCAGGCGCTGTTCCGCCGGGTGGCCGCCGTCGTCCACCACGGCGGCGCGGGCACCACGACGACCGCCGCCCTGGCCGGCGTGCCCCAGGTGATCGTCCCGCAGATCGTGGACCAGCCGCACTGGGCCGCCCGGGTGGCCGAGCTGGGCATCGGCGCGGCCCACGACGGCCCGACCCCGACCACCGACTCCCTCTCCGCCGCGCTCACGACCGCCCTCGCCCCCGGGACCCGAGCCCGGGCGGCCGCCGTGGCCGCCGACATCCGCACCGACGGCGCGACGGTCGCCGCGCGCCTCCTGCTCGACGGGGACGACGGGGACGACGCGGCCGACAGGGAGTCGCCGCCCGCCTCCGTGTGAACCGTGGGGAAGCAGAGCCGCCCACACCGGCGCCCGGCACCTCCGGACGGGGCCGGCCGGGAGGCACCGCCCGTCTCCGCACGAACGGCAAGAAACCAGAACCGCCCCCGCCTGTCGCCGAGCCCGGCACTCCGGAACGAAGTGGAGCCGCCCGCACCAGCGGGCGCGCCCCAGTCCCTCGAAGATCCAGAACCGCCCCCGCCTGTCGCCGAGCCCGGCACTCCGCGAGGAAGCGGAGCCGGCCGTATCCGCCGTCGCGCCCGGCACCCCAATGGAGCTGATGCAGTGAACCCCCTGACCACCCGTGTCTTCGATCTCCCCGAGCAGTCGTCCGCCAAGGCCGACCCGGCCCTGATCGCCGACGACGAGCGGCACTTCGTTGCCATCGCGCGGTGTCTCGACGAGACGATCGCCGAACTTTCCGACCGGCTCGACACCGAACTCAAGGCGCCGGGCGGCACCGGCCGGGCCGCGATGGACCGGGACATCGAGGTCCACCGGCTGACCGGACGGCTGCGCACCCTGCGCCGTTTCGGCCTGGACCTGTGCCTGGGGCGCGTCGTGGGCGCGGACCACCCCGAGCCCGTGTACATCGGCCGGCTGGGCCTCACCGACAGCGAGGGCCGCCGGCTGCTGCTCGACTGGCGGTCACCCGCGGCCGAGCCGTTCTTCGCGGCGACCCACGCCGGCCCGATGGGGCTGCGCAGCCGCCGCAGATACCGCTGGACGGACGGCCGGATCAGCGACTACTGGGACGAGGTGTTCACCGCCGACGGGCTCGAAGGGCATGCCGCGCTCGACGACCAGTCAGCGTTCATCGCGAGCCTCGGCGCCGACCGGTCGGAGCGGATGCGGGACGTGCTCGCCACCATCCAGGCCGACCAGGACGCGATCATCCGCGCCGGATCCCGCGGCGCCCTCGTCGTCGACGGCGGCCCGGGTACCGGCAAGACCGTCGTCGCCCTGCACCGCACCGCCCACCTCCTGTACTCCGACCCGCGCCTCGGCCACCGGCGGGGCGGTGTCCTGTTCGTCGGCCCGCACCGGCCCTACCTGAACTACGTCTCCGACGTGCTGCCCAGCCTCGGCGAGGAGGGCGTCCAGACCTGCGTCCTGGCCGACCTCGTCGACGAGGGAGCCGCGGCGACGCCCGAGGCCGACCCGGAGGTGGCCCGCCTGAAGTCGTCCGCGGACATGGTGCGGGCGATCGAGACGGCCGTCCGTTTCTACGAGGAGCCGCCCGCCACGGGCATGACGGTCGCCACCGACTGGGGCGACCTGTGGCTGAGCGCCGACGACTGGGCCGACGCGTTCCGGGCACCGGGGCCGGGCACACCGCACAACGAGGGCCGTGAGCAGATCTGGGAGGAACTCGCGACCATCCTGCTGGACAAGCACACCGGCGACGACGTCCCGCCCGAGCGGTTCCGTAGGTCGCTCCAGCAGGACAGGGAGCTGACCGACACCCTGAACGGCGCCTGGCCGCTGCTGGAGGCCGGTGACCTGGTCGGCGACCTGTGGTCGGTGCCCGCCTATCTGCGGATGTGCGCCCCCTGGCTCGACCGCGACGACGTACGGCTGCTCCAGCGCGCCGACGCCCAGGCCTGGACCGTGTCCGACCTGCCGCTCCTGGACGCGGCCCGGCAGCGGCTCGGCGACCCGGCGGCGGCCCGGCGCAGGCAGCGGCAGGAGGCCGCGCTCGCCGCCCAGCGCGAGCGCATGGCACAGGTCGTCGACAACCTGATCGGGGCCGCCGTCGACTCCGGCGCCGACGGGGACGACGGCGAGGGCCTGGTGCGGATGCTGCGCGGCGAGGACGCCAAGGTCAGCCTGGTCGACGAGTCCGAACTGCTCACCCTCGCCCCGGACCTTCTGGCCGGCCCGTTCGCGCACATCGTCGTCGACGAGGCCCAGGAACTGACCGACGCCGAATGGCAGATGCTGTTGCTGCGCTGCCCGTCCCGGAGCTTCACCATCGTCGGGGACCGTGCCCAGGCCAGGCACGGGTTCGCGGAGTCGTGGCGGGAACGCCTGGAGCGGGTCGGATTCGACCGGATCACCCTGGCCTCGCTCAGCATCAACTACCGCACACCCGAGGAGATCATGGCGGAGGCCGAGCCGGTCATCCGGGCCGCGCTCCCCGACGCCAACGTGCCGACCTCGATCCGCGGCAGCGGCCTGCCCGTCGTCCACGGATCCGTCGACCGGCTGGCCCCGATCCTCGACGGCTGGCTCGCCGCGCACGCCGAGGGCATCGCCTGCGTGATCGGCGATCCCGCCTTCACCGCGACACCCCGGGTCCGCTCGCTCACCCCGCAGCTGTCGAAGGGGCTCGAATTCGACCTGGTCGTCCTCGTCGACCCGGAGGACTTCGGCACGGGCGCCGAGGGCGCCGTCGACCGCTATGTCGCCATGACCCGGGCGACCCGGCAGCTGGTCGTCCTGACCAGCACCCCCTAGGGAAGATCCTCCGGGAACAGGGACAGCTCGGCCCAGATCGTCTTGCCCTCGCCGGTGTGCCGGGTGCCCCAGCGCTGGGTCAGCTGCGCCACCAGCAGCAGGCCCCGGCCGCCCTCGTCCCAGGTCTTGGCCCGGCGCAGGTGCGGGGCGGTGTGACTGGTGTCGGAGACCTCGCAGATCAGCCTGGTCGTGTCGTGGATCAGGCGGAGCCGGATGGGGCGGGCGCCGTAGCGGATGGCGTTGGTGACCAGTTCGCTGACCACCAGCTCCGCCGTGAAGGCGGCCATGGTCAGGTCCCACACGTCCAGCTGCTCCACCACCTGCTTGCGGATCGGCGCGACCAGGGCGGGGTCGGCGGGGACGTCCCAGGTCGCCACCCGGGACGGCGGCAGGCCCTGGGTACGGGCCAGCAGCAGGGCCACGTCGTCGGCCGCGCCGCCCGACGGCAGCAGGGCGTGCAGGATCCGGTCGCAGGTCTCGTCCAGCGAGTCGCTGTACGCCGCCAGCGCCTCGTGGAGGAGCCGGCGACCGGTGTCCGGGTCACGGTGCGGGGAGGCGATCAGCCCGTCCGTGAACATGGCCAGCACGGTGCCCTCGGGCAGTTCGATCTCGGTGGACTCGAACGGCAGCCCGCCCAGGCCCAGCGGGGGACCGGCGGGCAGGTCCACCTCGTGGAGGCGGTGACCCGGGCGCAGTACGACGGGGGGCGGATGACCGGCGCGGGCCATGGTGCAGTGCCGGGACACCGGGTCGTAGACGGCGTACAGACAGGTCGCGCCGAGCTCTCCGGGGCTGCCCTCGCCGCCCAGCTCCTCCGACAGCCGGACCACCAGGTCGTCGAGGTGGGTGAGCAGCTCGTCCGGAGCCAGGTCGATGTCGGCCAGGGTGCGTACGGCGGTGCGCAGCCGGCCCATGGTCGCCGAGGCCTGCACACCGTGGCCGACGACGTCCCCGACGACCATGGCGACCCGCAGCCCGGACAGCGGGATCACGTCGAACCAGTCGCCGCCCACCCCGGCCCGGGCGGCCGGCAGATAGCGGGAGGCGGCCTGCAGGGCCGCGGTGTGCGGCAGCGTCCGGGGCAGCAGGCTGCGCTGCAGGGCCAGGGCGGTCTCGCGCTCGCGGGAGTAGCGGCGGGCGTTGTCGATGCAGACGGCGGCCCGGGCGGTGATCTCCTCGGCCAGCAGCACGTCGTCCGGGTCGAACGGGTCGGGCCGCCGGTGGCGGGTCAGCACCGCGACCCCCAGGGTCGTCCCGCGCGCCTGGATCGGCACGGCCATCGAGGAGTGGATGCCGAACTCGCGCACCCGCTCCCCGCGCAGCTTGTGCCAGGTCAGCCACTGGGTCATCTCGCCGGACGCCACCTGGGCCACGATGGTGTGTCCAGCGGTCAGCGAGTCGGCCTGCGGGGAGGAGGCCGGGTAGGACTCGTTGTGACCGGGCTTGAGCACCGCCTCGGGGACGCCGGGCAGCACGGACTGGTGCGCGACACGGCGCAGCGTGACCGGCACCGTCAGCCGGGTCGGGAGGTCGCCGCCGTTCTCCGGCGGGTCCAGCAGGTCGACGGTGACGAAGTCGGCGAGGGCCGGCACGCAGACGTCCGCCAGCTCCTGCGCCGTACGGGTGACGTCCAGGGTGGTGCCGATGCGCACGCTCGCCTCGTTGACCAGCTGGAGCCGTTCCCTGGCCAGGTAGTTCTCGGTGATGTCGTGCGCTGCCAGGCTCACCCCCAGCACGCGTCCCGCGGCATCGGTGACCGGCGCCATCCGGGCCAGCCAGGCGTGTGCCCGCTCCTCGCCGCCGGTACGCATATAGCTCTGCACGTCCAGCGGGCGGCCCGTGTCCAGCACCTGGAGCATGTTCCGCTCCAGCTCCTCGCTCTGCGGCTTGCCGCCGATCTCGGTGATCCTGAGCCCCTGGATCCGCTCCTCGGGCAGGCCGATGACCTCGGCCATCGCGTCGTTCACCCGGCGCAGCCGCAGTTGCGCGTCGTAGACCGCGATCGCGCACGGCGACTGGATCAGCGCGGCGGTGGCCAGCGGATCGTCCGGGGCGGGTGGGGTGCCACCGGGCACCGGGGAGAAGACGAGCCAGCGTCCGGCACGCTCGTCGTGTGCCGTGCGGTGGTGGGCGACCAGCCAGACCGGGACCGTACGGCCGTCCCGGTGCCGGAGTTCGAGGGTGCCGTCCCAGCGGATGCCCACGGGCACGGGCGGCGGGTCCCCGGCCAGCAGCAGCGCCGCGGGCCGGCCCACGACTTCGGCGGCCGGGTGGCCGAGGAGCCGCCGTGCGCCCTCGTTCCACTCGACCAGTGTGCCGTCCTCGTCGATGACAGCCCGGGCCGTCGCCGCATCGTCGAACGGATAGACCCGGCTCATCTCGCCACTCCCAAGCGCACACTCACAGTCAACAGGTGCACCACAGGTGTTCAGCCTAGTGCGTCGGGACCGCCCGTGACCGCCAGGCACCGGCGGCCGTTCGGGCAGGACAGGCCCCTGTCCGGGGAGCCGAACGGGGACCGGTCGACGGGACGAAAGCCAGGGCCGACCGCCTCCGGACCCTTGACTATCGCAAGTGGTACACCGTCAGAATCTGTTTGTTCACGATCAGTTGTGAGTAGTTCTGGGCCCTGATGAGGGAGAGCCGCACCATGACGGTCACTCGCAGATCGGTTCTGGCAGCCGCCACGGCAGCCCCGACGGCCGGCGCCCTGCTGGGCGCCCCGGGCGCCTGGGCGGTCCCGGAGCCGGATACGGCCACGCAGGTCACCGGCCGCCGCACGGTCGCCCTCCGGGACGGCTGGCGGTTCGCGCTGGTCGACCCGGGCGGGATCACCGACCCGACGGGCGCCTACGCGGACGCCGCCGACCCCGGGTACGACGACTCGGCCTGGCGCCAGGTCGCCGTACCGCACGACTGGAGCATCGAGCAGACCCCCACCACCGAGCACGGCACCACCAGCGGCACCGGCTTCTTCCCCGGCGGCCTCGGCTGGTACCGGCTCGCCTTCACCCTGCCGCCCGGCTACGCCGGCAAACGGATCTCGGTGGAGTTCGACGGCGTCTACATGGACTCGTACGTCTACTGCAACGGCACCCAGGTCGGACGCCACCCGTACGGCTACACCGGGTTCGCCCTCGACCTCACCGGGCTGCTGCACACGGACGGCAGCACCGAGAACGTCCTCGCGGTCAAGGTGCAGAACCAGCTGCCCAGCAGCCGCTGGTACTCGGGCAGCGGCATCTACCGCGAGGCCCGCCTGGTGGTGACCGACCACGTGCACGTGGCGCGCTGGGGGACGTACGTCACCACACCGGACATCACCGCCGAGCGGGCCGTGGTGCGGGTGCGGACCGCCGTCGTCGACGAGTCCGGAGCGGGCGCGGACGTCACGGTGGTCTCCCGGATCGTCGACCCCGACGGCCGTACGGTCGCCCGTACCTCCTCCACGGTCACCGTCACCGGATCCGGCTCCGGCCCCGGTGAGACCGTCGAGACCCATGAACTGACCGTCGTACGACCGAAGTTGTGGTCCATCGAGACCCCGCACCGCTACACCCTGCACACCGAGCTCCGGGTCGGCGGCACCACCACCGACACCTACCGCACGGTCTTCGGCGTCCGCGGCTACCGCTTCGACCCCGACGAGGGCTTCACCCTCAACGGCGTGCACACCAAGATCAAGGGCGTCGACCTCCACCACGACCAGGGCGCCCTCGGCGCGGCGATCAGCGCCGACGCGGTGCGCAGACAGATGACCATCATGAAGTCGATGGGTGTCAACGCCTTCCGCACCTCGCACAACCCGCCCTCGCCGCAGATGATCGAGGTCTGCGAGGAGCTGGGGATCGTGATGATGGTGGAGGCCTTCGACTGCTGGCGGACCGGCAAGACCAAGTACGACTACGGCCGGTTCTTCGACGAGTGGTGCGAGAGCGACGCCACCGAGATGGTCCTCGCGGCCCGCAACTCACCCGCCGTCGTGCTGTGGTCCATCGGCAACGAGATCCCCGACTCCACCTCCACCGCCGGCCTCACCATGGCCGACCGGATCATCGCCGCCGTCAGAGCCGCCGACGACACCCGCCCCCTGGTGATCGGCTCCGACAAGTACCGCGGGGTGCCGAAGCAGGGCTCCGCCGCCGACCTGATGCTCGCCAAGCTCGACGGACTCGGCCTCAACTACAACACCGCCAAGTCGGTGGACGCGCTGCACGCCGCCTACCCGCACCTCTTCCTCTTCGAGTCCGAGTCCTCCTCGGAGACCTCGACCCGCGGCGCGTACCAGGAGCCGGAACACCTCAACACGGGGGAGAACCACACGCCCGGGCGGCGGGCGACCTCGTCGTACGACAACAACCTGGCCTCCTGGACGATGAGCGGCGAGTACGGCCACAAGAAGGACCGGGACCGGAAGTGGTTCGCCGGCCAGTTCCTCTGGTCGGGCATCGACTACATCGGCGAGCCGACGCCGTACAACGTGTTCCCGGTCAAGGCGTCCTTCTTCGGCGCGGTCGACACGGCCGGCTTCCCGAAGGACATGTACCACCTCTTCCGCAGCCAGTGGGTGAGCGAGCCCATGGTGCATCTGCTGCCGATGAGCTGGAACCACGAGGCGGGCGACACGGTCGAGGTGTGGGCGTACGCCAACGTGCCCGCCGTCGAGCTGTTCCTGAACGGGAAGTCCCTGGGGGTGCGGGAGTTCGACACCAAGACGACGACGGACGGCCGTACCTACCTGGAGACCACCGAGGCCACCGGCGACGACAAGACCTTCACCACCGGCCCCTACCCGGGCAGTTACACCAGCCCGAACGGCAGCGCGGGGAAACTGCACCTGACCTGGAAAGTGCCCTACCGGCCGGGCGAGCTGAAGGCGGTGGCCCGGCGCGACGGCAAGGCGGTCGCGACCGACGTCCTGCGCACCGCCGGTGCCCCGCACACCGTCCGCCTCACCGCCGACCGAAGGTCCCTGGCCGCCGACGGGCGGTCACTGGTCTTCGTGACCGCCGAGATCGTCGACGCGCACGGTGTGGTGGTGCCCGACGCCGAGCACCTCGTCTCCTTCGCGGTTTCCGGCGGCTCGCTCGCCGGGCTCGACAACGGTCGCGAGGAGAGCGCCGAGCGCTACCAGGCCAGCACCCGGACCGCCTTCCACGGCAAGGCGCTCGCCATCGTCCGCGCCGGTACGGAGCCGGGCGCCCTCAGGGTGACCGCGCGGGTGGACGGCCTGAGCAGGGGCACCGTGACCGTCCACACCACGCCCGCCCGCTCGGTGGCCCGCACCCCCGCCCCCGACTTCGGCCCGGACCATCCGGCCCCGCCCGGCCATCCCTCCGCGGACGCCAGTTACTCGGGCCGTCCGGACACCCTCCCGGCCGCCATGCTGGACGGCGACGCGGCCACCGGCTGGTCCAACGCCTTCGCCAAGTCGGCCACCGCCCTGCTGCCCGCGTTCAGCGGCGCCCGCACCGAGGACTGGGTGTCGGTGGACTTCGGACGCACCCGCACCTTCGACCGGGCGGACGTCTCCTTCACCGTGGACGCGACCCATGCGCTGCCCGCGTCGGTCGAGGTGGCGGTCTGGGACGGCGGGGCGTACCGGGCGGTGGAGGGTACGACGGTGGACTGGGCCACCGCCTCGGACGCCCCGACGGTCATCACCTTCACCCGGGTACACGGCTCCCGGCTCCGGCTGACCCTGACCAGCGCCCACCCGGGGGAGACCTCGGGGGCGCTGCGGATCAGCAGGCTCGACATCTGACGCCGACGGGCGCGGCGCGGACGTCCGGCCGCCGAGCCGCGCCCGGAGGTACCGCAGGATTCCGCTCTGACCTGCGGGTATTTACGGGCGAGTACCCGCGCGGTACCGTGAAGGGCATGCCAGCTCTCAACGTGGAGTTCAGCGACCGCGAGCTAGAGGACCTGCGGCAGATAGCCAAGGAGCGCGGTACGTCCATGAAAGCCCTCGTCCGTGAGGCGGCCGCCGCCGACATCGCCCGGCACCGGGCGTTGCAGGAGGGGGCGGAGGAGTTCCGCCGGTTCTTCGCCGCGCACGCCGCCGAGTTCGCGGCCGCCTTCCCGGACGACGAGCCGTCCGCGAAGGGCGAGGCCGCCTGAGCCATGCCGCCGGTCATCCATATCGACGTGCCCTGGCTCCTGCAGCGCCATGAGGAAGTGCTGCCGGACCAGCCCACTGTCGACGACTTCTCCACCCTGGTCGCCGCCGTCGCCCGGCACCGCGTCGACCCGCCCCGGCTCGGTGTGGACTCCGACCCGGCCTGGCGGGCCGCCGCCCTGCTGCACACCCTCGCCCTGCTCAAGCCGCTGCCCTCGGCCAACGCGCGGTTCGCCTGCGCGACCGCCGTGGCCTACATGTTCGTCAGCGGCGTGGGCATCGACCCGCCTTACGGAGCCCTCGTCGACCTCGCCCGCGACCTGATCGACGGCAAGGCCGACGTCTACGCCGCGGCGGACCGGCTCCGTTCCTGGCAGCTCTGACCCGCCCGGACCTGCGGGTAAGGCTGCCTCCGGCGCCTCGGGGGCCGCCGGCCACGGGCGGGAGGAACGGGGCCGGCGGCCTGTTTCGCGCAGAAGAGCCGCCGTTCTGCGCGGGGCCGTACGAGGAGGGCCGGTCACCAGTGGACTACCCGTACGGATGGGCCGGGAGCGTGCGCGCGGGACCGGAGCGGGTGCACCGTTCACACGGGGTGTGCGTAAAAGTGAATACGGCCGTGACAGGACAATGGCCACGGCCGCCTTTCTGACATTCTGTCAATGCTGTCGATGTTGTACAGGCGCCTTGTTGCTTGTGTGAGACTTGTGCGAGGGTGAAACATCCCCGCGGGGGGTAATGGCCAGGAACTATTCCGCAGTTGGGGAACGCGACCGACGCCATGCCGGTCAATTCCCGCTCCCCGTACGCGCACCGAAGAGGTACGCACCACCGCACCAAAGGAATCCGCTCAGTGCCCACCCCCCACCCGCCTCGACCCCCCTATCCGCCGCCGGGCGGTGACGCCGGGGAGTCCGACGAGTCCCTCGCCGCCCCGCTGCGCGCCGGATCCGACATCGAGGCCTCCCGGTCCGCCGCGCTGCTCATGGCCCGGCACTGGCGCCCCGTACAGGAATACGCGGTCATCTGTCTGGCCGCCTCCGGGCCCGTCGCTCACATGGTCGCGGCCGCCGCCTTCCACCAGGTTCTCGACCGGGTGGCCCTGGGGGAGAGTGCCGACACGCTCCGGCCCCGACTGCTGGTCTCCGTCCGCGACACGGTCGCCAACTGGTCCGCCGAGGACCGAATATCGGAGGTTCTTCCGGACCTCGGGAAACCTGCCGGCGGCCGCGGTATGCGCGCCGCGAAGTCCATGACACCGGAAAACCGCACCCTCGCGGAGCGTTCATTCCTGGGTCTTCCGGCGCTCGCCCAGAGTCTGCTGTGGCACATCGAGGTCGAGGCGGAACCGATAACCGTACCGGCCGGTCTGTTGGGCATGGACACGGCAACCGCGGGGGCCGCGCTCGAAGACGCCCGGGAGAAATTCCGGGAGGGCTGTGTCCGCGCCCACCGGGAACTCGCGCCGTCCCAGGAGTGCCGCTACTACAACCGGCTGCTGGACGTTCCGCTGCGCCGGGGCGGCGCGCTGCTGCCGGATGTCCAGCAGCATCTCGCGGAGTGCCCGTACTGCCGGGCCGCCGCCGAACAGCTCGGCCAGGTCGAGGGCGGTCTGGGGGCGCTGCTCGTCGAAGCGGTGCTCGGCTGGGGAGCCCGCCGGTACCTCGACTCCCGTCCGGGACGCAAGGGCGGCGAGGGAGAGCCCCGTACCCGTTCCTCCTCCCGGCGCTCCGGAGGCGGCCGCCGCCGTGCGACGGCGCGGAACCGGATCCTGGCCCGTATCACCGTGCCGGTGCGCCGTCCGCCGGGGTCCTGGTCGTCGAAGACGCTGCTGACCAGCGTCGGTGTCGCCGGGGCGGGCCTGCTGGCCTCCGTCCTCGCGGTCAGCGCGTTGTCGGGCGGCGGCGACGGCAGCGACGCCGTGGCCTCCGCCGGCCTGGTGCCCGGCGACTCCGACCCCGAGGCGACGCCCACCTCCGGTACGGCCGCCGGGCTGCCCGCCGCCGACCACGAGACCAGGCTGCGCAACGTCGCCGCCCAGCTGTGCCTGGACATCAACGGCGCGCCGAAGGCCGGGGCGAGTGTCGTCCTGGCGGTGTGCTCCTCCTCCTCGACCCAGGAATGGACGTACCAGAACGACGGCGAGCTGCGCAGCGTGGCCGACCGCGGGCTGTGCCTGGACTCGCACGCGGACGGCGGAGTGGTCATCCTCGGCACCTGCGCGGACGCCGGTACCGAGCGCGGTGACGACGTGCGCTACGACCTCACCGTCCAGGGCGAGCTGCTGCCCCGCTGGGACCAGACCCTCGCCCTCGCCACGGCCGGCGAGGACGCGGGCGCCGACATCGTCGTGAAGGTCCGCGACCGCTCCAGCGCCCAGCACTGGCTGACCGACCCGCCGGCCCCGTCCCAGAGCTCCGGCTCTCTCTCCATCGCCGGAACCGGCGGTCCTTCGGCCCAGCCGGCGGAACTCTCCGGCAACTAGACGCTTCACACAAGACGCCGTGCCGGGCCGGTTGTCGTGCCGCCGATCAGGGCGAGCGGACAGACCGGCAGGAAGGACCGGTCCGGGGAGATGGCCGGCAGCCCGCCGACGAAGTCCGGCGTCGCCGGGCCGACGTACTTCGGCGCCTTCGCGGCGATGATGCTCGCGGTGGCCAGGCCGACGACGAACGGCCGCGGCGTGGCGATCCACGAGAGGAACGCGGCCCCGGCAGCGCGGCGAGGCAGGCTGCGTGTGCCGCGAGGACGAGGGGGCTCCAGCGGGGAACGGCGGTGGGGCGCGGCGGCGGGTGGACGGCCGAGGGTTCCGTGTCGCGGGGCCTGCGACGGACCGGAGGCCGTCCCCGAGGGGTTCCGCCGACGCCGGAGCCGGGTCAAGTCGACGGCCAGAGGGCTGTTCATCCGGCTTTCGCGGCTGCAGTGGATGATTCGGCCGTCGCCGGAGGGTCTCAGTCCTGATCGGCGTCCGGTCCCTGGGCCCGGACCCGTTCGACGTGCTCCAGCGAGTCGCGGAGCTCGGCCAGCCAGTCGTCGGTGTGCTTCTGGACCAGCCGCACGCACCAGGCCAGTGCCTCACTGCGGCTGCGTGCCACACCCCCGGCGATCAGTGTGTCCAGCACCTGGCGCTCGGGCTGGCGCAGCCGGGTCATCACCGGCGCGGCCACGTGTGTGAACAGCGCCCGCTGCCCGGCGCACTCCACGCCCCACGCCACCTTGCGGCGGAACTGGTGCTCCGCCTCCTGGGCCACCCCGATCCGGGTCTCCCGGGTGCGCTCCCGGAACTCCTGGATCCGGCCCTCCACGGCGGCCTCCCGCTCGGCGTCCGAGACACCGTCCGCCAGCTTGGGCCCGGGGATGCGCCCGACGACGGTGATCTCCTCGCGGTCCACCGTCACCTCGACCAGTTCCTCGAACAGGTCGTCGGGCAGCCGGCCGGCGAACCAGCCGCGCAGCTTCTCTCGTTGCTCTTGAGTAATCATGTAATGACGATTACTCCGTTGCATCGCAAAGACAAGGGCTTGCGGAGAAGTCCGCCGACAGCGGAAGCGGAATGTTTCAGGACGATTAACGAGGCGATGAGAACCGGCCATCCGGCTGTTTCGGGCGATCAAGAACCGCTCCGTTGGGCGGTCGACGCGCGTGAACTCCGTGACTTCACGCCACTGATTCAATACGCAAGGTTACTGAAACCTGTGGGTTGGATGTGTGTTTCGCCTGCGGACTCGGCAGAGTGGCGCCCGCCGCCCCGGCACCCACCGGGTCGTGGGCGGCACCCGTCGAATCAAGCGGAAGGATGCACACAATGCGAACCACCGCGCGCTGGGCAGCGACCCTCGGCCTCACGGCCGCCGCCGTCTGCGGACCCCTGACGGGGGCCGCCGTCGCCGCCCCGAGCTCGCTCTACGCGCCCTCGGCCCTGGTGCTCACCACCGGCCACGGCACTGACGCGGCCACCGCCACACCCGAGCGCGCCGTCACCCTGAACTGCGCCCCCGCCGCGTCCGGCACCCACCCGGCGGCCGCCCAGGCCTGCGCCGAACTGAGCGGCGCCGGCGGCGACTTCGACGCCCTGGCGCCCAGAACCGACGTGTGGTGCACCAAGCTCTACGACCCCGTCGTCGTCACGGTCGACGGCGTCTGGCAAGGCAAGCGCGTCTCCTATGAACGCACCTTCGGCAACCAGTGCATGAGGGACGCCTACGGCGTCAGCGTCTTCTCCTTCTGAGCCCGGGATCGCACGGTCCTCGTGACTGCCGGAACAGGTCCGCAACTGGGGAGTGCGGCCCCTGGAACGGGGAACCTGCGATCTCGCACCGGGGGCCGGCGGGCAGTGTGGGGCTGCCCGCCGACCCCCGGCATCACCGCCGCGCCCCCGCGCTCCCGTCCCGGGGAAGCCCGGGGAGCGGCGGAAATCGCCCCAGCAGACCAGAGGCCCTGAGCAGCCGCGGAATGCGGGGCCCCTCGCACACCAGTCGGAGCCGCCCGCCCCGCTCCCTGGCCCGCGTCTCGGCCCGGCACAGCACCCGCAGCCCCGAGCAGTCGAGAAAGTCCAGCCGCCGCAGATCGACGAGGACATCCGGCTCGGTCCCGGCGGTGGCCGCGAGCAGATGCCCGGCGACCAGATCCTCGGTGGCGATGTCCACCTCGCCGAAGACCTCGACGACGAGATACGTCCCGCACCGGCGGCTGCGCGCACAGGAGTTGGCGGCGGGCAGCCCGGGTTCGTCCGCTTCCGGCGTCATCTCTGCTCCCCCTGGTACAGGGCGCGTACGGGACCGGTTGGTACCCGTCGAGGGCGCCTGCCATCCCTGATGCGGGCGGCGCAAGATCAGGTTCACTCGACCCGGTGAATTTCTCTCAAATGGCTTGACTGGCAGCGCTTTGCGAAAGGCGAAGGGCCGCCGTCTCCCTGCTGACGGCGACCCCTCGGTCTTCGGCGGCTCCGAGAAGTTCACGTCACATGTGAACGACCGGTGCCGCGTCCGCGTCCTGCTGCGGCACCCCCTTGCGGAACAGCAGGAAGGCGATCACCGCGCCCGCGGCGAACATGCCGGCCGACCACCAGAACGCGGTCGTGTAGCTCTCGATCGTCGCCTTGGCCTGTACGAGCTTGCTGGTCGCGTCCCGCCCGGCCAGGTAGTCCGTCGCCGCGCTCGCCGCGAGCGTGTTGAGCAGCGCCGTACCGATCGAACCGCCCACCTGCTGCATGGCGTTGACCGTCGCGGAGGCGACGCCCGCTTCGTCGGCCGTCACCCCGCCCGTGGCCAGCTGCATGGACGCCGGCATGACCAGGCCGAGGCCGAGGCCGGTCACGATCAGCTGCGGCAGCACCGCGCTGACGTAGCTGGAGCCGACGTCGATCCCGGTCAGCCAGGCCATGCCGAGCGCGGAGACCGCGAAGCCCAGCGGGACAACCGCCTTCGGGCCGATCCGCGGCACCAGGACCTGGGTGCCGACCTGCGCGGTCACCATCAGGGCGCCGATCATCGGCAGGAACGCCAGACCGGTCTTCGTCGGGCTGAAGCCGAGGTTCAACTGCAGGTAGTAGGTGAGGAAGAGGAACACGCCGAACATGCCGCCCGCGGAGATCAGCACGGCGAGGAACGAGGCGGCCCGGTTGCGCTCCAGCAGGATGCCCAGCGGCAGCAGCGGGTACTTGGCCTTGGTCTGCCACCAGGCGAAGGCCGCAAGGAGCACGACGCCGGCGAGCAGGAAGCCCCAGGTCAGCGGCGAACCCCAGTCGTGCGTCTCGGCGTTGGAGAAGCCGTAGACCAGCGAGAACAGACCGGCGGCGACCAGGACCGTGCCCGGCGCGTCCAGCTTGGAGTTCCCGGCGTCGCGGTGGTTGTGCAGCAGCGCCATACCGCCCGCGAAGGCGACGACGGCGATCGCGACGTTCACGTACAGCGTCGAGCGCCAGTCGAACGTGTCGGTCAGGACACCGCCGAGCAGCAGACCCACCGCGCCGCCGGCGCCGGCGATGGCGCCGTAGACGCTGAACGCCCGGGCCCGTTCACGGGCGTCGGTGAACGTGGTGTTGAGCAAAGAGAGGGCGGTCGGGGCGAGCAGCGCGCCGAAGGCGCCCTGCAGGGCGCGTGCGGTGACCAGCATCCCGAAGCCGTTCGCGGCACCGCCCAGCGCCGACACGGCGGCGAAGCCGACGACTCCCACGAGGAAGGCGGTCTTGCGGCCGAACAGGTCGGCGATGCGTCCGCCGAGCAGCAGCAGGGAGGCGAAGCTGAGGGCGTACGCGGTGACGATCCACTGCCGGTTGCCGTCGGAGAACCCGAGGTCGGCCTGGGCCGACGGCAGGGCGATGTTCACGATGGTGGCGTCGAGCACCACCATCAGCTGGGCGACGGCGATGACCGCGAGGATCCACCACCGCTTGGAGGAGGCGTCGGCGGGCGGTGCCGCCGGGGCACCGACGCGGACGTCGTCGGTCAGAGTCTTCTCAGACATGGGGGAACCACTCCAGGGAAGCCGTTCGGGATTTACCGGGAAACCGCTTCGGCGCGACGGCCGTCCCCCGGCCGCGAACGAAACGGTTTCGTACACATCGACAGTAAACCAGTTTCAGCGAAACGGCAACGTTTCGCAGAGGGTAGAAGTCGATCAAGGGTTACGGCAGGCTCGCGATCGACGCCGCGGAGCTCTACTGCGAGGTGCGGGGCGCCGTTCCGGCGCTGCTGATGATCGGCGACGCGGGCGGGAGCACCGGCCGCGACGGCACCCGGACGGCCGCGGGCGAACAGGCGGCGGACACGCGCCCGGCCATCACGGCCCTGGCCGCCGGCCGCACCCTGGTGTTCGGCAGCGGCGTGGGCGCGAGATCACCTGCGCCACCCGGCTCCGTCCGTCATCCCCCGCTCAGTCGGTGCCGGGTTCCTCGTAAGGGATGCGGTTCCGGTGCAGGACCTCGCCCAGAG
Source organism: Streptomyces sp. NPDC054813 (assembly GCF_053611365.1). Lineage (NCBI taxonomy): Bacteria > Bacillati > Actinomycetota > Actinomycetes > Kitasatosporales > Streptomycetaceae > Streptomyces > Streptomyces sp. NPDC054813. The sequence continues at coordinate 235,363 of NZ_JBSHAF010000010.1, read as the reverse complement.
TGCCCCATTCATCGCCGCCGAGTTTGGTGAGCGGACGCAGCAACTCGCTGCTGGGGCGGCCGTTGGCGAGGTAGTCCTCGTCCACCACGGCATGGAGTACCCGGCCGAAGACCAGGGTGCAGTTGCCCATGCGCAGGGTGGTGTGCGAACGGCACTCCAGGGCCACATGGGCTGCTGCCACTCTCGGCGGACTCACACACCTGCTGGCCTCGCGCTCGATGCCCGCCGTGTCGAATTCGCTGACGGAGCGAGGGAAGTCGGTGGCGGTGGCGTTGATCAGCGGCAGGAGCGGTTCGGACGAGAAGTTGACGACGAACTCCCCGGTGTCCTCGACGTTTCGCAGGGAGTCCTTCCGGCCGATCGAGGTGAACTGGACGATCGGGGGATCGGTGCTGGCGATGCTGAAGAAGGAGTGCGGGGCCAGGTTCTCGGTGCTTCCGTCCGGTGTGATCGTGGACACCCAGGCGATCGGCCGCGGAATGACGACCGATGTCAGGAACCTGTAAAATTCCGTGCTGCTCATCGCCCCAGGGGCGTAGTCCACACGCATGGAGCGAGTATCCGACCGGCGGGCGTGGGCGTACCGCAATTGGCATACGCGTGTCGTGGGACATGCGACGGCGACCGAGTCGCGTAGCTACAGAACCCCGGGGGACGGCGGTCACGGCGGGCCCGGGTCGGCAGATCGCGGCGGGCGGGCCCACCCCAGGGACCGTTCGACGGCCCGCAGCCAGTCGGCGTACTCCTCCTCCCGCCGCTCGGGGTCCATGTCGGGCAGCCACTGGGCGGCCCGGTGCCAGTTGTGACGCAGCACTTCCAGGTCCGGCCAGTAGCCCGCGGCGAGCCCGGCAGCGTAGGCCGCGCCCAGGGAGACCGTCTCGGCGACCATGGGCCTCACCACGGGCACGTCGAGCACGTCCGCCACGAACTGCATGAGCAGGTTGTCCGCGGTCATGCCCCCGTCCACCTTGAGCTGCTGGAGGGCGACCGGGAAGTCGGCGTTCATGGCGTCGACGACCTCACGTGTCTGCCATCCGGTGGCCTCCAGGACCGCGCGCGCCAGGTGTCCCTTGGTGATGTAGGAGGTGAGTCCGACGATGACGCCGCGTGCGTCGCTGCGCCAGTGCGGCGCGAACAGGCCTGAGAAGGCGGGGACGATGTAGCAGCCGCCGTTGTCCTCGACCGTCCGCGCCAGGGTCTCGATCTCCGGAGCGCTGCTGATCAGACCCAGGCGGTCACGGAACCACTGGACGAGTGCTCCGGTGACGGCGATCGACCCTTCCAGGGCGTAGGCCGGCCGCTGGTCGTCGATCTTGTACGCGACGGTGGTGAGGAGTCCGTGCCGGGACCGCACGATGTCGCTGCCGGTGTTGAGCAGCAGGAAGCTGCCCGTACCGTACGTGCACTTCGCCTCGCCCGGGGAGAAGCAGGTCTGGCCGAAGAGTGCGGCCTGCTGGTCGCCGAGCGTGGCCGTGATGGCGACACCCGGGAAGAGCGAGCGGGCTTCGCCGTAGGTCTCGGCGGAAGACCTGATCTCAGGCAGCATCGAGCGGGGCACCCCGAAGAAGGCCAGCAACTCTTCGTCCCAGGTGAGCGTGCGGATGTTCATCAGCATCGTGCGGCTGGCATTGGTGACGTCGGTGATGTGCAGGCCGCCGTCGGCCCCTCCGGTGAGGTTCCAGATCAGCCAGCTCTCCATCGTTCCGCACAGCACCTCGCCGTTCGCGGCGCGCTGCTCGAGACCCTTGACGTGGTCGAACAGCCAGCGGATGCGCAGCGCGGAGAAGTAGGTCGACGGCGGCAGACCGCACCGTTCCAGGAAGAACTCCTCGCCGGGGCGCTGCCTCAGCTCCTCGACCAGCGGCGCCGTGCGGGTGTCCTGCCAGACGATCGCCCGGCCGAGCGGGGCCCCGGTCCGCCGGTCCCAGAGCACGGTCGTCTCGCGCTGGTTGGCCAGGCCGATGGCGGCAATCTGCCCCGTGTCGACACCCGCGCCGCCCAGCGCCTCGGGTCCGATGCGCCGCAGGTTCTGCCAGATCTCGACGGCGTCGTGCTCGACCCAGCCGGGCCTGGGGAAGTGCTGCTGATGCTCCTTCTGCGCGACCGAGACCAGTCGGCCGCGGTGGTCGAACAGGATGCATCGGGTCGAGTTGGTGCCCTGATCGATGGACATTACATACCGTTCAGCCATGATCGGGTCTGCCTTCCGACGGGGCGATGTGGCGGCCGGCCAGGCCTGCTACCAGCGGGCGGCTCCCAGATCCTTGGAGATCGCCCGCGCGGCATCACGGGTCAGGGTGATCAGACTCTGCCGGGGCCGGCCCTGGCTGTCGCAGATCCGCTCGACCGGCCCGGACAGCCCGATGGCGCCGACGACGAGGCCGCCGTGACCTCGGATCGGCGCGGCGAGCCCGGCCTCGCCCATGGTCATCTCCTGGATCTCGGCGGCCCAGCCGAGTTCCCGGACCTCGGCGAGAGCGCGGGCGAGCTGGTCGCGATTGGCCAGGGTGTGCCGGGTGTAGGTCTCCAGCCCCGGCTGCCGGTCGGGCTCGATCGTCGCCGTCCCGTAGGCCAGCAGTACCTTGCCGAGCGAGGAGGCGTGCAGCGGCAGCAGGGAGCCCACGTCCAGGGTCTGGAAGGTGTCGTCCGGCCGGAACACGTGGTGGACGACGAGCACGCTGCCTTCCAGGGGTGTCCCCAGGCGGACCGACTCCCCGCTGCGGGCCGCGAGGGCATCGGCCCAGTTGAGGGAGCGGGAGCGCAGCTCGTTGATGTCCAGATAGCTGGTGCCGAGGTGCAGCAGTGCGGCTCCGAGCTGGTATTTCCCGGTCGCCGCATCCTGCTCGACGAAGTCGACGTGCTGGAGCGTGCGCAGAATGCCGTGGGCTGTGCCCTTGGCGAGCCCGAGCGAGGCCGCCACCTCGCCGAGCCCCAGTCGGCGGGGGCCGCCGGCGAGCAGGCGCAGAATCGCCGCCGCCCGTTCGATCGACTGGACTGGGCCGGCCATGAAGCGAGCCTATTACCGTGACGGACGCTTCGCTTCACGTGCGGGAGGCCGCCGCCGCGGCATCGGGAAGATCCGCGTTCGGTAATGGCGACCGCCGTTCATTGACCGCCCCGGTTTGAGTCCTTAGCTTGCAATGAGGCCGGAATGCGTGGACATATGACGCCGTACCGGTAGACAGACCACCGGGAGAGACCATGGCGGTACAACTCAAGGCGCTCCTTAGGCCGGTATACGAACACGTGTGTCCGGTACCGCCCGTCGCCGGGGCTGTCTCGACCGTGCGCCGACGTGCGGCGGCCGTACTCGCCGACTGGAACGTGTCTGCCGAGATCGTCGAGGACGCATTGCTCGTGGTGTCCGAACTGGTGACCAACGCGATCATTCACGCTTGCCCCCCGGCCGTGCTGCGGCTGTCCTGGGTACCAGGTGACGGTGTTCGCACCCTGCGTATCGAGGTATCCGACGCGGGGCCCGCGCTCCCTTCGGGGTGGTGCCCCGCCGGGGTCGACCCGGACGAGCACGGCCGCGGCGAGACGATCGTCCACGCCCTCGCGACCCGTCATGGGATACATGTCCACCCCGGCGGGACCACCCGGTGGGCCGACATCGCCCCGGGACAGAGCCTCTAGAGCACCTCTAGAGCGCGGCCTCTGCCGGGGTCGGCACGGATATCTGGCCGTCCGCGGTCTGCTTGCGGAGCAGGAGCAGGGCGGCGTCGTCGTGCAGCCGCCCGCCCACGTGGGTCAGCAGCTCGTTGTGGAGCGCGGTGAGCATGTGTGCCGGGTCCTCCGACACATGACGGGCCACGCCTTCGGCCAGCGGATAGAACTCGCGAGCGTGATCGCGGGCCTCGGTGACCCCGTCGGTGTAGAGCAGCAGCTGGTCTCCCACCGTGAAGGACAGGTGCTGGAGGCGGGGCACCTCGCCCGAGAGGGCGCGCAGCCCGAGCGGCGGCGCGGGATGAGCGGATTCCACCGCCGTGACGTCTCCAGCCGCTGATATCAGCAGCGGGGGAGCGTGTCCGCAGTTGACGACCTCCAGGTGGCCCGACCGGGGGCATCCGGCGACCACGGCGGTGACGAAGTCGTCCGGGCCGAGATTGCGGGCCAGGCTGCGCTCGATCCTGCCGACGACGGCCAGCAGGTCGGGCTCGTCGTAAGCGGCCTCGCGGAACACTCCGAGCACGAGTGCGGCGGTCCCCACCGCGGGCAGCCCCTTACCGCGCACGTCGCCGACGATCAGCCGGATGCCGTGCGGGGTGGACACCAGGGCGTAGAGGTCCCCGCCGATCCGGGCCTCCGCCGCCGCCGCGCTGTACCGGACGGCCACCTGGAACGGGCCGACGGTCTCCGGGACGGGCTGGAGCAGTGCGTGCTGGGCGGCTTCGGCGACCGAGCGTACGGCGGCGAGCACGCGCTCCCGGCGGCGACGCAGCCCGCTGGCCAGGGCGCTCGCCGCGGTGACGGCCAGCAGGGCGGACAGTACGGCCGCCACCTCACCAGCCGGAACGTTCTGCTCCATACCCAGCGTCGAGCCCAGTGCCACGGCGAGAAATCCGACGCCGAGCACACCGCGCGGCCCGTTGGTGGCGGCGGCCAGCGCGGGCCCCGCCGCCAGCAGGGGCAGCCAGATCATCCCCGCCCCTCCGGTGTTGTCCACGAGCACGACGACGGCGATGACCAGAACCGGCAACAGGGACAGTCCCGGCACCGGCTGCCCGGTGGCACGCCGGCGCCCCGGTCCCCGGGCACCGGCCATACGGTGCCCGAACAGCCGCATCGACGCGTGGTCGCCGTCGTGATGGGGGGCCTGGCTCATGTTTTCGTCCGCAGTCCTCACCTGATGTGCATCCGGAATGTCCGTTTCATCAAGCAAACGGGCTGGGCGTGGGCAGCCACAAGGAGCGGAATTTCAGATAGTGAACGAGAGACTCCTCGTCACACGGCTCGCGATCGGGAGCAGGCGCGCCGGGATCTCCCGCAACTGGGCCTGCCGCTCCACCGGCAGAGAGACTCCGAGCGAGCCCAGGATGTCCCCGCAGTACACGGGAACGGCGACGCACACCGTGCCGAGCGCGTACTCCTCGAGGTCCGTGACCGCCGGCGCCGAGGGGGACGACTCGATCCTGCGCAGCAGCTCCGGAACACTGGTGATCGTGCGCGGTGTGAGATCGGGGAGGTGGTGCCGGGAGAGATAGTCCCGGCGGGCATCCGCGTCCAGCTCGCGCAGCACGGACTTGCCCAGGGCGGTGGCATGACCGGCGTCCTCGAACCCCACCCACAGATCCACCCGCGGAGTACGGGGGCCGTCCACGATCTCGGCGACCCGGATCTCACCGTCCTCGTAGAAGGTGAGGTAGGCGGCAGCGGACAGCTCGTCCCGCAGGGCGGCGAGCGCCGGACGGACCCGGCTCAGCTGCGTCTGCGCGTGGCCCGCCGAATACAGGGACTCCACCTTGTCGCCCAGGATGAAGCCGCCGTCATCCAGTTTCCGCACGTACCCGTCGTGCACCAGCGTGCGCAGCAGGTGGTAGGCGGTGGCCAGGGGCAGCTCCGTCTCGCGTGCCAGCTGTTTCGCCGGCGCGCCGTTCTCGTGCGCACTCACCGCCTCCAGCAGGCGCAGGGCCCGCTGCACGGATGCGATGAGAGTGGGGCCATCGTGAGCGCCCATGGGACCAGACTGCGCCGGGCAGGCGGCACGGGCAAGGCAGGGATCAGCACACGACGGCGGCGAGGCGCCGCACGCGGTCCGGGCTGGGGGTGTTACCCGCAGGTCAGAGCGGGAATACGAAAGCGACCGCACACTCCTCGAAGGACTGATCCCCATGGCCGCCGAAGTCACCGGCACCTATCTCACCCTCGACGACGGTCGCCCCGCCGTCCGGTTTACCCGTACCTACGACCACCCCGCCGAGCGCGTCTGGTGGTTTGTCACCGACCCGGACGAGTCTGCCCACTGGTTCCCGTCGCGTCTCGACATCGAGCCGCGCGACGGCGGCACCGTCCGGTTCAGCGGCGACCCCCGCCAGGCGAACGCCACGGGCACGGTGCTCGCCGCCGATGAACCGCGGTACCTGTCCTTCACCTGGGGCGGCGACGAACTGCGCTTCGACCTCGAGGCGCTGGAGGAGAAGCGCACCCGCTTCACCCTGACCCAGGTGCTGGCCGAGGAGAACGCGGCCGCCCGCAACGGCGCCGGCTGGGAGGTGTGCCTGCTCGCCCTCGACGCCCTGGCCCGCGGCGAGGGACACGCCGGCCCGCACTCCGAGGACGCGGCCGACTGGCGGGAGTTCTACGACGCCTATCTGGACGCCGGGATCCCCTCCGGCGCCCCCATCCCCGGCCTCGACGCCTGACCGGTCACGTCAGCTGCCGCCGTACCAGCTCGTGCAGCCGCCCGCCGGTGTCGGCGAGCAGCTGGGCCGGCGGGCCCTGCTGGGCGACCTTGCCGTCCTCCATGACGACCACCCGGTCGGCGTCCATGACCGTCGACAACCGGTGGGCGATCACGATCCGGGTGGCGTTCAGCTTGCGGGTGCTCTCGATGACCGTGCGCTGGGTGTCGTTGTCCAGGGCGCTGGTGGCCTCGTCGAAGAACAGGATGCGGGGCCGCCGGATCAGCGCCTGGGCGATCATCAGCCGCTGCCGCTGGCCGCCCGAGATCGCCCCGCTCCCGGCGACGATCGTGTGCAGCCCCATAGGCATCCGCTTGATGTCCTCGGCGAGGCCCGCCATCTCGGCCGCCGCCATCGCCTCCTCGGGCGTGTACGGCTCGGTGCCGCAGATGACGTCCAGGATCGAGCCGGTGAACGGCTGCGCGTGCTGGAGCACCACCCCGCACTGCCGGCGCACCGCGGACTGGTCGAGCGCGCCCAGGTCCTGGCCGTCGTACAGCACGCTCCCCGAGACCGGCTTGTCGAAGCCGATCAGCAGCCGCAGCAGCGTCGACTTGCCGCAGCCGCTGGGGCCGACGATCGCCACGAACTCGCCCGGCCGTACCTCGAAGGAGACGTCGTCGAGGACGAGCGGACCGTCGTCGGAGTACCGGAAGGAGAGCCGGCGGGCCTCGATGCCGCCGGACAGCGGGCCGGGGCGGGTGCTGGCGGTGCGCACCTCGGGGGCGGCCTCCAGGACCGGCTTGATCTCCTCGAACAGCGGCAGCGCGGCCACCGCCGACACGAAGGAACCGGTCAGCTGCGTGACCGAGGTGAGCAGCATCGTCACCGACGTGTTGAAGGTGAGGAAGGCCGCCGCGTCCATGGCGCCCTTCGCCGGGCCGGCGAGCAGCATGAACATCAGCAGGGTGCAGACCGGGAGGTACACCGAACCCAGCACGGAGGTGAGGTTCTTGATCCTTCCCACCTTCTGCTGGAGTTCACGACTGCGCGCGAACTCGCCCGCCCAGGCCGCGTAGGCGTAGTTCTCGGCCGCCGCCACCCGCAGCTTGGGCAGGCCCCGCAGGGTCTGGAAGGCCTGGTTGTTCAGCTTGTTGCCGAGTACCACGAGCCGGCGCTGCCAGCGCACCTGCCACAGCCCGAGCCCCAGGAACAGCGCGCCGATGACGACGAGCATGCCGAGCGCCGCCAGCGCCATCGGGACGCTGAACCAGAACAGCAGGCCCAGGTTCATCGCGCCGACCGTCACCGACTGGGCGACCACCGGGCCGACGCCCGCCAGCAGCCGGCGGATCGCGCTGATGCCCATCGCCGCGCTGGCCAGCTCACCGGTCGAGCGCTGGGTGAAGAACCTCGTCGGCAGCCGCAGCAGCCGGTCCCAGACGGCCGGCTGGAGCGTGGCCTCGATCCGGCCCTCCAGGCGGAGGATGGTGAGGTTCTCCAGGAGCGTGAATGCCGCCGACACCACCGCGCTGATCATCACCGCCAGACAGACCTGCACGATCAGGTTCGTCTGGGCCTTCGGTACGTACTCGCCCAGCACCTTGCCGGGGGGGGGGGGGGGCCCCGGGGGGGGGGGGCCGGGGCCCCCCCCCCCCCGCGGCGCCCCCCCCGGGGGGGCCCCCGGGGCCCCCCCGCCGCGCCCCGGCCCCCCCCGCCGGGGGGGGGGCGCGG
>NZ_JBSHAF010000010.1:203214-227278 GCF_053611365.1 Streptomyces sp. NPDC054813 | reverse complement strand
TCAACCCCTCCTTCCACTCTTTTTTGTGTGGGGTCTTTTTTTCGTCCCTCCAACCCCCCGGTGCGTTTTTTTCTCTCCACCCCCCCCCCCCCCCCCACGGTCACCAGCCCGGCGAGGAGCAGACCGCCGAGGTCGCCGCGGGTGCCACGCAGGCTGAACCGGAGCAGGCCGAGCGGGGTGAGCGCCTTGTCGGGCAGCGGGCGGTAGAACATCACCGCGCGCGGCTCGAACTCCGCCGCGTTCGCCTTCTCGATCGGCGTCTCCCGGCCGGTCGCCGGATGCACGGCGACATAGCCGCCGCGCCGCCACAGCAACGCGACCGGGGCGCCGGACAGGGCACGATGACCGACGAGCGGTCCCACGTTGTCCCGCCACCAGCGGCCGTCCAGGCGTACCGCCCGGATACGCACCCGGGACGCCAGGGCCACCCGTTCGACCGGATCGATACGGTCGCTCTCGGTGCCGCTCTGCGCGGGCTCGGCGAGGGTGATGCCGGCCGCCTGGGCGACGAGCCTGCAGGCCGCGTAGGAAGCGTCGGCATCGGCGGCGGTCGTACGCTTGGCCGCCTTGCCGATGGAGGCCAGCAGCGTCCGGTCGGCCTGGGCGCGGACCGCCTCACCGGCCTTGATACCGGCCGCGGTGCGGGTCTCGTGGGTGTGCTCCAGCTGCTCGATCCACCGGTCAAGGGTGGTGAGCAGCCGGTACTGCTGGTCGACCATGCTCTGCCACAGGGCGGGGTCCATCAGCAGGTCGGCGGCCGCCTCCGCACCGTACAGCGAGCCGTACTGCACACTGCCCGGCGGTACCTGCATCCAGAAGACGTCGTCGTCGGTGGGGGCCGCCGCCCGCTCGCCGGCGGCCATCGGGGCCTGGAAGAGGATCGACAGGCCGCGGCCGACGCCCAGTGCCAGTGCGTACTCCAGGGGGCTGGTGGTCGGCGGCACGTACTGGGGGTTGCCGTACTCGTCGTAGGACCAGGTCTGGGTGGCGGCGGGCTGGTACAGCTCGCGCAGGCCGATGCGGTGGACCACGCAGTCCCGCAACGGGCGGGCCACCAGGGTGTGCTGGGGTCCGGCGACCGGACCGAGCAGCAGAGCGCCTGCCTCCAGCCGGCCCAGATGGTGCCACTGGCCCTGCTGTTCGGCGTCCACCGCGAACAGGTCAAGGGCGCCGGACACCACCAGCCACAGCACCTGCGGCCCTTCGAGGTCCAGCCGGTTGAAACCGGTGCAGTCGATCCGGGCGCCCAGTGAGCCGAGCGCGCCGAGAACGAGGTCGCCGTCGTCTGCGGTCGTCATCTCATCGCTCCCTGACCAGCGCGGCGTACGCCCCGCCGTGTGCCACCAACGCGTCGTGCCGCCCGCGCTCCACGATCGTGCCGTGCTGCAGCACGACGATCTCGTCGCTGTCGCGGACCGTGCTCAGCCGGTGCGCGATCACCACACAGGCACAGCCGCGCCGACGCAGGTTGTCCATGACGGTCAGCTCGGTCTCCGCGTCCAGCGCGCTGGTCACCTCGTCGAGCACGAGGATGCTCGGCCTGCGCACCAACGCCCGCGCGATCTCCAGGCGTTGCCGCTGGCCGCCGGAGAAGTTACGGCCGTCCTGTTCGACCCTGCTGTGGATGCCGCCGGGCCGGCGCGTCACCACGTCGTACAGGGCCGCGTCCCGCAGCGCCTCCACCACCGCCTCGTCCGGGATCGACGGGTCCCACAGCGCCACGTTGTCGCGCACCGAGCCCTCGAAGAGGAAGACGTCCTGGTCGACGAAGGAGACGGAGGCGGCGAGCGCGCCGCGCGGGATGTCCTCCAGGCGCTGCCCGTCGATGCGGATCACGCCCTCCCAGGGCGCGTACAGGCCCGAGATCAGCCGGGAGACGGTCGACTTGCCGCTGCCCGAGCCGCCCACCAGGGCCACCTGGCGGCCGGGTCCGACGGTCAGGTCGAAGCCGGTGAGCAGGGGCTTGTCGAGCGGGCTGTAGCCGAAGGTGATGTTCTCCAGCTCGACATGGCCGTGCAGCCGCCGGGTGGAGTCGCCGGCGCCGGGGCGGGCGTAGATCGGGTCGGCCTGGAAGCTCTCCACGTCCTTCAGCCGGGCCACGTCGGCCGCGAAGTCCTGGATCCGGCCCGCGACGCCGTTCAGCCGGGTGAGCGGTGCGGTGAAGCGGGTGACCAGGGACTGGAAGGCGACCAGGAGGCCGACCGAGATACCGCCCTCGACCGCGCGCATCCCGCCGATCCACAGGATCAGCGCGCTGTTGAGAGTGGCGAGCGTCGGGGCCACCACCCCGAGCCAGGCGCTGGGCACCCCGAGCCGCTGCTGTTCCTCCAGCGTGCTCGCGTGCTGCCCGGCCCACTTGCGGAAGTAGCCGTCCTCGCCGCCGGTCGCCTTCATCGTCTCGATCAGCTGGAGGCCGGTGTAGGAGGTGTTGGTGAGCCGGGCGGTGTCGGCTCGCAGCTTGGCGGTCCGGGTCGCGCGCAGCCGCACGACGAACCGCATGGCCACGATGTTCAGCAGGGCCACGCCGATGCCGAGGTAGGTGAGCTGGGTGTCGTAGGTGTAGAGGAGCACCGCGTAGAGGATGACGACCACCGCGTCCACGCCGGCCGCCGCGAGGTCGCGGGCCAGGGTCTCGGCGACCTGGTCGTTGGACTGCAGGCGCTGGACCAGGTCGGCCGGGCTGCGCTGGGAGAAGAAGGTCACCGGCAGCCGCAGCAGATGACGCAGGAAGCGGGCGCTGGACAGGGTGGAGGAGACGATCCGGCCGTGCAGCAGGTTCGCCTGTTGCAGCCAGGTCAGGGCCAGGGTGAGCAGTACACAGGTGCCCATCGCGGCGAACAGCACGCCGAGCAGCGAGGTCTGGCCGCCGATGAGGAACATGTCGATGTACTGGCGGCTGAGCGCGGGCACCGCCGCGCCCACGACCACCAGCAGCAGGCTGGCCAGCACCGCCGCCGGCATGGTGCCCGCGGTGCCGCGCAGCCGGGCCGGCATCGCGCCGAGGACACCGGGCTTGCGGCCGCCCCTCTCGAAGCCGTCGCCCGGCTCCAGGACCAGCACGACGCCGGTGAAGCTGCCGTCGAACTCCTCCATGGGCACGAACCGGCGGCCCTTGGCGGGGTCGTTGACGAAGACGCCGCGGCGGCCGAAGCGGCGGCCCATGCCGTCGTAGACGACGTAGTGGTTGAACTCCCAGAACAGGATCGCCGGGGCCTGTACGTCGGCGAGGGCGGCCAGGTCCATCTGCATGCCCTTGGCGGTGAGGCCGTAACTGCGCGCCGCCTTCAGCAGGTTGCTGGCGCGCGAGCCGTCGCGGGAGACACCGCAGGCGATCCGCAGCTCCTCCAGCGGGACATGGCGGCCGTAGTGGCCGAGGACCATGGCGAGAGAGGCGGCGCCGCACTCGACGGCCTCCATCTGGAGCACGCTGGGGGTGCGGACCGTGCGGCCGCGGCCCTTGGGCACTGGCCGCTTGGGCGGCGCGGCGCGCCGGCGGCCACGGTTCTCCTGGGTCTCCTGGGCGGTGGTCACGGGAGCAGCCAATCGACGGGGTGCTGGTCGGCCAGCCGGATCGCACCCGAGGCCAGGGTCATGGAGTCGAGCGTGAACGGCGGTCCGTCCGCCGAGGACCACTTGTAGCCGCTCTTCGTCTTCCTCGACGGGTCCAGCCGGACCAGGACCGCCACCGGTCGGCCCTTCCTGCTGAACTGCTCGCCGAGCTGGCTGTCCCCGAGGAACGCGGAGATCGACTGGGCCGACTGGGCGGCGCGGTCCACCGACTTCACATGGCCGCGCAGCACTCCGTACTCCTGTGTCGACACCGACGACACGGTCAGGTCGACCGGGGCGTTCGCGGGGATGGCGGAGGCGTTCTCGGCGGGGACGTAGACCGTCGCGTAGAGCGGGTCCGAGGCGTGCGCGATCTTCTCCACGGCGGCGACGTTCGCACCGGTCTGGATGATCTGCCCGATGGTGGCGGCGAGTGCGCTGATCCGGCCCGCGGCGACCGTGCGCACCACCGAGTCGCCCTGGCTGGTGTGGACCTTCAGGACGGGGGCGTCGGCCGGCAGCCGTTCGCCCTGCTGTGCGAGGACGGCCGTGACCTGCCCGGCGACCGGGCTCTGCAGGATGTAGCTGCCCTGACCATGGGTGAGGATGGCCTGCGCGCTCACCGTGGAGGCGACCGAACCGGTCACCGCCCATACCGAGGCCGCCGCCATCACGACGACCGAGACGGACAGTGCGAGCCAGCCCTGCGGACGGGCGAAACGCACCGGAAGATCGAGCTCCTCCGGCGACTGGAGCTTGGCGAGGGCCTGTTGGCGGAACTGCACGGAACTTCCCTCACCTGTGGGAGAGACGCTGGTGAAAGGGGTGTCTCGGGGGGTGCCTCAAAACACCCGAGAGCCCCGGGGCCGGGGTACGGCTCCGGGACTCAGCGGCAACGAGGTGCGATCAGAGACCGGCGACCAGGTTGGTGACCGGCTGGGTGTTCAGGCCGGAGACACCCTCGACGGTGCCGACAACCGTGTTGACCAGGCCGGAAACCGGGGCAACGCCGTCCACCAGGCCGGTGACGGTGCCGAGGGCGTTCAGGGCCAGACCGCCGGAGACGTTGTCGAGCTCCGCGTCGGAGATCTCGACGGTCTCAACCTGGGGGGTGGAGTTCATGATGGAACTTCCCTTCATATGGGTATTCACAAGGGGGAGAGCGGCCCCCCAACGGCCCTATGGGGACAGTACGGATGGCCGCGACCGCAGGCGCCGGGCGCCCGTCTCCGGGAGACCCTGGCGACCCCGCGGTGCGATGGATCAAAGCACGCCCGCGGTCCGCGCATCCAATCAACCATGCGTCTCACCTGGGCACTTGTGTCCCAGAGGGGCTCATCCGTGCAGGCGTGGGCACGCCTTGTCGGCGACTCCTTCACACACCGCACGACTTCGCCGCCGTCGCACGGCTTGCCCTGCCGGCGGCGAATCCGGCACTCCGCGCCAAAGGCACGGTTGGGGGCGCGTGATTGTGCAGATCTGCCGCTCCCCGTGACCTGCTTGGGTATTGGATGTGCAGATTCCCTGAAGCAAGGATTCCGATACGTGATCGCTACGGACCGTGAGTGATCGAATGCCGATCGTGTCGGTTCTTGGTGCGGGTGTTCACCTCAGGAGTGCGTAGACCGTGCTTGCCCGGGCCGCGAGCGCCCCCGACCGCTAGTCGCTCATCGTGATGTCGGCGAACGCCGTCCGGCGGCCGGGTTTGGTGAGCACCGCTTCGATCAGGACATCCGAACCGGTCTGCGCGCGCTGGAACGACGCCGGCTGCTGCACCGTCGTCATCGGCACGAAGCCGCCCCGGGCCGCCGCGACCGCGATCACCGTCGCTGTGTCGGCCGCCGCCGTCAGCGCCTGCCCCGACAGGCCGCCGCCCTCCCGGGACAACGGGTCCGACCAGGGCAGAGCAGTACTGCCCGGTCCTCGCCCACCGCCTCGACGGACAGCCCCGGATCGAGCACTCAGGGGGCGAAGTCGGCGGAGAGGATCCTGTCGGCTTCCGTGGTGGTCATCGCCATATGGGGGATTGTTCCCGGGCCCGCGGCACGGCACGCGCAACCGCCCCGGGACCAGCGCGGCGTGGCCGATTCGCCTTGGGTCAAAGGAAGTTAAGAACCGGAATTGAACGCACCACGTGACCCGCCCGTACCTATGGCCATCCAGGCGCCGCTCACGAACGACTGCCCGAACACGGCAGACACTCCGTCCCTTGGAGGTCGAGAAGTTTGAGTCACAAGCGAATTCCGAAGCGCAAGGCTGCTATCGCGGTGGGCGGTGTCGCGGCGCTCGGAGCTGCGGCCTTTCTGCTGCCGATGGCCAACGCGTCTCAGGACAACGCCTCCGGCGCCACTGCCACCGCTCCCAAGACGCTCAAGTCGGCGACCGACGCCTCGGATCTTGCCACGCAGCTCCAGGGCCTGCTCGGTCAGGCCTTCGCCGGTTCCTACTACGACAGTGGCAAGCAGCAACTCGTCGTCAACGTCATCAACGGCGACGACAACATAGCCGTCCAGGCGGAGAAGGCCGGCGCGGTCGTCCGCCAGGTGCAGAACAGCAACTCCGAGCTGGCGGCGGTCGCCGGCACCCTGAAGACCAAGGCGACCATCCCGGGCACCGCCTGGGCCGTCGACCCGAAGACCAACAAGGTCGTGGTCACCGCCGACTCCACCGTCACCGGCACCAAGTGGGACACGCTGGAGTCGACGGTGCAGAGCCTCGGCTCGAACATGGCGACCCTCAAGAAGTCGTCGGGCACCTTCAAGCCCCTCGTCTCCGGCGGCGACGCCATCTTCTCCCAGGTCGCCGACGGCACCGTGCGCTGCTCCCTGGGCTTCAACGTGACCGCCTCGGACGGCAGCCCCGCCTTCCTGACGGCCGGTCACTGCGGCGTCGCGGCCAAGGACTGGTCCGACTCCGAGACCGGCCAGCCGATCGCCACCGTGGACCAGGCGCAGTTCCCCGGCAACGGTGACTTCTCGCTCGTCAAGTACAACGACGCCACCACCCAGGCGCCGAGCGAGGTCAACATCGGCAACGGCCAGACCGTCGCCATCAACCAGGCCGTCGACGCCACCGTCGGCGAGACCGTGTTCCGGATGGGCTCCACCACCGGTCTGCACGACGGTCAGGTCACCGGCCTCGACGCCACCGTGAACTTCCAGAGCGAGACCGACCCCAACGGCGTCGACACCGTCACCGGTCTCATCCAGACCAACGTCTGCGCCGAGGCCGGCGACAGCGGCGGCTCGCTGTTCACCCAGGACGGCGGCGCGGTCGGCATGACCTCCGGCGGCAGCGGCGACTGCACCTCCGGCGGCGAGACCTTCTTCCAGCCGGTGACCGCCGCCCTCCAGGCGACCGGCGCGACCCTCGGCGACGCGGGGGCGGGCGCCGGTGACGCCGGGGCCACGGCCGACCCGTCCGCCACGGCCGACCCGTCCGCCACGGCCGGCGACGGGAACGGCGCCGGCGACCAGGCCGGCGGCGACCAGATCGGCGGCACCGCCGACCCGTCCGCGACGGCCGGTGACCAGAGCGGTGTCGGCGACCAGACGGGCACCGGCGACGAGACCGGCACCGGTGACCAGTCCGGGACCGGTGACCAGTCCGGGACCGGTGCGAACGACGGCTCGTCGGCCAACGACGGTTCGTCGGCCAACTGACCCACCGCCTGCCCAGCCAGCGGTTCCGGCCGGTGGTGGACGGTCCGGCCCTCCGGCGGGAGGGCCGGACCGCATCGCACCCCGCGGCCGTCAGCCGATGGAACATGCTCTGAGCAAGAGCACCGCAACGTCGTCGACACGCTCCTGCGCCGCCGCACTGTGCCGCACGAGCGTGTCGGCGAGCTGTTCCAGTGGCTGGTCGCCGTTCTCCGCGAGCAGTTCGCCCAGATCGACCAGCGCGTCCTCGATGTCCACACCGGGCGACTCGACCAGCCCGTCGGTGTAGAGGGCCAGCACCGAGCCCGGTGCCAGTGACACCTCGGTGGTCGGGTACGTCGCCTCCGCGTCGATGCCGAGCAGTGGGCCGCCGGCCAGGTCGAGCACGCGTACCCGCCCGTCCGGGCGTCTCAGCAACGGCGGCGGATGCCCGGCCCGGGCCATCACCGCCCGCCCCCGCTCCGGATCCAGCCGCAGATACAGACAGCTCGCGAACAGATCCGCCCCGAGGTCGATGAGGAGCCGGTTGGTGCTCCGCATCACCTCCTCCGGGGCCTGCCCGACGGTCGTGAAGGCCCTTACCCCGGTGCGGATCTGGCCCATCAGCCCGGCCGCCGTCACGTTGTGCCCCTGGACGTCCCCGATCACCGCCGCCGCCAGCGGCCGGGTCGGCACCAGGTCGTAGAAGTCGCCGCCGATCTCCATGCCGTGCATGGCAGGCAGATAACGCGCGGCCGCCTCGATGCCGGGCGGCGGGGTCAGCGAGTGCGGCAGCAGGGCCGCCTGCAGACCGTGCGCCAGCTGGTTCTTCGCGTCGTAGAGCATGGCCCGCTCCAGCGCCTGCGCGACGAGCCCGCCGAGACTGGTCAGCACCGCGCGCTCGTCCGCGGGGAAGGCATGCGGCTCGGCGTAGGCGAGGACACAGGTGCCCACCGGCCGGCCCGACGCGATCAGCGGCAGATACGCCCAGGCGGCGAACCCGTCCGGGGCCTCGTTCCGGCCCGGATACAACCGCTCCAGCTGCTGCTTCGACTCGAAGAACGCGGGTACGCCGGTGTTCAGGACATGGGTGCCGGGTGTCCGTTCGGCCAGGGGCAGGCCGTCGAAGCGCTCCACGGTCCGTGGATCGTCGTACCCGCGCTGCCCGAGGACGTGCAGCCGTCCGCCCCGGGACCCGAGGACCACCAGCGCCTGGCTGCCGACGGCCGGGGCCACCTCGTCGGCCACCAGCTGCACCACGTCCTGCACGCCGACGGCCTCCGTCAGGGCCCCGGCCAGGCTCAGCACCTGCGAGATGGTGACCAGCCGGGAACCGGGCGCCGCGTCGGGACGCGGCAGCGCGCCCACCATCTCGGCGACCGCCCGTGCCCGGCTGATCCGGGTGGTCAGCCCGGCCCTGCTCGGATACATCCGGAACGACAGCCAGTCGCCCGGCGGCTTCAGCGCCACGAACGACGTCACATGCTGGCTGATCAGCGCCGCCCGGTAGCGGTCCTCGTACATCGGGTCGTTCAGCCAGGGCACCGACACCCACGGCTGGGTGCTGAGGAGATCGCCGACCTGGACGCCGAGCAGCTCGGCCGCCGCCGCGTTGGCGAAGGCGACCCGCCCGTGCAGATCGAGCGAGAGCAGCCCGTACGGCAGCCGCGCCACCATCCGCGCCGCCTCCACCGTGCCCAGCGTGCCCGCCACCCCGGAGGCCGGTGCCGCCAGCAGATCCGGCTCGGCCCGCGGCGCACGGTGGTCCCGGGCGGCCCGTGCCAGCCGCTTCGCCAGCCGGTCGGCCGCCGCGGTCAGCCCCGCCCGCTCGCGGTCGGAGAGCACCGTCGGATGCGAACCGGGCCAGGTCACGTAAAGCGCCCCGTACACGGTGTCGGCCGTCGCCACGGGCAACGCGGCGAGCGCGAACGGATAGGGCAGCACCACCGCGATCCGCGGATACCGGCGCGCCATGTCCTCCTCGCCGCCTACCCACACCAGGCGCCGCTCGCGTACCGCCTCCGCCACCGGGATCGGCGTGCTCAGCCCGACCCGCTCCCAGGGCGCCACGAAGGCCCGGGGCAGCCCCGCCGTCACCGCCATCTCCAGGACCGGCTCGTCGGCGGCGAGGAGATAGATCGCGCCGGAGTGTGCCTTGACCTCGTCCAGCAACGAGGCCAGCGCGAACGACAGCAGCGGCGGCCGGCCGGACCGGGGCGCGTCGGCCGCCGTGTCCTCCGGGCCCGGTGTCACCGGCGCGGGAGGGGCCCCCATCCTTTCGGACACGCCCGACCACCTCCTCGTCCGGCCGCGCGTCGCGTCCTCGGGGTCAAGACTCCCTCGTAGCGGCGACCGGTGCACGGCGAGAGCGGCACAGGCCCCCGCGCCGGGCCGCCTCCGCGTACCCCGTTCGCCCCGGCACATTCCCCCGCAGCCGAAGCGCGCGGCGGCGTATGGGCGCCGGGCGTGCGCCCCCGCGCACCCTGATGGCCGGAACTTCGCGCCCATGAACGGTCGCGGACACCAAGAATGGGGCACGCGTTCAACACCATGAACCGAAGAGCCGAGGTACGGCTGAGGGGGCGGCGGTGATCCGGGTACTTCTGGTGCACGACGCGTGTCTGGTGAGGTCGGTCCTGGCGGAGTGGTTACGCCGGGAACCGGGGCTCCGCGTGGACGACACGCCGTGGCACAGCGCACGAGGGCGGGTCCGGGCGGTCCGGCCGGACGTGTGCGCGGCGGACCTCGACAGCTCCGGCACCCACGGTGTGCCACCGCTGGCCGACCTGCGCCCGGTGGACCCCGGCACAAGCCCGCCGCGGCTGGTGGTGCTTGCCGGTGCGAACAGACCCGGACTGCTGAAACGAGCCGCCGAAGCAGGGGCGCTCGGCTACGTCGACAAGGAGGGCGCGCCGGAACGACTGGTGCAGGCGATCCGGCGCGCCGCCGAGGGGGAACGTTTCGTCGACGAGTCGCTGGGCTTCGGATTCCTCAAGGCCGCCGAGATCCCGCTCACCAGACGGGAGCTGAGCGTGCTGGAGCTGGCGGCCGCCGGGGCGTCCATCGCGGAGATAGCCGGGAGCCTGCACCTGTCCCACGGGACGGTCCGCAACTACATGGCGGCGATCACCCGCAAGACCGGCGCCCGCAACCGCGTCGACGCGATCCGGATCTCCCAGGGCGAGGGGTGGCTGTGAACCCTGTTCACCGGGGCGCGGGCGGTCGGGCCGGCGCCACCAGGTCCTGGTAGAGCGCACAGGTGCGCAACAGCTCCTCGTGGGTGCCGTACGCGGTGCGCGGGCCGTCCATCACCAGGATCCGCTCGGCGCGGCCGGCGGAGGAGATCCGGTGCGCGACCACCACCAGGCTGCCGCCGGGCCGTGCGGCGAAGGCGCGCTCGGCACGGGCCTCGGCCTCCGGGTCGAGATGGCAGGTGGCCTCGTCGAGCAGGGCGAGCGGCGCGGGGGAGAGGTAGGCACGGGTGAGCGCGATCAGCTGCCGCTCGCCCGCGGACAGCTCCGCCGGGTGCACCGGGGCATCCGGGCCGCCGCACCGCTCCAGGAACGGGGTGAGTCCGACCGCCTCGGCGGCGGCCAGCAGCTCCGGCTCCGGGACGGGGTCCGCCCGCAGCAGCCCGAGGTTCTCGGCGAGGGTGCCCGTGTGGACGTACGCCTCCTGCGGGATCAGCACCCTCAGCGTGGCTGCCCGGACCCCGGGCACGGGGTGCCCGCACACCCGGATCTCGCCTTGGACCGGGGTCAGCAGCCCGGCGGCCACCGCGGTGAGCGTCGACTTGCCGATCCCGCTCGGCCCCACGACGGCGAGGTGACCGCCGTGCGCGACACACAGGTCGAGCCCGTCGAGGACGGGGGTACTCGCCGGCCCGTAGGCAAAGCTGACCGTGGCGAGGGCGAGCGCCGGGACACCGGAGCGCGGGACGCCGGCGGCCTTGACGGACGCGCCGGCGTCCGGAGTGGCCGGGGCCGCGGTGGACGTGTCGGCGTCCGGAGTGGCCGGGGCCGCGGTGGACGTGTCGGCGTCCGGAGTGGCCGGGGCCGCGGTGGACGTGTCGGAGGCCGCGGTATCGGTGGCGTCGGTGGGGGCGCCGGATTCCGGGGGCGGGCGGAGTCTGCGCAGCACCACCGTGAGGCGGGCTCCGCTGGTGCCCAGGCCGTGTACGAGGTTCTGCAGGGCGGGCAGCAGGGACTGGGTGACGTAGGCGAGCGCGCCGACCAGAGCACCCGCGGTCACGCCGTGGGCGAGCAGCCAGGGGGCGGTGGCGAGCAGCAGCACCAGGGGCAGCTGGCCGCCGACCGCCAGGGCCGCCACCCGTACGACGCTCCACCGGGCCAGCGCCCTCGCGGCCCGGAACTCGCCGTCGACGCGCTCCCCGACCCGCTCGGCCACGTACTCCTCGGCGCCCGCCGCCGTGACGTCCCGCAGCCCCGGGCACACCTCGCCCAGTTCTTCCGCGAGGGCCTCGTCGGCGACCAGGAAGGCCTCCTGCCGGCGGGCCAGCGGGCGCAGGGTCGCCGCGAACAGGCCCAGGCCGGCGAGGAGCGGGGGCACGACGACCAGCAGCAGCGGCGGCGCGAGGGCGCAGAGCCCGGCGAGGGCGCCGGCGACCGTGAACACGAACGAACGGGACACCATCACCAGCCCCGCGAGGGTGTCCCGGGCGATCTCCACCTGCTGGGTCAGCCCCGACTGCGCCCCCCGGTCCCCGTCCCGCACCCCGCGCGCCACCACCCCCGCCACCAGCCGGTCCCGCACCGGCTCCACCAGGTCGGCGACCACCCCGTACACCCGGCGGGTCCCGAACGCCCCGACCCCCACGCCGAGCGCTGCCGCCGCGAGCCACCGCAGCCCGGTCCGGGCGTCCCCGGCCAGGAATCCGGCGTCCAGCGCGCGGGCCAGGGCGTACCCGAGCAGAAAGGTCTGCCCGGCCTCCAGCACCGACCAGAACGCGAGCCGCGCCAGCACGGGCCGACGCACCTGGAGCAGCCGACCGGTCACCGCGCGGCCTCCTCGGTCACGGGCGCCCGAACACGGCCGGGCGCCCGGAGCAGCCGGCCGTTCACCGCCCGGGCTCCTCGGGCAGCCGTGCCCCGAACACCGCCCGGTACTCCGGGTCCTGCCACAGCTCCGCATGGGTTCCCAGCGCCCGGACCCGCCCCCCGTCCAGCCAGGCCACCGTGTCCGCGCGGGTCGCCGTCGCCGCGCGGTGGGCGACGATCAGGCGGGTCGGTCCGGGGCCCGGGGCCAGCAGGGACTCGGTGATGTGGTGTTCGGTGACCGTGTCCAGGCTGGAGAGGGCGTCGTCGAGGATCAGCAGCCGTCCGGGGTGTGCGAAGGCCCGGGCGAGCCCCAGGCGCTGGGCCTCGCCTCCGGAGCGCGGGGCGTCGGCGAGCCGGGTCGCACAGCCGTCCGGCAGTCGGCGGATGTAGACGTCGGCCCGGGCTCGGCGGGCGGCGGAGCCGACCTCGGCGGGGGAGGGGGTGGTGAGGCCGAAGGCGATGGTGTCCCCGACGGTCGTACCGAGGAGGGCCGGGCGGGCGAAGGCGTAGGTGACGGCCCGGCGCAGCTCGTCGTGGGGGAGCGCGGGCAGCGGAACGCCGTCGAGGAGGACCACTCCGGCGTCCGGGTCGGTGAGCCGGCCCGCGAGCCCGGCCAGCAGCGACTTGCCGGTGCCCGAGCGGCCGACGACCGCGAGGACGGTGCCGCCGGGGACGGTCAGATCGACGCCGTCGAGGACGGCGCGGCCGCCCCGGTGTGCCGCGACCCCGCGCAGTTCCAGGCGGCCGGGGCCCGGGGGGAGCGGGCAGGTGCCGTGTGCGGGCGCGGGGTATCCGGTCACCTCGGCCAGGCGCCGCGCCGACGCGAGGGCCCGGGTGAGGGCGGCGAGCTGGCCGACCAGTACGCCGACACCGGTCGCGAGGACCGCGTAGCGGGAGGCGGCGAGAACCTCGCCGACCGAGATCCGGTGCCGGGAGAGCAGGAAGCCCGCCACCGCCACGACCGCGAGCTGGAGCAGCGGACCCACGGTGACCGCCTGGGCGGCCGCCCGGCCCTGCACCCGCCACATCCGGTGCCCGGCGCGGCCCAGTGCGGGCAGCGGTCGCAGGACCCGGGCCGTCTCCCGGTCCTGGAGGCCGGCCGCCGCGATGGTCCGCCGGCCATCGACCGCCTCCGCCAGTGCGCTCGCGATGCGGCCCTGTTCCCGCTGGTACTCGGCCACGCACGCAGAGGTGTCCCGGGTGAACGCCCGCAGCAGCAGGGCGAGTACGGGTGCCCCGGCCAGGAACACGGCCGCCAGCCACGGATCGACGACGCCGAGCGCGACCACGCCCCCGACCGGACCGGCGAGCGCGGCCAGCAGCGCGGCGAGCGCGGCGGGCCCGGTGCCGGCCTGCGCCGCGTTCCCGACCAGCCGGGCGACCAGGTCCCCGGCGCCGAACCGGGGCAGCGCGCGCGGCCCGAGGGCCAGCACATGCGCGGTCACTCCGCTGCGCAGCCCGGCCGTGGCCCGTGCGTCGACGGTCCCGGCGAGCACGCTCGCGCAGGCGTCGAGCAGGGCGAGCAGCAGGACCAGGGCGGCGGCCCGGCCCACCCAGCCGGCCGCCGGGGCGCCCGCCAGCAGCAGGTCCAGGGTCCGGCCCAGCACGGCGGGCAGCAGCAGCCCCGCCGCGGTGGCGGCCGTACTGACCAGGCACAGGACGGCACAGCGCACCCCGGCATGGCGCAGG
This sequence comes from Streptomyces sp. NPDC054813, assembly GCF_053611365.1. Lineage (NCBI taxonomy): Bacteria > Bacillati > Actinomycetota > Actinomycetes > Kitasatosporales > Streptomycetaceae > Streptomyces > Streptomyces sp. NPDC054813. The sequence continues at coordinate 213,345 of NZ_JBSHAF010000010.1, read as the reverse complement.
GCGGTGCGTGAAAGGTCTGGGGGAGGTGCAGGTGCTGTCATCGGGCGCGGGCCTCGCCTCGGTGGACGGCTTCGGGCGAAGGCCCCGGACGGGCCCCTCCCGCAGGAGAGGGCCGCCCGGAGCCGGGTTCGCGGTGCCGGTCAGAGACAGAGCAGGACGCTCGCCGCCGACACACACGACAGGAGGCTCACCGTGCTGGCGCCGCCGCCGTCGTGACGCTCTTCGGACTCCAGGGTCTGCAGGTCGAGAAGGGCCATAGCGTGTCCTTTCCGGGGACCGAGCGGTCCCCCCGGTGTTGTTGGGGACGGGGTTGTGTCACGGCTCCGTCAGCATGCGGAGCCGCGTGCGGGGGCCGCCGGTGGCGGCGGGAGGAACGGCAGGTGCGCGGCGCGGCCGCCGTCGAGGGCGGCGGTCAGCGCCAGCAGGCACCCTGCGGTTCCGGTGCCGAGGTCCATGGAGAGCCGCATCATCTGGTGCCCGGGGAAGGCGAGTTGGCCCTGGTAGGCCATCGCGAACCAGCCGAGCCCGTCGACCTGGGCGGCGAGCCGTACCGGGTCGGCGCCGGTCCGGGCGAGGTGCAGGATCATCCCGGCGCGGCCCTGGAAGAGGCCGGGCTGGGCGTAGAAGCGTGAGGTGGCGGCGGTCAGGACGGCCGCGCGGGCCCGCTCGAAGACTTTGCTCTCGTCGGTGCCGTGGGCGAGCCAGTCGTCGAGGACCAGCCCGATCCCCGCGCTGCCGTCGCCGAGGTAGGGCAGCGTGCGCCAGCCCTCGTCGACCTCCAGACCGCCGCCCTTCTGCACCACGCAGCGGTCCAGGTCCCGGCGCATCGCCTCGCCGGCCGCAGCCAACAGGGCCGGTTCGCCGGTCCGTTCGTACCGCCGCAGCAGGAACAGCGCGGGCCCGGTCGCGCCCCGCAGCAGCCCGGCGCGCCGCCCGGGCGTGTCCGGGAGCGGTTCGGCGAGCCGTCGCAGGAGGATCTCGGCGGCCTCCGCGGCCCGCTCGCGCAGCTCGGGCTCCCCGGCCGAGTCGGCCAGGGCGTCAAGGACCAGGCCCAGACCGGCCAGGCCGCCGTGCAGGTCGGAGGAGAGGTTGCGCCAGTTCTCCCGGAGGATCCCCCTCACGAGGTCCAGGGCGCGCTGCCGGTGGCCGAGCCCGTCCAGGACATGGGCGACGCCCGCGAGACCGTCGTACAGGCCGAGCGGGGTGCCGGGCGGCGGCGGTGCGGTGTGGTCGAGCAGCCAGCGCTCGCCCTCGTCGTAGCGTTCCGCGCCGGCTCGGTCCAGGGCGTACAGCACACCGGCCGCGCCGTGCGCGAGGCCGAGTCCGCCGCCGTCGCCGAACTGGGCGATGTCACCCGGGAAGAGCCGGTCGTCGCGCTCGGGGGTGGCGGAGGCGAGGATCGCCTTGACCATCGAGTCGCGGCTGTGCGGCCAGTCCGCCGGTACGACGGGACGTGCGGCCGGGGTGCCCCGGGTGATCTCCGCGACCGCCTCGTCCAGGAAGGCGCGGGGCACGTCCGGGAACTGCCCGGCGATCACGTCCGCGAGATGGGCCGCCTTGCCCCGGTCGACGACGAACAGGGTGGTGACCGGCAGGAACAGGGCGAGCCGCAGACAGGCGAGCGCGTACCGGTCGACCTCGACGCCCCTGCGGTCCGGCGGAGCGAAGAAGCCGGGGTGGGCGACGACCTGACGGCCGTTCTCCTCGACGGGCGCGGCCGCCTCGAAGTCGATGAGGAACACCGTCTCCTCGTCGGGCCCGACCATGATGTTGAAGACATGCAGATCGTTGAAGACGATCCCGCGCGCGTGCACCGCCTCGACGGCCGCCGTCACCTTCCGGTGGATGCGCAGCGCCCACTCCGTGTAGGCGCGCACGGCCGCCGGATCCGGGTCCGGGGTGAGCAGCGGATGCCGTTCGGCGAAGAAGGCGTTGAGCGGACGGCCCTCCAGGAAGTCCATCACCAGGAACCGGTGGTCGCCCAGCGTGAACCAGTCCCGGACCTCGGGCACCACCCCGGTGCCGGCCGCCGCCTCGAGCGCGGCCTTCTCCCTGCCCAGCCTGGTGACGGCGTCCGCGCCGTCGGCCGCGAGCCCCGCGTGCGGCCGCCCCTCCTTGAGCACCACCCGCCGCCCGTCCCGCGTGTCGGTCCCGGCGTACACGCCGCCGCCGTTGGAGAAGTGCAGCGCCTTCTCGATCCGGTACGGCAGCTCGCCGACCGTGGTGGCCTCCCGGGCCGCCAGCTGCGGCCGCAGGAACTCCGGGAGCGTCACCCACTGAGGCACCTGGAAGGAGGGCGCCCGCCGGTCCGGCACCAGCCTGCCCGCGCCGTCGCGCACCGCCGTCACCAGCGAACCGCGCTCGTCGACGACGTACGTGCGCGCGAACGCGCCGTAGCGGACGTACAGCGGCCCCTCGTGCCAGCGCAGATCGGTCAGGATGTACGGACCCTCGAAACCCTCCAGGAGCGTGCCCAGTTCACGCAGCACATCCTGTAGCCGGTCCTCGTCGGCCGGGTAGACCGTCACGAACTTGCCGCTGGTGTCGCGGCCCGCGTACTTGGCGTTGCGCAGATGCAGCAGATGCGGTCCCGGAACGAACTTGAACGGGATGCGGCGCGGCACGCAGTAGTCCCACACGATCGCGGCGATCCGCTCCGCGTTCGCCCGGGTCGCCGAGGAGTGGATCTTCCAGCCCTGGGCCGGCGACGGCAGCGGCGCACCGTCCGGGCCGACCGGCGTCATGGTCAGCCAGTCTCCGGAGCGCGCCGCGTGCCAGCCCTCCGGCACCGCGCGACGCGCCGCCGCGAACAGCGGCTCCGTCAGCGCCCGGCCCGTCCCGAGCCGGGCGGGCGTGTCGTAGAAATGCCCGTCGGCGAGCGCGTACACCTCGTACCGCCTGTCCATCCGCCTCCCCCTCCGTGGCCCGGACCCGACACTCGCAGGCGCCGCACGGTCGCGGACAGTCACGTCTGTCACGAGCTCACCGTGCGGAACCCACGGGTCAAGACATGTTCGGTGCCTTTCGAGCGCAACGGACCCCCAGCCTCCACGGAACGGTCACAGGGGCTGCGCGGACGCCTCATAAGCGCTGTAATGGCGGCGTGGTCAGTGAGGGCGCCGCGGTACGCGGAATCAGAACGGAGCGCGCCGAAATAGCCCTCGAAACGCTCACGGGCGATCCCGGCGCACCCGACCGGCTCCGGCGTGTCCTCGAACAGGCGCTGGTGTTCGCCGGAGCGGCGTTCGCCGGGGTGTACACACCCGGCGACGACGGAGCCATGCTGCGACTGGCCGAGTCGGTCGGAGTGCCCCGCACCATCTTCGGCCTGCGTGACGCCTACCCGGCCGTGGGGCGGTCCCCGGCCGCCGAGGCCTACGGCACCGGGCGGCCCGTCTGGCTGGCACCCGAGGAACTGGCCGACTGCCCGGAGGCGCGGCGGACCCCGTCCCAGGAGTTCTCGCTGGCGGTCCTGCCGGTGCCCGGCCGCGCCGGACTCCTGGTCGTGGTCGGCGAACGGCACGGCGGGTTCGGCCCCGAGGACCGCGCCTGCCTGGAACTGATCGCCGACGCGATCGCCCTGCCCGCCCCGCTCCCCACCGTCTCCGACACCGGCGAACTGCCCGCCGACGCGTTCAGCCTCGCCATGGACACCGGCCGGATCAAGGTCGGCGACGGCATCCTCGCCCTCTTCGACATGAGCCCGGACGACTTCGACGGCAAGGTCGAGACCCTGCTGGGCCGTACCCTCCCCGAGGACGTGCCCGCCCTGATGTCCGTGGTCGAGGCCGACCACATGTCGATCGGCGACCGCGAGCTGGAGTTCCGGATCCTGGATCCCTCCGGCTCGCCCAAGTGGCTGCGGCTGCGCGGCCGCATGGTGCCGGCCGCCGAGGGGCACCCCGCCCGGCTGGCCGGCACCGTCGCCGACGCCTCCACGCTCCGCTCCGACGTCACCGACGTGGCCCGGGTGCAGCGGCTCGCCGCCGCGCTGGCCACCGCCGGCACGGTCAAGGACGTCAGTCAGGCCGTCGTCGCCGCCCTGCGCGGACCGCTCAAGGCCGACCGCATCGCCCTGGCCGAACTGGAGAACGAGCGCCTGGTCGTCACCGTCCTGGACCCTCCCGACGCCGAGTCCTGGCCCGAGCTGTGGCGCACCGAATGGCGCACCGAATGGCCGGACGCGCCGGTGCGCTCCATGCCTACTCTGGCCGCCGCCCTGCGCGTGGGCCGCCCCCGGATCTGGCCCGTCACGACCGCCCTGGAACCCGCCCTCGCCGAGGTCGGCCCCGGCGGCCTCGCCGTCCTCCCGCTGCCCGCCGGCGGCCGGATGGCCGGGATCTGTCTGATCGGCTGGGACAGCCCGCACGACTTCGGCTCCGACGAACGCGCCCTGCTCACCGCCGCCGCCGGCCTTGCCGGGCAGGCCCTGATGCGCGCCCACGCCTTCGACGCCGAGCACGAGCTGGTCGGCATGCTCCAGCGCGCCCTGCTGCCCCGCCGACTGCCCCGGCTGCCCGGCGCGCTGGCCGTCGCCCGCTATCTGCCCCCCGCCGAGGGCCTGGAGGTGGGCGGCGACTGGTACGACGTGATCCCGCTGACCGACAACCACGTCGCCCTCGTCATCGGCGATGTCCAGGGCCACAGCGCCGCGGCCGCCACCCTGATGGGCCAGATGCGCACCGCGCTGCGCGCCTACGCGGCCGAGGGGCACAGCCCCGACGTGGTCGTCTCGCATACCAACCGGCTCCTCATGGACATGGAGAGCGACCTCTTCGCCACCTGCTGCTACGTCGACGTCGACATGGAGGCCGGCACCGCCTGGTGCGTGCGCGCCGGGCATCTGCAGCCGGTCCTGCGTCACCCGGACGGCACCACCGAGATCGCCGGGACCGAGGGCGGACCGCCGCTCGGCGTGGTGGCCCAGGCCGACTTCCCGATGACCCAGCTCAGCCTGAGCCCCGGCACCCTGCTCGCGCTCACCACCGACGGTCTGGTCGAGTCCCCCGACACCGACATCGACGACGGCATGGAGCGGTTCGCCCGTGACCTCGGCGCCTCCGACCCCAGCCACCTCGGGTTGGTCGCCGACGCCCTGCTCGGCAACGCCCGGCGCATCGACGACGTCGCCCTGCTGCTGATGCGCTACGACGGCATGGCCGTGCGCCCGCTGCGGGAGAGCTGGACGGTGTGGCGGGTCCCGGAGGCGGCCCGGCACGCCCGCCGCTTCAGCCGCCGCACCCTGCGCTCCTGGGGCATCACCGACGACGCCATGGACACGGGCCTGCTGGTGGTCTCCGAACTCGTCACCAACGCCCTGATCCACACCGACGGCCCGGTCCGGCTGGATCTGACCCTGGTCGACCACCGGCTGCGGATCGCCGTCGTCGACGCCTCGCCGCGCAGCCCGGTCAAACCCGCGAACATCGGCTGGCAGGCCACCGGCGGGCGCGGCATCCTGCTCGTGGAGGCCGTGTCGGCCACCTGGGGGACCGTGCCGGTCAGCGGCGGCAAACAGGTGTGGGCGGACCTCGTCCTGGAGGACTGACCGCAGGACCGGGGGGTCACTCGGGTGGGCACTCGGCCGTCTCGGGAGGCGGGGCGCGGCGACCGTCCTTAATGTCCTTGATGTGGCACACACCTTCGACGAACTCGTGGCGAAGCACCGCGCGGCCGACGCAGCCCACGACAAGGTCCTGGAACTGCGGGACGCCTATGGGCCACCGGCCCTGCAGCAGCCGGGCGGCGGCGCCCAGTCCGAGACCTACGAGACCGCCCTGCGCGCCTGGCGCGACCTGGCCCGCGACGAACTGACCGCGGTGAGCGAGTACGCCCGTGACGAGGGCCGGCCGCGGTCCGAGGTCGAGGCGGAGGTGGAACGGGCGGCGGGCTGGCCGGAGGACTTCTGAGCCGCTCGGGAACGTGCGTCCAAATTATCGTAAAAAACAGACGAGATGCCGCTTCGAGGCATCTCGTGGTCACATGGCATCCGCGCCAGGGCCATACTGTCGTAACCCATCAGGAAAACAGAAGAACGTCTCAACCAGATGTTCACCTATAAGGTGTAGTGAATGAAGGCTTTGGTGCTCTCCGGCGGTGCCGGTACACGGCTTCGGCCGATCACCCACACGTCAGCGAAACAGCTCGTGCCGGTGGCGAACAAACCCGTGCTGTTCTACGGGCTCGAATCCCTTGCCGCCGCCGGTGTCACCCAGGTCGGGATGATCGTCGGCGACACCGCCGCCGAGATCGAGGAAGCGGTGGGTGACGGGTCGAAGTTCGGTCTCGACGTCACCTACATCCCCCAGGAGCGCCCGCTGGGTCTGGCCCACGCGGTGCTGATCGCGCGGGACTTCCTCGGCGACGACGACTTCGTCATGTACCTCGGCGACAACTTCATCGTCGGCGGCATCGCGGGACTCGTCGAGGAGTTCCGCGAGACCCGTCCCGACGCGCAGATCCTGCTCACCCATGTGCCCAACCCGCGGGCCTTCGGTGTCGCCGAACTCGACGCCGACGGCCAGGTGGTCGGCCTGGAGGAGAAGCCGCAGGAGCCCAAGAGCGACCTCGCCCTGGTCGGCGTCTACCTGTTTACGCCGGCCATCCACGACGCCGTGCGTGCCATCAAGCCGTCCTGGCGCGGCGAGCTGGAGATCACCCACGCCATCCAGCACCTCATCGACCAGCGTGCCGACGTGCGCTCCACGGTGATCAAGGGCTACTGGAAGGACACCGGCAACGTCGTCGACATGCTCGAGGTCAACCGGACCGTCCTGGAGGCCATGGAGCCGCGTATCGACGGCGAGGTCGACGAGGCCAGCCAGATCGTCGGCCGGGTGGTCGTCGAGGCGGGCGCCCGCGTCACCAACTCGCGGATCGTCGGCCCTGTCGTGATCGGCGCCGGGACCGTCGTCGGCGACTCCTACGTGGGCCCCTTCACGTCGGTCGCCGAGAACTGCCGGATCACCGAGAGTGAACTGGAGTTCTCCATAGTGCTGCGGGACTCCTCCATCGACGGGGTGGGCAGGATCGAGTCCTCGCTGATCGGCCGGCATGTCGAGGTGACCCCGGCAGCCGGCACCCCCAGCGCCCACCGCCTCGTCCTCGGAGACCACAGCAAGGTGCAGATCCGTTCATGAACCTCCTCGTCACCGGCGCCGCCGGCTTCATCGGCTCCACGTACGTCCGCGGCCTGCTCGCCGACAGTGCCCCCGACGCGCCGCACATCACCGTGCTGGACAAGCTCACCTACGCGGGCACCCTGACCAACCTGCCCGAGTCACATCCCCGCCTGACCTTCGTGCAGGGCGACATATGCGACGCCGAGCTGGTCGACAGGCTGATGGCCGAGGCCGACCAGGTGGTGCACTTCGCCGCCGAGTCGCACGTGGACCGCTCCATCGACGGGGCCGGCGCGTTCGTCCGCACCAACGTGGTCGGCACCCAGACCCTCCTCGACGCGGCCCTGCGGCACGGCGTCGGGCCGTTCGTGCACGTCTCCACCGACGAGGTCTACGGCTCCATCGAGACCGGCTCCTGGCCCGAGACCCACCCGCTCCAGCCGAACTCGCCGTACTCCGCGTCCAAGGCCTCCTCGGACCTGCTCGCACTGGCCTTCCACCGCACCCACGGCCTGGACGTCCGCGTCACCCGCTGCTCCAACAACTACGGGCCGCACCAGTTCCCCGAGAAGGTCATCCCGCTCTTCGTGAGCAACCTCCTCGACGGCAGGAACGTCCCGCTCTACGGCGACGGCAGCAACGTCCGCGACTGGCTGCACGTCGAGGACCACTGCCAGGGCATCGAGTTGGTCCGCACCGGCGGCCGGGCCGGCGAGGTCTACAACATCGGCGGCGGCACCGAGCTCAGCAACAAGGAACTCACCGGCCTGCTCCTGGAAGCCTGTGGCGCCGACTGGGACCGCGTCGACCGCGTCGCCGACCGCAAGGGCCACGACCAGCGCTACTCCGTCGACTGGAGCAAGATCCGCGACGAGCTGGGCTACACCCCCAAGCACGACTTCACCTCCGGCCTCGCCGCCACCGTCGCCTGGTACCGCGACAACCGGGACTGGTGGGAGCCGCTGAAGGAACGCGCCGCTCTCGAATCCCGCAAGGAGCAGGAGAAGCACTGATGAAGTGGCTCGTCGCCGGCGCGGGCGGAATGCTCGGCCACGACATGGTCGAGGAACTCACCCGCCGGGGTGCGCAGGTGGTGGCCCTGGGCCGCGCCGACCTCGACGTCACCAGCGCCGACTCGGTGGCGTCGGCGCTCGCCGGGCACCGGCCCGACCTGGTGGTGAACTGCGCCGCGTACACGGCCGTCGACGACGCCGAGACCGACGAGGAGCGGGCCCTGCTGATCAACGGCGAGGGCCCGCGCCTGCTGGCCCGCGCCGCCGCCCGGCACGGTGCCCGCCTCGTCCATGTCTCCACGGACTACGTCTTCGACGGCGACGCCCGCACCACCCCGTACCCCGAGGACCACCCCACCGACCCGCGCACCGCCTACGGCCGCACCAAGCTCGCCGGCGAACGGGCCGTCCTGGCCGAGCTCCCGGGCGCGAGCGCGGTGGTCCGCACGGCCTGGCTGTACGGCACGCACGGAAAGAACTTCGTGCGCACCATGATCGAGCTGGAGTCCCGCCGGGACACCCTCGACGTCGTCGACGACCAGCGCGGGCAGCCCACCTGGAGCGCCGACCTGGCCGCCCGGATCGCCGACCTCGGCCCCCGCCTAGGGCGGGACGACCGCGCGCACGGCGTCTTCCACGGCACCAGCTCCGGCGCGGCCACCTGGTGCGAGCTGGCCCGGGAGGTGTTCCGTCTGCTCGGCGCCGACCCGGAGCGGGTACGCCCCACCACGAGTGCGGCGTTCGTCCGGCCGGCACCCCGCCCCGCGTACAGCGTCCTCGGCCACGACCGGTGGGCCGAGGTCGGCCTTGAGCCGCCGCGGGACTGGCGTCAGGCCCTGGCGGAGGGGCTGCCGCACATCCGCAAGGAGATGTCCGCATAAGGCACTTCGCACCCACCTGCCGCAGGGCGGCCGACGGCTCACCGAGCATGTCGGCCGCCCTGCGGTGTATGGAAATAGCGCAGCCCGCCGAGCCTTTTTCACAGGCCGTCGCGTTAGCCCCTTGTGGATGGCCCCGGTTCACTACGATGATGCTTTGAATGTCTTGTGGGTCGGGTAGGGAAAGGATTTGCCCCGCGATGTCGATGCGAGCGACCGTAAAGTCCGTACTGGGTGAGAAGAATGTGCGGGTCCTGCGACGACTGAAGCGGCGTCTGTCCGCCCAGCCGGCCAAACCGGCCAAGCCGACGGGGCTTGACGCGATCTCCGGCGATCTCAACAAACTCGCCCAGCACTTCAAGACGGACAAGTGGGGAATACACCGCTACACCCAGCACTACCAGCGCCATCTCGGGCACCTGAAGAACGACTCGTTCAACCTGCTGGAAATCGGCATTGGCGGCTACAACAGGCCAGGTCAGGGCGGTGCCTCCCTGCGCATGTGGAAGCAGTTCTTCCCGAAGGCGCGGATTTTCGGAATGGACATCCAGGACAAGTCATTTGTCGACGAGGATCGCATCACGACGTTCATCGGAGACCAGTCCGATCCGTCGTCCCTGAACGCCGTCGCCGACAAGATCGGTGAGTTGGACGTCATCATCGACGACGGCAGTCACCGTAGTCCGCATGTGCTCACGACGTTCGCCACGCTCTTCCCCCGGCTCAAGGACGGTGGCATCTACATCGTCGAGGACACCCAGTCGTCGTACTGGCCCGAATGGCAGGGCAGTGAGGATCTCGACGCCGCGCACACCAGTATGGGGATGCTGAAGCGGCTGGTGGACGGGCTGAATTACGAGGAATTCGTGACCGAGAACTATCAGCCGACGTACACCGACCTCAATGTGGTCGGCGTGCACTTCTACCACAACCTGGTGATCATCGAAAAAGGCAGGAATGCAGAGGGCAGCAACAAGCGCAGCGCGCTGAAGCAGCGCTACGCCAAGTCCTGACACCGCTCACCCGAGGGGGGGGGGGGGGGGGGGGGGGGGGGCGCGGGGGGGGGGGGGGGCGCGCCGCGCGCCGTCTTTTGGAGCGACGGGGGCGTGGTGGGGTGGG